>CAYZWT010000021.1:0-66475 GCA_964482225.1 uncultured Anaerolineales bacterium
CGATCGTCCCCACGTTCACGTGAGGCTTGGTGCGCTCAAATACTGCCTTTGCCATCTGTTTCTCCTTCCCCCCACAAACAAGCTCGGTTTGTCAAGAGCTCAATGTTGCCAAGCGCAAACGATAAAAGTATACGAGTTGAAGCGATCCTGGCAAATACCCCTCTGCTATCTGGCGGAATCGGGTCGCTATTGGTCTATGCCCAGGATGCGGTTGGATACCGCGACAGGAACCGGCGCATAGTAGTCAAACTCCATGGTGAACGAGCCGCGCCCCTGGGTGCCCGAACGCAAGTCCGTCGCATAGCCAAAGGTCTCTGCCAACGGGATATGCCCACGAATGGCCTGCAACCCGCCGCTGCGGGGCTCTATCCCTTCGATCTCGCCGCGCCTGGCGTTCAGGTCGCCCATCACGTCGCCGGTGTTCTCCTCGGGAGCCACCACCTCGATCTTCATCACCGGCTCCAGCAGCACAGGCTGCGCCTCGCGAGCGGCCTTGCCAAACGCCATCACCGCTGCGCTCTGCAACGCGGCCTCGGCGCCCGGCTCCTCCTCATAGGCGACGTCCGCCAAGGTCGTCTGGACATCCACCAGCGGATAGCCCGCCAACGCACCCCCGGCCATCGCATCGCGCAATGCCCGTTCGACCTCGGCCAGCATGACGTTGCTCAGGCGCCCGGCCGGCAGGTTGTTCACGAACCGAAACCCCTCGCCCCTGGCTGCCGGCGCCAGCGCCACGCTGACCCGCGCATATAGCGAGCGATTGCCCCGCTGGGCCGCAAACTCGCTTTCTGCTGTAACCGCTCGGGTAATGGTCTCGCGGTAAGCCACCTGTGGACGCCCTACCTTGGCCTGCACCTTGAACTCGCGCACCATGCGATCCACGAGGATCTCCAGGTGCAGCTCGCCCATGCCCGAGATGAGGGTCTGGCCGGTGTTCTCGTCGGTGCTCACCCGAAAGGTGGGGTCCTCATCCGTCAGCGCCCGCAGCGCCTGCAACATGCGCGCCTCGTCGGCAGCCGAGCTGGGCTCGATGGCCACATAGATCACCGGCTCGGGGAAGGTGATGGCTTCCAGGACGACAGGATCGTCCCGGTCGCACAGGGTATCCCCGGTAAAGGTGAACTTGAGCCCGCCGAGAGCGGCGATGCCGCCGGCAGAGACCGAATCCACCTCTTCGCGCCGGTTGGCGTACATTTGCAGGGGACGGTTGACCCGTTCTTTGCGGTCTTTGGTCGAGTTATGCGTGGAAGTGTTGGCGTGGAGCGTGCCAGAATAAACGCGGAGGTAGGCTAGCCTTCCCACAAATGGATCGGTGACGATCTTGAAGACGAGCGCCGCCAAGGGCGCGTCCGGATCAGCATGCCGAACCACCTTGTCGCCCGTCTGCGGATGCACCCCTACAATGGGGGGCACATCCAAGGGCGAAGGAAGATAGTCTACAATGGCGTCCAGAACCGGCTGTACGCCCCGATTGCGCAGCGACGCGCCGCATAATACCGGCACGAGCTGATTTCCCAGGGTTGCCTTGCGCAAACCCTGGCGCAACTCTTCGGCGGTCAGATCCTCTCCCTCCAGGTACTTGGCGAGCAAGACGTCATCCGTCTCGGCGATGGTCTCTACCAACACCTGTCGCGCCTCTTCTACCTGCTCTGCGAGTTCCTCAGGAATTGCCAGCCTTTGCGGCTCGGCCCCCAGGTCATCGTGGTAGACGAGCGCCACTTGATCCAGTAGATCAATGGCTCCCTCGAAAGAGGATTCTGCGCCGATAGGCACCTGTATCGCTACAGGTACAGCTTCCAGGCGCTCCCGAATCATCTCGATACAGCGCCAAAAGTCGGCCCCGGCCCTATCCATTTTGTTAATGAAACAGATGCGCGGAACGTGGAACCGATCCGCTTGCCGCCAGACCGTTTCGGACTGGGGCTCTACACCTTGCACGGCATCAAAGATGACCACGCCGCCATCCAGCACCCGCAGGCTGCGCTGCACTTCGGCGGTGAAATCAATGTGCCCGGGCGTATCAATGATATTAATGCGATACTCTCGCCAGAAACAAGAGACCGCTGCCGAGGCGATGGTGATGCCCCGTTCGCGCTCCTGCTCCATCCAATCGGTGACGGTCGTGCCGTCATCCACGTTACCGATCCGGTGCGTCCTGCCCGTGTAGAACAGGATGCGTTCCGTTGTCGTGGTCTTGCCCGCGTCAATGTGGGCAATGATACCGATGTTGCGTATCCGGTCTAGCGACCTGTCTTCGTACACCGATCTTTCACCTCTGCGATACTCATGGCTCAAGGAGCGAGTGTCAGATGCATCGCCGAGCGGCAGATCGGTCAGCGCCCAAAGGAACCGCTGGAAAGGGAATCTTTACCAGCGGTAATGGGCAAACGCCTTGTTGGCCTCGGCCATACGGTGCGTGTCTTCACGCCTCTTGACGGCGTTTCCCGTGTTCTGAGCGGCATCCATCAACTCGCCCGCCAGCCTCTCGGAAAAGGTCTTGCCCGGGCGGCTCCTGGCGGAGGATAGGATCCAGCGCATCGCCAGCGAAGTTCTCCGATGCGCGGCCACCTCTACAGGCACCTGGTAGGTCGCGCCACCCACGCGCCGGGGCTTGACCTCGATCACAGGCGCAGCGTTGCGCATGGCCTGCTCAAAGACCTCAAGGGGCTCGCGCCCGGTCCTCTCTTGCACAGCCTCCAGCGCATCGTACACCAGCCGCTGAGCGGTGCTCTTTTTGCCCCGCGTCATAACATTGTTGATAAAGGCGGCCAGCAGAGTGCTGTTATAAACCACATCCGGCTCGACGACTCTGCGCGGTGGCCGATAGCGTCTCGGCATTCTCGATCCTCCTGAAGCTCGACGTGATCACTTGGCCGGAGCCGTAACCCCGGCCCTCAAGCCACAGCCCTATTTGGGCTTTTTGGTTCCATATTGCGAACGGCCGCGTGAGCGCCCATCAACTCCGGACGAATCCAGCGCGCCGCGCACGATGTGATAGCGCACGCCGGGCAGGTCGCGCACACGCCCACCCCGCACCAGCACCACCGAGTGCTCCTGCAGGTTGTGACCCTCGCCGGGAATATACGCCGTCACCTCGACGCCGTTGGATAGGCGCACACGAGCGATCTTGCGTAGCGCCGAGTTGGGTTTTTTCGGCGTCATGGTGCGCACCAGTGTACACACGCCACGCCTCTGCGGCGCACCCTTGCGCGATTGCGTCATCTCGGCCCGTTGCGAGTTGTAAGAATAGCTCAGAGCGGGCGATTTCGATTTGCTCTTGGGGGTCTTGCGACCCTTGCGTACAAGCTGATTGATCGTCGGCAAGTTGATCCTCCCTGTGCTGCGCTCGAGAGCGTGTCTCGACTCACAAGCGATGATTATACTATCGGACAGATGATCTGTCAAAGGTCGCAGACAGCCTATCACGAACCCCCGCGACCTTGCCTCTATACCCGTGTACTCAGGACGACGGCCCGAATCCCAGGCCAAAGCCCAGGTTCGGCAGAATCTCGACTGCCTCGCCGCGCCCAAACTGGATACGCTCGCCGCTGGCGTTGGCCACCTCGACCGAAAGCCCCAGCGCCTGCAATTCCTTGACCAGCACCCGGAACGACTCGGGGATGCCAAAGCCCTCGATGGGCTCGCCCTTGACGATGGCCTCATAGGTCTTGACGCGGCCCGTCACATCGTCCGACTTGATGGTCAGCATCTCTTGCAGCGTATAGGCGGCGCCATACGCCTCCAGCGCCCAGACCTCCATCTCGCCAAAGCGCTGGCCGCCGAACTGCGCCTTGCCGCCCAGCGGCTGCTGCGTCACCAGCGAGTAGGGGCCGGTCGAGCGGGCATGGACCTTGTCCTGCACCAGGTGCGCCAGCTTGAGCACATACGTGATGCCCACGGTTACCGGCTGATCATAGGGCTCGCCCGTCTTGCCATCGTACAGGATCACCTTGCCGGTGGTCGGCAGGGGCATGCCGGTTGTCCTGGTAACCACCAGGGCCTTTTCATGGATCTGCTCGCGGGTCAGGCCCTCGACCTCTTGGCCCTCGTCTTGCAGCCAAAAGCGCAGGCAGACCTCTCTGGCCAGCTCGTCCATATCCTGGCGCTGCTGCGGCGTGCGGTTCATGTTATGGTAGGCCAACATGCGCTTGGGATCGTAGCCGCGCTCTTGCAGCCAGCAATCTAGCCAGGCGCGCTGTGAGAGCACCCGATCCCGCAGGATGTGGTCGATCGCGTCCCCGTCCGTACCCTGCTGATAGAGATACTCGCCCAGGTACAGGCTGCGAGCCTCGGCATCATCGCGCAGCGTCTCTGCGGCAATATCATGCTCCTTGAGCCAAGGCCAGGTCCGCTCGCCAAGCTCGTGCCAGGCGCGATCCAGGAGCCAGGCGCGGGCCAACTCGGAGGCGATCTCGTCCTCAGTAGCGCCATCGGAGGTAGGCGTCGAAACGCGGAACCCGAGGCGCTGCGCCGCCCACCCGAGGTGGGTTTCCAGCACCTGGCCCACGTTCATGCGGCCCGGCACACCCAGCGGGTTCAGGATGATCTCGACAGGCGTGCCATCGGCCAGGAACGGCATATCCTCGATGGGCACCACTTTGGAGATGACGCCCTTGTTGCCATGTCGCCCG
Source organism: uncultured Anaerolineales bacterium (assembly GCA_964482225.1). Taxonomy (GTDB): domain Bacteria; phylum Chloroflexota; class Anaerolineae; order UBA1429; family UBA1429; genus UBA1429. The sequence goes on from CAYZWT010000021.1 coordinate 4,632, forward strand.
GCCATCTTGTCGCCTTCGGTGAGCTTGCGGCGCTGCGCCACGGTCACCCGCACGGCGCGCTCTACGCCGGCCGGCATCTCGCGGCTTTCGTCGCGATCAAAGACCTTGACCTCGACCACTTTGCCCTCTTCACCGTGGGGCAGGCGCAGCGAGGAATCGCGCACGTCGCGCGCCTTTTCGCCAAAGATGGCGCGCAGCAGCTTTTCCTCCGGCGTCAGCTCGGTCTCGCCCTTGGGCGTGATCTTGCCCACCAGGACATCATTGGCGCGCACCTCGGCGCCCACATAGATGATGCCCTCTTCATCCAGGTTCTGCAGCACGTCCTCGCCCACATTGGGGATATCGCGCGTGATCTCTTCGGCGCCCAGCTTGGTATCGCGGGCTTCCACCTCGTGCTTTTCCAGATGGATGGAGGTGAACTTGTCTTCGCGCACCATCGCCTCGCTGATCAGGATGGCGTCCTCAAAGTTGCCACCCTCCCAGGACATGAACGCGCACAGCACGTTCTGCCCCAGGGCCAACTCGCCCTGCTCGGTGGACGAGGTATCGGCGATGACCTGCCCCGGCATGACATGATCGCCCTTGCTGACGATGGGGCGCTGATCGATGCAGGTGGATTGGTTCGAGCGATTGTACTTGCGCAGCAGATGGGCTTCGGGGCCGTTCTCGCCCTCGATCACGATCTGCGCGCCGGTGACGCTCACCACACTCCCCTCGGATCCGGCGGTGACGACCTGCCCCGAATCGAGCGCCGCGCAATACTCCATGCCGGTGCCCACGATCGGGGCCTCGGGCCGGATAAGGGGCACCGCCTGGCGCTGCATGTTCGAGCCCATCAGGGCGCGGTTGGCGTCGTCATGCTCCAGGAAGGGGATCAGCGCCGCCGAAACGCCCACTACCTGCTTGGGCGAGACATCCATATACGACACGCGATCAATGAATTCGATCAGAAAGCGATCATAGACCCGAGCCGAGACGCGATCCACCAGGAACTGGCCCAGCTCGTCAATCGGCGAGTTGGCCTGGGCCACGATATAGCGTTCCTCTTCATCGGCGGAAAGGTACTCGATGCGGTCCGTTACATACGGGCGCACGGGCCACTGCTCGCGCCCCAGCGTGACCATCTTTTCGGCCAGTTCCTGGCTGATGACGACGCCGGCCTCGGCCAGCACCTCGCCGGTGACGGGGTCCGTCACCGCCTCGCGCAGCGTGCGCCCCAACAGCCGCTCGGTATCATTGGCGACCGTGCGCGCCACACGCCGATAGGGCGTCTCGATAAAACCGTACTCGTTCACTTCGGCATAGGTGGCCAGGCGCCCGATCAGGCCGATGTTCGGGCCTTCGGGCGTCTCGATGGGGCAGATGCGCCCATAGTGCGAATAGTGCACGTCGCGCACGTCAAAGCCCGCGCGGTCGCGCTTGAGGCCGCCGGGCCCCAGGGCCGAGAGAGTGCGCTTGTGGGTCAGCTCATCCAGCGGGTTGGTCTGCTGCATGAACTGAGAGAGCTGGCTGCCGCCAAAGAACTCGCGCAGCACGGCCACCACCGGGCGCACATTGATCAGCGAGATGGGCGAGAGCTGGTCCGGGTCGCGGATGCTCATGCGCTCCTTGACCACGCGCTCCATCCGCAAAAAGCCGACGCGAAGCTGATTCTGAATCAGCTCGCCCACCGTCTTGATGCGGCGGTTCCCCAGGTGATCAATGTCATCCGGGTCTTCCATTCCGTTGTTCACGGCAATGATGCGCGCCACAATGCCCACCAGGTCCTTTTTGGTCAGGGTGCGGTGGGCCACCGGGATCGGCAGGCCCAGGCGACGGCTGAGCTTGTAGCGCCCCACCCTGCCCAGATCGTAGCGGCGGGGGCTAAAGAGCAACGTCTCGAGATAGCTCTTGGCGTTCTCCAGCGTGGCCGGATCGCCCGGTCGCATGCGCCGGTAGAACTCGGAGATGGCGTCCTCTGCGTCGCGGGTCGAATCGTATTCCATGGTTGTGCGGATATACGAGCGATCCGGCGTATCGTCCACCGTCTCAAAGAGGGCCAACAGCTCTTCGTCGCTGCCCTCATAAATCGGCACATCGTCAATGCCATCGGACACGGCCCCCAGGGCGCGCAGAAGGATGGTTACAGGGATCTTGCGCTTGCGATCCACCTTGACCGAGACCACATCGCGCCGGCTGGTATCGAACTCGAGCCAGGCGCCCCGGTCCGGGATCAGCTTGGCCATGCACATCTGCCGGCCGGTGGCGCGGTCCTCTTCCAGCGTAAAATAGGCCCCAGGCGAGCGGATCAACTGGCTGACCACCACACGCTCGGCGCCATTGATGATAAAGGTGGCATTGCCCGTCATCACGGGGAAATCCCCCATATAGACGTCCTGCACGATGGGCTGGTCCGTCTCACGGTTATAGAGCAAAACCTTGACATAGAGGGGCGCGGCGTAGGTGATCTCGCGCTCGCGGCAGTCTTCCTCGCTGTACGGCGGGGCCTCAAAGTGGAACTCGAGGCCAAACTCGCCGTTCACTTGCTCATCGAGCCCCGGGAAATGCATCTCTAGGTTTTTGTTAAAGCTAACGATCGGGGATATCTCATCGAACAGCTCGCGGATGCCCTCCACCTGGAACCAGGCAAAGGACTCTTGCTGGGTCTTGATCAGGTCGGGGATGTCCATGACTTCGGGAATGCGGGCATAGGACTTGCGCGGGGTGACCCTGCCGTTCGGATTGGGCATCATGCGTAGCATTGTTGCTGGAATCGCCATAACCTGTTGTTCTCCTTGCGCGTAGACACTGGCATCCAGAGACTTGCGCGGAACTCTGCTGAGATTAGGATAGTACAACGCCTGCTGGCAGGCTGCGACGGCTTGACGTTCGTTGCAGGTCGGTATGAATGTTGGCCATCGCGTGCGCCGGACGATGTAGAGGATCGTACTGGATCTGACGTGCGCCAAGTGGATGGACGCATCCCCCTGGCCGGAACGAATCTGGGCGCAATGAGCCAGTGTATCCAGCCCAGTGCGCAAAAACAGAGTATAGCATAGCTTGGTCAACTGTCAAGTTGCCCCTTACTTGATTTGACACTGCACTTGGTGCGACGCTATAATCACATTGCCGGACGGGCCGGGCGCCTGTTGAGGGCATGGCCCGACGCGCCCTCGCAACGAGCACCCAGGGGGGTGTTTTTCTTTGTCGGCATGCCGAGCCAACTAACGAGGAGAACTGCATGAGGCAAGATGTCCGCCTGCTCATCTTGATCGTCGTGATCGCGGTTTGCGCCGCATGGGTCTCGTGGCCCGCCAACCCAGGCATCCACATCCGCATCGGTGATTTCCGCATCGAGCGCGAGATCGAGGTGCAGTTGGGCCTCGATCTGCAGGGCGGCATGCAGGTATTGCTGGAGGCCGACGTGGCCGAGGATGCCGAGGTAGACCCGGCGGCGATGGCGGCCGTGCGCGGCATCATCGAGAACCGCGTGGACGGCCTGGGCGTCGCCGAGCCGGTAGTGCAATCGGTGGGCGCGCGCCGCATCGTGGTCGAGATGCCCGGCATTCAGGACCCCCAGCGCGCCATTGATACCCTCAAAGAGACCGGCCTGCTCGAGTTCGTGGATACGGGGGGAGTGCCCCTGCCGCCCGGCACCGTGGTGCGCACCGACGTTGGCGCAGTCGCATCCGAAGAGATCACCCCGACCGAGACCATCTACCACACCGTGGTCACGGGGCGCAACCTGCGCACGGCGGATGTCGTCTTTGACCCCAACACCGGCGCCCCCACCATCGCATTCGAGTTCGACAGCGAGGGCGGCGCGCTCTTTGGCGCGCACACCGCCGCCAACGTTGGTCGTTATATGTCCATCGTCCTCGACAAGATCGTGATCTCGAGCCCCCAGATCACAACCGCCATCCCCGATGGCCGGGGCCTGATCACCGGCAGCTTTGGCCTGGAGGAGGCGCGCGCCATCGTGCTCCAGTTGCGCTATGGCGCGCTGCCCATCCCGCTCCGCGTGCTGGATACCCGCGCCATCGGCCCGACCCTGGGCGCCGAATCGGTGCAGAAATCCACCCGCGCCGGGTTCATCGGGCTGATCGTCGTTCTGACCTTTATGCTGATCTACTACCGGCTGCCCGGCTTGCTGGCCTGCCTGGCCCTGATCATCTATGCGCTGATCACCCTGGCCCTCTACAAGCTGATCCCCGTCACCCTGACGCTGCCCGGCATCGCGGGTTTCTTGCTCTCGGTGGGCATGGCGGTGGATGCCAATATCCTGATCTTTGAGCGCATGCGCGAAGAGCTGCGCCAGGGCCGCACGCTCCAGCGCGCCGTCGAGTATGGCTTTCGCCGGGCCTGGTCATCCATCCTGGATTCCAACGTCTCGGTGTGGATCACCTGCGCCATCCTGTGGTGGTTCGGCAACAGCTTTGGCGCCAGCATGGTCAAAGGCTTTGCCGTCACCCTGGCGCTGGGCGTGGCGATCAGCATGTTCACCGCCATCACCGTAACGCGCACCTTTGTCCATGTGGTCTTTGGTTGGGCGGGAGATCGGTTGCGCGAGCGCCATTGGCTGCTCGGAATCTAGAGAAGGAGACGTACCTGTGTTCCAACTGGTGCAGAAGCGTCGCTGGTTTTTCATCCTTTCAGCCACCCTGTTGGCGCTCAGCCTGGCGACGCTGGGCTATTCCTGGATCGCCCACGGTTCGCCTCTGATCCTGAGCATTGATTTCACCGGCGGTTCCTTGTTGGAGCTGGCCTTTGACGAGCCGGTGGTGCCGGAAACGGTGCGCGAGCTTTTGGAGCAGAACGGCTTTCCCGAGGCCACCGTCCAGACCGTCTCCGAGGGCCGCCAGATCGTTGTGCGGGCCCGCGAGATGGATATGGACGAAAAAGAGAGCCTGAGCGCCGTGCTAGAGGGCGCCCTGGGCCCTGCCACCGAGCTACGCTTTGAGAGCGTGGGGCCCATCGTCGGGCGCGAGACCACCCGCGCCGCCGTGATGGCGATCCTGGCCGCATCGGTGGCCATCCTGATCTTTATCGCCATCGCCTTTCGGCGGGTGCCCAACGCCGTCCGCTATGGCATCTGCGCCATCACGAAAATGTTCCATGATGTGATCATCCTCTTGGGCCTGAGCAGCCTGTTCGGCCTGGTGCTGCACTGGGAGATGGATACCTTGTTCCTCACCGCCGTGGTCACCGTCGTGGGCTTTTCCATCCAGGATGTGATCGTGGTGTTCGACCGCATCCGCGAGAACAGCGCCCGCCACCGCCACGAGCCCTATGAGACGATGGTCAACCGCAGCCTGCTAGAGACCTTGCACAGGTCGCTGGCCACCGAGCTGAACGCCATGTTCGTCATGGTGGCGATCATCTTTTTTGGCGGCGTCACCATCCGGCATTTCATGACCATCATGCTCGTGGGCATGGTCACCGGCACCTATTCGTCGCTCTTTTTCGCCGTGCCGCTGCTGGTGGTGTGGCAAAAGGGCGAGTGGGGGCGCATCTTTAAAGCGCGTGAGGGCTCGGCCCGCGCCTGACGCCCCCGGCCCAGGCCGCAGATCGGCTCTTGGCGCCCCTCGCGGCCCTTGCGACGAGGGGCGCTCGCTGCTGTGAGGGCGCACGATGCGCTGTGAGGGCGCAGCTCTTGACGTTTCTATGGCCCTCACCCCCACGTAGGTTGACGCACAGAGGGAAAACCTGCGCCCCCTCTCCCATGCCAGCATGGGAGAGGGGGAAGGCGAAACCCGCCTCCGGGACGGGTTTCGCTGGGGGGTGAGAGCGTTCGCGGGCCGCACCGGCTCTGAGAAAGGACAAGTCGCATGGTCACCTTTGCCCCCCAGCTAACCGACCGAGAGGGTCTCAAGGGCGAGCGCCGCCGCCAGATCGTCCAGGTGCTGCAGGCCGCGCTGGATGCCGTGGATCCCGCCGCCGCCGTCAGGCGTTTCGTGCGGCGCGAGGGAGACCGCCTGATCGTGGACGGCCAGGTCTATGACCTGGCGGCGGTGGAACGCATCTATGTTGTGGGCGCGGGCAAGGCCGATGCCCCTATGGCCCAGGCCATCGAGGCGCTGCTGGGCGACCGCATCGCCGATGGGGCCATCAATGTCAAGTACGAGCACGTGCTGCCCACCGAGCGGATCAGCCTGACCGAGGCGGGCCACCCGATCCCCGACGAGGCAGGGGTGGCCGGTTCGCGGCGCATCGCCGAATTGCTGGCCCAGGCGGGCGAGCGTGACCTGGCGCTCTGCCTGATCTCGGGCGGCGGCTCGGCCCTGATGACCCTGCCGGTCGAGGGCGTCACCTTGGATGACATGCAGGCCCTGACCGATGCCCTGCTGCGGGCGGGGGCCAACATCGTCGAGATCAACACCATCCGCAAGCACCTGGATCAACTCAAGGGGGGCAAGCTGGCGCGCCTGGCCGCGCCCGCCCAGGTGATCGCCCTGATCCTCTCCGACGTGGTGGGCAACCCACTGGATGCCATTGCCTCCGGCCCCACCGTGCCCGACACCAGCACTTTTGCCGATGCCTGGGGCCTCCTGCGGCGTTACGGCCTGCTGGGCGCGATCCCCGCCAGCATCGAGGCCTATCTGCGCAAGGGGGTAGAGGGCGAGATCGAGGACAACCCGGGCGCGGGCTCGCCGGTGTTCGAGCGGACGCAGAATGTGATCGTCGCCAGCAACGACCTGGCCGCCGAGGCGGCCCAGGGGGCCGCCCATGACCTGGGGCTGCACACCCTGCTCCTCTCGACCTATGTGGAGGGCGAAGCGCGCGAGGTGGCCAAGGTGTTCGCCGCCATCGGCAAAGAGATTCGCGCCTCAGACCGTCCCCTGGCGCGCCCTGCCTGCCTCATCGCCGGGGGCGAGACCACGGTGACCCTGCGCGGTCGGGGCAAGGGAGGCCGCAACCAGGAGATGGCCCTGGCCGCTGCCCTGGCGATCCAGGGGCTGGATGACGTAGCGATCGTCTGCCTGGCCACCGATGGCACCGATGGGCCAACCGACGCTTCCGGCGCCCTGGCCGAGGGGGATACCGTGGCCCGGGCCCGCGCCCTGGGGCTGGACCCCTGGGATCACCTGGAGCGCAATGACGCCTATCCCTTTTTCGCCAACCTGGGCGACCTGCTGATAACGGGGCCCACCCACACCAACGTCAACGACCTGACCTTTGTGTTCGTGTGGTAGCGCGGCTAGAAAAAGCGCTGCACCTGCTCCTGAGCCCGGTGCAGCAACTGCTCTACATCGCCGCCCTGCTGGATGCCCATATAGATCACGCGGATGACGGCTTCACCCACGGCGCCCAGCCGGGGTGAGAGTTCGGCCGGCAATGAGACAAGCGCGCTGCGGGGGACGATGCTCTGCACGTCGGCTCCCGCCTGGGCCGCCTGCCCATAGGCAGGATCGGCGGCCAGCGATTGGCGCGGCGGCAGGTATCGGCCTGCCGCGCTCCACCGGTCGGAGAGAAAGCGTGCCAGCAGCAGCGCCTCCTCGGGGTGCTCGGAGCCGGCGGCCAGATAGTAGCCCTGCACGTCGGCCAGCGTCACGTCGCCACCCATACGGGGCAGCGGCAGCATGGCCCACTCCATCGCCCAGCGGCTCGGGGTACCCTGGCCGCCGCGCTCGCTATAGAGCCCCAGCCACACGCCGCAACGCCCCAGCGACTTGGCCTGGGCCATGCCGCCCTGGGGGAACTCGCGGTTGATGGCGGTCGGGTCCGGCGCCACGCCGTGGACTGTGAACAGATCGGTGTACCAGCGCACCGCCTCGACCGTCTCGCGCTGGGTCAAAGTGGCGCGTTGGGGGTCATCGAGGCGATCCACCAGCGCCCCACCCCACCGATAGATCAGGACGAACGGATCCCAATCCTCCGGCTGGGTACAAAAGCCATACAGAGGCGCGCCCGGGTGCTCGGGCGTCCCCTCAGGATGGTCCAGGGCCACGGCCAGCGAGAGCAGACCGAACGCATCCCAGCGCTGATCCACGGCGGGGATGCCCATGCCCAGGGCGCGTAGCTCCTGGGCGTTGGCGTAAACGACCAGCGGATCCAGCCCTGCCGGGATGCCCCACTGCTGCCCGCCGCCCGCCAGGGCCGACCATGCACCCGCATAATAGTCCGAGCGAATGGCAGACCACTCGGCCAGTTGCGCCTCACCAATCGGCTGAATCCAGCCCGCTTGCGCATAGGCCAGGGCCTCGCGCCCATCGCGGAACAAGTCCGCCCGCCCTTCCGACACAAGCTGCCGCAGCCCGCCGCCCTCGCTCTGCGCCACTACCGGCTCGACGGTGATGTGGGGGTATTGGTCATGGAACTCGGCCAGCAGCGCCTCGACTTGCATAGAGCCCGCGCGATAGGCAAAACGCAGCGTCACCGGCTTGCGCGATCCGAATAGCCCGCCGGAGCAGGCCGCCAGGGGCCCACTCAACACGGCCAACACCAGCGCCAGAAGGAGCGTTCGCTTCATGGGACCTCCCCTCCTTTGGGGATTGACTCCGGCCACTCTCGCGCACCAACGTCAGGGCAACGCGGCTGGGGCGCCTCTACACGTTGAAGCGGATATTGAGGATGTCGCCATCCTGGACCACGTATTCCTTGCCCTCCAGGCGCAGCTTGCCCCGGCGGCGGGCCTCGGCCATACTGCCGCAGGCGATCATCTCATCATAGCCGATCACCTCGGCGCGGATAAAGCCCCGCGCCAGGTCGCTGTGAATGGCGCCCGCTGCTTCGACGGCGGTAGCGCCCTGGCGCACGGTCCAGGCGCGCACCTCATCCTCGCCCACCGTGAAAAAGGACATGAGCCCCAGCAGGCGATAGCACTCGCGCACCAGAACGTTCAGACCGGGCTCGGCGATGCCATAGCTTTCGAGAAAGAGAGCCCGTTCCTCGGGCGGCAGCTCGGCGATCTCTTTTTCGAGCGCGCCACGGATGCCCAGCACCAGGGCGCGCTGCTGTTGGGCGGCCCAGTCTGCGGGCGTCTGTGGATCATCCGCCTCGCCCAGGTTGAGCACCACCAGGGTCGGCTTGGCCGTCAGGAATTGAAAGCCCCGAATCGCCGCCTGCTCTTCTGGCGTCAGATCCAGATCGCGGATGGCCCGCTCCTGGCTCAGGCCCTCTTCCAGCTTGCGCATCAGGGTTTCCTCGGCCAACAGCTTGTCGCGGGCGTCGCCGCGCGCCTTGGGCATGCCGTTGGCGATGCGCTCCAGGCGACGTTCCACCGTAGCCAGGTCGCTGACGATCAGTTCGAGGGTCACAAGCTCGATATCGCGGGCAGGATCCACGCTCAGCTCGGGATGGGGCACGGTATCGTCGTCAAAGGCGCGCACAATCTCCAGCAAGGCGTCGGCGTGGCTCATGGCGTCCAGCAGGCGCGCATCAAAGCCGCTGCCCTGGGCGCTGCCACGGCTCACGCCGCTGATATCATCAAAGCGCACCTGGGCATAGGTGACTTGGCGCGGGCGAAACATCTCGGCCAAGCGGGCCACGCGCGGGTCGGGTACGTCCACAATGGCGCTCTTGATCTCGGCGCGCCCCAGGCGCTGGCCGGGCTTGCCGACGTGGCCGGCGGTCATGGCGCTGGCGAGGGTGGTCTTGCCCGAAAGGGGCAAGCCGATCATGGCAACTTGCATACGGGGCTCTCCTGATGGTGCTCAGACACGGAGAGCCATTATAGGCGTATTCATAGTGGCTGCAATTGGGCGCAGAGTGCGACACGAGGCGCTCGCGCCCGCCAAGCGGGCAGAGACAAGCCCTGCCCGCCATGCGCCAATACCGGCGCGTCAGCGGTCGTGCCAATAGGCAAACAGTGGCCCCACAGAACGCCCCAACAGATTGCAGCGGATGGCCTCCCCAAAGATGCTCCCAACCGAGAGCACGGTCATGTTGGGCAGCCGCTTGTGGTCAGGGATGGGCACCGTATTGGTGGTCACGATCTCCTGCACATCGTCCAGCGCCTGTAGCTGCTCGATGGCCCGCCCTGAGAGGACGCCGTGGGTACACGCCAGCGTGATGCCGTTCACGTCATGCTTGCGCAGCTCTTGAACCAGGGCGACGATGGAGCCGCCGGTGGCGATCTCGTCGTCAAAGACGATGACGTCTTTGCCACGGATATCGCCAATGATGCTCCCCATGACCACTTCGGTATCAGAGATGCGCATCTTGTCGCCCGCGGCAACGCCGATACCCAGGGCGCGGGCCAGAGAGGTGGCCCGCTTGGCATGGCCGATATCGGGCGAGACGACGACCGAGTTGCTCAGATCGCGTTTGCGAAAGTGCTGCACAAAGATCGGGCGCGCCGTCAGGTGATCGGTGGGCACACTAAAGAACCCATGCACCTGGGGCGAGTGCAGCGTCATGGTCATCACATGAGTAGCTCCTGCCGTGGCGATCAGATCGGCCATCAGGCGGCCCGTGATCGAGATGCGCGGCTCGTCCTTCTTGTCCGAGCGGGCATAGGAAAAGTAAGGGATCACGGCGTGGATCGAGCGGGCAGACGCGCTGGCGGCAGCGTTGAGCATCATCAGCAACTCGATCACATTGTCGCTCACGCTGGGCGGCGAGAACGACTGGATGATGACCACATCCTTGCCACGCACGCTCTCTTGGAGCTGCACATACAAGTTGTCGTTGCTGAACCGGGAGGTGATATGGTCATAGAGGGGCACCTGGAGGTAGGCCGCAATGTCCTTGGCCAGCTCTGGGTGCGAGCTGCCGGCAAAGGTGCGCAGGTTGTTCTGAAGCCAAGTCTTCTCTTGTGGATCCATGCTGAGGCGCGACTCCTTGTGAGCTGGTAGGGCCAGGACGTAGATGTTATACCACATGCCCTGTCGCAGAGCAATTGCCAGACGACGCAGATCCCATCCCGCCAGGGTGCACGCGACGCCGGACTGCGCGGGCGCTGCCCAAATTCGTGGCCCCATAAGTAGGGTTAGTATGCTATAATAGAGCTAGAAGGCAGGGTTGCTTGCTGAGCCGGCGGCTCTGGCACTGTCCAGTCGCCGCATCGAGCCCGCCGGGCAGCGCGGCCGTTCTGCATCAAGGCTGGACGCAAGGGCGCCTTGTGGGCAGGCGCCGGAGGAGCGTTACCATGACAGTCATCACCATGTCACGGCAAATCGGTTCCGGCAGCGACGAATTGGCGGAACAGCTCTGCAACGAGCTCAAACTGATCATGTTCGACAAGCGGCTGATGGCGCGCGTCGCCAATGAGGTCGGCATCACCGCCGGCGAGATCATTGACTATTCCGAGACCGAGTATCAGCGGCGCGGCTTTTTCGAGGCCCTCTTTCGGCGCTCGCGGCCCGTGGCCGAGTTCTCGACCTGGGTGGGGAGCCCGGCCGCCGGCTATGAGCGACGGACGCGCGTGCTGGATGAGGAGGGCGCGGTGGATCTGATCCGCGCCACCGTGCTCAAGGCCTACGAGCAAGACAATACCCTGATCGTGGGACGCGGTGGGCAGGTGATCCTGGAAGACAAGCCGGACGTGCTACACCTGCGCGTGGTAGCGCCCTTTGAGGATCGCCTGCGCCGTATGCAGGCATCCCAAGACATGACCCCCTCTCAAGCGCGCCGCTACCTCCAAGAGACCGAGGGCGCCTCGGCAGAGTACCTGCGCAGTTTTCACCACGTAGACCCCGACGACGCCTCGCTCTATCATCTGGTGGTCAACACAGGCAAGCTGGGCATCGAAGGGGCGCTGGCGTTGGTCAAACAAGCCCTGGCGGTGATGCCAAAGGCGGGCCAGCAGGTGCTTTCGGCGGGGAGAGGCTGAGTTCGCAGACCGGGAAACGGACGGCTGTGGGGCCTTTGGTGCGCGAGGGCTGCGGCTCCCTCGCACGTGCGGGCCCTACAGCCCGGCACAGCAACAATGGGAGGTCTAGCATGGCAGTTATCACCATGTCACGACAGGTTGGCGCCGGGGGTTTGGAGCTGGCCAAGCGCCTGTGTGAGGAGCTGGGCCTGGCTGCGTTCGATAAGCATATGATGCTGCGAGTCGCTTCCGAGGTGGGCATCCCGCCCGAGCAGATCATTGACTATTCCGAGGCAGAGTACGAGCGACGCGGATTCCTGGATGAGTTGTTCCGGCGCTCGCGCTCGGTAGCCGAGTTTAGCATGTGGATCGGCAGCCCGGCCATCGGCTATGAGCGGCGCCCCCGCATCCTGGACGAGTACGATGCCGTCAGAATGGTGCGGGCCACCATCTTGGCCGCCTATGAGCGGGACAATATCCTGGTCATTGGGCGCGGCGGACAGGCGGTCCTCGAATACAAGCCCGATGTGTTGCATGTGCGCGTGGTGGCTCCCTTTGAGGATCGCCAGGCGCGGCTCGAAAGCGAGCAGAGCATGACCCCGGCGCAGGCGCGTCGCTACCTGCAAGAGATGGATGCCAGCACGGGGGAATATCTGCGCACCTTTCACCACATTGACGTGGACGATCCCACCCTGTATCACCTGGTCCTGAATACGGGCAGGCTGGGCATCGAGGGGGCCGCGACCCTAATCAAGACAGCGCTGGCGCTACTACCCCTGCGAGGCCAACAGCCGGGCCAGGGGGGTGCGGCCTGAGCAAGTTGCCCCGGCGCGCCCGACTCATCGGGTGCGCCGGCCAATAGAAAGGAAGGCTGGCGTGGGCGAAGGCATACGTGTCGGACGGATCCTGGGCATCAACATCCACGTAGATTGGAGCTGGCTGTTCGTTTTCGCGCTCATTACCTGGAGCCTGGCCAACACCATCGGCCAGTTTCGCGCCGACTGGGCTCCCTGGGTAACTTGGGGCTTGGCGGCGCTTGCCGCTCTGTTGTTCTTTGCCTCGGTGCTGGCCCACGAGCTGGCCCATTCGCTGGTGGCCCGCTCCCAAGGGCTGCCTGTGCGCCATATCATGCTCTTTATCTTTGGCGGCGTGTCGAACATCCAGCGCGAGCCCGATTCGCCCGGCGGCGAGTTCGTGATGGCCATCGTCGGCCCCCTGACGAGCCTGGTGATCGGCGCTGCGTTGCTGCTGGCAGCCGGGCTCAACGTGGTCGCCGTGGGAGGGTTGATCCAGCGGCCGCAAGACCTGCTGGCCACGTTGGGCTTGGCAGGCGCCCTCGCGCTCTGGCTCGGCTCGGTCAATCTGCTGCTGGGGCTCTTTAACCTGGTGCCCGCGTTTCCGCTCGATGGCGGGCGCGTGGTGCGCTCGCTCTTTTGGGCGCTGACGGGCAACCTGCCGCGCGCCACCCGCTGGGCGACGGCCATCGGCCAGGGGATCGCCTGGATGTTCATCCTGGGCGGCATCGCCATGGTCTTTGGCGCAGAGATCCCCTTGCTCGGCTCAGGGCTGATCAACGGCTTGTGGCTGGCCTTTATCGGCTGGTTTCTCAGCAACGCCGCCGCGCGCAGCTACCGGCATGTGGTCATCCAGGATATCCTCGCAGACGTGCCTGTTTCCACGATCATGCGCCGGAATCCGCCCGTGGTGCCGCCCGATATCAGCGTGAGCGTTCTGGTCCACGAGCACGTCATGGGCTCGGATGACTATGGATTCCCCGTGGTCGAGCAGGGAGCGCTGGTGGGGCTGGTGACGCTGGAGGATGTGCGCAGCGTGGATCGCAGCCGTTGGGATAGCCTCACGGTGCGCGGCATTATGACGCCCCGAGAGGAGTTGCTCACGGTGACCTCCGGAGATGACGGCGCGACGGCGTTCAACACACTGATGCAGCGCGACGTGCGCCAGATCCCCGTGCTTGAGAACGGCCAACTGATCGGCCTGCTGCGGCGCAACGATCTGGTGCGCTGGCTACAGCTCCAATCCCAGGCCGAGGTATAGATGACCTATTGAGGAAAAGAGTCGCCGTGATCTTTGCCGACCGTTCCGACGCCGGACGACAGCTTGCCGCCAAGCTTGGCGGCCTGGCGCGCCGGGGTGATGTGATCGTCTGGGGCCTGCCGCGCGGCGGCGTGATCGTGGCCCTGGAGGTGGCACGCGCCCTGCGCGCCCCCCTGGGTGTGTGCTCGGTGCGCAAGCTGGGGGTGCCAGGCCAGCCCGAGCTGGCGATGGGCGCCGTGGCCGTCGGGGGCGTGCGCGTGCTCAATGACGAGATCGTGGCCATGCTGCGCATCGGCAAGGCCACCATCGAGGATGTCACCCAACGCGAGCTGCGCGAGCTGGAGCGGATGCAGCATAGCCTGGGTGGCCAGGCGCCGGCAGATCTGGCGGGCAAGACGGTGATCCTGGTGGACGATGGCCTGGCAACGGGCGCAACCATGCGAGCCGTTGTCGAGGCGGCGCGCCGCCAGGATCCTGCCCGGATCGTGGTGGCCGTGCCTGTTGCGCCGCCGGATACGCGCCTCACTTTTGAGCGGCTGGTGGATCAGGTGACCTGTGTCTCTACGCCCGAGCCATTCTATGGCGTGGGCGCCTGGTATCGGGATTTCCGTCAGACCACAGACCGAGAAGTGCGCAACGCCCTGGAGCAGGCGCGCTCCTGGAGCGCAGCCGAGCCCCCGGCCACCCTATAGCCCTGGCCCTGGCGAGCATCTGCTGGCGCCGGGGCCTGCGTATACACGCCCGCCGCTGCTACAGCGTTTGTAGCAGCGTTTCTGGTTACACCGCCGGCCGCTTTTGGGAGAGTTCGTCTCCCCTGGTAGAATGGGTTGTGTTAGCTATCGCCTGTCGGGAGATGCCATTATGATCAATCATATTCTGGCCCCGTTGGACGGCTCTTCGCTCGCCGAGTGCGTGCTCCCCCATGTCGTCGCATCGGCGCACGCCTTTGGCGCGCGGGTGACCCTCTTGCGCGTTCTAGACGAGATGATCACCGAAGGCGTTGTGCCGATCAGCCCGGTAAACTGGCATCTTGTGCGCGCCAAAGGGGAGCGCTATCTTGCAGATGTCGCCCAGCGGTTGGCTGACGCGGGCTGTGAGGTGGATACGGTGTTGCTGGAAGGCAAAGCAGCAGAGGAGATCATCTCCTTTGCCGACCAGAACGCTGTGGATATGACGATCCTCAGCAGTCATGGTCGCAGCGGCCTGTATCGCTGGAACTCGAGCAGCGTCGCACAAAAGGTGATCTTTGAGGCCAAGTCATCCGTGTTGATTGTGCGCGCCTATCGCGCCGCCGATGCGGCGATGCACGAATTCCGCTATGGCAAGATCCTGGTGCCGTTGGATTGCTCGCGGCGCGCCGAATGCGTGCTGCCTTTTGCCACCATGTTGGCCGGGTATGGCGAGGGAACGCTGCTCCTGGCGCACGTGGTGGTGCCGCCCCAGTTGCCACGCCGCGCCCCCCTCACCGAGCACGAGCGGGCGCTGGTGGCTGAGGTCGTCGAATTGAATATCGAGACCGCCGAGAGCTATTTGCAGGAGACCAATGCCAGCCTGAGCGTGAACAGTGAGATTCGGCTGCTTTCGGAGCATGATGCGGCCGGCGCCTTGCACGATTTGGTGGATGCCGAGGAACCCGATCTGGTGGTCATCTGTGCGCACGGCCACACGGGCGCCCGTCGCTGGCCCTTTGCCAGCCTGGCCTTGAACCTGATCGTCTACGGCAGCACGCCGCTCCTCGTGGTGCAAGACCTCCCCGCCGATGAGCAGCATACCAGTTGGGCCAGCGCAGCCAAGGAGAGCAAGGGGCACTAACGGATGGTGAGCAGACCAATCGAACAAGTCGGTCTGGCAGAGACCGACAGGGCTCTGGATAGCCTACGTGTCAGAGCCTTGGAACTCGCAGCCGCCCACACCGTCTCGCCAACCGAGTTGCGCGTCCCCTCGCCCATTGACCGCATCGAGGGTCTGCTGGGCCTGCTGAGCCAGGCGTACGGCCGCTTTGTACGCATCTCCGAGGCTGAGGGCATCGTTACCACGGCTGCCGAGTGGCTGCTGGACAACCTGTACCTGGTCGAGCAGGCCGGACGGTTGGTGATCGAGGACATGCCCCCTGGCTATTACCGGCGGCTGCCCAAGCTCGCCGGCGAGCCTCACCGGGGGCTGCCACGGATCTATGCCATCGCCCGTGAGGTCGTGCGCCTGTGCGATGGCCAGGTGGATTTGCACCGGCTGACCCGCTTTGTGCAGGCATACCAAGAGGTACGTTCCCTCACTCTGGGCGAACTATGGGCGCTGCCGCTCATGCTGCGCGTGGCCGAGTTGGAGCTGCTGGCGCAGGCCGTCGCCGACACGCTGGGAGACCGGCTGGATGCGCCAAGCGAGCCCATCCCCGCCGTCGAGCTGCCCGATGCCCCGACAGAAGAGATCATTGTTGGGCGTGCGGTGCGCGCCCTGCGTGCGCTGGGCGCCGTGGATTGGGCGGCCTTTGTAAAAGAGGTCAGCCTGGTCGAGAGCACCCTACAGCAAGAGCCCACGGGTGCCTATGGGCGCATGGACCAGGAGGGCCGCAACCGCTACCGGCAAGCGATTGAGACTCTGGGGCGTCGTTCAGATCGGACGGAGGAGGTCATCGCTCGCCGCGCCGTCGAGCTGGCAGAGAGAGCGCGCCAAGAAAAGCGCCCCGAGCGCGAATGGCACGTAGGCTATTACCTCATTGATCGTGGCCGTGAGGCATTGGCGGCCAGCATCGGCTACCGGCCTGGCGCCGGTGAGCGCATGCGCGCCTGGCTGCTGCGCCATGCCACGGGCGCCTATCTGGGCGCCATCCTCTTGCTGACCGTGCTCATCATCGCGGGCTTGCTCTGGTATGGCGTCGCTCGCGAGGCTCATCTGGGCCAGCTCGTCGCGATCCTGGCCTTCGCCTGTGTGCCGGCCAGCATCGCCGCGGTAAGCCTGGTGAACATGCTCGTTACCCACATCGTTCCCCCACGCGTGCTGCCCAAGCTGGACCTGCGCCAGGGCATCCCTCCCGAGATGCGCGGCATTGTGCTGGTGCCCTGCCTGTTCACCGATGCGGACGAGGTGGACTCGCTGTTGGGCCAGTTGGAGCGCCACTACCTGAGCAACGCCGACCCCGAGCTGGCCTTTGGTCTGCTCAGCGACCTGCGCGATGCCCCACAAAAGCACATGGCCGGCGACGATGCGCTGATCGAGCGCGCAGCCGAAGGCGTGCGCGCTCTGAACCGCAGATACGGCAGGAATGGCCGCCCCTTTTTCCTCTTGCACCGAGAACGGCAGTGGAACCCGTCCGAGCGGGTGTGGATGGGATGGGAGCGCAAGCGGGGCAAGTTGGAGCAGTTCAATGGCTGGGCGCTGGGCTACCAGAGCAACCCGTTTGCCGTCTCTGTGGGCGATCTGGCCTTTCTGAGGCAGGTGCGTTATGTCATCACCCTCGACGCCGACACCGTTCTGCCGCCCCAGAGCGCCCAACGCCTGATCGGCGCCTTGGCGCATCCGCTCAATCGCGCCCAGTTCGATCCGCATACGGGGCGTGTGGTGGCGGGCTATACCATCTTGCAGCCGCGCACAGAACTCAAGTTCACCAGCGCCCTGGCATCGCGCTTTACGCGTATCTTTGGCAGCGACATGGGGCTTGATCTGTACACCCGGGCCGTCTCGGATGTGTACCAGGATCTCTTTGGCGAGGCGATCTATGTAGGCAAGGGCATCTATGATATCGCCGCGTTCTACCGCAGCCTGGAGGGGCGCGCGCCGGAGAACGCGCTCCTGAGCCATGATCTGTTCGAGGGCGTCCACGGGCGCGCCGGCCTGATCTCGGATGTCGTACTCTATGAAGATTATCCTTCCGCCTATCTGGCCTATACGCAGCGCCTGCACCGCTGGGTGCGGGGAGATTGGCAGTTGCTGCCCTGGCTCCTGGGGCGCGTACCTGTCTCAACGGGCGACAAGGCGCCCACCCGCCTCTCCCTGCTCGATCGCTGGAAGCTACTGGACAACCTACGCCGCAGCACGCAGCAGTTGGCCCTGTTGCTTTTTTTGGCCGCCGGTTGGCTGATTCTGCCCGGCTCTGCCCTGGCGTGGACCGCCTGGGCTCTGGCGTTCTCGGCGCTGCCCCTGATCGCCGGAGTGATCACCGGTCTGCTGACCCGCCTGCAAGTGCCCAAGGCCAGCGCCTCTACCGCGCTCGTGCACAACGAGGCGGCGCGCTGGCTACTCTCGTTGGTGTTCCTGCCCTACGAGGGCCTGATCCTGGCGGACGCCGCCATCAGCACCCTGATCCGCGTCTATATCACGCGACGCAAACTGCTACAGTGGACCACGGCGGCCCACACGGCGCGTCTGCTGGGCCGGGAGCGGCGGCTGCAATTGCTGTGGTCCAAGATGAGCGGCGGCGCGCTGCTGGGGCTGGCGCTGGGCGCCGCGACCTGGGCGGCCAACCCGCGCGCCCTGCCACTGGCCCTCCCCCTAACCCTGGCGTGGGTCCTCTCGCCCCAGGTCGCCGCCTGGATCAGCCAGCCCCAGCAGCGCGAGCAAGAGACGCTGACCCGCGAAGAGCAGGCCGTATTGCGCAGGCTGGCGCGCCGCCACTGGCGCTTTTTCGAGCAGTTCATTGGCCCAGAGGATCACTGGTTGCCCCCCGATCACTTTCAGGAGGAGCCCTTGGGGCAGGTGGGCCACCGCACCTCGCCCACCAACATTGGGCTTATGCTCCTTTCGACCATGACCGCCCACCAGTTGGGGTACTTGGGCCCCGATGAGTTGGTGAACAGGCTGCGTTCGAGCTTTCAGTCTTTGGCCGATCTCAAGCGACACCGGGGACACTGGCTGAACTGGTATGATACCCACTCCCTACAGCCGCTGCCCCCCGAGTACGTCTCTACTGTGGATAGCGGCAACCTGGCCGGCGCTTTGATTGCCCTGCGACAGTCTCTGTTGCGCCTGCCGCAGCAGGATATCTTTCGCTGGGAAACCTGGCAGGGTCTGGGCGATGTGTTGGGCGTGCTGGTCGAGATCGTGAGCGACGTGCGCGACCCAGAGGCGCGGGCCTTGGTCGAGACATTGCGGCGGCATGTGGACGAGGTCTATGCCAGGGTTTATCAAGCGCGCGAGGCCCCGGAGCGCTGGCCGCTGCTCCTCACCCGGCTCCGCAACGAGTACTGGCCCCGGCTGGATGAGTTTGTCTTGGAACTCGTCGAAAAGCACGCGCCCGCTTTGTCCTCCGAGCAATTGGATGCCCTGTACATCTGGTTCGAGCGGGTACACGGCCAACTAGACAACCTGCAGGACGAGCTGCGGGCGCTCATGCCGTGGGTTTGGGAGCTACAGGAGCCCCCTGCCGCGCTCTTGGGCGATATCCCCATCAAGGTGGGGGATGCCTGGAGGGCACTGCGCCAGACGCTGCCCCATCGCGCCACCCTCGCCCAGATTCCCGAGCTCTGCCTGGCGGGGCGCGATGCCCTGCTCGCCCTGGATAGCTCGGTGCAGGTCTGCCTGGAGGCAGAGGATGGCCGCGAGCCGGCCTGCGAGTGGATCTGGCAGGTGGCGGAACGGCTTGACGCCGCCCGCGAGAGGGCGCGCTGGCTCCTGAGCCGCATGGAAGAGCTGGCAGACACGTGCGAGGAATGGGTCCAAGAGATGGATTTCGGCTTTCTCTACGACCCGCAGCGCCAGGTCTTTTTCATCGGCTACAACGTCAACGCCGCGCGCATGGATGAGAACCACTATGACCTGCTGGCTTCCGAGGCGCGCCTGGCCAGCCTGATCGCCATTGCCAAGGGCGAGGCCCCGCCCAGCCATTGGCTCCACCTCGAGCGTCCCCTGGTCGAGATCGGTGGCGCGCTGCGGGCGCTCGTTTCATGGAACGGCTCCATGTTCGAGTACCTGATGCCCGAGCTGCTCATCCGCAGCCATCCCGGCACGCTGCTGCACGAGTCGAACCGGGCGGCTGTGCAACGACAGATGGACTATGCCCGCAGCAAGGGGGTGCCCTGGGGCATCTCCGAATCGGGCTACTATCACTTTGACGCCCACCAACACTACCAGTATCGAGGCTTTGGCGTGCCTGGGTTGGGACGCAAGCGTGGGCTCGGCGATGATCTGGTGATCGCCCCCTATGCCACATTGCTGGCGCTGCCCGTGGCCCCCCGTGCCGTGTTGCGCAACATCGAGGCTTTGGTAAAGGCGGGCCTCCTGGGGAGCTATGGCTTTTACGAGGCCCTGGACTATACCCCTGGGCACCTGCCCATCGGGCAGGCGAGCGCCATCGTGCGCTCCTACATGGTGCATCACCAGGGCATGAGCCTGGTTTCTCTGGGCAACTATTTGCTGGGCGGCCACCATGTGGAAAGCCTGCACGCCGATCCTCGTATAGATAGCGTCGAGCTTCTCCTGCAAGAGGGTATGCCGGCGGATGCGCCCGTGCAAGAGGCTCCGGCGGAGCCGTCCAGCGGCGCTCAGGCCGTGGCACAGCGGCCTCCTGCCGACCCTTGGGTCGCGCCTGCCCACGCCCCTGTGCCGCAGGTGCACTATCTCTCCAACGGCGAATATGGCGTGCTGATCAACAGCGCGGGCGGCGGCTATAGCCAGTGGCGCGACCTGCGCCTGACCCGCTGGGCGCCCGATGTGGCGCTGGACCGCATGGGCGTCTGGATCTATGTGCGGGATCTCGACTCAGACCGGCTATGGTCTACGACCTATCAGCCTACGGCGGGAGATAGCCGGGGGCAACAGGTCGTTTTCGAGCCGCGCCGGGCCGAGTTCGTGCGCTCTGACCACGATATACGGGCGCAAACCGATGTCTCGGTGATCTATGGGCAGAACACCGAGATTCGCCGGGTGACGCTGGCCAACCTGAGCGACAGGCCGCGCCGCCTGCTGCTTTGCAGCTATGGCGAACTGGTGTTGGCAGATGCCCTGGGCGACGAGCGCCATCCGGCCTTTAGCAAGCTGTTCGTCCAATCCGAATATCTACCCCAAGTGAACGGCCAACTCTACTGGAGACGTCCACGCGCTGCTTCGGATCAGCCTGTGCATCTCTTGCACTATATGCTGTTGGAGCCTCGGCAAAGACCGAGTCGCCTGCACGAGGCCGACCGCGCCGCCTTTGTCGGTCGCGGGCGCGACCTGCAACGTCCCGCCGCACTGGCGGGCGGGCCTGAGGGTCTGTCGGGGAGCGCCGGCGCCACGCTGGATCCGATCATGGCGGTGGGGCAGGTCATCGAGCTCGATCCGCACGGCTCGGCTCGTCTCTGCTGGGTGACCACCGTAGCGCCTGCTCGCGAGCAGGTGCTGGCGGCAGCCGCCGAGCTGGCCGATCTGGAGGCTGTGGAGCGCGCACTGGAGAACGCCCGCGAACAGGGCCGCATCGAGCTGGCGAATCTGGGGGTACAGGGGCCAGAGCTGGCCCAGATGCAGGGGATGCTGTCGTTGCTCCTATATCCCCATCCGATGCGGCGCGCTGAGCGGTCCATCCTGGCCGGCAACACTCGGGGCCAATCTCGCCTCTGGCCCTATGCCATCTCGGGCGATTACCCCATCGCGCTGGTTCAGGTGAATGGCCAGGAGGATCTGGCCCTGGTGCGCCGCATGTTGGTGGCCCACGAATTCTGGCGCCGCAGAGGCTTGCTCATTGATCTGGTGCTCCTCAACGAGCGTGGCACCAGCTATGCCCAAGAGTCCCAGAATATGGTCCTGCGCCTCATCGCCTCGCGCCACAGTCGCGCCTGGGTCAACCGGCGGGGGGGCATCTTTAGCCTATGCGCCGACCAGATGGAA
The DNA here is from genome assembly GCA_964482225.1 of uncultured Anaerolineales bacterium. Lineage (GTDB taxonomy): Bacteria > Chloroflexota > Anaerolineae > UBA1429 > UBA1429 > UBA1429. The sequence continues at coordinate 26,212 of CAYZWT010000021.1, forward strand.
CCATCCGACCGCGCGCTGCTGTACTCGGCAGCGCGGGTGATCCTGGCAGGGGGAGAGGGCGTCCTGCGCGAGACCTTGGAGGACATGACGCGCTGGCCCTCGCGCCTGCCGCTCTTTGGGCCACGTTCCGCTCCCTTGGCGGCGCTGCCAGATGGCGAGCCCATTGAGCGCCCCAAGGACCTGCTCTTTGATAATGGCTATGGCGGGTTCACAGCCGATGGCCGCGAGTACGCCACCTATCTGGAGCCCGGCAAGCCCACGCCGGCTCCCTGGAGCAATGTGATCGCGAACCCGCAGTTTGGCTTTGTCGTAAGCGAGACGGGCGGCGGATACTCCTGGCATGGCAACAGCGGCGAGAACCGCCTGACCGCCTGGCGCAATGATCCGGTCACGGACATGCCCGCCGAGGCCCTCTACATGCGGGATGAAGACACGGGCCAGATCTGGTCGCCCACGCCGCTGCCCACGGGCGCCGCCGCGCCCTATCTGGTGCGGCACGGCGCCGGCTATACCCACTTTGAGCACAACAGCCACAGCCTGGGCCACGAGTTGACCCTCTATGTGGCCCCTGATGCGCCGGTCAAGATCGTGCGGCTGCGCCTGCACAACAGCGGCTCCGCGCCGCGCCGGTTGACGGCTACCTACTATGCCGAGTGGGTGCTGGGCACTCTGCGCAGCATCACACAGCAGTACATCGTGCCCGAGTATGATGGCGAGACCCACAGCCTCCTGGCCCGCAATCCCTACAACCCAGAGTATCCCGAGGCGGTCGCCTTTTTGGCGACCGATCGCGCGCCCCTGTCCCTCACCGCTGATCGGGTCGAGTTCCTGGGGCGCAACGGCTCGCTAGAGCACCCGGCCGGGTTGGGGCGCAGCAGCCTGGAGGGGGCCATCCGCGCCGGAGACGACCCCTGCGCCGCCATGCAGGTCGCGGTAGACCTGGCCTCCGGCGCAACGGAGGAGGTCGTCTTTTTGCTGGGGCAGGCCGAGAGCCGGCCTGAGGCCCTGGAGCTCGTGCGCCGCTTTCAATCCAGCGAGGCGTGCGACACGGCCTGGGCGGAGCTGCAAACCCTGTGGGACGGGATCCTGGGCGCCGTCACGGTGCGCACACCCGAGCCTTCTATGGATCTGCTCCTGAACCGTTGGCTGCTCTACCAGGCCCTCTCCTCGCGCATCTGGGGCCGCAGCGGCCTGTACCAGTCCAGCGGCGCATACGGCTATCGCGACCAGCTTCAGGACGTGATGGCATTGATGCACAGCCGCCCCGATCTGGCCCGCGAGCAGATCCTGCGCGCCGCGCGCCACCAGTTCGAGGAGGGCGATGTGCTGCACTGGTGGCATCCGCCCTCGGGGCGCGGCGTGCGCACCCGCATCTCCGACGACCTCCTCTGGCTGCCGCTGGTGACGGCCCACTATGTGGACCTGACGGGCGACGCCGCTATCCTCGATGAGCAACTGCCTTTCCTGAGCGGCGAGCCCCTGGATGATGGCCAGGAGGATCGCTATGGATTGTACGAGCAGACCGAAGAGAGCTATTCGCTCTTCGAGCACTGCAACAGGGCGATGGGGCGCGGCGCTACCGAGGGTCGCCATAGCCTACCTCTCATGGGCGGCGGCGATTGGAACGATGGTATGAACCGCGTGGGCATCCACGGCCAGGGCGAGAGCATCTGGTTGGGCTGGTTCCTGTACGCCGCCATGCTGCGCTTTGCGGCGCTCTGCGCACGGCGCGGCGAGCAAGCCCTGGCGCAGGAATACCAGGAGCGGGCCGCCCGGCTGCTGGAGGCAATCGAAGCCGCGGGCTGGGATGGCGAGTGGTACCGGCGGGCCTATTATGACGACGGCACGCCCCTGGGCTCTCGCGAGAACAATGAGTGTCAGATAGACTCCATCGCCCAGTCGTGGGCGGTGCTGGGACGGGTGTTCGGCGGCGCGCGCCTGCCCAATAAAGGCGAGCGCATCCGGCAGGCCATGCAGGCCCTGGATGAGCGGCTCGTGCGCGAGGAGGATCGCCTGCTACTGCTCTTTACGCCGCCCTTTGACCGGACGCCCCGCGATCCGGGCTACATCAAGGGCTATCTGCCGGGCATCCGCGAGAATGGCGGCCAATACACCCATGCAGCTCTGTGGGCCATCTGGGCGCTGGCCGAGCTGGGCCAGGGCGAGCGCGCCGAGGCCCTCTTCCGCATGATCAATCCTATCCTACGCGCCGACGGCGCCGAGGGACTCAACACCTACCGGGTGGAGCCCTATGTGATCTCGGCGGACGTGTACGGCGTCGCGCCCCATGTCGGGCGCGGCGGCTGGACCTGGTATACCGGCTCGGCCTCCTGGATGTACCGCCTGGGCCTGGAGGGGCTACTGGGTTTGCACCGCCGGGAGAACCGGCTCTGGTTCGAGCCACACCTGCCCGCCGCCTGGGACGGGTTCGAGGTGACCTATCGCTACGGCGCCGCCACCTACCGGATCGAGGTTGTGCTGGGCGCAGAGGCATCCGGCCTCAGCGTAGACGGCGAGCCGATAGCGGGGAATGAGCTGACGCTGCACGACGATGGCCGGGAGCATCGCGTGCTCGTGCGCTGCGCACGCATCGGGGACGCGGAGCCAAGGCATGGCGAGGACTAGCGCACAGCTCTTGATCGAGGCGACGCGCGGCCTCTTGGCGCGCCTGGGCCAACCGGCGCGCGGGCCGGTCTTGATCCTCTACGGCGAGGCCAAGCACGAGTTGGCAACGGCGCTGCACGTCTCTTTGACGTTGCAGGGTGCGCAGGCCGAACGGCACATGCTGGCCGGGCAGCCGAGCAGGGCCTTCGATTCTGCCACGGGCGCGCCGGCCCTGCACCGCGCCGCCGCAGAAGGCAGCCTGGTGATCCTGGCGGACCCGCCCCAGGTGCCCTGGCTGTTCGATACGGTGGGCCGCCCCGATCGTGGCCTGCTGCTCCCCACGGAGCATCTCTACTGCGATTGGCTCATGCCCTACAAGAGCCTGCTGCGCATCCTTTCGGCAGACTATGGCGAGGTGCGGGCCTGGCGCGCGCGCCTGCTGGAGGCGCTGCGCGGGGCAACGCGCCTGCACATTGCGACGCCGGGCGGGACAGACCTGACGCTGGCCCCAAGGCGTTGGCTGGCCGAGGATGGCGAGGTATTCACAGCGCCCCACGAGGCCAGCATCGAAGGAACGCTGGCGGTGGACGGCGCCCTGTACGATGGCCCGCCCGCCAGGCCCACGATGCTGCGCGTTGTCGAGGGCCGCGTCGCCAACCTGAAGGCTCTGGGCCGGGGCTCTGTCCGCCAGCGTATGTTGCATAACGACCTGGCCCGCGACGCGGGCGCCGCCCAGGTAGCCGAGTTCGGGCTGGGCATCAACCCGGCGGCGCGCCCTGATGCCCAGATCATGGAGGCCGAGATGGCCCTGGGCGCCTGCCATGTGGGGTTCGGCCACAACCTGCCCTACGGCGGCGCCAACGCCAGCGAAACCCATGTGGACGTGGGCTTGCTCCGCCCCACCCTGACGATAGATGGCCGGGCGATCTGCCGGGAGGGGACATACGTGTTGTAGAACGCACCCCGCGCAGACCCCGCAAAACTCACACAATTCACATGCCCTCTTATCACGGCTCCTCTGGTATAATATCACTGTACTATCGCAAGCGCCGGGCACGCCAGCGCCCTCTGCGCTTGCGCAAGAGGCATGTCGTCAATCCTTTGCAGAGCTGGCTGAAAGGAGCGATCGTATGAACAACCAGAACAAGTGGCTAGTCGGTGGATGCATTGGCTGCGCTATCGTGGTGCTTTTTCTCGCGTGCATCGTCGCGCTTGGCATAGCCTATTTTGGCCTCTCGCCGGCACGGGCCCAACTCTCAGAGACGCTGCCCCCCACGCCCCAGGTGATCGTCGAGCGGGCCCAGCCGACGACAGAGACGGCCGTGGCGCCGACTCTGCCCGCTACGTCGGCGGGGCCCTCGGTGCGCGCCCTGGCCGCCTATGAACTGGAGGACGGCCTGGCGGGGCTATATCACGAGCTAGAGCCCGGGGTGGTCGCCATCCAGACCTATGTGGTGAGTCGTGGCGCGGTGAGCGGAGGCGGCGGCTCTGGTTTCATCCTGGATGAGCAAGGCCACATCATCACCAACGAGCATGTGGTGGCCGACGCCACCCGCGTGATCGTGGTCTTTTTCGATGGCTACTCGGCCAACGCCACGGTGCTGGGGACGGATGTGGATAGCGACCTGGCCGTGCTCAAGGTGGACGATCTGCCCGATAACGTGCATCCCCTGCCCCTGGGCGATTCGGACATGGTGGCGCCCGGCGAGTGGGTGGTGGCGATTGGCAACCCCTTTGGCCTACAGAACACCATCACCTTTGGCATCGTCAGCGCTGTGGGGCGCATGATCCCGGCCCGCCTGGGCTCGTTCTCGATCCCCCAGGCCATCCAGACCGATGCGGCCATCAACCCGGGCAACTCGGGCGGGCCGCTGATCAACCTGTCTGGCCAGGTCATTGGCGTCAATGCCCAGATCATCAGCAACAGCAGCACGGCGGCCAACGCTGGCGTCGGCTTTGCCCTGCCGGTGAACATTGTGCGCAGAGTAGCGCCCGTCTTGATGCGAGGCGAGGCCTACCCCTGGCCCTGGCTGGGCATCACCGGCTCTTCGGTAGATCTGATTCTCGCCGAAGGCAATAACCTTTCCATTCAGCAAGGCGCCTACATCGCGGAGGTGCTCTCTGGCGGGCCCGCCGACGCCGCAGGGCTGCGCGGCAGCACCGGCAGCACCCAGGTTGGAGGCATCACGGTACCCACGGGTGGCGACGTGATCATTCGTGTCAATGGCGAGCCGGTGATTGACTTTGCCGATCTGCTAGAGACGGTGGCCTTTAGCCGCCCCGGCGACCAGGTAGACCTGGTGGTATTGCGGAACGGCCGCGAGATCCAGATCAGCGCGACCCTGGAACGCCGCCCCCGCCAGTAGCGCCTGTGGGCTTGTAGCCCCCATTGCAGTTGCCGAGAGCACAGGGCTCCCTCTCTTGCAGGAGAGGGAGCCCTGTTGTGCCTGAGGGCCAATGCCGTGCGACGGGTGGGATCCTATCGGGGCTGTTACCCCGCCAGAGTATCCGACTCCAGGTTGAGCCAACGGCGCTCGTCCTCGTTCAGGTGCAACCCCAGCGCCGGCAGCGCCTCGTTCAGCTCGTCAATGGTCTGGGGCCCGATCAGGGCATAGACCCGCAGCGGCAGCGAGAGCACATACGCCAGGGCGATCTGCGCGGGCGTGACCCCCTTGCAGCGGGCCAACTCCTGCACCCGTTCCAGCCGTGTAAAGTTGGCATCGTTGAACCAGGTGCGCACGATGTTGGCCAGCTCGGGCTTGACCCGATCCTCGGGCCTGTATCGCCCGGTGAAAAAGCCCGTGGCCTGGCTGCTCCAGGCCAGCAGCGGCAACTGGGTACGTTCGTACCAGGCCAGCGACTCGGGGGCGGAGGCCGAGATGCAGCGCGGCCACATAGGCTCGTTCCAGCGGGCCAGAGCCAGGTTCGGGCTGCTGGCGGCAAAGCCCACCAGCCCGTGGGCCTGGGCATAGGCGTTGGCCTCCTCGATGCGCGGGATGCTCCAGTTCGAGCCGCCATAGGCGCGGATGCGCCCGGCCCGCAGGTGCTCGTTCAGGCAGGCCACCCACTCACCCGCGGGCACGTCGGTGTTATCGGCGTGCATCAGATACAGATCCACATAGTCGGTCTGGAGCTTGTCCAGCGACTCGTAGAGCTGGCTGGTCAGCGTCTCCGGATCGTCCTCCGGGTTGCGCACCCCCTTGGCGATCACGACCAACTGGTCGCGGATGCCGCTTAGCTTGAGCCACTGGCCCACCGTCTCCTCGGAGCGATAGACGTGGGCCGTATCAAAGGCGGTACCGCCCAGTTCGACAAAGTGATCCAGCAGCGCCCGCGCCAGGCGCAGCTCCCCTGGCTGGAACACCATGGTGCCCATCACCAGCTTGGAGACGGGCTTGTTGACCCCGGAGATCTCACCATGCGTCATCGGGGCGTCGGCGCGGCGGGCCAGCGGGCGCCCCACGGTGGGCATCGAAAGGCCCTCGGGCTTTTCGGTATCAAAGACCAGGCCGATCTCTTTGCGCCAGGCGTCCAGGGTGAGCATGTTGCCCAGGCTGTCGTCCCAGCTCATGGCCGGGCTGGGGGCCTGGCGGTCGGCCAGGTGGCGGGCCACCGTGTCGGCCTCGATGGCATACAGATACTGGCCGCCGGTGGTCACGGTGATCTCTTCCGGCTCCTGGCCGTCCCGGTTGATGATGATGCGGGCGCCCTCGTCGCCGCCGTGGCGCGGATCGCCAGGGAACCAGGGGTTGGGCACGATGATATTGCCGTCCGAGCCCCAGATGCGCAGCGCCGAATCCACCCGCACCTGAATGCCCGTGGTGAGGCTGGCGATAATGTCCCCGGGGAAACGCACCGTCGCCATGGTCCACTCGTCCACCCGGTTATCCGGGTTGATGTAGCCCAGGGCCTTGAGCTCGGTCTGGCTGCGGTAGCCATCCCGCGCGATCATGGGGTTGGCAAAGGGCAGCCCATTGGCCGCGCCGGCCACCAGCCGCGCCATCGAGGCGGTATAGCAGCCCACATCCATGATGCCGCCGCCCGAGGAATGGTTCTGCTGGCGCACATTCTCGCGCGGCCCCTTCATGTCAAACGCGAAATGGGCCTGGATCAGCCGCACCCGGCCGATGACGCCCTCCCGCACCAGTTCGGCCAGCTTGGCCGTCTGCGGGTGGCAGCGGTACATAAAGGCTTCCATCAAGAATACGTCGTTCTCGCGAGCGGCCTCGATGGCCGTCATCGCCTCGGCATAGTTGCTGGCCAGGGGCTTTTCGCACAGGATGTGCTTGCCTGCCTGGGCGGCCCGCACGGTCCAGCGGGCGTGTAGGTGGTTGGGCAACGAGATGTAGACGGCCTGCACCTCGGGATCGGCCAGCAGATCGTCATAGGAGCCATAGCTGCGGAGCGCGCCAAACTCGGCGGCGAACTGGGCAGCCTTTTCCTGGGTGCGGCTGGCCACCGCCAAGAGCCTGCCGGTCTGCGATTGGGCCAGGCCGCGGGCAAAGGTATGGGCGATGTTGCCGGTGCCCAGGATGCCCCAGGCCAGCCGGGCGCCCTGCCCGGAGAGGGTATTCGCGTCGGTACTCATGGTATTTTCCTTTTTGATAGCGCCCAGGGGCGCGGCGGCCGGCGGATGATAGAGACGGCGCGCCTCAGCGCTGGGGCGTCGTCGCATCGAACAGGATCAGGCCGATCTCGGCGCGCCAGGCCACGATGGAGCCCGGCTCCAGATGCCCGATGTAGGTGCGGTCGTCGGCGGTGTGATGGGCCACAAAGTGGATGTGCGGCTCACCGTTCTGGATGCTGCCCAGCATCGAGCCCACCTCGATGGGCCCCTTGGCGTCCATGTGGATATCGCCCGCCGATTCACCCTCGCCACGGGTGATGGTGTGCATATGCAGCACCGAGAACGAGCCGATGCCCGCCGTCACCAGGCCGGTGCGGGCGCCCTCGCGGGCCAGCGCCTCGCGGATGCAGGCCAACACGTCATCGCCCCTCTCGAGCACCAACAACAGGGTACGGGTCTCACCTTGTGCCGAAACTACTTGCATGGTTGCTCTCCCTTGTCTATCTGATCCGAAAAAGAGGGCACGCACGGGGGCGCGCCCCTACCCACTCTCGACGATGCGCAACGCCCTACTGACCCAGCCCCGCATAGTAGGCCGCGACGGTCTCCACGTCCACCGTGTCGTCCATCGGCATCCCCAGCCGCTCGTAAAGGCCGCGTCGCCCGCGCATGTCGGCCAGCAGAATGGCGATGGCGTGGGTGGCCACCTCCTCGGCCAGGTCGTGGGGCACCACGATCACGCCGTCATCGTCGCAGCCCACGATATCGCCAGGGCACACCTGGACGCCCCCGCAGCCGATGGGCACGTTGGCCTCGACCTCCATGATACGCCCGGGGATGATGGTGCGCCCCCGCCCCCGCGAACAGATGGGCGTCTTTTGCAGGGCCACCTCATACGTATCGCGGCACTGGCCGTCGGTCACAATGCCGGCTGCGCCCGCCGAGATGATCCCCAGCGAGTTGTTCGAGCCCCAATAGCCGGTCTCACGTGCGCCGCCGGTGTCGGTCACGACGACGCAGCCCGGCGTGATCAACTCCCGCAGCTTGACCGGGTTGGGATACCTGGCGTACCAGTGGGCATGATCGGCCACGATCTCCTCGGTGGTCTCCAGCTTCCACATGGGGCGGTTGGAGGGCACGCAGCGCAGGGTGACGGCCGGCCCCCAGAAGCGCATCCCCAACCAGAGGGGGCGAATCTCGGGATCCATCAGGCCGATGTCGAAATAGCCGATGCCGTCCAGGGCGTCGGCCACATCCACCACGCGCAGGTACTTGTACAGGTCAATGACGTTCATCTCGATCCTCCCGCTCAGGTTGCATCGGTGCATCTCGCTCACATGGCCCCATTGTAGCACATGGGCGGCAACCCTCAAGCCCTGGCGCAGGGCGCGTGAATCGGATACCATACGCGCACATCGCCATCGGAAGGAGTTGCCATGTCCATCATGTCATTACCCCCCGGCGTCACCGTGCACCGCGACCTGGCCTACACGCCCGATCCGCACCCGCGCCAGCATCTCGATCTCTACCTGCCCCCCGGCGATGCCCCATTGCCCCTGATCGTTTGGGTGCACGGCGGGGCCTTTCGCGCCGGCAGCAAGGACGATTTCGTACCCGCCGAGTATCTGGCGCTTGGCTATGCCATCGCCTCGGTGAATTACCGGCTGAGCCAGCACGCCCTCTGGCCCGCCCAGATCGTGGACTGCAAGGCCGCCGTGCGCTGGCTGCGCGCCCACGCGGGCGACTATGGGCTGGACCCAGAGCGCTTTGCCGCCTGGGGCCCCTCAGCGGGCGGCCATCTGGTGGCCATGCTCGGCGTCACCGGCCACGGGAGCGCGTACGACCAGGGCGAGCATCTGGATATACTCAGTAGCGTCAGTGCCGTGGTGGATTACTTTGGCCCTACCGACTTTTTGCAGATGGACGCCCACCGGCTGCCCGAGGGCATGGAGCACGACCCCGCCGACTCGCCCGAGTCCGAGCTGGTGGGCGGCGCCATCCAGGAGCATCCGGAGCGGGTGGCTGCCGCCAATCCGGTCACCTATGTCACCGGCGATGCACCGCCCTTTTTGATCGTGCATGGCGAGCGCGATCCCCTGGTGCCGCACCATCAGAGCGTCCTGCTCTACGAGGCGTTGCAGACCGCCGGCGTGCCCGTCGAGCTCTATACCGTGCCGGGCGGCGGCCACGGCGGGTTCACCGATCCCCGCGTGGACGAGCTGACGCGGGCGTTCCTGGCGCGCACCATCGGGGCCGGGCGCGCTGCATCGTAGAGGGCGCTGATGGCAGCCTATCGCGCATGGCGGCCGGCGGCGGTGCACGCGGCGTTGCTGGCAGCCTTGATTCTCGCGCCCCTGACCATCTGGTTTGGCCGGGCGAACCGCTACATCGTGTTCCTGTACGAGCACATGGGGGCCGCGCCGTTCGACCCGGCGACCACGGGGCGTTACTGGATGGCGAGCCTGGTGGCCTCGGGCGGCGCGGCGGTGGTCTATGCGGCGTACTGCTGGCTGCGGGGCAGATGCGCCGCGCATGGGGGCGCCGCCTGGGCGCCGCCGGCATGGGAGTGCGTCTGGCTGATAGGCGCGCTGCCCGTGGGGGGCGGCGTCGTGGCGATCACCATGGGCCTGGGGGCGCCCACGTTGCCGCTGCCCCTGGCGCTGGCCTGCGCCGCCGCCGCCCTGGCAGGACTGGCGGGCGCGGCAGCCCCGGGCGCCCTGGCCGCTCGCGACCCCGCGGGGCTGGCCTGGCTGGCGGCAGATGGGGCGGCCCTGGTCGCGCCCCTCTTGCTTCTGCGGGCGGTTGCGCCCGAGATGCGCCTGCTCCTGGGCGATGCCCTGGCGCTGGCGGCGGCCGGGCTGAGCCTGCTAGCGGCCCTCGGTTGGGCAGCGATCATGACGCTGCTGCGGCGCTGGCGCGGGCGCGCCATGCCCTCAGCGGCCAGCCTCTATGCCGGCGGCCTGATCCAGGCCTACCTGCTGCTGCCGCTGGCCCACTATCTCCTCTCCGATCCCGGCGGCCCGTATTATGTCACCTCAGCGGACAACTTTTTCCCCGCCAGCCCGCTGCTGCAGGCCGCCATCCTGCTGATGGTCTGGGGCATGGCCCAGGGGGTGACGCGGGGGCGTGCTGGCCCGCTCCGGGGGTAACCACCCTCACAGTGTCCTTGGCGCGCGGCGCCCCCCTCTGGTACAATCCCCATAGAGACCCTGTCCCTGCGCACCACCACAGGAGCGATTCCCATGAAAGTAGCAGTCATCGGCGGCGGCTCGACCTACACCCCCGAACTGGTCAGCGGGTTCATCGAACAGGCCGAGACGCTGGGCCTGCGTGAGGTCTGGCTGATGGACATAGACCGGGAGCGATTGGACATTGTGGGGGGCTTTGCCTGGCGCATGGTCGAGGCGGCCGGGCGCCCCTTCCAGCTCAATCTGACCACCGAGCGCGATCTGGCGCTGCAGGGCGCCGCCTTTGTCGAGACCCAGATCCGCGTGGGCGGCATGCGCGCGCGCCTGGCCGACGAGGAACTGGGCATGCGCTGGGGGCTGGTGGGCCAGGAAACCACCGGCGTGGGCGGCATGGCCAAGGCCCTGCGCACCGCCCCCGTGATCCTGGAGGTGGCCCGCGATATACAGCGCCTCTGCCCCGAGGCCTGGCTGATCAACTTTGCCAACCCCAGCGGCCTGGTAACCGAGGCATTGCAGCGCTATGCCCCGGCGGTGCGCTCGGTGGGCCTGTGCAACAGCCCCATCGGCTATCAGATGCGCATCGCCCGCCAGTTCGGGGTGGACGCCCGCCAGGTGGACCTGGACTATCTGGGGCTGAACCACCTGTCCTGGGTGCGCGGCGCGGCCATCCAGGGGCGCGACGTCTGGCCGGAGGTGTTCCCCGCCTGGCTGGAGCATCTTGAACAGGAGGCCGAGCCCGCCATCCCGCCCTATCTGGCGCGCCTGTTGGGGGCCATGCCCTCGTACTATTTGCGCTACTATTACCGCACCGCCGCTGTGGTAGAGGCCCAGCGCACGGGCACGCCCCGGGCGCGCCAGGTGATCGAGATCGAGCGGCAGACCCTGGCCCGCTATGCCGATCCCGACCTCACGACGCTGCCCCCCGAGCTCATGGAGCGGGGCGGCGCCTATTACTCGACGGCCGCCGTGCAGCTCATGCTGGCGCTGGCGCGGCGCACCAGCGAGGTCCATATCGTCAACACGCGAGTGGGCGACGCCGTGCCCGGCTGGCCCGCCGACTGGGTGGGCGAGCTGCCCTGCCGCGTCAGCACGGCGGGGGTGTATCCGCTGCCCACGGCGCCGCTGCCCATCATGGCCGATGGCCTGGTGCGGGCGGTCAAGGCGTACGAGCTGCTGACCGCCGAGGCCGCCGCGACGGGTAGCCGCGATGCGGCGTTGCAGGCCCTGGCGGTGCACCCCCTGGGGCCCGGCGCCGACCGCGCCCCCGCCCTGTTTGAGGACATGCTGCGCACCCACGCCGCCCACCTGGAATACCTGACGGAGTAGATCACCATGTCACAAGCAGCACTGTATTTGGGAGTGGATGCGGGCGGTACCAAGACCCACGCCCTGATCTGCGATGGGGCCGGGCGGGTGCGCGGCGTGGGCATCGCCGGGCCCGGCAACTGGGAGGGCGTGGGGCTGGAGGGCGCCCTGGCGACCTACCGCGAGGCCCTGGGCCAGGCCCTGGCCCAGGCGGGTGTGTCAGCGGCCCAGTTGTCCGCCGGGGGCTATGGCCTGGCGGGCTATGATTGGCCCAGCGACCACGGACGGCTGGACCCGCTGCTGGAGCGGCTGGGCGTGCCCGGCCCCCGGGTGCTGGTGAACGACAGCGCCGTGGCGCTGCGGGCCGGCGCCGAGGATGGCGTGGGCGTGGTGATCATCGCCGGAACGGGCACCACCGTGGCGGGCTGCAACCCGGCGGGCCAGCGCTGGCGCACCTTTGGCGAGGGCAACGACCTGGGCGACATCGGCGGAGCGGGCGACATTGCGCGGCTGGCGCTGCGGGCCGTGGCCCGGGCCACCACCGGCGCCGGCCCTGAGACCGCCCTCACCGACGCATTCCTGCAGCACTATGGCGCGTCGTCGGCGATGGAGATGCTGGAATGGATCGTGCGGGGAGAGGCGCCCCGGCCCAACGGCGCGCTGGCGCCCCAGGTGTTCGCCACAGCCGAGGCGGGCGACGCCGTAGCCCAGGGGATCATCCGCGTCGTGGGGGCGGCCCTGGGCGGCAACGCCGCCGCCGTGGCGCGCCGCCTGGGCATGGGCGATCTCGCCTTTCCCGTGGTGCTGGCGGGGGGCGTGTTCCGCTCGCGCAGCGCGGCGCTGGTGGCGGCCATCATGGCGCCGGTGCGGGCCTTGGCGCCCCACGCCCACCCGCGCCCGCTGGAGACCCTGCCGGTGGTGGGGGGCGCGCTGCTGGCCATGGAGGCCGCCGGGCAGCATGTGGTCCCCGACGTGCACAAGCGGCTGGCCCGCGAGGCCCAGGAGCGGCTGGGGTAGGGCAGAGGGAGGAGAGGAGGAGAGATGGACCAAAAGCGTGAGGTTCGTTACTGGAAGATCGCCCCTGGCCGGAATGCGCGCTATTGGGATCTCTGGCGCGACGAAGGGTTTGCCTCGGTTGGCTGGAACGAGTTGGGAGACCTGACGGGACTCACTCACGAGGAGTTCGTCGAGCGCCGCCAGCCCTATCTCACCGGCAGGGATGCTCGGACCCCGGCGGGAACAGAGCAAGTGTGGCGGTTCCGCAACGATATCCGAGTGGGTGATCGGATCGTTGCGAATCAAGGTCTCGATAGGATTGTGGGAATCGGAACCGTCACGGGTGACTACCGTTACGTCGAAGATGCAGATCATGCACATCGTCGACCAGTAACGTGGGACGATCTGACACCACGCCAGATACCGAGAAGGCATGGTTGGCACAGGACTCTTGTTGAGCTAACTGAAGCCGAGTTCCATGAGATCGTTGGCTCACCCATTGAGACTTACGACCAGCAGCTTGCGCAGCCCTTCCTGAGAGTCTTTGCCAATCGGGAAGAAGCGGTCTGCGCCTTTGGATTGCTGCGTGAAGCAGTCGAGCGGCTGCGAGTTTCCGGGCCAGACGACCCGCGCTATAGCCTGAGTCTGCGCTATTACGGAGCCGGTCATGCCCTCCAACTTGTGTTCGGCTCGTGGCTGGTGCTAGGTTTCTATGGCCCGCCCTCGCAAGAGAGGCGTGTGGGGCTCGCGCTCCTGGACGAGCACGCCCATTCCTATGCTGCGTATCGCGATTATGTGTTCAAGGTGGCCAGCGCGCCCGCAGTGTCTGTCTATATGCTGCCTGCCGAACTTGTTCGAGAGGGCGCAGAGGACCTGCTTCCGATCTTCTGGCGGACGGTTGACCATATTGCCTTGCGCTTTGCCCATTGGTCGGCAGCCAGTAGCAGAAGAGCCCACCAGACAGAAGTCGCTAACGCGGTCTTTGATCCTGCCAGGCTTCCCCTTCTTTTGAGCGAGGGGATTACACCGCTGCCACCTACTGACGGCTATTTCGACGATGCGACGTTTGCATTGCTGGGGGGTCTGCGCAAAACCCCTACCAGAGACTACTATCAGCAGAATAGGGAGGCGTTTGCCCAATATGTTGAGCACCCTCTCAAGGAGTTAATGGCGGATGTGGCAGCGAGGTTGCCAGAGCCTACTCTGCGGCTGATGGAGACGGAAAGCGGAACACTCGCTCGTATTCTCAAGAATGACTATGGCCGAGGCGGTGCATGGCCTCACCTGTGGGCGGCGTACTATCCAAAGGGCGGGAAACGAATCGCGGATGCCCAGCTTTCCGTCGGTCTCAATGCTGACGAGCTGCGCTTCGGCTTTAGCCTTGGCCGATACAGCGGCCAGATTGCCGACCGTTTTCACACCAATCTAATGAGAGAGACAGGGCTGTTGAGCGATCTTCTCGGGTCGACTCTGAATCGTGAAGACCTGTTCTGGGGTCAAGCTCCTGATGAGCGGCTGAATTTCGCCGCCTGGCTGCAATCGTCCGCGTTTCCTCGCGCCATGGTGAGTCTGTCCCCTAACGAAGCGTTGGCGATGTCCAAACAAGAGTTGGCCGAAGCCATTGCCTCCGCTTTCACCGACCTCTACCCATTGGTGCTCTTGGCAACCTTGGATGATCCTATGCCAGAGATATATCGTTTCTTTGACGACGAAGATCCGGAGCCAGAGCTGCAACCCGCGTATTCTTTGATAGAATGCGCCCAGAACACGGGTTTTGATCGCGCAATGCTACGTGAATGGCTCGCGAGCCTGGAGCGCAAGGGACAGATGGTTCTGTACGGGCCGCCAGGCACCGGCAAGACATATGTCGCCAAAGAACTGGCCAAGCACCTGGTGGGCGGAAGCGACGGATTCTGGGAGATCGTCCAGTTTCATCCCGCCTACGCCTATGAGGACTTTGTGCAGGGCATACGGCCCGTGGAACGGCCAGAAGGAGGTCTGGCCTATCCTGTTGTGCCGGGGACCCTGATGCGCTTTTGCAACGAGGCGAGCCAACGCACGGGCATATGCATTCTCATCATTGATGAGATCAACCGAGCCAACCTTGCGCGGGTATTCGGCGAGCTGATGTACCTCTTGGAGTATCGCGGAGAGGCTGTGCCTCTGGCAGCAGGGGAGCGACGCTTTAGTATCCCGCCCAACGTGCGCATCATCGGCACCATGAATACCGCTGACCGTTCCATCGCGCTGGTTGACCATGCCCTGAGGCGGCGCTTTGCTTTCATCGCTCTCTACCCGCAATACCCTGTGCTGCGCCGGTGGCATGCCAACGGAACCGGTTTTGACGCCGAGGGCCTGATTCGGGTGCTAGAACGGCTGAACCGTACCATCGCTGATCCAAACTACTCTATCGGCGTTTCGTTCTTTCTAGTTGCGCGTCCTTCAGACACGTTACCCAGCGTGTGGAGAACCGAGATTGAGCCTTATCTGGAGGAGTACTTTTTCGACCAACGCAGTACCGTGGATCAGTTCCGCTGGGAGCGTGTGCGCGCCGAGGTACTGGGTGAATGAGCCACACACCCCAGTTACTGGAATTGGTCGAGTACGAGGCCATGCCTCTGCATAAGTCGGCGCTTGACCCCGCCTTGGCGCAGGCGCTTTGGCGGCAACACGGGGCCAAGATCAACGTCGAAGCCCCCTCGTTCCATAACGACGACCAATGGGTGCTCACACCCCAAGGCTGGGTTGGCTACATACCATTGAGCTCCGATCTACATCTTGCGTTGAGGCCCAAGGTGCCGATAGCGAACCTCTTTCGTATGCTCGAGTATGCCTACCGGCTAGGCACATTCTTTCGCCAAGACCTCGTACAGGTCGAGTCGCTGGAGGAGCTCTACGAGCGGCTGGCGCTGGTGCTGGCCCAGCGCGTCCTTGATCGAGCCAGGCAGGGCCTCTATCGAGACTATATCTCTTTGGACGAGCGAACACCCTTCATCCGGGGCCGCATGGAGCTGCGACACGCCGCTACCCGCCCTTGGGATCACAACCCACATTGCCATTATCACGAACACACTGCCGACGTGAGGGAGAATCGCATCCTGGCCTATACCTTGTTCCAGATTGCCAGGACGGGTATCTGCACCGAGCATTCGCGCGCTACGGTGCATCAAGCCCTGCGCTGCATGGGCCACGTGGCATCTCTGGAGCCGGTATCGCCCCAACAGTGCCTCGACCTGCTATACCATCGGCTCAATGAGGACTACCAGCCTTTGCACGCGCTGTGCCACTTTTTCCTCGCCCACGTCGGACCGGGTCATCGGTCTGGCGATCAACAGATGTTGCCTTTCCTGATCAACATGAATCAGCTCTTTGAGTCCTTTGTGGCTGCATGGCTACAACGAGCCAGCCTGCCCGGCTATCGCTTTACAGACCAGGAAAAACTGGAATGGGATGCTACGAATGGGCTGAGATCGAGCATTGACCTGGTGCTATGGGATGATGCTCTGGGCAAGCCGGTAGCTGTGCTGGACACCAAATACAAGCGTAGCGTCGTTCCCGAACCGGCGGATGTGCATCAAGGCGTCTTCTATGCCCAGGGGCTGGGTTGTCACGAGGCCGTGCTTGTCTATCCGACGCTACTTGAGCGAGAAATTGACACGTATGTAGGGGATATCCGCGTTCGCACCCTCACATTCGATCTCTCCGGCGATCTGGATGCCGCAGGAGAGGCATTCCTGAGAGAGTTGTTGGGCGAGAGGATAGCAGGATAGGCTGGGTCATTCGCAAGTGAGCACACGCCTCCGCTCCCCCTACCCCCGCCCCTTGCCCGTCACCGCCTCGATCCGCACCCGCACCACCACCGTGCGCGCCAGTTGCTCCGGCGGGAACGCCCAGGCGCGGCCCTCGCCAGCATACTGGGCCATGATCAGCGCCAGGCCGTGGCGCTTGGCCGCCTCGTCCGCCAGCTCCTCCGCTGCGCCATAGGCGATCACGCTCTCGTAGGCCATGCCCCAGCCGCAGGCCGCCGGAGCGATGGTGATCTCGCCGGGCAGGTCCCATTCCAGGCACACCCGGGGGTTGGCCCGCAGGCAGTCCAGCTTGCGGCCCTCGGCGGCCATGTGCAGATAGACCGCCGCCCCGTCATAGCCAAAGCAGAGGGGCACCACATAGGGCGCCCCCTCGCAGACCAGCCCCAGGCGGCAGACCCGGCTGCGCCGGATGATGGCGTCCATGTGAGCCCGCTCTATGATCTCCCTATCCGTTCTGCGCATATCGCCTCCGAGCATGCTCCATGCGCCTCGCCTTCTCCTTTTCCATACTCGTCCCTTGTCTTATCCATCTATGCGTGCCTTTGATCTCGCGCATCATAGCGCATCTGGCGCGCCCTGTCAGATCGGGAAACGGAACGCCCCTCTTCTCGGCCCAACCTGGCCACTTGGGGGATACACACATCAGCCCTATTGGGCGTTGAGGAACTGGCCCCCTGTGCGATGTGCCTGGCGGCGGCTGCCTGTATGCTGAGGGCGCAACGTGAGGGAACCGGCGTGACAACGCAAGAGGAGACAGACATGAAGACGAGAGTGTGGTTGGGGATCGCAGTGTTGGTGGTGGTGGCGCTGGCCGCCATTGGGGTAAGCTCGGCGGATACGCTGTTCGGGCGGCAGGCCACGGGGCCCGGCCCCGAGGAGGCGGTGGAGGCGTTCTACAACGCCTACCTGGCCTACGCAGAGTCGGCCAACCCGATGGTGGATCGCGCCTACCGCGAGATGCCCGGGCTGAGCGCGGCCTACGTGGCCGAGATGGACGCCCTGTTCGACAGCGGGCCGGTCTACTATGACCCGTTCCTCTGCGCCCAGGACGTGCCAATGAGCGTATCGGTGGGCGAGCCCGCGATCCAGGGGCAGCGCGCCACGGTCGAACTGGCCAGCGTCTGGTACGGCAACCCGATGGCCTCGCTGCTGACGGTGGAGCTGGCTCTGCATGAGGGCGCCTGGGAGATCACGGGCATCGGCTGCAACCCGGGGGCCCAGCGGCCCCTGGGCGCGGGCGAGACGGTGACGGCGTTCTACGCCATCTATCTGGAGCGGGCCGCGCGCGAGAACCCGCTGGTGAGCGGCAGCTATGCGCACATGCCCTTCCTCTCCGCCGAGTTTGTGGCCAGCGTGGGCGAGGCCCTGGCCGGGATGCAGGGCGGCGGGTTCGACCCGATCCTGCACGCCCAGGACGTGCCCATGTGGGTGGCGGTGGAGGCGGAGCAGGTGGAGGGCGACCGCGCCCTGGTGACGGCGGCCAGCAGCTTTGAGGGCCACCGGCTCGAGATCGAGCTGGCGCGGCGCAACGGCGCCTGGGAGATCCTGACGGTCTCGCGCGCCCAATAGCGCGGGCCAACAACCGGCGCGACACGGGGGGCTTGCTTCGGCAGGCCCCCCTTTTGCATGGAGGGCGGGCATCTCGCTCGCCTTGTATGCTTGCGCAAGCGCACGAGCCAGAGTTGGGCTCTGCTGCGCCTTGACGACGAGACGGCCAGCAGCCACAATGCACCCAACAAGCAGCAAGCCTTGACGATCACGCCAGCACCCAGCATCTATGGTCCGTCGTCCACCATCCAAGGAGCCTGCCCCATGACGCAACCCATTGCCCCTGACGATTTCCCCGAGATCCGCTGGCGCGGCCACTGGATCTGGCTGCCCGAAGAGCCCGTCGAGCCTCAAGGCTTTTGGTCGGCGGGGACGAACCCGCAGGCCGCCGAGAGCCACGGCCTCTTTCGCAAGACCTTTGCGCTAGAGAGCCTGCCCGCGCGGGCGCCGGCGCGCATCACCGCCGACTCGCGCTACCTCCTCCTGGTCAACGGGCACGAGGTGGGGCGCGGCCCCATCCGCAGCCAGCCCCGCCGCCTGCACTATGACATGTACGACCTGGCGCCCTACTTGCAGGTTGGCGCGAACGTGGTGGCGGTCTATGTGCGCTACTATGGGCAGGCCAACTCTTATTGGATGCCCGCCATCCCCAACAACACCCTGGGCACACGCGGCGTGCTGGCGTTCGAGGCAGATCTCTCGGAGGTGTGGGGCGCCGATGAATGGCTGGTGAGCGACGAGACCTGGCGGGCCCACAAGGCCGCGGCCTGGCAGCCGGGCGGCTCTGGGCGCCATCACGGCGTGCCTGTGGATCTCTACGATGCGCGGCTCTTTGACAACCGCTGGATCGAGGCTGACTATCCGGATGGCGCCTGGGGCGCGGCGCAGCGCGTGCCCGCCTGCCACATCGGCGGCTTTGCCCGCACCCAGCCGCCCACCGATCCCTACGGCCCCCTCTATCCCCGGCCCATTGCCCAGTTGGGCGGCGAGACGCGCACCCCCCAGAGCATTCAGGTCGAGACGCTGGCGGGCGCCGTGGATACCGACCAGACCAGCCCCATTGCCCGGGTGCAGGCGGCCCTGGGGCTGCCCGTGGCCGGGGCGCGGGCGGCGACGCTACCCCTGGAGATGGACATTCCCGCAGGCGGCGCCGTGCGGCTGGGCGTGGATATGGGGCGCATCGTCTCGGGCCAGGTCGAGTTTGCAGTGACCGCGCCCGCCGGAACGATGCTGGAACTCTCGTTTACCGAGGACCCGCTGCAGGCCACCTTCACCATGGATCGTATGACCGCCGGCCTGCGCTATACCGCCAGGGGCTCGGACGACCGCTTTCGCCTGTTCGATTCCAACGGCCTGCGCTACATCTATCTGCTGATCCACGGAGGCCAGGGGCCCGTGACGCTGCAACACCTGGGCGTGCGCGAGCTGCTCTACCCCTGGCAGGCGGGCGCATCGTTCACATGCAGCGACGAGGAGCTAAACCGCATCTGGGCCGCCGGGCTGCGCACCGTGCAGCTCAACAGCCACGATGCGTTCATTGATTGCCCCACCCGCGAGCAGCGCGCCTGGGTGGGCGATGGCGTCGTCCACCAGATGGTGCACCTGGCCGCCAACTGCGACTGGCGGCTGGCGGCCCATTTCTGCACCCTGGGCAACTCACCCCGCTCCGATGGCATCCTGCCCATGACCGTGGCGGGCGATATCGAGATGAGCGGCATCCACACCATCCCCGATTGGTCGCTGCACTGGGTGCACGGCGTGTACAACCTGTACTGCTTTATGGGCGCGCGCGAGCTGATCCAGGGCTTGCTGCCCACCATCGAGCGCATCCTGCGCTGGTACGCCCCCTATCAGACGGCGGGCGGCGCGCTCAAGGATGTGCCCGAGTGGAATCTGGTGGACTGGTCCAGCGTTTCGACCGAGGACCAGGCCGCCACGCTGACGGCGCTCTGGGCCAGGGGCCTGCGCGAGTATGCCGAGCTGGCGGGCTGGCTGGGCAACCAGGGCAGCCAGCGCTGGGCCGAGGAGCGCTATGAGCGGGCGCGCGCCGGGTTCGAGATCTTTTGGGATGGCTCGCGCGGCTCCTATGTGGACCACGTGGTGGGCGGCGAACAGCGCCCCGAGATGAGCCAACTGGCCGGGGCGCTGGCCATCGCTTCGCTGCTGGCGCCCCGCGAGCGCTGGGCCCAAATCGTCGCAACCATCACCGACCCCGCGCGCCTGGTGATGCGCGCCTGGACGGGCGACAACCAGGGCGGCCAATCCATGGACAAGTGGATGGCCCAGGTGCGCCAGGGGCTCTATGAGATCGATTGGGACGTGCACAACCAGGTCGTGCTGGCCCAGCCCTTTATGAGCTATGTGGTGCACGACGCTGTGGCCCTGGCAGACTGCGCCGGGCGCCTGCCCGATCTCTTCCGGCGCTGGTCCCAGTTTCTGGCCGATGGCTATGACACCATCGGCGAGTGCTGGGATTACGGCACCCATGTCCACGGCTGGAGCTGCACGCCCACGCGAGACATGGTGTTCTACACCCTGGGGGTCACACCCAACGAGCCGGGCTATGCCGTGGCGCGCATCGCGCCCCGCCTGGGGCCCCTGGCCTGGGCCAGGGGCAGCGTGCCCACGCCCCACGGCCTGATCACGGTGGAGGCCCGCCCCGATGGGGTGAGCATCGAATCGCCCGTGCCGGTGCTGCTAGAGCTGGAGGGCCAGGCGCCCCGCCGGTTGGCGGCGGGACGGCACGTCATATAGCAGCGCGCACGACCGGCTGGAGCGCGGGCGTCCCGCCCGCGACCGGCCAAAGGCCGGCAACTGGACGCCATACGATCAGAGCGCCGAGACAGAGGAGTGGCCCCAGTGTCAGAGTTGATCTTGCTCGTAAGAGGCGCCGCCGGGGGCGGCTATGTGGCCCGCGCCCTGGGCCACCCTATCTTTACAGAAGCCGACTCGTGGGAGGAGCTTGTCGAGGCCGTCCGCGACGCCGTGCGCTGCCATTTCGAGGATGCAGTCCAGCCGGAAATGGTCGGACTGCATGGCGTTCGTGAAGAGGCCGTGGCTCTGTAGAGCAAGCCTTCTGGTCAACGAGGTCGTAACGAGGGAGCCCGCCCTGCATGATGGGCGACTCGTCGTCGGCAGAGAACCTGAGGGCGGGCGTGTCGCCCGTCCTCAGGTGTTTTGGCGTACAGACCCCTCTACGACGCCCTATACGGCAGCCCGCCCAGGTTGCCGTGGATGTTGCACAGCCAGCCGGCGATCCAGCCCTGGCGCGCGCCATAGCGCACATAGATCCAGCCATCGGGGCCGCGCGCCAGCACAGGCACCGTGACGCCCGCCGGGATCACCGCCATCGGCGTCGAGCCCAGGCTGGGGGCCGGGCGAAAGTTCAGGGCATAGCGCGTGGTGGCCGTCACCGAGACGGGCGGCGGCGGGGGCGGCGTGCCCACCTGCGGGATATTGAGCACTTGGCCGGGATAAAGCAGGCTGGCGTTAGAGATCTGCGGGTTGGCCCGCAGCAGATCGGCCACCGTCACCTGGCAGGTGCGGGCGATCTGGTAGAGCCAGTCGCCGGGGCGCACGGTGTAGCGCGAACCGCAGGGCGAGGTGGTCGGCGGCGCGCCGCCTTCCACGCGAAAGGCGGGCGACGTCCCCTGCTGCCCTCCCGCCGCGGCCATCACCACCCACAGGCTGCCCGCCGCCGCGCTCCCCGGCATGGTCACCGTGGTCCAGAGCTGGCCGCTGGCGTTGGCAGCCACAGTGTGCGAGTGTACCGCCGCGCCGCCCTGCGGGGCCACGCTAACGGCCACCTGGGCATAGGGGCCAAAGCCCCAGGCGTGCACCTGGACCACGGCGCCGGCCGGGCCGCTGGTGGGCGAGATCGAGACGCCCACCGGCGTCGGCTGGATGACCGGCTCCCACCAGAAAGCGGCCACCGCCTCGCCCTGATACTCGAAATACTCGATCACAAACGTGTGCAGCCCGGCGGCGAGCTGTATCTCGGCCATGCGCTCGGTCACCGCATGTTGGACCCAGTCGTCAATCACGAGTTGGTTGTTCACCCGCACGCGCATGCCGTCGTCACTGCGGGTGCGCAGCCGGTACGTTCCGGCGGGCAAGCTAAAGGAACCGGTCCAGCGAGCGGAAAAGAAATCGCTCTGGATGGCAGGATCGGGGGAGCCCGCGCCCCAGTTGTGGTTGATGGCCGACTCGATGCGTTGAACGGCCGGCGCGCCCGCCAGGTCAATGCCGTTCCAGTACTGGGCCAGCCAGGAGCCCGAGGGCGCCTGCTGGAGAGGCGCGGCCAGGGCGCGGGGGGACGCAGGGAGCAGCAACGCCAGGGCCAACAACAGGATCACGGCCGTGCGATAGATGCGCACCATGTTCCATCTCCCTTGTGTACACCACGGCGTCAGGCGCCGTGACGGCAGCATCGTCAACCTTTGTACAACGATTGTAGCAGATCGGCGCTTGCGATTCAAGGCGTCTGGCGAGGCGGTTTGGCGAATCGAACCGAACGCAGATGCTAGCCAATGATTTGACCGCCCCCCTGTTCTGGGACACAATCAACCACAGCAGAGGATTGCTCATATGTGGTAGGAGAAGCCAATGTACAAACTTGTTTTGGTGCGGCACGGGCAGAGCGCCTGGAACCTGGAGAACCGTTTCACCGGCTGGGTGGACGTGGATTTGACCGACACGGGCCGCGAAGAGGCCCGCAAGGGCGGGCAACTCTTGCGTGAGGAGGGCTATACCTTTGACATCGCCTATACCTCGGTGCTCAAGCGCGCCATCCGCACCCTCTGGCTTGTGTTGGACGAGATGGACCTGATGTGGCTGCCCGTCGTGCGCGACTGGCGCCTGAACGAGCGCCACTATGGCGCGCTACAGGGATTGGACAAGGCCGAGACCGCCGAGCGCCACGGCGACGAGCAGGTGCACATCTGGCGGCGCAGCTATGACATCCCGCCGCCGCCCATGGACGACGAGCATCCCTTCTCGCAGGCCCATGATCGGCGCTATGCGGCGTTGACGCCGGAGGAGATGCCGCGCACCGAGGCCCTCAAGCAGACGGTGGAGCGCATGTTGCCCTACTGGCACAACACCATCGCCCCCCAGGTGCGCGCCGGCAAGCGCGTCCTGATCGCGGCCCACGGCAACAGCCTGCGCGCCCTGGTCATGTACCTGGACAATATCTCCGAGGCCGCGATCCCCGAGCTAAACATCCCCACGGGCATCCCGCTGGTGTACGAGCTGGACGAGGACCTCAAGCCGATCCGCAGCTACTACCTGGGCGATCCCGAGGCGGCGGCCAAGGCTGCCGAGGCGGTGGCCAACCAGGCCAAGCGCAAGTAACGACCCGCCTGATGCCAGAGCGCCCCTCTCACGCGAGAGGGGCGCTCTTTTACTGCGCCAAGATCGCCGCCAGCTCCAGATAGGCTGGGTCCAGCGGCCGTCGCCGCGCCAGCGCCTCGGCCAGCGGCGTCTGCACGGGGCTCTCCCCCTCCAGACCCACCATCACGTCACGCCGCCCCTCGGCCAGGGCGCGCACCGCCGCCGCCCCCAGGCGCGTCGCCAGAAAACGATCCTTGGCCGTGGGTGGGCCGCCGCGCTGCACACGCCCCAGCACCGTCAGGTATACCGTAAAGCCGATCTCCTCCTGACGTTCGCTCAGATGGGCGTGAATGGCGTGGGCGTCGGGCGTGGCCCCCTCGGCGACGACAATCACGCAATGCCCCTTGCCGCGCGCCTGGGCCACGGCCACCTGGCGGGCGATCTGCTCCAGGGTCATCGGCGCCTCCGCAATGCAGGTCACCTCGGCGCCGCCCGCGATGCCCGCCATCAGGGGCAGATAGCCAGAGCGCTCGCCCCCCACCTCGACCACAAAGGCTTGCTGCTGCGCCAGTGCCGTATCCTGAATGCGGTCCAGGCTCTCCATCGCCGTATTCAGCGCCGTATCCACGCCAATGGCGACATCTGTGCCCAACAGCTCGTTCTCGATGCTGGCGGGAACGCCCACCGTGGGCACGCCCGCCTCATCCAGTGAGTGCGCAAGGGCCATGCCCGCTCGTCCGCCGATGATCACCAGGGCCTCGATGCCTCTCGCGCGCAGGCTTGCCACGGCGCTCTGTAACACGCCAGGCTCATCCAGCATACGGCAGGAGGACGTCCCCAGAAATGTGCCGCCCACCTCGATGATATGGCTCACCGAGCGCGAGTCCAGCGCCACGAGATCGCCCCGCAGGAGGCCCTCGATGCCGCGACGCACGCCCCACACCGCCCAGCCCTGGTGCAGCGCCATGCGCACGGCGCTGCGGATGGCCGCGTTCATGCCTGGGCCGTCGTTATCGCCGGTCAACACTGCCAGATTGCGAATCTCGTTGGCCATGCCGGGTCTACCTCTGTTGGGGCTATTTGTCGTCCAAGGCGGCCACGCCGGGCAGCTCGCGGCCCTCGAGGAACTCGAGGGAGGCGCCGCCGCCCGTGGAGATGTGGGTGATGGCGTCGGCCACGCCCGCTTGCTCCACAGCCGAGGCCGAGTCGCCCCCGCCGATGATGGTGATGGCCTGAGAAGCGGCCAGGGCCTTGGCCACGGCAAAGGTGCCCTGGGCAAAGGGCGCCAGCTCGAACACGCCCATCGGGCCGTTCCAGATCACCGTGCCCGCCCCGGCGACGATCTCGGAGAACAGAGCGACGGTGCGCGGGCCGATATCCAGGATGCGCCAGCCGGGCTCGACGGCGTCGGGCGTCACCACGCTGGTCTGGGCCTCGGCGCTAAAAGCATCGGCCGCCACGGCATCCACCGGCAGCGCCAGTTTTTCGCCCGCGCGGGCCATCAGGTCGCGGGCCGTCTCGACAGAGCCTTCCTCGACCAACGAGTCGCCCATCTCCCAGCCCTTGGCCCGGAAGAAGGTGTTGGCCATGCCCCCGCCGATCAGGATCCGGTCGGCGATGGCGAGCAGGTTCTCGATGACGCCGATCTTGTCCGAGATCTTGGCCCCGCCCAGGATCACAACCAGGGGGCGCTTGGGGCTGCTCAGGGCCGTGCCCAGCACCTCGATCTCGCGGCCCATGAGCAGGCCCGCCGCCGAGGGAAGGAATGCTGCCACGCCCGCCGTCGAGGCGTGGGCCCGGTGGGCTGCGCCAAAGGCGTCGTTGACATACAGCTCGGCCAGGTCGGCCAGTTTGCGGCTCAGCTCGGGGTCGTTGGCCTCATCGCCGGGCTCAAAGCGGGTGTTTTCCAGCAGGAGCACGTCGCCCGGCTGCATGGCCGCCGCCGCCTCGCTCACCGCCGGGCCTACCACCTCGCCCACCTGGCGCACCTCGCGCCCCAGCAGCTCGGTCAAGCGGCGGGCGATGGGGTCCAGCCGCAGCTTGTCCACCGGCTTGCCCTTGGGGCGCCCCAGGTGCGAGCAAAGGATCACAGCGGCGCCCTGCTCTAGCAGGTAGCGAATGGTGGGCAGCGCGGCCTGGATGCGCAAGTCATCGGTGATGTGGCCCGCATCATCCAAAGGCACGTTGAAATCGCAACGCACCAACACGCGCTTGTTCTTGACCGCGATATCGTACACGGTTTTCTTGTTCATCTCGTCGCTCCTCATCTGCTAATGTGCCTCGCAGGGTCATTCTAGCATATCGAACCCCCCGCGCAAACCGTATGATAGCCCGCCCCACGCCCGCAGCTACTCCGAGAATAGGGGCTCTGTGGGCACCCACGGGGGAGCGGCCTGCGCATGTGCTCTGGCCCGAGTTGAAGCTCTGCCCCAGGCGCGCTAGAATGGCGCCAATCACAAGATCGAGAGGTGAACATGCCGGACAAGATGCGCGCCGTGTTGGTAGGCTGTGGCGGGATCACGCGGGCCTGGCTGCCGCCCATCCAGGCCATGGGCTCGGTCGAGATCGTGGGGCTGGTGGATATCGTGCTGGAGAACGCCCGGGCGAGGGCCCAAGAGTTTGCGCTGGAGGGCGCCCTGATCGGCGATGACTTGGACGCCATGCTGGCCCAGACCAAGCCCGAGGTGGTGTTCAACTGCACCATCCCCGAAGCCCATGCGCCGGTGACCCTGACGGCCCTGGCCCACGGCTGTCACGTACTGACTGAAAAGCCCTTGGCCGATACCCTGGCCAACGCACAGCAGATGATCGCCGCCGCCCAGGCTGCCGGGCGCATCCTGGCCGTAATCCAGAACCGGCGCTACGACGCCAACATCCGTCGTCTGCGCCACCTGGTGGAGAGCGAGGCCGTGGGTCCCTTGACCACGGCGCACTGCGATTTCCTGCTGGGGGCCCACTTTGGCGGGTTCCGCGACCACATGCCCCACGTGTTGCTGCTGGATATGGCGATCCACACCTTTGACGCCGCGCGCCTGATCACCGGCGCCGACCCCGTCTCGGTCTATTGCCACGAGTGGAACCCGGCCGGCTCCTGGTACGACCGCGATGCCTCGGCAGTGGCGATCTTTGAGATGGGGAATGGCCTGGTGTACACCTATCGGGGCAGTTGGTGCGCCGAAGGGCTGAACACCACCTGGGAAAGCGACTGGCGCCTGATCGGCCAGCGCGGCAGCATCCACTGGGATGGCGCCACAGAGATCGTGGCCGAGAGGGTGGCCGCGCCAGGCGGCCTGCGCTGGGAGATGGCGCCCGTGGACGTGCCTGCGTTCGATCCGGGCGACAAGGTGGGCGCCCACGGCGGCGTGATCCGCGAGTTCGTCCGTTGCGTACGCACGGGCGAGACCCCAGAGACGGCAGCTACAGACAACATCAAGAGCCTGGCGATGGTGTTGGGTGCCATCGAGAGCGCCGAAACCAAGCGGCCCGTGAGGATCACCTGGTAGCGCAGAAGAAGGGCGGAGGGCAATCGCACTTGATCGCTGTGCCGCGATACTGTTGTTGATTGCGCTTTTATAGCCCTCACCCCCACGGCCGCAACGCGCAACAAGCGCATGTATGCGCCCGCATCCGAGCCCCCTCTCCCACAACGTTGTGGGAGAGGGGGGAGGCGAAACTCGCCTCAGAGGCGAGTTTCGCTGGGGGTGAGGGCTTTCGAGGCCGCAAGAACAGGGCCGACAGCATATCCATCTTGCCGGGTTGTCCTCTCTCTCAAGCTGTGTGGTTGCCCCTCCCCGGCCGTTATGCTAGACTGGCGCCATCTGAACGACACGCCCTTTGGGGCGATGGGAGGCAAGCATGACGGCCAAGATGATGGCCTCGGTGTGGACGGGGCCCGAGCAGGTCGAGCTACGCGAGGTGGATCGCCCAGAGCCCGGCCCGGACGAGGCGCTGATCAAGGTGGCCTACGCCGGCATCTGCGGCACCGACCTGATGATCTACCTGGGCAAACACCCCCGCGCCAGGGCGCCCCTGATCATGAGCCACGAGTTTGTGGGCACCGTGGCCTCTGAGGGCGTCGAGGGCCTGCCCGTTGGTGCCCCCGTCGCCATCAACCCCCTCCTGAGTTGTGGCGAGTGCTCGGCCTGCCGGCGGGGCGTCGGGTATGTCTGTGAGCGCCTGGGCCTGGTGGGCATTGATCGCGACGGCGGTTTCGCCCAGTACGCCGCCGTCCCGGTGCACACCATCCGGCCCCTGCCCCGCTCGTTGTCCCTTGCGCGGGCGGCCATCATCGAGCCCCTGGCCGTGGCCGTACACGCCGTGCGCGTATCGAACCTCAAGGTGGGCGATATCACGGCTGTGTTGGGGGCGGGGCCCGTGGGCATTCTGACGGCCCAAGTGGCGCGCCTCTCCGGCGCCCATGTGCTTGTCTCCGAGGTCAGCCCGCGCCGCCTGAACATCGCCCGGCGGTTGGGGTTGAGCGTCATAGATGCGCGCAGCGCCGACCCCGTGGCGGAGGTGATGCGCATCACCAATGGAGAAGGCGCGCCGGTGGTGTTCGAGACCGCCGGCGTCCAGGCCACCATCAGCCAGGCGGGGCAGAGCGCCCGCATCCTGGGACAGGTGCTACAAGTGGGCATGCCCAAGGCGCCGGTCGAGATGGACCTTACCCCCCTACTCTTTCGCGAGATCAACATCACGCCCATTCGCGTCTATCGCGAAGAGGATTTCGATCTGGCGATCCGGCTGGCCGCCGCCAACGTCCTGCAACTGGAGGAGCCGGTCACCCATATCCTGCCGTTGAACGAGCTGGAAAAAGGGATCCACCTGGCCCACGAGGCCACCGATGCCTGCAAAGTCCTGATCTCGCCGGGAGCGGAGGCAGCCTGATGGAGAACAGCATGGACCGCATGAAGCAAGCCCTGCGCGCCCGCCTGGAGGCGCTCACGGCGCTGGACGGCGTCTCGGGGTTCGAGCAGGAGGTGGTGGCCTATCTGCAAGAGGCGTTTCGCGATTGCGCCGACGTCGTGCAGGTGGATCGCATGGGCAACCTGTATGCCCGCCGCCACGGGCGGGGGGCCGGGCCGCACCTGATGCTGGAGGCCCACTCGGATGAGATCGGCGGCATCGTCAAGAGCATTGACCCGCAGGGGTTCCTGCGGATGCAGCCGTTGGGCGGCGTCTCGCCCGCCATGCTAGTGGGGAGGCGCGTGCGGGTGCGCGGGCGCCTGGGCGTCATCGGCGTCAAATCCGGACACTTGCAGACCCCAGAGGAACGCAAGAGCGTGCTGGAGATTGGCGCCCTGTACATTGACCTGGGCGCCGCATCCGAAGCCGAGGTGCGCGCCCTGGGCATCTCTATCGGCGATCCCATCGCCTACCATAGCCCGCTCGCGGCGCTGGCCGGAGGCGACCGGGTCACCGGCAAGGCCATTGACAACCGCATCGGCTGCGCCATCTTGCTGGAACTGTTCCGCGACCTGGCAGATGAAACGCCCGCCGGCCCCATAGACGCCGTGATCTGCGTGCAGGAGGAGATCGGCTTGCGCGGCGCGCGGGTGGCCGCCTATACCGTGCAACCCGATTACGCCATCGTAATTGATACCTTTATGGCGGGCGACACGCCAGACGTGGATTACCATCGCGAGATGCCCACGGCCATCGGCCAGGGGCCGGTGTTGCTGCTGGCCAATAGCGCTCACATTGGCCATCCGGCGGTGAACCGTTATGTCCAGCAGGCTGCTGCCGCCGCGAGTGTGCCCCTGCAACTGGCCACCGTGGCGCAAGGCATGGCCGCCACCGACGCGGGCGCCATCCACCTGGCGCGCCGGGGGGTGCCCACGGCGGGCATCGGCCTGGCGCGGCGCTATTCTCACACGCCCATCTGCGTGCTGGACCTGAACGATGCGGCAGGCGCCTGGCGTCTGCTGCGCGCCTTTGTGGGTGATATGGAGCGCCACGCCGATCTGGCGTTCTTGCCCTAGCACAGGAGACCACGAACGATGCACGGGCGCGCGACCGAACCTCATGAGCGAGGCTCTGCCTGGACCAGTCTGCTGCTCGGTTTGGGCCTCACCACAACCCTGCTGCTCATGGTCTGCGGCCTGGCCGTGCTGGGCTACGGGCGACGCTATGCAGAACGCATCCTGCCGGGCATCACCATCCAGGGCGTTCCGGTGGGCGGTCTGCTGCGCAAAGAGGCCCTGGCCCGCCTGGAGCAGGCCCTGGTGGTACAAGAGTTGCCCTACCTGACCTTGCGCGGCCCCGAGGGCGAATGGATCTATTCCACCGCCCACCTGGGCGGCTATCTCGCTTTCGAGCCCGCCGTGCGCGAGGCGTGGCAACTGGGCCGCAGCGGTCTCTTTCGCGAGGACATGGCGACCCGCATCCGGCTGCTATGGCTCGGCTACAATATCGTACCCACGTTTCACCTGGAACCCGGGCTGGCGCTGACCCCGCTGCGCCAGATCGCGCGCCAGGCGGGGCGCCCTCCGCAACAGGCCCAGGTGTGGGTGGCGGGGATGCAGGTGCGCAGCGACGCCTCGCAAACAGGCCGCGACCTGGACATCGCTGCCAGCCAGGAGGCCATTGTGGTCGCGGTGCGCGCCGCCCTGGGCGCGTCGGGCTGGAGCCGCGAGCCTCTTTGGCTGCGCGCCCGCTACAACCGCCCCCCCAGCACCGGCCATTTCCCTGTGGAGACCATCCCCGTCGAGCTGGTCTTTTACGAGGTGGCCCTGCCACTGGCCGAGGTCTCGGAGGCCCGCCAGCAGGCCGAGATCATCCTGAGCGCGCCGGTCACCCTCTCGTACGAACACCCCATCTTGGGCCAGGGCGCCCTTGCCACCGAACGGCGCGCCTGGAGCATTGACCGCGCCCAGCTCAGCGCCTGGCTGCGCGTCGGTCTGCCCGAGGAGCAGGCCGGGGGCGCGCCCCAGGTGGCGCTCGATGAGGCCGCCCTGCGCGCCTTTGTGGAGGGATTGGCCCAAGAGATCGAGCGCCCCGCGCGCCAGGGCCGCTACCGCTATGACCCTGCCACGGCCGCCCTGAGTGTGAGGGAAGTAGAGCAGTACGGCCTGACCCTGGATGTGGAAGCAGCCCTTGATGCGCTGATCGCGGCCTGCCTCAGCCCGGAAGAGCGCCATGTGGCCCTGCCCGTGCAGGTGATCGCCCCCGATGTGACCCTGGCCCAGATCGAGGCGCTGTTGCCCCTGGAGCTGGTGAGCGAGGGGGAGACCGGCTTTGCCGGCTCTACCGACGCTCGCCTACACAACATCGAGGTCGCCACGGCCATGTTCGAGGGGCTGGCCATCGCCCCCCACGCGCGCTTTTCCATGGTCGAGCACCTGGGCCTGGTGACCCTGGCCAACGGCTATAGCGAGTCCTGGGTGATCTATGGCAACCAGACCTTGCTGGGGCCCGGCGGCGGCGTCTGCCAGGTGGCCACCACCCTCTTTCGGGCGGCCTTTTGGGGCGGCTACCCCATCATTGAGCGCACCCCGCACTCTTACCGCGTGTCCTGGTACGAGCCGCCCGTGGGCCTGGACGCCGCCGTCTTTACCCCCTGGGTGGATGTCAAGTTCGACAACGACACCGCCACCCCCCTCTTGATCCTGACCGAGGTGGACCGGGCCAACTCCAAGCTGTACTTTCGCCTCTACGGGCGCTCGGTGGGGCGCACGGTGCGCATCGAAGGCCCCACCCTGGGGCCCGCCATCCCGCCGGGGCCCGATATAATCGAGACCGACCCGACCCTGGCGCCGGGCGAACGGGTATTGATCGAGCGCGCCCGCGATGGCGTGCAGGTCACGGTGTATCGCCTGATCGAGGTGAACGGACAGCAGGTGGCCCGCGAACGCTTTTTCAGCGACTATCAGCCCTGGCCGGCCCGCTATCGCGAGGGGCCAGCTCCGGCGGGCGAGGCGGATACCCAGAGCGGAGGATAGGCGACCACATGGCACTACAACTCGGGCTGGTGGGGCTCCCCAACGTGGGCAAGAGCACCCTGTTCAACGCCCTCACGCGGGCCGGGGCCACGGTGGCCAACTATCCCTTTACCACCATTGACCCCAACATCGGCGTTGTGCCCGTGCCCGATCCGCGCCTCGACCGCATTGCCGAGATCATCCGCCCCCAAGAGGTGGTGCCCGCCACCTTGCGCGTGGTGGATATCGCCGGGTTGGTCAAGGGCGCCAGCCACGGCGAGGGTCTGGGCAACCAGTTCCTCTCTCACATCCGCGCCGTGGATGCCATCGCCATGGTGGTGCGCTGTTTTCAGGACGAGAACATCGCCCATGTGACCGCCAGCCTGGACCCGGTGGATGACATCGAGACGGTGCAACTGGAGCTGATCCTCTCGGATCTGGAGCTGGTGGAGCGCCAGATCGAGCGGGTGCAGGGCCGCGCCAAAGCCAACCCGCGCGAGTATGCGGGAGAGCTAGAGGCGCTCGAATCGCTCGCCCGGCGGTTGCGCGCCGGAGAAGGGCTGCGCCGGGCCGAGCTGAGCCCCGCCGAGCACGAGGCCAGCGCAGCGGTGGATCTGCTCACCACCAAGCCCCTGCTATACGTCGCCAATGTGGAGGAGGGCGATCTGCCCCAGGGGGGCGAGCTGGCTCGACGTGTGGCCGCCGTGGCCGCCGCCCAGGGCGCGCCCCTGGTGACCCTCTGCGCCGCACTGGAGGCCGAGCTGATCGAGTGGGAGCCCGCCGAAGCGCGAGCCTATGCCCAGGAGCTGGATCTGCAACGCGCCGGTCTCGAACGCTTTATCGAAGTGGGCTACTCGCTGCTGGATTACATCACCTTTTTCACCACCACCGGCGGCAAAGAGGTGCGCGCCTGGAACCTGCTGCGCGGCCAGACGGCGCTAGAGGCGGCAGGGCGTATCCATACCGACATGGCGCGCGGCTTTATCCGCGCCGAGGTCGTCCACTTTGATGCGCTGGATCGGGCCGGCTCCCTGGCCCATGCCCGCGAGGCCGGGGCCCTGCGCCTGGAAGGCCGCGATTATGTGGTGCAGGATGGCGATGTGCTCCACATCCGCTTCAACGTCTAGGGCGCAGCCTAGACAGACATAGGAAACGCAGGGTGCGCTGGGCCAACCCGGTGCGACTGATGGGCCCCGGGTTACGGCCCTCACCTTTGGGGGTGAGGGCCGTCGTCCCACCCCTACTCCGCGCGCCAGTGGAACGAGATCGGCGCCGCTTCCGGGCTGAGCGGCTCTGGATTCTGGCGGTCTTGCCCATCCACCACCCGCACACTCCAGGCATACCAGCCATCGGCGCCGATGGAGACCATGTGCCGCTCGACGCGGGTCAGGGTGCGGGCCTCGGGGTCGTCGCCTGCCGGACGCAGGATCACCTCAAAGAACTGGTCTGCCCCTAGCTCCCGGGCCCACTCCCAGCTCAGGATGATCTCAGCGCCCTCCAGTCGCGCACCCTCATAGGGGCTGACCAAGGCGGGCGCCGCATATGGCAGCGGCTCTGCGGGCTCGGCGACCTCCTCGGGCGTCGTTGCCTCGGGGGTAGGCGTGGACTCGACGGGAGGAAAGAACATCATCAGCAGATACTCTTGGAGATTGTCCATCTCCACGTGTATACCCGTGGCCCACACGGTCACGACAATCGCCAATAGGGCGATCAGCAGCGCCGGCCAGATGGGCGACCATCCTCGCCTGCGGTGGCGCTGGGCCTGTTGCTCTGACTCGGGGGGCGGCTTGGCGCCCTGCATCTCGGGCACCGGCGAAAACTGCCCTTGTCGCATCATCAGGATCGGCGCAGCGCCGGGCACGCGCGGCAGCCGCGCCAGCAGCGTCGCCGCCCGCCCGGCCGAACCCGCAAGCCTGACCACTCGACGCAACGCTCCCTCGCCCACGCGCTGGGCCACAGACTGCACGGTAACGAGCAGCACATCGCCCGTCACCAAACGCCATTGGGCGCTATAGATCGGCGGGATCTGCGGAGAGGTCGCCTGCCGGGTCATGGCGACGTGAGAGCCGCTTCGAGCGGCCTGGGCGTTGAACAAGTCGCGCACCACGCCATAGCGCATCAGGCGCACCACCGCCTGATCGGTGCCCACCATGTTCAATTCGAGGCCGCGCAGCACCAGCGCCAGCGGAAGCTCGGCGGGCAAAGGGAGATGGTCTCGGTACGCCTGGGCCAGACAGTGCACAAGGGTTGGGATGGGGTCGTAGGTGCGGCTCTCATAGAACTCGCGGCACAGCCAGATCAGGGCCTCGCGATCCGCCTTGTCCGTCACCAACAAGACCAGGCGACCCTTGCGCTGCAACAGCAAAGGGTCGAGCTCCGGGTACAGCTCCTGGACCGACAGCGGCTGCGCACTGCCGGAATAGCCCAGATCGTCGCGTGGATTGCTCACCTGCCTGCCGCCTCCGCTGCGCCTACTGGCGCTCCCCATACTCACTATACTCACTCGAGCGCAGCCAATGCTTCGGCCGCGATGCGGTACAAACCGGCCCGGGTGGCCACCCAGATCGCGCCTCGCCCATCGTACAGCACCCGCTGCGCCCCTGGCACATCCAGATAGGACCAGTCCGCCTCGGCGGGCTCGCGCCGCGAGATGCCTGCCTGGGTCGCCATCCACAGGTCGCCCAGCGGCCCCACCGCGACATCGCGCATATCCATCGAGCGCAAGCCGCCGCCGGTGCTCTCGGTGGTAAAGCGGGTCCAGCGCCCATCGGCCCGCCGCCGGGCCAGCCCACGGGCGGTAGCCAGCCAGAGCGTGTCGTCCACATCCAGCGCCACAGCCCGTATATCTCTGCTGAGAGGCCCCTCGTCGCCATCGGTGAACAGGGTCTGGGTTCCATCGGGCTCCACCCGGGCCAGCCCCTCGGCCGTCGCCACCCAGATGACGCCCTGGCCATCCACCACCAGGCCCCGGGGCAGCGCGCCGGTCCAGGCATAGATGTCGGCCACCGTCTCGACACCCTGGTCGCCCACGCGCAACAGGAGCCCCTCCGGCGTGCAGAGATACACCGTCTGCTCCGGCCCCAGGGTGACCGCCAGCACGGGCCCCTGATCATAGACGAACTCGAACGCTCCCCCTGCCACTTGGCGCCCAACACCCTGGGACGTTGCCGCCCACAGGCGCCCTTGGGCGTCGGCCCCCAGCCACTGGACGCCCTGGTCGGTCAAGAGGTCGGTCTGTCCCTGGTCGTCTATCCACGAGATGCCACGCGGCGTCCCCACATAGACCACCCCCTCGGCATCTATCGCCAGCCCGGTGATCTGGTTATCCGGCAGAGGCGAGGGGATCACCCACGGCCCATGCAGCTCTTGCGTCTCTGCATCGAGCCAGTATAGCCCTTGGTCGGTGCCCAGCCAGATGCGCGTCTGGCCCTCGCGCGCAAAGGAGAGCACGCTCACAGCGCCCAGATCATAGGTGCGAAACTGGCGCAAGGGAGCGCGATAGCTCAAGCGCCCGGCCCCACCTACCCACAGCGTGCCATCCCGATCCAACTCCAGTGCATAGACCTGGGGTGGGAT
This sequence comes from uncultured Anaerolineales bacterium, assembly GCA_964482225.1. Classification (GTDB taxonomy): domain Bacteria; phylum Chloroflexota; class Anaerolineae; order UBA1429; family UBA1429; genus UBA1429. The sequence goes on from CAYZWT010000021.1 coordinate 61,055, forward strand.
GGCAGGGTTGATCTCGGCCAGATGCCCCTCCCAGCGCTGGACCGCCAGGTTGTAGCGGATCAGCCCGCCCCCCGCATGGTTGGCAAACCCGATCCAGACCGTGCCCTCGGCGTCCACCACCACATCGTGCACATCGTCGGCGCCCGTCACCTCGGAGAAAAAGGTGTGGTCATCCCACCACAGCTCGCCCTCTTGGGCGGTGCTAACGCCCTGGCCCACGGCCCACACCTGGCCCTCGGGCGAGACCCCGACCCAGTGGCTCTGGGCGGTGACGCCATTGTCGGCGCCATAGACGCGCCAGCGCCCGCCATCATAGGCCTGGATAGAGCCGTCGCCGCGCGGCAGCCAGACCCAGGCGCTCTCGGGGCGCGTGGCCCACAGGCGGGGGTGGGTACGCTGCGCGCCCAGCAGGGTGGCATAGTTGGCCTCCACCGCTTGACGCCGGGTGCTCCAGTGCTGCCATTCCTCGCCTTGGCGCACGGTCCAGCCGTCCACGTCCTCATAGCCCAGCCAGAGCCGCCCTTCGGCATCCAGCGCCAGGGCCGCCACCGCCTGCGAGGCCAGGCCATCGCGCACGGTATAGATGCGATAGTCGCCCTCGCCATGCCACTGCACCAGCCCCCCATAGGTCGCGGCCCAGAGGCTTGTCCCATCAAACAGCAGATCGTGGATGCTGTTCGGGTTGGACCAGTATTGCACGGCATCGCTGGTCAGATCGATGCGTTGGCCCGCCCACTCTGCCTCTGCCGGCTCCGGGCTCTGCGCCGGCGGCGCTTGGGTGGGCGTCGCGATGGCGGCCTGCGCCGGCGACGGGGTAGCCGTCAATCCGAGGGTGGGCGTGGCCGCCTGCACATGAGCCGTCGGCTCTGGCGGCACCCAAAAGGACAAGGCCGCACAGCCCGCCAGGCAGGGAAGCGCAGCCACAATTACGATAAAGAATCGCACAAACCGAGGTCGGAATAGGTCAATCACGGGGCCATGATACATGAGATGGGGCCTGGACGCAACTGTCGAGCGCGGCGCGAGACAGTTCCACGTCGGTTGCGGTATCTGTGGCAGCCGGATATACTGGGGGCATCTAGCCAAGCTGCTTTGGCGTGCTGCCAAGGCCCCACCCCACGAGGAGTGTGTCCCCATGCCTTTTACCCTACTCATCGGCGGGCAAGCCCTTGATTTCTCCCTGCCCGCCACCGACGGCAAGACCTATACCCTGGCCGATTTCCGCGATGCCGAGACGCTGGTGGTCTTTTTCACCTGCAACCACTGCCCGTTCGTCCTCGGCTCTGACGAGGTGACCCGCGCCACCGCCGAGAAATACGCCGACAAGGGCGTCCGCTTTGTGGCCATCAACTCGAACTGGGTGGGCGTCCACCCCGAGGATAGCTGGGAGCACATGCTGGCCCGCATGGAGGAGCAGCAGTTCCCCTGGGTCTATCTGCACGACGAATCCCAAGAGGTGGCCCTGGCCTATGGCGCGCTGCGCACGCCTCACTTTTACGTGTTCGACCGCGACCGCAAGCTGGTCTACACCGGGCGCGGCGTGGATAGCCCCGCCGATGCGAGCCAGATGACGGTCAACGATCTGGACAATGCCCTGGCCGAGCACACCGCAGGCAAGCCGGTGAGCACACCTCTGACCAACCCCATTGGCTGCAACGTCAAGTGGAAGGATCAGGACGAGCACTGGATGCCAGAAGAGGCCGTCAACCTGGTCTAGCCATCCTGCCCGCGCAGGCGGCATGCAGGCTCTCCTGGAGGGCGGACGTCTCGTCCGCCCTCTGCCTCGAAAATAGAGGCTCACTCTGTGGGCGCCCACGGGGGGGGGGGTGCCCCTACAATAGGCGTTCTGTAGGGGCAGGCCCTGACGCGTGTATGCGTACGCATGTATGCGCAGCCTGCCCCCAGTACGGGCGTTGCGCCATTTTCATCCCTTGTGGTGCGCTATGCACATGTCCATCCACTCCGATGGTTGGGGCACGGCATGCCGTGCCCCGACTGGCATTGGACTAACGGCCTAAAATAGACGCGGATAATCCTCGCTTGAGCATGGAGCGCGGAGTTTTACTGCGCGCTCCCAGACTCGTGCCGTTTTCATTCTTCGTGGTGTCCAATCGGACATGGCGACTGCCTTGCTCAAGGCCAGGCTCATGTAGGGCCAAGGCGCAGCGCACCTTGCGGATGGGAATAGGAGGAGCCTGCTCCTGGCTACCCCCCCGCCAGCGCCCGCCGGGGATTCTCCACCAGCAATGTGGCGATCATCTCTTCAGCGACCCCGGCCCCGCGCAGCCGGGGCGCAAACTCGCCCAGCAGCGCCGTCATGGGCTGCACCTCGCCGCCCCCGGGCTCGCCCACGTGGTACCAGCCCGCGTCCTGGGAGATCAGCAGTTGCCGCGCATAGCCCCGCTCCAACATGGCCAGCGTAAGCCTCTCTTGGCGCTCCAGCGGCCCCCAGCCGATGGCATCGTACGAGAGCCATGCGCCGCGTTGCAGCAGCGCGATATGGTCCGCATCGTCCGTGATCTGATCGGCATGGGCTACCACATAGCGCGCGGGATTCATCCCCTCGGCCTCGATCAGGTCCAGGCTCTCGTGGGCGGCGCCAGCATGGCCCGTGTGGCACACGACGCTCAAACCGGTCGCCAGATGTGTCATGGCCGCCGCCCGCACGATGGTCTGCTGAATCGGCAGCAATGGGCCCGGGTTCACGGCGATCTTGATGAACCCAGGGCGCACGCCGGTCTCGCCGATGCCCTGCTCCCACTCGACGATCCAGCGCTCGGCCAGCGCCCCGGGCGACAGCTCGAACGCCCAGGCAGGCAGATAGGGCTCTTTGTATAGGCCCGTGTTGGTGACGATGTGCAGGCCGGTGGCCCGGCTGAGGCGTTGCAGCAGAGCCGGGTCGCGCCCCAGATAGTTGGGCGTGCACTCGACCAGGCAGGTCACCCCCTGGGCCGCAACGGCATCCAGGTAGGGCTGCATGGTGCGCGCCACCTCGTCGCGATCCCAGCGATGCGGGCCGGTCTGCTCGGCGCCGCCAAAGTCCACCATGACGTGCTCGTGGATCAGGGTGAGCCCCAACTCATCGGGGGCCACCGGGCCCAAAACGGTCTGTACACAAGCCATGCCGTACCCCCCTTTGCTCAGCGCCGCTATACCAACAGCTCATACTGCGCCGTCAGATAGGGCGCGCCCCCATTGAGAACCGGCTGGCCGCCGCCCACCGCAAGGGTGAACGTCCCCGGCTCCAGCAGCGGCTCGCCCTCGTCGTCATGCACCAGCATCTCCTGGCGGCCCAGGGTGAACCCCACCCGCCGCGCCTCGCCCGGCGCCAGATGGATGCGCTCGAACCCGGCCAGCCGCCGGATGGGCGCTGGATAGGCGGAGGCGTCATCGCTCAGGTAGAGCTGCACCACCTCGTCGCCCGCGCGCGCGCCGGCATTCTCCACCCGCACGGTCACGTTCACCGTCTGGCCCGGCCGCACCCGGGGCGTAACCCGCAGGTCGCTATAGCGAAAGCTGGTGTAGCTCAGGCCATAGCCAAAGGGATAGAGGGGCTCGCCCTCGAAATACCGATAGGTAAAGCCGCGCATGTCGTACTGCTCAAAGGGCGGGAGCTGGTCCACGCCGGTGTAGAACGTCACCGGCAGGCGCCCGCCGGGGTTGTAATCGCCCCAGAGCGCCTCGGCGATGGCCACGCCGCCCTCCTCGCCCGGATACCAGGCTTCCAGGATGGACTGAGCGTGGGCGGCGGCCCAGTTGACCGCCAGGGCGCTGCCGTTCAGCAGCACCACCACCAGCGGCTTGCCCACCTCGGCCAGGGCCTGCAACAGCGCCTCCTGCACGGCGGGCAGATCGATCTCGGTCCGGTCGGCCCAGGGTTTGCCCGGGTGCTCCTCGCCCTCCACCATCTGAGAGATGCCCAGCACGGCAATGACCACGTCCGCCTGGCGAGCGAGGGCCAGCGCCTCATCGAACCCGCTCCGGTCGGGCTCCAGCAGGTCGCAGCCCTGGGCATAGTCGACTTCGATGCCCCGCGCCGTGGCCGCCGCGCGGATGCCCGCCAGCGGCGTCGTCGAGCGAGAGGGCGTCCCATTATAGTTGCCCAGCATCACCTCGGGGTCGTCGGCGTTGGGGCCAATGACGGCGATACGCCCCACATCCGCCAGGGGCAGGGTCGCATCGGCGTTCTTGAGCAACACCAGCGACTGGCGGGCCACTTCCAGCGCCAGTTCGCGATGGGCCTGGCAGTCGTTGACCTTGTAAGGGATGCGAGCATAGGGCACGCGCTCGGGCGGGTCGAACATGCCCAGGCGAAAGCGGGTGCGGAACAGGCGCTCCAGCGCCCGGTCGAGGTCCGCCTCGGCGAGCAGCCCTTGTTCGATGGCCCCCAGCAGGTAGACATAGGTCTCGCCGCAGTTGAGGTCGCAACCCGCCCTGACGGCCAGTGCCGCCGCCTCCTCGGGGGTATCCACCACCTTGTGGTGGGCGAAAATGTCGCGAATGGCCCAGCAATCCGAGACCACGTGCCCATCAAACTCCCACTCGCCCCGCAGGATCTCGCCCAGCAAGGTATCGCTGGCGCAGCAGGGCTCGCCGTTGGTGCGGTTGTAGGCGCCCATCACGGCCTCCACTTTGGCCTCGCGCACCAGGGCCTCGAAAGCGGGCAGATAGGTCTCGGCCAGGTCGCGGGGGCTGGCCTGGGCGTCGAAATGGTGGCGGTCGGCCTCCGGCCCGCTGTGCACGGCATAGTGCTTGGCCGTGGCCGCCACCTTGAGATAGCGGGGGTGATCGCCCTGCAGGCCCTGAACCATTGCGACGCCGATGCGGGCGGTGAGGAACGGGTCCTCGCCATAGGTCTCCTGGCCGCGCCCCCAGCGTGGATCGCGAAAGATGTTGATATTGGGCGTCCAAAAGGTCAGCCCCTTGTAGATGCCCCGGTCGCCCTGGCGCGCAAACTCGTGGTGCTTGGCGCGCGCCTCGTCCGAGACGGCCGTGGCCATGCGGTGGATCAGTTCGGGGTTCCAGGTGGCCGCCATGCCGATGGCCTGGGGAAACACGGTGGCGATCCCGGCGCGCCCGACCCCGTGCAGGCACTCGTTCCACCAGTTGTACGCGGGCACGCCCAAGCGCTCGATGGCGGGCGCATCGTGTACCATCTGCGAGATCTTTTCCTGTAGCGTCATGCGCCCGATCAGGTCGCGCACCCGCTCCTCCAGCGGACGGCCGGGGTCCTGGTAAACAGTGGTCTCTTGCCCGGTGTGTTCGCTCATCTCGTCCCTCCCCATCGCTCTTGCGATTGGCCCCTCCGCCAACGTCATCGCCAGTATACGCGGGTTCGCGCGGCGAGGGCAAGCGCGCACGCTTGCGCGGTGATTGTTCGAGTATTGGTGGAGCATATTGGCACCTGAGAGGGAGGCAGGG
>CAYZWT010000022.1:0-66174 GCA_964482225.1 uncultured Anaerolineales bacterium
TCCCTGCCTCCCTCTCAGGTGCCAATATGCTCCACCAATACTCGAACAATCACATACGTACGCGCGCATTGCGCAGGGCGACTGCATCTGTCTAGAGGCCCTTTCTACTCGACATAGAACTGGGCGTCTCGGAGCGAGAAAGCAGGTGCAGCGGAACAATGAGCTGTCTCGCGCCAAAGCTCAGGCCACAAACTATAAAGCAATGAGAGTAACCGTATTTGTTCAAGCTATCGCCTCGCCCCATGCCCCAACTTTGGACGCACATCGGCCAGACCAAAGTAGGAGAATACTGCCCCAGGGAACTGCTTTGGATGGAGAGCAAGACCAATCTCTCTGGCGATGACAGGCCCCTAGATTCGCCGGTATGCTGAGCCTAGTGACCGTTACCACGCCCCTGTGTATAGAGGGTGATGCTATGTTGCAGCCGAGACGGGTTCTGATTGCCGACGATCAGCGCCCCATACGCCAGGGTCTCCGCGCGTTACTGAACTTTTTCCCTGGCGTCGAATGGGTCGGAGAGGCGGTAGATGGATGCGAGGCCGTAGATCTGGTCGCAGAACGGCGGCCTGACGTCGTGCTGATGGACGCCCGCATGCCGGTGATGGATGGCATGGAGGCCACGCGGCGCATCAAATCCCAGATGCCAGCAGTGAGAGTGATCCTGTTGACGATGTACCCCGAATATCAGGCCGAGGCGCTTGCAGCCGGGGCCGACATCTTTTTGCTCAAGGGAGGGCCCACTGCAGCCCTGCAAGCCGCAATCTGTAGCGTATGACCCTGGAGGCCGTTCTCACAGGGGTCAAGGAGGTGTTGCATGAACCGCATCAGCGCTAGAATGCTGTCCTTTCTGCTTCTGTGCGTGGTGGCGGCAGCCACTACCACGGGTGTTCTGGCGATGCGACGCACCGCTCCTACGGCGCCACCCTTACGCAGTGCGAGCGAATCCCCCGAACCAGCCATCGTCAAGGGCGTGGTAACGTACCTCGAGACCGTAACGCTTGATCCCGGCGCAGTGCTCGTTGTCCAGCTCCTAGATATGTCTGGGGCCAACGCCTCCGCAGTCGTTCTCGATGAGCAACTCATCCTTCTGGTCGGTAGGTTGGCCCCGTTCGAGTTTGAGATGCTCTGCGATCTGGCATCTATACAGGCGGACGGCATCTATGGGGTGAGCGCCTACATTATGGTAGATGGCGCGCGGACATTCCAGGGTGCGACGGCACGGGTTGTGGTCACTCCAGAAAGCCCAGAGACGGTCGAGCTCGTGCTCTTCAAGGTCGGGCCGTGGTCGGCTCTTGATCTGGCGCTCAGTAGCGGGCGCTTGACGCGCCTCTCCCGCTAGGGGCTTGGCCTTTGGGCCACGATACGGGTTTGCCCATCCCCGTGCGCCCGCCCATACTCGCTCCAAAGCTGTCAGGCATCCTACTCGACGCCCTCTACCAGGAAAAAGGTGCAGCAGCAGTCGCCGGGGAGTTCTTGTACCGCCCGCCGATAGATCTCGCTCTCCCACTCCTGGGCGATAGGGCGCCCAAGCAGCGTCACGCCCTCGCCTACGCGGGCCACGGCCTGCCCCGCACCATCCAGGATCAGCGCCCCGCTACCCTCGAGCTGCAGCGCCCAATCGGGCGGCCACAGCAGGGTGACGGGCCCCGGCCCGCGCCCCGTCTGCAACTGGGGGCAACGCTGGTAGTCATATAATACCAACTCGCCTGCGAGGGTCTGCAGATCTCCCGCCTGGGCGGCAAAGGTGGGCGTGTAGCGCAGCAACAGGGCCGTGCGCGCGCCCTCTGTGACCTTTTCCCACGCAAAGAGCTCGGAATGCTCGCGCAGGTTGGTGCGCACCGATTCGGGCTGTCCGACGATGAAATAGTCGCCCTGGCAGGCGGCGGGCACCTGGCCCGCCACCCAGGCGCTCACCTGCGATACATGGCCCCCTCCCATGAACACCTCTTCACCCACCACGGCCACGGCCTGCTCCGTCACCGGGCCGCCACCGCTGATGGGGATGCTTGGGTTGATCACCAGCAGGCGCCCCTCGTGCTCCACGAGGCTCAATTCGGGCGGCCAGATGGGCAGCACGCGGCTCTTGTCGTGCAACGAGCGCACCCACAGGCAGCCATCGTCCAGTTCCAGCACACCCCACAGGGCGGCCGTCATGTAGGTGCGCAAGCCTTCCACCGGCTCCTGGCGCGGAAAGGCGGTGCCGGGCACGGGTGGGGTCAGCAGGCGCTCGGGGTCGAGGGTCGGTGTGGCCGTGGGCGCCGGAGTGGGAAGCAGATGGCAACCGGCCAGCAGGAGGCACAGGGCAAGCGAGCCAAGGATCGCAGCTCGCCACCTGGGACCATCCATCTTGCTTCGCCCTCCTACCGCCGCGTCCAGCGCGCCTCGCTCTCGCGCCAGCGGGCGTACACCTCATTATACTGCGCGGCGCGTGCGAGGTCAGGCATGTAGACCGGCCCCGGATGCACCATCGCCGCCACGGCCTGCTGTCGGTCGGCATACAGACCAACGGCCACGGCAGCCAGGATGGCGGCACCCAGGGCGCCCGCCTCCGTGATACGTGGGGTGTGCACGGGTTGGCCCAGCACCTCGGCCAAGGTCTGCATCCAGAGGGCGCTGTAGGCCGCGCCGCCCGCCGCCCATATCTCGTCGGGCGCTGCGGCGGCGTCATCCTCCAGCAACCAGCGCAGATGGCAGCAGGCGCCCTCCAGCACGGCGCGGGCCAGGTGGCCCCGTCCGTGGCGCAGCGAGAGCCCCGCCAGCAGGCCCCTGGCCTCGGGATCGGGGAAGGGCCCGCGCTCGCCGCACAGGTGCGGCAAAAAGACCAGCCCCTCAGCGCCGGGCGGCGCCAGGGCCGCCTCCGCCATCATCTGCTCATAGCTCAGGCCGTCGCCCGGCCCCGCCAGCAGATCGCGCAGCCAGCGCAGCGCGGCGCCGGTGGTGGCCGTGGCCAAAAAGCGCGCGCGGTCGCGGGGGCCCTGGCGGCGCACCCAGGCCGCTGTGCCGATATAGATCAGGGCGCGTCCGGCGTGCTCCCCGCCGCTGCCCAGGATCGTGGCCAGGGTGTCGCCCGCGCCCACGGCCACGGGCAACCCGGCGGGCAGGCCCGTCTCGGCGGCGGCCTGGGGCGTCACCTGGCCCGCCAGGGCATCGGGCGGCAGGATGGGCGGCATCTGCTCGGGGCGCACCCCCGCCAGAGCCAGCAAATCGGGTGACCAGTCGCCGCTGCGCGGGTCATACAGCATGGCGCCCCCGGCATCCGAGGGGTCGCTGGCCGCCTGCCCCGTCAGCCGATACCGGACATAGTCCTTGGGTAAGAGCAAGGTCTGCGCACGGGCCAGCAACTCAGGCTGGTGCTCGCTCAGCCAGCGCAGGCGGGGCAGGCTGGGGGTGCTGCTGGCCCGCGCCCCGGGCCCCAGCACGCGCTCCAGGATAGCCCGCGCCTCGCGGTTGAGCCAATCCACCTGGGCCTGGGCGCGCTGATCCATCCAGAGCATGCTGGGGGCCAGCACACGGCCCTCGGCATCCAGGGGGACGATGGCATGTTGCAGGCCCGCCAGCCCCAGGCCCACAGGCCGCACCGCCAGGCGGGCCAGTTGCGACGCGACATCGCGCAGCACCTGGCGCGCGGCCTCCCACCAGCGGTCGGCATGCACGAGGGCCCGCCCCGGCGCAGGGTGCTCGGGCGCCACTTCCGTCGAGGCGCAGCCGACAACGTCGCCCCGCCGGTCAAACGCCAGGCAGCGGCAGGTGGTGGTGCCCAGATCAAGGCCGAGGATGCAATCGCCAGCCATGGCTCAGGCGCCGCCGCCCATCTCGACGATGACCTTCATGCCAGCCTGATCGAGCACGGTATCGAACCCGTAGGCGACCTGCTCCAGCCCCAGGCGGTGGCTGATCAGCGGCTCCACGAGCACCTCCCCCCGGGCGATCAAGTCCAGGGCCGTGCGAAAGCCACCCGGCGTAAAGTGAAAGCTGCCGGTCACCCAGAGCTGCTTGTAGTGGATCAGGTTGGGGTCCACGGCGATGGTGGCCGCCGGATAGGTGCCCGCGAAATAGTTGACGCAGCCGCCGGGGGCCGCCAGCTCCAGGGCCTGCTTTTCGGCGGCGGGCACGCCCACGGCCACGATCACCGCCTCGGCCCCCAGACCGCCCGTCAGCCCCTGCACCTGGGCGACCAGGTCGGGGTCGGCGGCGTTCAGGGTCTCGCTGGCGCCCAGCTCCCTGGCCATCTCCAGCCGCTCGGGGATCAGGTCCACGGCGATGACTCGAGCGCCGCGCAGCCGCGCGAGTTGGGCCAGCATCTGGCCGATGGGCCCCACCCCCACGATCACCACCGTATCGCCCGCGGCGATGGGCGTGCGCGAGACGCCGTTGAGGCAGCAGGCCAGGGGCTCGGTAAAGGCGGCGGCGGCATAGGGCACGCCCTCGGGGATCAACTCCAGCGCCTCGGGCACGGCCAGGCCGATGGTCTGAAAGCCCCCCTGGATGGCGGGCAGCCGGTTGAGGCACATGTTGGACATGCCGCGCTGGCAGTTGCGGCACATGCCGCACACGCGCTGCACAAAGGCGGCCACCCGGTCGCCCACAACAAAGCGGGTCACGTCAGCGCCGACGCCGATCACCTCGCCGACCCACTCGTGGCCGACGGTGCGGGGATAGGTGGTGCCGGCGCGCGTGCCGCTATAGAGGCGCACGTCACTGGGGCACACGCCGCAGGTGTGAATGGCGATCAGGACATCGCCCGGGCCCATCTCGGGCGCGGGGTGCTGCTCGATCTGAAAGGTGCGAGGGCCGGTCAACAGGGCGCGGGTCATCTGCATGGTGAGGCTACCTCCTGGCGCGTTGATGCGGTCTGTGCGCATCCAGTGTGCCCGATTTTGCGCTGCGCCGCAAGTGCTACGATGCGATCTGGGCCAGTGCTTGCCCGATAAAGATGCTCATGTGTTGGCGAAAGGTGTGGGGCGTGAGATCGTAGCGACCAAGCGGCCGGAAAAAGGCGGTCCAGGCGTCCAGATCATCCCCGGCGAGGCGCGCCAGACGCAGGGCGGCGTCCAGATCCCAATAGGGCAGCCCGGCATAGTCGAGTTTCATCTGGGCCTGGTAGTGGCGCGTAAGTGCCTGCATCGCAAAGGGGCCGTGAATCCAGCCGGTATCCAGGCGGGCGATGGCCAAGTCTATGAGTGGGTCGCCCAGGCGCGCGTCCTCCCAATCCACGACGGCCACGAGCCGCCCGCTGCGCCAGAGCAGGTTGCCTGGCCAATAGTCGCCATGCAGCAAGGCGGGGCGGTTGCCCGAGGCGGGCCTCCGCCTGGCCAGCAGGTCGCGGATGCGGGCCGCATCCAGCCAGGCAGGGTCTCCCCCCGGCGGGGCGCCGGTCTCGGCGTAACCGGTCTGAAGCGCCAGAAAGGGTAGGTCGTGGCAATCGGCGTGGTGGACCCGGGCCAGGTGCGCGGCCATCTGGCCCAGGGCATCCGACAGTTCGGCGGGCGCGAACGCAGGGCGGCCCTCGACGTAAGCGAGAACCAGATAGGGCCCAGGCAGGATCTCGCCGGACGCATCGAGGGCCAGGGGCGCGGGAGCCGCCACTCCCTGGGCCTGGAGCGCCTGCAACAGCCTGAACTCGTTGGCGGCGGCCTGGGGATTGTGCGCAAGAGCCCTGGCGTTGGGCCGGCGGAGCACCAGTCTGCGGAGAGCGCCATCGGGCGCGGCCAGCTCCAGGGCCGTCATGCCCGCCGAGCTGCCGCCCGCCAAGGGCCAGGCGCGCACCAAGCGGCTGCCCGGGGCCACCCGTTGAACGACGCGCGCCAGGATGCTCTCGCCCGAACATGAACTCATGGAGGGCGACTAGCGCTCTGTGTGCTGGGGCCGCTCCGGCGCGGGCCGCAGGCCATCCAGCATGTGGCGCAGCGCCAGCCCTGGGTGGCGCAAGAGCATGCGCGGCCCGGCATAGCGCATGGCGGCGCGGATGCGCCGCCGCATACCGGCGTTGTAGCAGTGGATGGGGCAGCGGGCGCAGGTGGGCTTGAAGGGGCCATAGGGGCAGCGCTCCAGGCGCCGCCGGGCATAGGACGAGAGCTCGCGGCAGGCGGGACACAGCCCCTCGCGACGACCATGCTTGCCCCGGCAGTAGAGGCGCAGCATGGCCGAGACGGTAGCCCACTCGCGCTGCAAGCGGCCCTTGTGGTCGAACCCCTCGAACTCGCTCTTCATGGCAGGCTCCCTGGGGGAAACGCCAGCGCGCTCAGGCAGCGGCGATCCGTTGCGCCCAGGCCGCGGCGCGCTCCAGCTCGCCGTCCTTCAACGGCCCTTCGGAGCCGGCGACGTAATAGCCCTCGGGCTCGGCAGCCAGCTTGCCGCCCGCCTTGACCAGCCCGTTGGCGATGGGCTTGGCCGCCCAGCCGAATAGCTTGACCATGAAGCGCAGCACGGCCGAGTTGGCGTCCTCGACCGAGATGCGGGTGTCAAAGGCGGCCACCCGCGCGCCCTTGAGCTTGCCGGCGGGCAGCCCCTTGAGCCAGGCGGAGATGGCGGGCGTGGGCCGAAAGGCCCGGGTGGGCGAGCCCACCAGCAACAGGGTCACGCCTTCGAGCTGCTGCGGGCTCAGCGCGTCAATCTTGACGGCCTGGGCCCCGGCAATGGCGAGGGCCATGGCCTGGGCGACCTTTTCCGTGTTGCCGAACACCGAGTCATAGACGATCAGGGTCTTCATGGGTGGGACCTCCTGGGAAAGCTGCTATGAGATAGGTCGCGTCCGAGCACGAATCCGGTAGTCTGATCCAGGATCCTTCTACAGGCGGAGTTCTGATTCTTCCTGCCCAAGCCGCCAATTGATAAAGCGTCTGATGATCTCTCGCGTAGTATGCAGCATATAGTTTCTTTCCGCAGATGTAATAGGCTTTGGATTGCCATGACGAGCGGCCTTGGATGCCTCTGTGATAAAGGCAAGTTCATCCTTGGTAGTGTCAAGTACTTGATGCATCGCAGCCCATTTCCTAGCGGAATCTCGCTGGCCCTTGGCACTCCCGACGGAGTCTCTGATGCATTCAATGGCCCTGTGGCAATAGAACGCGGTGTCTTTAGGATGCTTCATTGCCATGCCGAAGTCAGCCAGACAACGCCCCAGAAACGAGCCATCCTCACCTTCGCAGAGACGATACACAACAGACGCAGCATCCGCGGGGTCCGTCCCTTCGTTACCAGGAACGAGCCCCGGCATAGTGTCTATTCCGAACACCCGCACTCTCAAGTCAGCATCAAACGCGCCATCCGCGGGGCCAGTCCCTTCGTTACCAGGAACGAGCCCTGGCATAGTGGCTATTCCGAACTCCTGTATACTCAAGTCGGCATCAAATATCTTTATCAATTCTACATTATACGCATATCCCCACATGAAACCATAGATAGATATATACTGTTCGAGGATGATGGAAACATTATTCCTTAGTGTGTGTATATCCTCTTCATCATCAAAGCAATCAATGGCCAGCGTTATCTGATTGCACAAGATCGCTAGTTCGGCACGACAGTACGGCTCATCTGCCTGATACAAGTGGAGCACGCGGGTGTGCGGAATCGTCAAGGAGGCCCTCTCTGGATGCACAACACCGGATATGTAGTATCTCTTCATCACCCACCCCAAATGTATGAGTAGCGCTTTTCAGCCTGCTTGCTCACGTTCTATCAGGATTCGAGCGGTCTCGATCTCGCGCAAGAGGTAAGGGTTGGTGACCGTGGAGCGCATGAGCAGGTCCACCGGCAGCTCGAACAGGTCTTCCAATGCAAAGAGCAGCCCAAAGTAATGGTCGGCGTACTCGTCCAGCGCCAACGCATGGAACTCGACGACGAAATCCAGGCCGCTGCGCCCTGGATCGAAATCGCCACGGGCCGCCGAGCCAAACAACTCCAAGCGGCGCACGTGGTACTGTGCGCAGAGCCTATCCAATTCGTCGCGCTTGGCCTCTAGCAAAGGGATCATGGAACGGCTCCCCTGGGCATTGCCGTCATCTCGCGTACAAGATAGCCCTGCGGATGGCGGCTGTCAAACGAAGCCGCTGCCTCCCTCGCGCGGAGCGATGGCTCAAACAGCCAGAGCTTTGCAGAGCCAATCGGTATCCGCGCCTGGATAACATCACCTGCGCGCCCTGGCCCTGCGGTCGCAGTGCGCATTTGTTTGCTGTCGCCCCTGCCCCATGCTATACTATGGCTGCAATGGGGATGAAAGGTTTCGACAGGGAGGGCTGGTCAGCGGTTGCAAGCCGAGGCGCCTCAACCTCGTAAATCAGGGGCGCAAAAATCAAGTGCCAATACAAGCACAACTCCGGCTTTTGCTCTCGCCGCGTAATAGCGACTGAGCATTGCCACTGACCGACAGCGTCGGTCACGTCTGTCCCTTGGCTTTTCCCGAGAGCGAGGAGACAGGCGACGACTAAATCGGGATGCGGTCGGGCGGACGCCGATAGTCCCGGCCCAAGATCCATCGGCTGGTGGGCGCTGAAATCTGTCGTTCGAGGACAGGCCCACGAGACCTTTTTGGAGCGAACAAGCTTGTAGACGCCTCTGGCTGAACTCTTTGGACGCGGGTTCGATTCCCGCCATCTCCACCAAATGGAAACCGCATGATGATGCGACGCAAGAACCCCTTGATCTCAAGGGGTTCTTGCGCTAGAGGACAGGGAGCGACACGATGGATGCTTTTGCCGACTTTGTGGCAGAGATTGATGACCCGCAGCAACGGGCCCGAACGGAAGAGGTCCTCAATTGGGTGGCCAGCAGATTCCCCCATCTGGCGCCCAGGATCGCGTGGAACCAGCCCATGTTCACCGATCACGGCACCTTTATCATCGGCTTTAGCGTTGCCAAACACCACCTGGCCGTTGCACCGGAAAGGGTCACGATCAACCGTTTCTTGGACGAGATCGCCCAGGCTGGCTATGATCACAGCAAAGAGCTGGTGCGCATTCCGTGGAACAGTCCGGTTGACTTTTCATTGCTCGAGAGAATGATCGAGTTCAATATTGTGGACAAGGCGGACTATACAACGTTCTGGCGGAAATAGCGGGGCTGCGCCGCCTGCAACTGGCGCAGCGCCCCGCTTTTCCTCCGTCTAGCGCATGACCCCGGGCAGATAGGTGTAGCGCATCAGCCGCGTCAGAGCGCGCCGAGAAAAGGTCGCCTCTCCCACGGTGAACTCGGCCACAGCCTCGATGGCGGCAGACCCCGGCGCATCGTCCACCTGCACCGTGAGGGTGGCGATGTGCGTCTCGCCGGGGGCGAGCACGTCCGCCCAGGCCAGCGCGGTCCCATCCCAGCTCGCCCCCGTGTGAGACTGATACGTCGTGTGGGCAGGCAGCGGCAACGTGTAGGCCGCCGTCAGCGTGATCGCCTCGGTGTTCCGGACGGTCACGGTGTAGGTCAGCGTGTCGCCCGCTGCTGCCAGGGCGCGATCCACCGCCAGATCAGAGGCGCCGCCCGAGACGATGCGCACGCTCCCTTGGCCCAGCGCCTTGTGGCCCAGGGCGTCGGTGGCCTCGACCGTCACGGCATACTCACCCAGCTCCTCCAGCAGCAAATGGATCACCGGCTGTTGGCTTTCGATCAGACGCGGGCCGCCGGCCCCCTCGATCAGCCAGCGGTAGCCGGTGATGCTGGCGCCAACGGAGGATGAAGCAACCGCCTCTAGCCGGGTGAGCGCATAGGGGCCTCCCACCAACCCTTGCGCAACGGTGACTTGGACCTCGTCCAGCAGCCAGTTCAACTGGCGGCGCAATAGCTCGGCGGCCGTCGTAACGCCGGGACGCTCGTTGACCCCCTCCAGCCCAAAGGATTGGTGCAATGCGCGATAGGGGATACGGGGCGTGGCATTCTCCAGGGTGGGCTCGTCGGCGATGGCGAGCATGACCAGGCCCTGGGCCGCCGGCGCTGCGCCCAGGGCGGCGGCCACCGGCTGCACCAGCTCTGCATCATAGCCCTGCGGCGAGCCGCCCAGCCCCAGCTCGTCTATGCTGTGCTGGTTGGCCGCGCCGCTGCCCAACGGCCCCAGGTCCAGGGCCACGCCCTGCAGAAAAGAGCCCGCCAGGCCCGCGACGGCCACCGCCTCGGAGGGAGCGCCGCCCCCTCCGAATACGTCATCCCGGAGCCGGTGCGCCCCCAGGTAGCCGTGGTAGAGGGCCGAGCGGCCCCACAAGGGGTCGGGGTCCGGCTCGTTGTCCGTGGCGCTGGCCAGGTTCTGGCCCATCGCCAGGAGCCGCCCGCCCCCATCCAGATAGCTCATCAGCAATTGCTGGTCGCGGGCGGTGGGCGGCGTGCTGTAGACAAAGGTCCCATCGGGATTGCGCTTTTCGCCCACGCTCCACAGAATGGCGACATAGCGTTGCAGCGCCTCCAGATCGGGCAGGGTCTGCGCCGCGCCAAAGAGCGCATCCGCGTTCCACACGTCGTAGGGCACGCCCAGGGCCGTCAAGGCCGCCTCGATGGCGGGGCGCGTATCGGCGCTACCGCCCGCAAACTCGGTATCGTTGTCCAGTAACAACACCCGGCCCGCCTGCGGCAGCGCGTGCACGTACCCCCAGGCAGGCAGCGTGTACGACTCGCCCGCCTGCTCCAGCCGCACCATCGCCTCGACATCGCCCACGTGTGCCTGGGCCGCCTGCCAGGTCAGCGTCAGGGCCACCGTCGCCCCCGCCGTGGTCGTGATCGTCTCCGGCCCCGTCAGGGCCAGCCCCTCAGAGGGCGCAATTGCTACCTGCCATACCAAAGGATCGCCCGCGTCCCGCAGGTCATGGACCTGTACCACCGTCTCGCGTGCCACGCCTGCCGTCAGGCCGGGTTGTGAGAGGCTGGGCGGATCCAAGAGCAGCGCCGGGCCGGCGGCCCGCCCGAGGTCAACCAGGCCGGCGCCCCGGTCCAGGACGCCGGTCCAGGGGGGCAGTTCATCCGGCGCGCCAGGCTCTGCCAGCCGCGCCGTGCCCATCAGGGCCGCCTTGACCTCGGCATGGCCCCATGCGGGATGGGCGTGCAACAGCGCCGCCGCCGCGCCCGCCACATGGGCCGCCGCCACGCTGCTGCCGGACATGGCCAGGTACGCGTCTGCGCCCAGGCCGGCGGCCACCACGCCCACCCCCGGCGCGATGAGATCGGGCTTGAGCAGCCGCAGATAGGCGGGGCCACGGCTGCTGGCGGGGGCCACCAACTCGGGGCTGGCGGAGAGCACGCGCCCCGTGGGGCTGAGGGCGATCTCGGGCTCGGGCGTCGCGCCAGGCTCGCCCAGCCAGGCCAGCAGTTGCGCGCCAAACTCGCTGGCCAGCATCGCGGCGGGCACGGTGATCTCGTCGGGATCGCAATACTGCCCGGAGCAGCCCATGTCGGTGACGGTGTTGCTGATGTTGTAGATCAGGACCAGTTCGGCGCCAGCAACCTCGGCATGGTACGCCTTGTCGGCAAAGGGGCAGCCGCCCCGCGCCACCAGCGCCGCCTTGCCCGCCAGGCTGCCTGCCGGCAATGGGGCG
This sequence comes from uncultured Anaerolineales bacterium, assembly GCA_964482225.1. Lineage (GTDB taxonomy): Bacteria > Chloroflexota > Anaerolineae > UBA1429 > UBA1429 > UBA1429. The sequence goes on from CAYZWT010000022.1 coordinate 11,505, forward strand.
CAAGCATACGGGCTGCTATCGCCCGCCAGATCCGAGACCGCGACGAGGGGCCACGGGCCGACCACCTGGTCAATCGGCGCGCCAAAGAGGGCGCGGCCATAGGGGGCGCCCTGGGCGCCCACGGTGATGGGTGTCTCCAGGCCGCCGGGCAAGCGCCCGGCCGTGGCCGCGCCGGGGCCGTCGTTGCCGGCGGGCGCCACGACGACGATGCCCAGATCGGCGGCGGCTCGCAGCGCCTCCTCGATGGGCGCCCCTGCATAGGCGGCGGCCGCGTCCCCGCTCCAGCCGCCATAGAGCACCTGGGCGCCATCGGCCACGGCATCCTCGATGGCCTGCAAGATCTCGGTGGTATAGGCGCGCTCTACGCCATCGGCCGCCGAGGGGTAGAACACGCGATAGTTCATCAGATAGGCCCCCGGGGCCACGCCCGAAAGGGTCCGCTCCACGCCGTGCAGTGTGGCCGTCACCGGGTTACCGGCGGCGATGGCGGCTGCGTGGGTGCCGTGGGCCGAGCCTGCCGCGCCGGGCGTGGGCGCGTCCTCGCTTGCCACGGGCGGGTCGGTGGGCCGAAAGTAGGCCCGCGCGGCGATCACCTTGGCGGTTGTGTGCAGAGGCCAGCCCTTGGGATAGCCGGCCGGATAGCTCCACCCCTCGGGATGGAACATGGGGTGGCCGATGGCGATGCCGCTATCCAGAATGGCGATGCGCACCCCCTGCCCTGTCGTGGCCCGGCCGCCAAGCTGCTGCCATAGCTCCGGCGCGCCGATGATGGCCAGCGATTCATAGGCGGCGGGAGCGAATGCGGCCTCCGGGTATACCCCCTTGACACCGGGGATCGCCAGCAGGCGCGCGACCACATCGCTATCGTAGCGAGGCACTCGCACGGCCAGGCCGCTGTAGGCCAGGCTATAGGCGGCCTCGACCTGGGCCCCCTCCACCGTGGCGCCGATGGCCTGGGAGACCGCCGCCTGCCGGGCCAGGGCCGAGGCCGCGGCGGGCCCCACCAGGGCGTCGGCCAGGGCCGCGCCGGCAGCCAACAGGGGCGGCGCATCCAGTTGAACGATGATGCGCTCGCCCGCAAGGGGCGTCGGGCGGCCAGGCGCTTGCGCCACAGCGCCGCCCGAAAGCGCCAGGGAGCACAGGATGATGACAGCGAGCACGGCCCGCGACGTCAAGTGGCCCAGCGGCCCAGCCTCGGAACGGTGCATAAGTCTCCTTCCGGCGCAGATACCCCTGTTGGCAACACGCCATTGTTGTCGGATCGGCCAGCAGCGCCCTCTAGGAGAGCCAGAAGCGGGTCACATCGTCTTCCCAATCCTGATAGGCGTCCCAAATGCGCGTAAAGTAAGGGCGTTCGGCTTGAAACGCATCGAGCAGCTCTTGCACCAGAGGCTCGCGTTGGCCGGGTGTGAGCCCGCGCCCGCGCGCCACATAGGCGGCGGCGCGCGCGCAAAAAATCGGCAGCAGGGCCTCGACCGCCTTGTCCGGATCGCCCTCGCCCTTGTTGAACACGGTGGCAAACTCATAGACCACCCGCGCCCACAGCCTGGCCGGGAAATCCGGCGATTCTGGGTGCTGCCCCAGCAAGGCCAACACCTCGCTCAGGGTCTGGGGCTCGAGGATCGCGCGCCACTCCTCGCCATAGTCCTGGGCGCCGACGCGAAAAGCCTCGCTCAGCAGCTCGGCCCAGTCCTGGCCGGGAGGCGCCTGGTCATAGACGGCGCGCGCGCCACGAAAGGGCGCCACAGCCGGCTGGGTAAGCGCAAGCCAGGCGCGCCGGTTGACGATGAGCAGGCGGAAAAGGGTGCCAAAGACGTGTAGGAAACGGAGATCGGCGAGAACGCCGGGCTCGCCGCCGTTCGGCCCACGGTAGCCCAGGTCCACCTGAGCCAGCCTGACCTGCTCGGTGAGCGCATAGATCGCCAGCCAAACATTGACGCCAAAGCGAGAGACATGGGTCTCCCACACATCATAGGCCGCCAATTGGGTCGCCAGCTCGCCAGAGACACAGAACTCGCCCGCCAGCGGCTCGCGCAGGTCGGCCCCCAGAAAGGTGCGCAGGAAAGGGTACACCAGGTTGTCGGTCAGGGCGGCATCATAGGCGCTGCGCTGGTAGCAGCCCAAGACCATCTGATCGCCCTGGAGGACGGGGTTGATCAACGCGGGCAGCCACTCGGGCCTGATGCCCGGCGCCCGCGCTTCGATCACCAGACAGGCCCTGGCCTGCAAGCGCCCCGCCGCCTCTAGAATGGCGCGTATCGCCGTCCCTTTGCCGTTGATGCCCTGGTACTCGATGAGCAGCGGCTCGACATTGTCGGGCAGCTCGGACTCGCGGAAATGGCGCACCGTGTTATCCGAAGAGCCGCCATCGGCGTTCATCAGGACGATCTGATAGCCGCTCAGATAGGTGCGAATGCCCGCCAGAACGGCATCCACGACCTCCGCGATGGTGCGGCCATTCCGGTGGCTGGGGATGCCGATCAATAGATCGGCATGTCGAATCTGGCGAATCCGACGCTGGGCCTCTCTGGAAAGGCTCGATTCGTACTCTAGGATGCTGTTGTCGGCAAAGGCCATGGTCTCTCTCCACCTCTGATCTGCCGATTCTGAAGCGAGCAAGGGCGGATGAACGCTCTCCCGTCGTGGCGCCGCCGCACGACGCCGCGACGGGGCGCGCACGACAACGCCATTATACCACAGCCTAACCGCCAAGAGACAAAAGCCGATGGCGACGGTAGCCAGGAGATGCACACCCGTGCTATACTCCCGAAAGACAATGGCACAAGCCCTCAGTCGGGGGCAGGAGGTAGCATGATGGATGAGCTGCTGCGAGGCATCGAGTGGCTGGGGCACGCCAGCTTTCGGCTCCGCGATGAGATGGTGATCTATATAGACCCCTGGCAGATCGCCGGCGGGCCTCCGGCGGACGTGATCCTGGTGACCCACGGGCACCGCGACCATCTCTCGCCCGAGGATATCGCCAAGGTGAGCACGCCTGAGACGGTCTTGGTCTGTTCGGCATCTTGCGCGGGCGAGCTACAGGGCAACGTGCATGCTGTGCGGCCGGGCGATCTGGTGGAGCTGGGCGCGCTGCGCATCGAGGTCGTGCCCGCCTACAACACCAACAAGCCCAATCACCCGCAAGAGGCCGGGCACGTGGGCTATATCATCGAGATCGGCGGGCGCCGCATCTATCACGCCGGCGACACCGACCTGATCCCCGAGATGGACGAGATCCGCTGCGATGTGGCGATGCTGCCTATGGGCGGCACGTATACGATGAACGCCCAGGAGGCCGCCGAGGCGGTCGAGCGCATCGGCCCCAAGGTGGCCATCCCCATGCACTGGGGCCGCATTGTGGGCAAATCGGGCGACGTGCGCCGCTTTCAAGAGTTGGCGCCTGCATCCGTCCAGATTGTGGTGCTGGAGCCGGTTGCCTAAGCGATGGGAGAGCTCCTGACGCTGGATGGCAGCTATGGCGAGGGCGGCGGCCAGCTCTTGCGCACCACCCTCGCTCTGGCGGCGTTGCAGGGGCGCCCTTTTCGGATGACCCGCATCCGCGCCGGGCGCGGCACCCCCGGGTTGCGCCCGCAACACCTGGCAGCGGTGCGGGCGCTGGCGCGCCTGTGTGGCGGGCGCACCGAGGGCGCCGAACCGGGCTCGCAGGAACTCGTCTTTGAGCCAGGCCCCGACATCGCCGCAGGCGAGCTTGGCATAGATGTCTCTGATTTGGGCGGGCAGCCCAGCGCCGGCTCGATCTGTCTGATCCTGCAAACGATGCTGCTGCCCCTGGCGCTGCGAGGCGCGCGCCCCTCGCAGGTCACCCTGATCGGCGGCACCCACGTGCGCTGGAGCCCCTGCTACCACTACCTGGCCGACGTCTATCTGCCGCTCTTGGCCCGCATCGGGATCAACTGCCGCCTGGAGTTGGGCGCGTGGGGCTGGTATCCCGAGGGCGGCGGCGAGCTAACGGCCCACATCGAGCCGGCGCCGGAAGGTGCGCTGCAAGGCTTTGAGCTGACCCGCCGGGGTGCGCTGGTGGAGGTGTGGGGTCTCTCGGCGGCCTCCAACCTGCCCATGCACATCATCGAGCGCCAGGCCAGCCAGTTGCAGGGCCGCCTGCGCTCGCGCCACATCAAGGCCGAGATCGATCAGATGGATGCCCCCTCGCCGGGCAGGGGCACTGTGGCGTTTCTGCTGGCCCAGTACGAGGAGGTCGCCGCCGGGTTCACCGGCTATGGGCGGCTGCGCTACCCCGCCGAGCGGGTGGCAGATGACGCCTTTGAGGAGTTTGACGCCTATCGGCGCAGCGGCGCGCCGGTGGATCCCCATCTGGCCGATCAAATCCTGCTGCCGCTCGCGCTCGCCCAGGGGGGCTCTCTGTATCAAACCAGCAGCATCACGCGCCATCTGCTCTCGGTGGCGTGGTTGGTGCAGCAGTTCCTTCCCCGCCAGATCGAGGTGCGCGGCGAGATAGGCCGGCCGGGCGACGTGCTGATCTACTAGCGTGGGCGCCTAGTAATACCGGTCCACGCGAAAGCGATACAGCCGGTAAGGCTCGTTGGCGCGGATGCCTGCCTTGCGCAGGGCGATATCTACCTGCTCCTCGACCGTGTCTACGCCTTCCAGATTGGGGAGCAGCAGGCCCCGGCGATTGCCCCGCTCGACGATCACGCCGTACTGCACGGGGTCCAGCTCGGCCACAGATTCGATGGGCTCTGCTTCGCCCAAGACATCCACCGAGATCTCGAGATCGGCCAGCTCATCCGGCTGTACGGGGCGAAAGCGTGGGTCGCGGGTGGCCGAGCTGATGGCGTTCTGGATCACCTCACGCACCACATTGGGCTGAGTGGGCTCGATGGTGCCGATGCAGCCGCGCAACTGCCCGTGGCGGTGCAGCGAGACGAACGCTCCCGCACGGCGGAGCTCCGTCGCCTCCAACTCGGGGGGCGGCCCAAGCCGCTGGCCGGTGGTCACATAGCTTTCGATGGTGCGGCGCGCCAGTTGCACCAGAGGATGCTCGTTCTGCATAGGTTACCTCCTCCGCCCTACAGCGCTGGATTCGTAGCGCCCTCCGGCGACCAGGCCTCCAGCACGGCGAACAACTCGCCCACCGTCTCACAAGCCAGCAGCGGTGGACGCATCTGGCTTGCGCCTGGCAAGCCCTGGATATAGCGCACAATATGCTTGCGAAAGAGCACCACGCCCAACCGCTCGCCGTTGTAATCGGCCATCCAGAGGGCGTGGCGGCGAATGGTGGCCAGGCGCTCGGCCCAACCCACCTGGCCGATGGGCCGCCGCGCCATGATCCACGGGTTGCCGATGGCGCCCCGTCCGATCATCACCGCCTCGCAGCCGGTGGCCTCCTTGATGGCGTCAATGTCCTGCACGGTGCGCACATCGCCATTGGCCACCACCGGCACCGATACGGCCCGCTTGACCTCGGCGATGGCGCTCCAATCGGCGCGCCCGCCGTACTGCTGGGCGCGGGTGCGCCCGTGGACGGCGATCAGGGCCGCGCCGCTCTGCTCCAGGATGCGCGCCACATCCATATAGTTGCGGCTGGCCTCGTCCCAGCCCAGGCGAATCTTGGCCGTGACGGGCACCGGCAGCGCGTCCACCAGGCGGCGCATCAGCCGCCCGATCAGCGGCGGGTTGCGCAACAGCGCCGACCCGCGCCCGCCCGCCACCACCCGGCGCGCCGGGCAGCCCAGGTTCAGGTCTATGATGTCGGGGCGTTGCGCCAGCAACTGATCGGCGGCGGCCAGCAGCTCTTTCTCGCCCGCGCCCAGCAGTTGCAGCGCCACAGGGCGCTCGGCGTCGTCGAAATCGGCCAGTTGGGCCGTGCGCGGGCCGCCGTGTACCACGGCCAGATCGGTGATGCAGGCGGAATAGCTGATGGCAGAGCCCATCTCTCGGCAGATGGCCCGAAAGGGCAGATCCGAAAAGCCTGCCAGGGGCGCCAGAATCGTGTCGCCATAGATCGGGATGTCGCCGATCCGAAAGGTCGGCGATGGGCTCACAACGGGGCGCTCGCATAGCTGGCAGCCTGGTGGTGCGGCATACATGTCGCCTCTCCTGGTGAATCGTCATAGCCAGTGTAGCCGTGGCCGCACGCGCGGTCAAACCATGCCAGGGTGAGGCCACTTTCGCCGCTAAAGGGTTTGACAGGGCGACGCGCGTTGGCTAGAATGGCGCCAGTTCGTTCGGCAACGAGCGGCGCGCCATGACGGCCGCCGAGGCAATAGCGCCCACTGCTCCAGCGTACGGCTCTTGAGCGGCGATTGAGAGCAGGCTTGGGCGTTTTGTTGTTCACACGCCACCCATGAGGAGCGGCCATGCCCGAGATCAGAGCTTTTCGCGGTTTACGCTATGCGCCTGACCATTTGGCCGCCAAGACGCTGGCGCCGCCTTTTGACGTGATTGACGAAGCAGCCCGCCGGCGCTTGCTGGCCGGCTCGCCCTATAACGTGGTGCGCATTGACAAGGGCCCTCAGGGACACGGCGAGAGCTGGTATCGCGAGGCCGCCGAGCTCAAGGCCGAGTGGCTGGCAGCCGGAATCCTGCAACGGGATGAGACCCCGGCGTTGTATGGCTATCGCCAGGTGTTTGTGGTGGACGGCCAGGAACGCGAGCGGATCGGCTTGATCGCCGCCATGCGGCTCCAGCCCTGGGGCCGGGGCATCCATCCCCACGAGCGCACGCGCACCGGTGACCGCGCCGACCGCCTGATGCACATGCGCGCCCTGGGCGCCAACATGAGCCCCGTCTTTGGCCTCTATAGCGACCCCAAGGGCGAGACGGACCCCCTGCTCCGGGTTCCGAGCGACGCTCTGCTGCTGGAAGCCGAGATCGAAGGGGTGCGCCAGAGCTTTTGGCGCATCGGCGATGGCGAAACCGTGGCGGCGCTGCAGGCCCTTCTGGCCCAGCGCGATATCGTCATCGCCGACGGGCACCATCGTTACGAGACCGCCCTGGCCTACCAGGCCGAGCGGCGCGCCGCCGAGGGCGACCCGGCCGGCACCCAACCCTACGATTATGTCATGATGTATCTGACCCGCGCCGAGGCCCCGGGCCTGGCGATCCTGCCCACCCACCGCATCGTGCGCGGCGAGCAAGAGCTGGATCAAGAGAGCCTGCTCCACAGCCTGCACGCCGATTTCGAGCTGCGCCCCTTGTGGAACCGCGCCCTCTGGCAGCAGGCCCTGGCGCAAGCCGCGCGCGACAGCGTTGCCCTGGGATTGGCTCTGCCCGATATGGGCGCCTTTGTGCTGCGCCTGCGCGACCCGGATCGGCTGGCGGCCATAGCGCCCGAAGCGCCCCAAGAGCTGCGCCGCCTGGATGTCACCGTGCTGGAAAAGCTGCTTCTGGAGCCACTCATGGGCATCTCACCCCAGAGCCTGGCGGCGGGCGAGCGCGTCTCGTACAGCATCGATGCTGATGCAGCTATGGCCGCCGTAGCGGCCCACGAGGCGCAAGCGGCCATCCTGCTCAACCCTACGACCGTTGATCAAGTGTGGCAGGCGGCCTGCCACGGCGTAACGATGCCCCAAAAGAGCACCTACTTTTACCCGAAGCTGTTGACGGGGCTGGTGTTTCACCCGCTCGTCGCCATGTGAGCGCTCCTGGATAGGAGGCATGATGAGGATTCTGGTCACCGAAACCATTGGCGCATCGGGCCTGCAGTTGCTGCAGGAGCATACCGATGTGGACCAGCGGCTCAAGCTGAGCCCCGCCGAGCTGCTGGAGATCATCGGCCAGTACGATGGGCTGGTGGTGCGTAGCAGCACCCAGGTCACCGCCGAGCTGCTGCAAGCCGGCGAGCGCCTGCGGGTGGTCGGGCGGGCCGGCACCGGCGTGGACAATATCGATGTGGACGCCGCTACCGAACGCGGCATCCTTGTGGTGAACGCGCCCGCCGGCAACAGCAACGCCGTGGCGGAGCACACCATCGCCTTGATTCTCGCGTTGGCGCGACGCCTCTTTCCAGCGGTGAGCGCCCTCAAGGCGGGCCGTTGGGAAAAGAGCCACCTGCAGGGCATCGAGGTGCGCGGCAAGGTGCTGGGGCTGGTGGGCCTGGGCCGCATCGGACGCATGGTGGCCTCCAAGGCCAGGGCGCTGGAGATGCGGGTGATGGCCTTTGACCCGTATGTGGCCCCGGGGGGCGCCGCCTCCCTGGGGGTACAACTGGTCTCATTGGAGGAGCTGCTCTCCACTGCCGATTTCATCTCGATCCATACCCCGCTGACGCCGACCACGCACTGGATGATCGGGGCCGAGCAGTTGGCGCTGATCAAGCCCGAGGCGTTCCTCATCAACTGCGCCCGAGGCGGGCTGATTGACGAGCGCGCCTTGTGTGAGGCGCTGGCCGCCGGCAAGTTGGCGGGCGCGGGGCTGGATGTGTTCGAGCAAGAGCCCGTCTGCGACCAGGATTTGGTGTCGCTGCCCAACGTCATCGCCACGCCCCACGTGGGCGCCTCCACCGCCGAAGCGCAGGAGAACGTGTCGCTGGATGTGGCCCGGGCCATCGTGGACTATGCGGAGGGTCGCTTCCCCGAGACGCCGGTGAACGTGCCCTATCTGGCGCCCCAGGCCGCCGAGTACCTGTTGCCGTACATTGATCTGGCCGACCGCATGGGCAGTTTTTTCGTCCAGTGGCGCGCGCGCATCTCGGGGCCCATCGAGCTGACCTATACGGGCGAGCTGTGCGACTATGATACCCGCGTGCTGACTTCGGCCTTTCTGGCGGGGCTGCTGCGGCCCGTGACGGCCGAGCCCGTCAACGTCGTCAATGCTCGGCACATTGCCGCCCAATCGGGGTTGGAGGTATCAGAGACCTGCCTGGCGCGCCCGGATCGCCACGGCAGCCTGATCTCGGCCAGCATGGTGAACGGCGACGAGCCCCGAGACATTGCGGGATCCGTCATCAACCAGGAGCCCCACTTGACCCAGTTGGATGGACAGAGCATGACCTGCGTGCTGCAGGGCCACATGCTGGTGGATGAGCACCACGACCGTCCGGGCATCGTGGGCAACTTGGGCCAGCTCTTGGGTGCGCGCAATGTCAATATCTCTTTCGCGCAACTGGGCCGGGCCCGGCGCGGCGGCCAGGCGATCCTGATCCTGGGGCTGGACGAGGCATTGCCAAAAGCTGTGCTGCCCGAGATTCTGAATCTGCCCAACATCGTACGGGCGCGCGCCGTAGCGTTGCCTCTGCTGCCCGGGTTCGACGAACGCTAAACGAAGCGCGATAGAGCAACGGGCGGCCCTCACGAGAGAGCCGCCCGTTTTTGTGTGCCAATCGCCGCCCTTACCACCGATCCCGATGCACCCGTTCCTCATCGTACTGGGTGCGGGGCTCCTTTTCCTCGGCCCCGTGGCCGATGGCGATATAGCAGAAAGGGATTACGTCCTCAGGGATGCCCAGCATCTCGCGGGCCTCGCGCACCCGCTCCTGTACCGGGTGCACGCCGCACCAGACGCTGCCCAACCCCAAGGCCGTGGCCGCCAGCAACAGGTTCTCCGTCGCCGCCGAAAGGTCTTGGATCCAGAAATCGGGGCGATCGGCGAAGCTGAGGCTGGGCTGGCCGCAGGGCACGATGCAAACCGGCGCCTGGCGCACCATCTTGGCGTGGGGGTGGGAGGCGGCGATCTGCTCGCGCAGCGCCTGGTCGCGCACGACGACGAAATGCCAGGGCTTGCGGTTGCCCGCCGAGGGCGCCGCCATGGCGGCTTCCAGCAGCAGCGTCACCTGCTCCTCCGCCACGGGGTCGCCGGTGTATTGGCGGATGCTGCGCCGCGCGAACAGGTTCTCGATGGTCAGCCTGGGGGACATGGTACAACTCCTCTCGATGTCGCCGGATACAGGGATGCCCAAAGCATAGCCCAGGGCGCGCGGCTCTGTCAAGGCTGCCCGCCGGGCGCTTGCCCGCATGGCGTCTAGCGTTTGCCCGAGGCCAGCTCGACGGCGGCGCGCATGGCGGCGATCAGGCTGGTGGCATAGGCCGTGCCTTTGCCCGCCTTGCCAAAGTTGGTGCCGTGATCCACCGATGTGCGGATGATCGGCAACCCCAGGGTGATGTTGACCCCCTCGGCAAAGCCGATCAGCTTGGTGGGAATATGGCCCTGGTCGTGGTACATGGCCACCACGGCATCGAACGCCCCGTGTTCGGCCATCAGATAGAACACGGTATCGGGCGGCACGGGGATCGGGTGGACGTTGAACCCCTCGGCGCGGGCCCGCTCGATGGCGGGGCCGATCTCGCGGATCTCCTCATCGCCAAACAGGCCCCCCTCGCCCGAGTGCGGGTTCAGCCCGGCCACGGCCAGGCGCGGGTTCTCGATCCCGATCTGCCGGAGGGCCGCATCGGTCAGGCGGATGACCGCCAGGATGCGCTCCGCCTTGGCCCGCTCGATGGCCTGGCGCAATGAGCAGTGGGTGCTGACATGGGTGACGCAGAAATCGCCCGCCGCCAGCATCATGGTGACGCCCTTGACCCCACAGCGCTCGGCCAGCAACTCGGTGTGGCCATCGTGATGGTGCCCGGCCAGGTTGAGCGCCTCTTTGTTCAACGCCGATGTCACCACGGCATCGATCTCACCCGCCAGGGCCAGATCCACCCCTGCAATGACGCAATCATAGGCCACCTGCCCTGCCTTGGCCTGCACCTGGGCAAAGACGACATCGCTCAGGTCCTGGTCGGTGGCCTGGAGCACATCCAGGGTATCGGGCGCAAAAGCAGCCTCGCTCACCTGTCGGATGGGGCGCACCGCCCCCGCCATGCCGGTGATGGCAAATGCCTGGCGCATCCAATCCGCATCGCCCAACACCACCATGCGGGCCATGCGCTGCACATCCGGATCGGCCCAAGCCTTGACAATGATCTCGGATCCGCTGCCGCTGGGGTCGCCCATGGTCACGCCCAAGATAGGTCTATCGTCCATCGTTCCATCCCTCTGTTGTACCTGGGTTGTTATGTCTATACCGAAAATGGGGACTCACTCTGTGGGCGGCCACGGGGGGCCGCCCCTACGCGATGCGTTCTGTAGGGGCAGGCCCCTGTGCCTGCCCTCAATGCGCCTCGCTGCACCCCATTATCATCGCTTGTGGTGCGCTATGCGCATGGGCATCTAGACCGTCTCTCGTTGGTCGCGCTGCCGCACCTGGGCGAACCAACGCTGCACATCCAGCAACGCATCGTCGGTGCCAAAGCCCCCGGCCTTGGTGGCGGCGGGCAGGCCATCACACAGCCCGCCGATGAGCTGCGCGCCTGGCAACCCCGGCTGGATCTGGGCCAGGATGCGCAAAGCGCGGACGCCCAACTGCTGGCAGAGGGCGATGGCCACGTCGCCGCCTGTCATAAAGAGGCCGCCCAGTAGCTGCTGTTGGGCAGCCGCCAGCGCGGCCCGGGCCAGGATGCGCGTGATGCGCGGCCCGCCGCCGGGCAGCAGCGGCGCCGTGCTCGCCTCCAGGAGCGTGTCACGTCCCTGCCCCAATGCTTCACACACAGCCCCGGCCAGCCGCGTGGCCTCGCGGTCCTCATCATAGCTCCCCAGCGCGTCCAGCATGATCCGTGGCTCCCCTGCTGCCGCCAGATGCTCCACCTGCCGCAGGGTGGCCGGATTGCGGCTGCCGCACACAAACAGGGCAGGCCGATCCAGCGGCGGCCAACTCTCCGGCGTCACAGGCTCGACATCCTCGGCAAGCAGGGCTGCCCAAGGCCGGGCCAGCCCCGCCGAGCCGCAGGGCACCCAGCGCGGCCCCAGGGTGTGCAGCGCTTGTGCAATGTGGGCCAGATCGGCATCCGACGCGGCATCCACCACGACGATGCGCGCCGCCTGCCGGCGCAGCTCCGACGCCACGGCCTGGGCGCCCTGGGCCACGATGCTGTGTTCCACCAGCCCTACTTCCATGCCCGCCTGCTGCATCAGCAGCGTGGGGACATGGGATTCCCGCATGGGCCAACGAGGATCGTCGCGAAACTCGGTGAGGGCCAAGGGGCGATCGTGGACGAGCTGCACACCGCCCAGCGTGGTGCGCCCCCCCTGGGGAAAGGCGGGCGCCACGACGATAGCGCGCACGGCCGCCAGCACCGCCAGGACGCGCAGTTCGTAGCCGACGTTGCCGCGCAGCGTCGAATCTATCTTTTTATAGATGAGGCGTTCGCCCACCAGAGGTAGCAGCTCCTGCAAACGCCGAACCGCTTGCGAGGGCGGCAGTTCCCGGCTCTCGGTGGTATAGACCAGGGTGCGCGCGGCCACCGTCGCCCCGCGCTCCATCATCACGACGGCATCCAACCCTTGTTGGGCGAACTGGAGCCCGCTATCCATAGCGCCGGTCAGGTCGTCGGCGATCAAGGCCACAGCCTGTGCGCCCTCGGGGAGGCTGGTCATCGGTTACCCACCCGCCGGACGCCCTTGTGGCGCCATTGTGGTTGAGTTCCGCCTTGCAGCATGCTATACTCACCGTGCTGTTCCTGCGGTGGCAAGGGGCCATCGCGACAAGGGCATAAAAGAGGAGGGCCTGATGAAAAAGTTTGGCGCGCTACGTTTTGTGGCATCCTTTTACCGTGTGCTGGCCTGGATCGTGCTTGTGGGCGGTGTCTTGTTCGGTCTGGCGACGATGGTCATGGGCGCCCTGGGCATGCGTGCGTTGGTTTCCCGCATGGGGCCGCGCACCGGCGCAATCGGCACCGTCGAAGCGGTCATTGTCGGGCTTCTCATCATGCTAGGCGCTCTGTTGTACTTTGTCGTGCTCTATGCAACATCCGACGGCATCCACGTGGCGCTCTCCATCGAAGAGAACACCCGTGACATGGCCACGTATCTCAAGGGAGCAACTAGCGCGCCCACATCCACAACCTGGGAGCGCCCTCCGGCGGACGAATAGCCTCGCGGGAGACGCTCAGCGCCAGGCGCGCGGCTTGCACAGAATCTCGAGCACGCGCAGATCAAAGAAGTCCTGGGCGTTGGCCGAAAGGAGCACGGCAGCGGTATCGGCCCCACGGCCTGATCCACCGATGGCGATGATCTCTTCGCCTGCGGGGATCAGGCCGGCATCGGCTGCCATGACGGTGATCTCGCAGGCTACTTTCATACCTTGCCCAAAGCTACGCAGGGTAAAGGCGATGATCTCATCCAACTGATAGGTGCCCAGCTTGCGGCGTACGGCGCGGTTGACGCCACCCAACGCGTGTTGGCACGTCAGGATCTCGCCGCCGCCTTGCAGGATCGCCTCACGGTGCTCGGGCAAGAGCTCCTGCGTATTGGGCTCGCCAAAGCCGGCGGAATGGGTGACGGCCACAACATGCGGCCCCTGCCCCGCCAGTCTGGCAACGAGCTTGGCCGCCGTGGCGCCTGTGGTCGTGGCTACGGCGATATGCCGGCTGCCTAGCTGGGCAGCGCGCAGGGCAGCCAGTTCCAGCGTGCGCTCCGTATTGTCCGGCCCGGCCTGATCAAAGTAGGTGCATTGGATGCATCGTTCCGGCACGGCAACCTCCTGTTTGTGCAGCTCCCTAACGGCCCGGCGCATCTGCCTGGGCCGATGCAAACTCGCGTGGCCTCAGATCGACTTGGGGTCGCGCCCGACGCGCGCCAGGGCGTGCCGGTAGCGGTCCATGGCATGGTACATGGAGCGCTTGACCCCATGATGTTCTCGCTCTACCTGGCGCAGCAGCCCTTTGACAAAGGCCCTGCGTGAGGCCTTGCCATCCGGACAGGGCTCACCCTCGATGGGAAAGCCGCTGGCGCGGGCAAAGGGCACGATGTCGCGCTCTTCGATCAGGATCAGCGGACGGATCACCGTGAGCCTGCCCTGAAAGAATTCGGCCTTGGGATCGATGCTATCAATGCGGCCGCTATAGAACAGGTTCATCAGCGTCGTCTCGGCCACATCATCGGCATGGTGCCCAAAGGCCAGCTTGTTGCAGCCCATGCGTCCAGCGATCTCGAACAGAGCCTTGCGGCGCCCGCGCGCGCAACGGAAACAGCGGCTCCGCTCGGCGGCGGTGACGTCCTCGGCCACCTCGATGGGCTCCATCACAAGGGGGATACCCTTTTCAGCGCACCAGGCTTCCAGCCAGTCGTCGGGCACCTTGCGGCCACAGTGGTAATCGCTGACAATGTGCGCTGCGATGAGCGAGTAGCGCTCCTGGCCGGTGCGGCGTCGTCGCTCCAGCAGATCCAGCATGGAGAGGCTGTCTTTGCCCCCAGAGACGGCCACCAGGATGAGATCGCCATCGGCCAGCAGGCGATAGCGCCGCTGGCCTTTGTTCAGCGATTTGAGCAAGTAGTGGGCCAGCCGATCGCGCCGATCTGGCTCTGGCAAAGGGGTCGTCAAAGAACTCATGGAGCCGATGATACCATAGGCGGGCAGCCGCCGCAATTCGGCGCGCGGTCACGCGCCGGGCCCTTGCTTGACAGGCGTGCCGAGCATGTTATAATCCGAGTAAGTTGATTGACAAGGTACAATTCAGCAGAGGTTCAGCAACATGAAGGTTTCCACCAAGGGCGAATACGGCATTCGGGCTCTGCTGGAGCTATCCCTTCGCTACGGTGAAGGCTATATCCAGAGTTCCGAGATCGCCTCGGCGCGAGGCATTCCTGAGAACTATCTCTACCAGTTGCTGATCACGCTGCGCAAGGCGGGCATCATCCGCAGTCGGCGCGGCCCTCAGGGCGGCCACATGCTCGCCAGAGCGCCCCAGGACATCAGCGTCGCCGACGCCCTGATCGCCCTGGAGGGGCCCATCGAGCCCACCCTGTGCGTGCAGGACGAGGTCGTGAACGACTGCGCCTACCAGGATACCTGCGCCATGCGCGAGGTCTGGCAGAGGGTCACAGATGTGACGCGAGCCGTGCTCGAATCCACGAGTTTCCGCTTTCTAGCCGAACGCGAGGCCGCACTGCGCCAGGCCGAGATGTCCTCGGTAAACTAGATCGCGCCCCGAACCTCTTGTTCGAGTTGCTCAAAGAACGCGACCATGAAACGGTGACGCTCGGCCGCCAGGGCGCGTCCCGTCTCCGTCAGCATCCGATCCTTGAGCTTGACCAACTTGAACAGATACTCGTGTACGGGCGTGTGCTGATCGGCCTCTAGATCGCCGTGGCCCTCCTCGGGGGCGCGCTCCGCATAGGCGGCATCCACCTCACCCCACAAGTGCTGCCGGCGAGCGCCGGCGATGGCATAGGCCCGGGCTACGCCGCTGGCCCCAATGGCATCCAGCTTGTCAGCATCATAGAGGGCACACGCCTCCACGCTGGACGGCGGGTTGGCGGCGCGAAAACGATGCTGCTCGATGGCCTGGGCCACAGCCTCGACCCGCTCCTGCGGCTGGCCCAGCAGGGCCTCGCGGGCGATGCGCGCCCCCAGCATGGCATGGCACTCGCCGGTGCGCTCCTGCTCGGCGCGCCCCGCATCGTGTAACAGCGCCGCCGCGCTCACAATCTCCAAATCGGCGCCCTCGGCGGCGCCGATCCGCATGGCCAGCCTCCACACCCGCAGTACGTGATCGAAACCGTGGGCCGCGTCGTTATCGTGGTACAGGGCTCGCGCCTGCTCGATAGTGATCATTCGGCGCCCCTGCGAAGAACACGCCCCTCGACCCAGCGCGACGCGCCATACAACAGGGCGGCCAGGCCGGCGATGCTGAGCGAGACATCTGCCACGGCGCGGGTCCAGAACGGCAGAGGATAGAGCTGGATCAAGGTGTCCTCATAGTGAAAGGTCCAGGTGCCCTCCTGGAAAAAGATGCGGTGAAAGAGGGTAAAGAACAGGTCGAAATCGGCGATGGCGGCCACGGCAACGACGGCGATCAGGGCGCCTGTGGCCCAGATGCCATAGCGTAGCGCCAAGGCCCACTGCATGGGCCAACGCCGCAAGAGCAGGAACGTGGCGGCCACGGCCAGCGCCAGCGCAACGGCATGGGCGATGAAAAAGCCGTCCATGACCTGCTTGACATCCACCATGTGCTGCACCTCTTCGGGCAGCATCGCGATCTGGCCCGCATCGGTGCGCGCCTCCGCCATCTCTTGCAGCGACGCACTGCCCCGCAGATAGCCCACCAGAATGTCTGAGAGGCGCTGGCGCTCCGCCGGGGCCAGGCGCGTCGAAGGCGGGAACGACGCACGAGCATAGGCGCGCCGCACATAGCCCGGCGTCACCAGCAGGTAGAGGGGCGTGGCCACCAACAGGATGGGCACGCTGATCAACAAGAGCGCGCGCGCGAGTTTCTCCACGGGCCGGTAACTCCTGATGCAGAATGCTGTCAGCCGAACGCGACCTGCGGCAGTATAGCATCGGGGGGCGAGGCGGACAACCGAGCCTGGGCGTATTTCCGGCCCTGGATAGCGGTCGGACGAGGCGGGCGAGACGCCCGCCCTCCGTGCAGATCCCGCTTTCTCTCGCCGCTTGACACGACGCGCCGCTTTCGGTATTCCTTAGGCAGCATCATCCTAGCCAAACAGACGGCATGGAATAGGAGGAGGCTCCATGGCCGAACTGATCCTGGCCCACGACCTGGGCACCACGGGCAACAAGGCCTCGCTCTTTGACGCATCGGGCGCCCTGCTGGCCAGCACCGTGAGCCCCTACGCCACCCACTATCCGCGCCCCGGCTGGGCGGAGCAAGATCCAGCCGATTGGTGGCGCGCCGTGGCCGATTCCACGCGCCGCTTGCTCGCACAGGCCGCCTTCGCGCCGGAGGACGTGGCGGTGGTCAGCTTTTCGGGGCAGATGATGGGCTGCCTGCCGGTGGACGGCGCCGGGGCGCCGCTGCGCTCGGCCATCATCTGGGCCGACCAGCGCGCCGAGGAGGAGGCCGCCTACCTCGCCCGGCAAGTGACGCCCGAGGGCGTCTATCGCATCACGGGGCACCGGGCCAGCGCCAGCTATAGCGCCGCCAAGATCCTCTGGCTGCGCAACCGCCAGCCCGACGTTTTCCGTCAGGCCCGGCGCTTTTTGCAGGCCAAGGATTATGTCGCCTGCCGCCTCACCGGCGCCTATGCCACCGACTATTCGGACGCCTCGGGCACCAACCTGTTCGACCTGTGCGCGCGGCGCTGGTCGGATTCGATCCTGGGCGCGCTGGGGCTGGACCCCGAGCTGCTGCCACCCGCCTTGCCCTCCAGCGCTATCGTGGGCGGCGTGACCCGCGCCGCCGCCGAGGAGACCGGCCTGCGGCCCGGGACGCCCGTCGTGATCGGCGGCGGCGATGGGGCCTGCGCCACGGCAGGGGCCGGCGTCGTGCATCCCGATGACGCCTACTGCTACATCGGCTCGTCCTCATGGATCGCCTTTGTGAGCCGCGAGCCGCTCTATGACGCCGAGCAGCGCACCTTTACCTTTGCCCACCTGGACCCCGCCTATCTCTTTCCGACCGGCACCATGCAGTGCGCCGGGGGTTCGTTCGATTGGCTGGAACGCCTGCTGCGGGGCGAGGCCGAGGGTCGCCTGTACGCCGAGCTGGATGCCCTGGCCGCCAAGGTGGAGCCGGGCGCCCAGGGGCTCTTGTTCCTGCCCTACCTGATCGGCGAGCGCAGCCCCCACTGGAACCCCCACGCCCGGGGCTGCTTTCTCGGGCTGACCCTGGCCCACGGGCGGGCCGAGATGGCGCGGGCCGTGCTGGAGGGCGTCGCCCTGAACCTGCGCATCATCCTGGATGCCTTTCGACAGCAGGGCGCTCCCATCCGGGCGCTGCGAGTGATCGGCGGCGGCGCGCGCTCGGCGCTCTGGCGTCAGATCCTGGCGGACGTGCTGAACCTGCCGCTGCTGCGCGCCCAACTGACGGTGGAGGCCACCTCGCTGGGGGCGGCCGTGGCGGGCGGCGTGGGCGTGGGGCTGTTCCGCGATTATGGCGTGGTCAACGAGCTGGTGGCGGTGCAGCCCGCCGAGGAGCCGAACCCGGTGGCCGTCCGTCGCTATGACGATCTCTATCCTCTGTTCACCGACGCCTATCATGCCCTGGCGCCACTGTATGATCGCATCGCTGCGCTGCCAACCGCAAAGGAGACCCCATGAGTGACCGGCTTCGTTTTGCCACGTTCAACGCCAATTCGATCCGCATCCGGCTGCCGCAGATCCTGGAATGGCTCCCGCGCAACGACGTGGACGTACTGTGCGTGCAAGAGACCAAGGTGCAGGATCACGAGTTCCCCGCCGAGGAGATCGAGTCGCTGGGCTATCATGTGATCTATCGCGGCCAGAAATCCCACGCCGGCGTGGCCGTAATCACCCGGCAAGAGCCCGCCGAGGTGGCCTTTGGCCTGGACGATGGCGGCGAGCCCGACGAGGCGCGCCTGATCCGCCTGCGCATCGGCGGGCTGGTGGTGGTGAACACCTATGTGCCCCAGGGCCGCAGCGCCGACCACGAGATGTTTGCCTACAAGCTGGCCTGGTTCGAGCGGCTACGCGCCCTGTTCGAGCGCCACTATACGCCGGACGAGCGGCTCATCTGGGCCGGGGATATCAACGTGGCGCCCGAGCCCATAGACATCCACGATCCGGTGCGCAACGCCGAGCATGTGGATTTTCACCCCCTTGCGCGCGAGGCGTTCAAGCAGACGTGCGCCTGGGGCCTGGTGGACGTCTTTCGGCTGCACCACCCCGACGAGCCGGATCAGTACAGCTACTATGACTATCGGGTGCGCAACGCCGTGGAGCGGGCCGTGGGCTGGCGCGTGGATCATATCCTGGCGACGGCTGCGCTGGCCGAGCGCTGCACCGGCGCCTGGATAGACCGGGAGGCGCGCCTGGCGGAGCGCCCCTCCGATCACACGATGGTGGTGGCCGATTTTGCGCTATAGACGCCCCGGCCTCGGCTATCGAGCAGCGGCCCCCAGCCCGGGCATACGGCCCTGGTGCACCTCTTGCGCCAGGGCGATGGCGCCCAACACCCCGGCTCGCCCCCCCAGGGCGGGCGGAATGATGTACTCGTCAATGCGCGCCTGGAGGCTCTCGAGCTGCAAGTAGCCGTTGAGCAGCTCTTGCACGTGGGCGCGGATCATGGGAAAGAGCTGCAACTGCTCCATCACGCCCCCGCCCATGATCACCCGCTGGGGCGAGAGGGGCAGCAGCAGGTTGACCAGCCCCAGGGCCAGGTAGCGCGCCTCCAACGCCCAGGCCGGATGATCAGGAGGCAACTGGCGGCTGGGGCGCCCCCAGCGCTCGGCAATGGCGGGCCCGCAGGTGAGCCCCTCCAGGCAGTCGCCATGATACGAACAATAGCCGGGGTACGGGTCGGCCTGCCAATCGTGGGGAATGCGGATGTGGCCCATCTCCGGGTGCATCAGGCCGTGGATCAGCTTGCCATTGGCCATGCCGCCGCCGCCCAGGCCCGTGCCGACGGTCAGATAGAGGAATGTGTCGAGCCCCTTAGCCCCGCCCCAACGGTGCTCCCCCAGGGCGGCGACGTTGACGTCGGTATCGAACCCCACGGGCACGCCCAGGGCGCGATGGATGGCGCCCGCGAAATCCGTATGGGCCCAGCCGGGCTTGGGCGTGGTGGTCACATAGCCAAAGCGCGGCGAGCGAGGGTCAGGGTCAATGGGGCCGAACGAAGCGATCCCCACAGCGGCCAGCTCGACGCCCGCCCCCTGCTCCTGGAAAAAGGCGATGGCCTGGGCCAGGGTCTCCTCTGGCGCGCCGGTGGCAAAGCGCACCTCGGCGCGAATGTCGTCCGGCCCCGTGCCGATGGCGCACACGAACTTGGTGCCGCCCCCCTCGATCCCCCCGTATAGCGTCATATCTGTGCGTTCCTCCTGATCTAGATCGCCCATTGCTCCCAATCGGGCTCGGGCAGGCGCCGCACCACGATGCCGTGGGTGGCGTCCACATCCAGCGTATCGCCCGTTTGGATGCGGCGCGTGGCATCCTCGACACCAAATACCGTCGGCACCCCATATTCACGCGCCAGCACGCTGACGTGGTCCAGCAGGTCGCCCCCTTCGGCCACAACCCCCGACACCACGGAGAACAGGGGCGTCAACTCGAAGGGTAGCTCGTGGCACACCAAGACCTCTCCGGGCAGCGCCTGGCTCGCCTCGCCCGAGCTGCGGATCACGCGCGCTTTGCCGACCACCTTGCCAGCGCAGATAGCGCGGCCCGTCAGCTTCTGGTTGGGCGCGCCCTCGACCTCGAGAGCGGCATCCGTTGGGGGCTCGATCCTCTCGGGCGGCGCATAGCGCGCCCAGCGCCGCAGGGCGGCCCGGCGCTCTGCGGCGAGGCGCGCCGCAGCGTCGTTCGCCATGCGCCCCTGCAGCCAGTCGAGGAGCTCGCGGCAGGTGAACAGGCTGGCCTCCTGGCAGGCATCCACCAAGGCGGCCTGGCGCAGGCGGCGCCCCACCTCGCCCACGATGTCGCTTTCCAGTACGCGACACAACGCCACGGGGGCGTGGCTATCGCGCGCCAGGGTGCGGTAGCGGCGCCCCAACCCCAGCAGCCACATATAGCCCTTGCCGCGCAAGCGACCCAGGCGCGCCAGGATCTCTGCCAGGGCCTGGTCGCGGGCGGCGAGGCGCTCCTGTCGCTCAGGGGGCTCAGACGCCTCGCCTGCCTGCCGGGCGCTCCAGGCCTCCTCCAACAGCGCGCGGCTCGGCGCAATGGCGGCCAGATCGCGCCAGGGCGCCAGGATCTCGCCAGGCACAAAATGATGCCGGTGGCTCGCGAAAAAGGCCCGCTGCGCATCCTGGTGCGCCTGCTCGTCTGGATAGGTGGCTGCTGCGAGCTCGCTCAACTGCTCGGCAGCTTGGGCCCAGGCATCCTCGCCGGTCCAGAGCAACAGGTCTAGATCCTGGCCGTCACTGCCCAGCCAGCGCCGGTGCACCCGCGTCAACAAGCGCGTCAACACACGATCCACCCTCGCCACCAGGCCGCTCTCCTCCCAAAAGGCGTTGTGCAGGGCCATGATCTCGGCCAGCACGCCCGCCAGATCGGCCGGACCGAGCTCGGAGAACGGCTGCGCATCCAGGCCGTGCAGCCGCGCCAGCTCGCGCTCGCGCAGCGCCGTATAGCCCTGATCCAGCTTGCGGGCCCGGGCCAGCAGCCGCAGGTCCTGGAACCAGCGGCGGAGCGGCTCGATGGGCGTCTCGGGAAGAGTGTCCGACGCAGCGCTCACATAGAGATAGCCGCAGGGATAGCAGATGGCGGGCTTGGCCTGGCCCGTGGCGGGCCAGAGGGGGCGCGCATGATAGGCGTCGTGCAGCGCGAGGCTGCGGCTCTGATGATACCAGCTCAGGGGCCGCGCGGCGCGCGGGCTCACATCCGGCTCGTGGAGCCATTCGAGGGGCGCGTCACACCCGACCTCCTCTTGCGCCTCCCTGGGCAGGTAGGTGGGCACGCCCGTCACCGGGCGTGCCCGCAACACATTGATCTGTCCATCCACCAGGACCCAATCCAGGCTCTGATAAGCCACACCCTGCTCATCCAGCAGCAAGCCCATCTCGCGCAACTGCCCCCAGGTTGGCTGCTCATCGGGCAAAGGGTAATATGGGTCAAAGATGTGCACGCCAGGGCGCGATCCTTCTTGGACCGAGAGCAGGAATACGTCGGCATTGCCCGTCACCGGATCTACGGTAAAGAGCGCGCCACGCGCATCGGCCTGCACCATCGGCTGGATCAGCACGCCCATCGCCGAGGAGAGCAGATCCACCCCGAAACTGTGGGCATAGGAGAGGGCCTGGGCGCTATAGAGCGAGGCCCAGCAGGCCAACACCGCCTCGACGGCGGCGTCAGCGCTGGCCACATCGAGCAAAGCCACATGCTGCCCAACAAAGCTCTGGTGAGGGCTGTCCTCACTGGTGGCGGAGGAGCGCACCGCCGCCCGCTCCACACCCAGCTCGGCCCACGCCTCGTGGATCACGGCCACCACGTCATCGGGGATGCGGCGCACGTCAAACGCCGCGCGGATGGCCCACTCTGTGGCCTGGAACTGGCCGATGGACTGGGGCTGCATGGTGGTCAGGATGGAGCGGACCTCGCCTTGCAGCCCGCCCTGGCGCATGAAACGACGGTAGAGCTCTGCCGATAGGGCCACGCCGCCCAGCACAGGGCAGCCCAGGCGCAAGGCTTGGCCCAGACGGGCCGCCTTGCCGCCAAACTCGGTAATGTCGCCAATGGCAATCTCGTTCAACGGGCGATAGAGCGCCATCCATCCCTCCCCAGGCGGATCAACTGAACAGGACGGTGTGCTTGAGAAAGCGATCCAGCGTCTCGTAAAAGCGGGCAACGGTCTCGGCCTTGCGCCAGCCGTGGCCTTCGCCCGGGTAGAGATGATACTCGTGCGGCACGCCATTGCGCCGCAGCGCCGCGACGATCTCCTCCGCCTGCTCCTTGGGCACCACGCGATCATCCTCGCCCTGGAAAACGATCACCGGGTCGCGAATGCGATCGGCGGCAAAGATCGGAGAGCGCTCGCGGTAGCGGGCCGCCTGCTCGGGCAGCGTCCCGATGAGGGAATCGAGATAGCGCGCTTCGAACTTGTGGGTATCCGCCGCCAGGGTGAACAGGTTGGTCACACCATACAGGCAGACCCCCGCCCGAAAGACCCCTGGATAGCGGATCAGGGTCTGCAAGACGGTATAGCCGCCGGCGCTGCCGCCCATGATCACCAGGCGCTCGCGATCCACAAGGCCCGCGTCGGCCAGGTGGCGCGCCCCGCTGACGGCATCGTCGGCATCGTATAGGCCCCACTGCTCGCGCAGGGCGTTGCGATAGGCGCGCCCGTAGCCGCTGCTCCCACGATAGTTCAGGTCCAGCACGGCATAGCCCCGGGTGGCCAGGAATTGGGCCTGGGCGGAATAGCCCGCCGTCGCCTGCCCCGTGGGACCGCCATGCACCAGCACCACCAACGGGGGCTTGGTAGCGCCGCCATCCGCCTGCGCGGACGGTGCATAGTGCAGGCCGTGGATCGCGACGCCCGCACCCGAGTTCCAGGTCACTGCCTCTGGCGAGACCAGCGCCTCGGGCGGGATCGTCTCTCCGCCGGCGCGGGCCACGATCCGGGTCGCGCCTGTGGCGGGGTCCAGCGCCACGACGCGCGCCGGCGTCTGTGGGCCGGAGGCGATGCAGGCCAGCAGGCCGCCACTCGATATCGCAGGCTGGCTCAGATGGGTGTACCCCTCCAGGCCGGGGACGGCGGCGCATCTCCCCGAGGAGAGCTCCACCTGCCAGAGTTGGCTATAGCCCGCCGAGGACTGGATGTAGTAGATCTGCCGACCATCGGGCGCCCAGGCGTAGGTGCGTATCCCCTGGGCCCAGGCGGGCAGCCCCAGCTCTGCCTCCACTCCAACGAGCAGCCGGTGCGCGCCCGCATCCAGGTCGTAGAGATAGAGGTTGTACCAGCCATTGGCGTCAGAAACATAGGCGAGAAGGCGCCCATCCGGCGAAAAGGCGGGCTGAAAGACCGACGTCTCGGCGTCGCCTGCGATCACCGTCTGCCGCTCGATCCGGGGCAGGTCCCCCTCGGCGCCCAGCTCGGCCAGATAGAGCAACGCCCCGTCCCACGGCATCTGGGGGTGATCCCAGGCGACCCAGGCGATGCGGCGCCCGTCAGGATGCCAGGCTGGCTGCATGTAGAAGTCGTGGCCCTCTGCCAGCCGGCGGGGCCACTGTTGGCCCTGGGCGTCCACCAGGGCCAGCCGGTCAACGCCCTCGTACGAGTGGACATAGAGCAGCCAGCGCCCATCGGGAGAGAGCGCCGGCGAGGCGGCCTCCCCAAAGGCGGGGGTCACGGCGCGCTCGGCGCCCTGCCCCAGGGATTGGCGGTAGAGACGCCCCTCGGCGGCAAAGAACACCTGCCCGCCAACGGCCGCCATCTCGCCGCCGCCATAGCCCACCTGGGCCCGCGCCGAGCGCCCGGCGTTCAGCTCGCGGGGCGCATGGCCGCGCCCATCGTCAACCAGAAGCATGCCGTGGGCTGAGCGCCCTTCGAGCCACACAAGGCTGCCGGTGGCATCATCCCAGGCGACATCGCTGAGGCGCCTTTGCGCGGCCATATGAGCCGGTGTGAGAGGACTGGGCCAAAGGCCAAACGGCGGCAGATGATCTGACATGCTGTGCTCCCTGGCGCTCGCCCTGCGAGCCGCCCATGCGTGAAGAAAGCGCCCGCCGCAGAGCGGGCAACTGGAGGATACTCGGCTTGGCAGCCGGTGGCAAGCCCGCGCGGCAAAAGGGGCTGCGTCTTGTCAGGGGCGATATTATGGCAAGTTGGATTCTTTGGCCCCGCAGAGGTGGGCCAGGCGCAGGAGACCCTCGCGACCCAGCCGGATCACGCCCACCCCGAGCGTTCCAGCTCCCACATGCCGGCCAGCAGCCCGCCCGCTGCCAGCAGCTCCTCAGGCGGCCCTTGCTCCGCGATGCAGCCATCTTGCAGAACGACTACCTCGTCCGCTTCCAGAGCGGTGGCCAGCCGATGGGCGATGGTGAGCACTGCGCCACCCCGCGTCTCCATGTGAGCCTGCAGTGCCCGGCGAAAACTCTCCTCGGTGGCGCTATCCACCGAGGCCGTGGCTTCGTCCAGCAGCAACAACTGGGGATCACCCGCCAGGGCGCGCGCCAGGGCCAAGAGCTGGCGCTGGCCGCCCGAGAGCTGTACGCCGCCCCCGCCGCCCTGATCGCTGAGCACGGTCTCGATCCCCTGGGGCAGCGCCTCAACAAACTCGCCCGCGCCGGAGAGCGTGAGCGCCCGCGTGAGGTCCTCTGTGGTGAGGGTGGGGTCGCCCAGGGTCAGGTTCTCGCGCACGGTCCCGCTAAAGAGCTGCACCGCCTGAGGGACAGGCCCCAGGATGCGGCGGCGTTCCTCGTCCGAGAGGGCAAACGGGAGGCGCCCGGCCACCAGGAGCTCGCCCGACCAGGGGTGATACAGTCCTCCCAACAGGTGGAACAGGCTGCTCTTGCCTGCGCCGGTGCGACCCACGATGGCCACATGCTGGCCGGGGAGCACGCGCAGCGAGACCTGATTGAGCACGGGTTCACCCTGGCGGTAGCCAAACACCAGGTCGCGCACCCAAACCGGCGGCATATCGCCTGCATCGCCGCCCGCAGGGTCCGGGCGCTCTTCCGTGGGGATTTTGAGCACCTCCATGACCCGCTCGATGCCGGCCAAGGCCGCCTGGGCCGTTTGCCAATCCTCGCCCAGAGCCACGATCGGCTCAAAGAAGCGGAGGAACAGCAGCACAAATGAAGTGAGGGCGCCCAAGCTGAGGGCCGCGCCCAGGCGGGGCTCGGCGCCCAGCCGGAACAGGCCAACTACGATGACGGCGGCCAGGATATCCATGATGGGCGAGTAGACCGCCCCGTACCAGACAGAACGGTTGGTCGCCCGCAGCGCCTCGGAGAGGGTCTGACGGAAGCGCTGCAAGAAGCGCCCCTGCCAGTGCAGGGCGTGGATCACTTCGGCGCCGGATAGCGTCTCTTGCAGGCGGGCGTTGAGCACGCCCACGCCCCGGCGCACCTCCCGCTCAGCATCGCGCATACGCCACTGAAAGGCGCGGGTGATCCAGTAGACCAGGGGCAGCAGCGGCAGCATCACGAGGGAGAGCAGCGGGCTGAGGGCGACCATGGCGATCACGATGGCGACAAGCTGCACCATCTGCGCCAGCAGATGGATGATCCCCAGGCTAAAGAGATTGTTGATGGTGTCCATGTCGCTGGTGCAGCGGCTGATGATATCGCCAATGGGCGTCTCGTCATGGTAAACGATGGGGAGCCGTTGCAGGTGGGCAAACAGGCGCACCCGCAGACGGCGCATGGCCCCTTGCGCGGCGATAGCGGTCAGATAGGTGATCGCCCCGCGCAGCAGGTGGACGGCGCCGATGGCAGACAGATAGGCCAGCGCCAGCGGCAGGAGCCCCTCGGCGCGGCCCTGGGCCAGATTCTCATCCACCAGGCGCCCCACAATCAGCGGGGGGACCAGATCCAGCCCCGAGGCGGCGACCACGCCTACCAGGGCGCCCAGCAGCGCCCAGCGCCAGGGGCGCACCAGCTCCCATGCCTGCGCCGCCACGGCTGCCCGTCTCTGCCTCTGCACACCCTGGGCCGTCATGCCTGCGCCTCCCGCCCCAGGATCAGGTGTTGGGCGCGATAGATGCGCGCGTACAGACCCTCCTGGCCCAACAGCTCGGCATGGGAGCCCTGGGCCACCAAGCGCCCTCGATCCAGCACAAAGATGCGCTCTAGCGTGGGGAACGAGGCCAGCCGGTGTGAACAGAGGATCACCGTCGTGCGTTGGCCCAGGGCAGCCCGCAACGCGGCCACGATCTGCCCTTCGGTCTCGACATCTATCGCGGCGAACGGGTCATCCAGAAGGAGCACGCTGGGCGTCTGGCCGCCGGGCAGGGCCAAGGCGCGGGCCAGGGCGATGCGCTGGCGTTGGCCGCCGGATACCTGCACGCCCCCCTCGCCCACCGGGGTGTCCAGCCCCCGGGGAAAGCGGGCCAGGTCGTCCTCCAAGGCGGCTATGCGCAGCCAGGCTGCCTCGTCCGTGATGGAATCCGTGTCAAGGCCGATATTCTCGCCGATGGAGCCCGAAAACAGGTTGGCGTCTTGGGGAAGATAGCGCAGGTGTGTGGCCCGCCAGGCCTCGGAGCGGGATCGCACCGGCTCGCCATCCACCAACACCTGCCCTGCCTGCGGCGCATAGAGCCCCTGGATAGCGCGCAGCAAGGCGCTCTTGCCTGAGCCGATGGGCCCCGTGACGCCCACCAGCGCGCCGGCGGGAATGTCCAGGGAGACCTCCTCCAGCGCAGCCGGTGCGGCGCCGGGATAACGCATTGTCACCCTCTCCAGGCGCACCGCAAGGGGGCGAGACTCGCCGGGCGGCGGCGGGTCGGGTTGGGCATACAGGCCCATGACGTGGGTAGGCCGCCACGAGGCCCAGGGGGGCTCGTCCTCCAGGGGCAGCGGCGCGGGCAGAAAGGGCTGCAAGCGATCCCAGGCCACGCCTGCGCTCTGGATGCGATTGAAAAAGAGGGGCAGGCGAAAGCCTCGCCCCACGAAACGCAAATAGACCAGCATAAAGCCCACCAATGCGCCGGTGCTGAGGTCCCCCTGCACGACACGCTCGCCCCCCAGCCAGACGATCAGGACGACGCCGGCGGTCACGCCCAGGGCGTAGACCGGTTGCAGCGCGGCCTGCAGGCGCGTCTCGGCCAGGCCGGCCCGCGCCAGGCGCTCGGAGAGGGCGTCAATGCGCTGCACGGCCTGATCGGATTGGCCCAACAGCCGCAAGAGCCGCAGCCCCACCAGCCGCTCTTGTAGGGCAGCGGTGAGATCGGCGTTGGCCAGCCGCACCCCCTGAGTGCGTTGGCGCACCCACTCGCGCGAGCGATAGGCCAGATAAAAGGCGGCAGGCACGGGGAGCATGGCCAGCAGGGTGAGGCGCGCATCGTAGAGCAGCATCGTGACCAAGAGGGTTAGTGAAAAGAGCCAGGTATCCCAGATCTCGGTGGTGGACTCGTTGAACCCTGTGCCAAAGAGCTCGGTATCGCCGATGATGCGCGCCATCAGGTCGCCGACGGATTGGCGCCGTAGCCACTCGAGGGGGGCGGCCAGCAAGCCGCGCAGCGCATCGTTGCGCATAGCAAAGACGGTGCGCCGCACGGCGGCCCGCAGGTACCAACGCTTGCCCACCCGCGCGATGGCGTGTAGCGTCGCGCCGCCGGCATAGGCCAGGGCAGCCCAGAGCACGGCCTGTGGGCCAGATGCGCCGGCCCCGCACGCCAGGGTGGCATCAATGGCGGCGCCCAGCAAGACGGGCGGCAGCGCCACCGAGACATTCATCACCATGCCGAACAGCGAGCCCACCAGCAGGAGCCCGGCGACCTGGCGGTAATAGACCCGCGCCTGCCAGAGATAGTGCCTCACACGTCCCGCTTCGCGGCGCGAGCCTGCCACTCGGCGGCGGTGGCGGCGTACCACAGGCTTTCGCTGCCATCCTCTTCCGGTGTGCGCTTGATGAAACGTAGGCCCGCCTTTTCCATGACCCGCGCCGAGGCGGGGTTCGCGGCGTCGCACTCGCCCTGGACGCTCTGGGCTCCCCATTGGCGAAAGGCGCAGCCCAGCAGCGCCGTCAGCGCCTCCGTCATGTAGCCCTGGCCCCAGAAGTCCGGACGCATGGCATAGCCAAAGGAGAGCTCGCCCAGGGCCGGGTCGTTGGCCTGGCCGATGCCGATCCAGCCCATGATGCAGCCGTCGCTACGCCTGACGATGGCCAGGTTGTAGGAAAGGCGCGGCTCTGCGGCATTGTGGACCATGGTATCGCGCACCCAGGTCTCGGCTTGCTCCGGCGTCTCGGAGGCGATATAGTCGCAGTAGCGCGTCACCACCGGATCGCTGCGCAGCAGGTGCATGGGCGCGGCATCTTGAGGCAGCAGGTCGCGCAGGATCAGACGGGGCGTTTCGAGCAGGAACATGACGGGCCTCCTTGGTTGCTGGGCGCAGTATAGCCGCACAGCTTGTGGCGAGGCAAACCGGCGCTGCACAGCGCGGGTGTTTGGGGTTACCCTGCCCATCGCCTATCATTAACGACTATACCATGTATTCGGGCGGCCCCAGCCGCCCTATCAAGGTTGGAGATATGAGAACGAGATTGATCTTGCTGCTACTCGTTGCGCTGGCGGCGCCCCTGGCGATCGCTGCCGATAGCGCTCCCTCCGATGGCGCCGCACCGCTGCCCGCCACGGTGGTCTTTGTCGTATCAGAACAAGAGGTGTTGGTGCTGGGCGAGAACCAGATCGTCCAGACTTTGGAACTCGCCATCGCCAGCGGCCCGCGCAAGGGCGAGATCGTGACGCTGGAGCAGGGCGCCATCCCCAGCGTCCATGTGCCACGCTACCGGGTGGGCGACCAGGTCTTTTTGCGGCAGAGCCTGATGCCCGACGGCAGCTCTGTGTACGAGATCGCCACCCGCAACCGCACCTTTCCTCTCCTCTGGATGGCGCTGGTCTTTGTGGGGTTGGTGGCGCTGGCAGGCGGGCAACGGGGCGCCCGCTCCCTGGTGGGCATGGCCCTGTCCTTTGTCGTGATCTTTTTCTTTGTCCTGCCCCGGGTGGGCGCCGGGCAGGCGCCCGTCTGGACGGCGCTGCTGGGCTGCGGCCTGGTGATGCCCGCAAGCTACTATCTCTCCCACGGCCTGAACCGCAAGACCACGGTCGCCCTGGTGGGCTCGCTGTTGGGGCTGGGGCTCACGGCGCTGCTCGCCGTGGCCTTTGTGGCGGGCGCGCGCCTGACCGGTTTCTCCGGCGATGAGGCCGGGTTCGTCCAGAGCCTCTATGGGAGCGCCATTGACTTGCGCGGCCTGTTGCTGGCGGGTATGATCATCGGCGTGCTGGGCGTTCTGGACGACATTACCGTAGCCCAGGCAGCTATTGTGGAGCAGCTACGCGAGGCCAACCGCGACTTGGATGCCTGGCAGCTCTACCGGCGGGCCATGCGCGTGGGCCAGGATCACATCGCCTCGATGGTGAATACCCTGGTGCTGGTGTATGCCGGGGCGGCGTTGCCGCTCTTGCTGCTGCTCACGGATCAGTCGCTGCCCATCGCCTATGTGCTCAGCCAGGAGCTGATCGCCGAGGAGGTAGTGCGCATGCTGGTCACCAGCAGTGGGCTGGTGGCGGCGGTGCCGGTGACGACGCTGCTGGCCGCCCGCTGGATGGGCTTGCGCCGCGGGGATGCCGCCGACGCGCCGGACGGCCAAGAAGCAAGAGACCCGAGCCCCTAGCTGCGTAACGCCTGGTTGCGCCATCGCTATGGGTTCCACCACAGCCACGACGAAGGGGATACCATGCTCCAACTCAAACGCGCCACGATCCTGGATGCCGAGGCGCTGACCGAGTTCTCGCGCCGCGCATTCCATGCCGACGTGGCCTACGGCGCTCCTGGGCCTGGCGGGCCGCCAGGCTATGACGATGTCGCATGGCAGCGCCGGGTCATCGAGGCCGTGGACTATTATGTCATCACCCAGGAGGAGACGCCCATCGGAGGCATCATCGCTTATGCCACCGCACCGGGTGAGTACGAGCTGGGGCGCATCTTTCTGGCCCCCGAATGGCAGAACCGGGGTTTGGGCGCCCAAGCCCTGGCGCTTCTGTGGCCCCTGTATCCCCAGGCAACCATCTGGCGCCTGGATACGCCCGCCTGGAACCTGCGCACCCGGCGCTTTTACGCCCGCGAGGGGTTTGACGAGACGGGCATTAACGACGAGAGCCTGGCGTTGTTCGAGCGCCGGATGGCGGGCGGGAGTGAGGCATGACCAAGGCTACACTGCACCGCCTCAGCGCTGACGACCAGGCCCGCGCCCTGCCCCTGCTGGAGGGGCGCGATCACCTGCTGTTGTTGGAGGCCGTCATCGCCGGAACCGCGCCGGGCTATGTCTGCGTGGATGATCCCTCACAGCCCAGGGCGCTATTCGCCTCCGGCCCCGAGGGCCACTATCTGGTGGGCGATCCGGGCGATGGATCGTTCACCAGTGCGCTGGCGGCCCACATCCAGGGCGAGCTGCTGCCCAAGGCCCGCGAGCAAGGCTGGGCGTCGTTCGTCCTCTACCACGAGCCCGAGTGGGCCCTGGCAATGGAGGAGTTGTTCCCCGGCCAAGTCCTGGTGCGCAACTGCCAGCGCTACTTTTGCCACCAAAGCCCCCTGCCCGATTGGCGCGCCGCGCTGCCCCAGGGCGTGACGGCGCTGCCCATTGATCGCGACCTGTTGGACCGGGACGATCTGGGCAACATCCAGTGGTTGCGAGACTTTTGCGAGGGGGACTATGCCTCGCCAGATGCGTTCCTGGCCCACGGGTTCGGCATGTGCCTGGTGCAGGAGGGCGAGATCGTCTCGTGGTGCACCACCGACTGCGTCGTGGGCCGGCGGGCCGAGATCGGGATCACGACGGCGTCCGACCACCGCCGCAAGGGCTATGGTACCGCCGCAGCGGCCGCCACCGTCGAGGAGGCGCGGCGCCGGGGCATCACCCACGTAGGCTGGCACTGCTTTCAGCAGAACCTGGCCTCGGCGGCCACGGCCCTGCGGGCCGGGTTCGTCGAGCAATACAGCCATGCCGTGGTCTCGCTATGGCTCAATCCGGTGGACGGCCTGCTGGTCAACGGCAATCTGGCGCTAATGGCGGGGGATTATGCCGCCGCCGCGGAGCTCTATCGCGCGGGCCTGGCGCTGTGGGCCGAGACACGGGATGTGGACAAGTCGGCCGTGCTGGCCGAGCGCGCCTACCAGGCCCGCTACCGCTATCAGGCGGCCTGCGCCGCCGCCCTGGCAGGCGATGCCGCGATGGCGTTGGACGAGCTGGAGACCGCCTGGGCCTATGGCGTCATGCGCCAGGCGGCGGTGTAAGAGGCGGCCTGGCCGTGCGAGGTGTCAGGGCATTTGCCTCTGGAATCCCTTTGCCTCGATATCGCTCCTGATTACGGCCTTTTATCCCTCACCCCGCCGTCGCGGTGCGTCAAAGGCTCAGATCGAGGCGGCCATCCGACGCATGGGCCGCAAGCTTTGGCCTGCATATAGCCAGACTGCGATCACCCTTCGTTTGCCTTGCCGCAGTGTTGATCGCGCGCCCGGCCTGGTATATGATGATCTCGTGGACCGACCTGAGCCGAATGTGTGAGCGAAAGGAGCCAGCCGATGCCGTCCCTTGCCATGCCCCCAGGACCTCTGGGCGTGCACCCCACCAATAGGCGCTACTTGGCCGGACCCGACGGCGCGGTCGTGTACTTGACCGGCTCGCATACCTGGGCCAATCTGCAGGATATCGGGCCGTCGGGAGGGCCGCCCTTTCCGTACGAGGAGTACCTCGCGTTCATGCAGGCTTACGGCCACAACTTTATGCGGCTATGGATGTTCGAGCACCCAGAGCGCGCACCCTGGACCGACGTGCCCATCCAGTTCGACCCGCTACCCTGGGCGCGCACCGGCCCTGGCCTGGCCGCGGACGGCAAGCCCCGCTTTGACTTGGATCGCTGGAACGAGTCATATTTCGCGCGATTGCGCGAGCGCACCATTCTTGCCGGCGAGCGCGGCATCTATGTCGCCGTGATGCTCTTTCAGGGCTGGAGCCTGCAAAAGACCAGCGTGGACGCTGGCGATCCTTGGCCCATGCATCCCTTTAACGCCGCCAATAACGTCAACGGCGTGGATGCGCCCTACACCGCCATGGATGATGACGAGCACGCCTCGCTACACAGTTTGCAGAACGTCGGCGCGCTTGCCCGCCAGGAGCAATATGTCCGCAAGGTGATCGAGACCGTCAACGATCTGGACAATGTGCTCTATGAGATCATCAATGAGGGTGGGGCCACTACCTGGCAATATCACATGATTG
Source organism: uncultured Anaerolineales bacterium (assembly GCA_964482225.1). Lineage (GTDB taxonomy): Bacteria > Chloroflexota > Anaerolineae > UBA1429 > UBA1429 > UBA1429. The sequence continues at coordinate 43,820 of CAYZWT010000022.1, forward strand.
AGCTGATCCACACCATTGAGGCGCAGCTACCCAAGCAACATCCCGTGGGGATGACCCACCGGATCGCGCCCAGACAACTCAACGCGGATCTGTTCGCCAGCCCGGCCGAGTGGGTCTCGCCTGCCAAAGAACCCCTGGAATGGCTGGTGCCTGGCAGTGTCTTTTTGCAGGATTACCAGAACGATCCGCCTGTCAACGACGGGCGCAAGGTGATTCTTAACGACACCGACCACCTCTGGGGCCACGGCGGCAACCCTCAGTGGGTCTGGAAGAGCTTTTTGCGGGGCCACAACCCGATTTTCATGGATCCCTGGTGGCCGCTCCACGCCGAGACCGACCCCGCCCTGACGCCCTGGACCTTTGTGGGCGGCATCAGCAAGGGCGACCGTGACTATCCCGACTGGGAGCCCACACGCCGCGCCATGGGCGATACGCGGCGCTATGCCGAGCGCATGGACCTGGCCGACATGGCCCCGCGCCCGGACTTGGCCTCGACCCGTTACTGCCTGGCCAACCCCGGCCACGAGTATCTGGTCTACCTGCCCCAGGGCGGCAGCGTCACAGTGGACCTGTGCTGCGCCGAGGGTCTGTTCAACGCCGAGTGGTTCCTGCCCGCTTTGGGGCGCACCATGCCCGGCGCGTACCCGCTGCCCGGCGGCGATTATGTGGTTATGACGGCGCCCTACACAGGCGATGCGGTGCTTTACCTCAAGCGTCGCGAGGGCTAACGCGACACTTGCGCGCGCCTCGCCAAGTGACCAGGCCCCCACGCCGGTACAGCGCCGCCGCCGGGTCTTCGCCTCAGCAGGTCCCATGGGCCAGCAACGCCACCGACGGCGGCGTTGCCCCCGTAGCGCCCTGGCGCACGAGCGCGTTGTAGGTGGCACAGGCCTGGGGCGTGGGTTCCAAGATAAGGACGCGGATGCCCGCCGCATGGATGGCGGCCTGCACCGGCGCGGGGCACTGGATCAGGCCGTACACCCCCACGCCGATCACCAGCGTCTCGATCCCCAGCCCATAGACGCCGGTGATCATCTCCTCGCTAAGCTCGTGGCCGATGCGCTCGCGCCAGCGGGTCACGGCATCGCCGATGACGCGCACATCCTTGCCCGCCCCCACCCGGCCCGCCTCGGTCTCGCCGTGGGGTGCGCCGTGGATCGTGAACAGGCCCCAGGAGAACCGCTCTATGAACCCCTGGGGGTCCTCGAATAGCGGATCACCCGCCCAAGGCTGTGTCTGTGCCATCGCGCCTCACCCCCTATGCAGATCCACAGCGTGGGAACGTGCAAACGTTCGCACGTTCCCACGCCTCCCCTACGCCTCGTAGATCAGCTTGCCCTCGGCATAGATCGCCACGGGATAGCTCTCCAGGCTAAAGGGGTCGCCGTTCCAGCAGAGGAACGAGGCCCACTTGCCCGGCTCTAGCGTGCCCAGCACGTCATCCACGCCCAGGATCTCGGCGTTGCTGCGGGTGATGATCTCCAGCGCCTGCTGCTTGCTCAGCCCGGCCCGCAGGAACCAGCGCAGGGTCAGCAGCAGCGTGCGTTGCAGGATCACGGGGTGATCGGTCATCAGGCCAAAGCGCACGCCCGAATCCAGCAGGTAGCGGATATTGGTCCAGTTCTCGTGCTTGAGCTCGACCTTGTAGGCCAGGGAATCCAGCGGGCCATAGACCACGGGGATGCCCCGCTCGCGCAACTCCTCAAAGATGCCGGACTGGTGGATATCGCAGGTGTGCTCGATGGTCACGTCCAGGCCAAACTCGTCCACCAGGCGCAGCAGCGCGGCAATGTCGTCGGCCTTGTGGACGTGGACCCGCAGGCGCTGCTCGCGCTTGAGAAGTTGGCGCAGGACCGTCTCCTCGGCTGTGTACTTGACCGAGGCGTCCTCTTTGGCCTCCTCGGCGATCTTGGACCGGACGTCATGCAGCTTGCTCCGGAGGATCGCCAGGGCGCCCATGCGGGTATAGGGGCGGGTGCCTTTCCACTCGCGCACGTGCATAGGGTTGTAGCCAAAGGCGGCCTTGATGCCTGCGCGCCGGATAAAGGCGGCGTTGGTCTGGGCGCCATAGTTGCGGATGACGGCGGAATCGCCCCCGATAATGTTGCCGCTGCCGGGCACCACGCAGGAATAGAGCACGCCGCACTCGATGGAATCGCGGAAACCGGCGTCGTCCATCTGGATCGAATCCAGCACGTCGGCGTGGGCCAGCATGGCGTCCATACGCTCGTTGGCCTCGGCCTCATCGTTGGGCTCGCCCGCGCGGATCAGGCCGATGTGGGCATGCGCGTCAATGATGGCGGGGGTGATAAAGGGGTACTCGGCCAAGGCATCGGTCGCGGCGCCGGCCTCGACGCCGATGATGGCGGCGCCCTCCCATGCGATGGCGGCCTCCTCGATGACCTCGCGTCCGGTATACATCTGTTTGGCTCGAATGATTGGCATAGCGCTCCTTTGACATGGTGTTGTGTCAAGCACGGCCCTTATTCTACCCCGATGCGGACAAAAAGGCGACTAGCTACCGTACACTAGAAAAGGTGATGAAAGTCCCACATTCTCTGTTAACGCGGCGGCATGAGTCAGGTTGCGATGCCCAGCTCCTGGTCGAGCAGGGGCTGACCCTGGTCGAGAGGCCCCGCCTTTTGACCGAACCCAGCTATCGTCGGGCGCTGCTCTCTCGCACCCGCAACGCCGAGGTGCGGCGCTTCTTCCGGGAGCGTTTTGAGCGCTGGGGCCGCTACCGGGCCATCTGATCAAGTCGCCCCTCAGCAAGGTGGGGCCAATAGGGTAACACTGAGTGTCGGGATCTCTATGATTCCAGGCTGTCCAGCAGCCTCCTGGCCTGCAAGAGATCTGGCAGGTCCTGCCTCTCGCTGAACGCGCCAGACACAGTCGCCAGGGCCGCGCGGGCCTGCTCGGTGCGGCCCTGGCCTGCCCACAGCTTCGCCAGGCTCAATGTGACGCGCAGCTCCCAAAAGCGCGCCCCCTGGCTGCGCGCAACGGCGATACCCCGCTGCAGGTATTCCTCTGCCGCGATTGCGTCCCCCTTTTCGCCTTGCAGGAGGCTCTCGGCCCGCAACCGCCACAAGTCCGCCTCGATAAAGCCATTGCCTGTCTGGGCCAGGTCTGTCAGCGCGCGCTCTGAGGCGCTGTGCGCCTCTTGGGGCATGCCCGCAGCCAGCAGCGCCTCGATGTGGAGCAGTCTCTGCACATAGCGAAAGGTGAGGGTGCTATGCCGCGGCTGCATGGCCATGGCTGACTGGATACGCTCCAGCCCCCGTCGAGGCGCGCCAGCCCTGGCCTCCGCCCAGCTCAGCACCACCTCGCTCCAGACCTTGACCTCGAGCAGTTCCTCATCGCAGACCAAACGCATGGCTTCTTCGGCCCGGGCGCGCGCCAGCGCGTCTTCATGCCGCAGCGCATGGTGCAAGGCCACGTGGCTGAGCAAACCGGCGAGGATGTGCGGAGCGCCCCACTCATAGGCCATGGCCTGCTCCAAGAGATGGAGCGCCTGGGCGGGGTACCCCTGAAGCAGGCGCACATGGGCCGCGACCACGTCGGCGTGGGGTCTCAGCGAGAACATCTCCTCCGGGCTGAGTCGGGTCGGCGCGCGCCGGCAGTAATCCAGCGCCAGGGTGGCGTGCTCCCACGCCTCGGCAAGACAGCCCCTGGGGGCCGCGCCCATGGCCAAGAGGGCATGGGCAGAGGCTGCATACGCAGGCGCCTGGATACGTTCTGCGGCGGCCAGCAATTCCTGGGCGACCTGAGCCGCCCGAGCATAGTCGCCGCGCCCTACGCTCAGGTCCGCCATGCCGCGCAGCGCCTGCAAGAGCGCCCCGCGAGACCAACCCATCTCTTTCCCGAGCTGGTACGCTCTCTCGAGAGCGTGGCCGCGCTCTGGCGCGCCCCAGCCGTGCGAAAGCATTAGCGACCGATCCACAGCCATCTGCAGCTCGAACTCGAGCCCGGTGCGCTCGGGCGTCGGCGGGAGCTTGGGCGCCAGATCCAGCGCCTGGCGATAACAGGCGATGGCTTCGCGATGGGCCCCGAGGCCCGCGGCGTGCTGGCCTGCCTTGAGCAGATAGCGCGCCGCTTCCCCTGGGCGCCCACCCGCCTCATAGTGCCGCGCGAGTTGCCTGGCCAGGTGGGGGATATCGTCACCAGACAAGGCCACGAGGGCGTCACCCACAGCACGGTGCAGATGGGCCCGCAGCACCGGGTCCATGCGACCATAGAGATAGGTCTGGAAGAGGCCGTGTCGGAAGCGATAGCGCGCCAGGGTCTGATCGCCCATCCGCACAAGGCCCTGTGGGATCACCAGGTGCGCGCCCCTGCCCAGCGGCCCGCTCAGGGCCGAGACTGTGGCCTGCACCGAGAGCCCCAGCGCCCTGGCCAGCACCTCGGCATGGAACTGCTCGCCCTCAACGCTGGCCACCTCGATCAGCTCCTGCTGGGCCGCCGTGAGCTGCCCAACCCGCTGTGAAATGGCGCCCTCGACCCTGGGCAGCACCCTTTCCCATGCCAGGCTGGAGCCGGCCAGCCAGCGCCCCTGCGCATCGCGCACCAGGTCCCCGCGCTCGCGCATGGAGCGCAGCAACTCGACGGTGAACAGGGCGTTGCCGCCGGTATGCCGGGCCAGAGCCTCTCGAAAGGGCGCGTCAAGGCGGTTGGGCCAGCTATCGAGATAGGCGTCCACAAAGCGCCGCGCGTCCACATCGCCCAGATCCACCTGCGTCTCGCCCCACAACCGGCGGAACTCGCCGGCCATCTGCTCCAATTGTCGAAAGCCCGCCGAGGCCGTCTCACCATGGAGGTCGTCTCGGTATGCGCCCAGGATCAGGATGCGGCTCCCCTGCAGGTGGCGCCCCAGGAGAAAGAGCATGTCCAGCGACGATGGATCCACCCACTGTAGGTCATCCAACAAGAGCAACAGGGGCCGATGGGCGGCGATGGCCGTCAAGGTGCGCGCCATCTGGTTACACAGGTCGGCCTGCTGGCCGCGCCTCGGGGCCCTGCCGGGCTGGCTCACCAGAGCGGATAGCCGCCGAGGCCAGTCCGCTCCCGGTGGAGCGCAGGCACGGGCGCGCTGTAGCAGGGCGGCGTCTTGCGCGAGCAGCCGTGTCAGATCGGGGCCGTGGCGAACCAACTCCTCGAGAGCGATCGGCAGGGTTGCCGCAATACGCGTTGCGTGCTGTGCTCCCAGCGTCGCCTCTGTATCCCCCGTCAGCATCCGGAGGATCTGGCGGAATGGCTCATACGCGTCTCCGACGCCGCCATGGGCGCTGCAACTCCCCAGGGCGATCACCAAGTCTGGGTACCGAGCCAAGACCTGCTGGGCAAACGCGGTGATCAGGGCTGTTTTGCCGCTGCCCGCCTCGCCGGTGACCAGGGCCACGCGTCCCTCGCCATCGAAAGCCCGGGCAGCCAGCTCTCCCAGCAGCGCCATCTGCTCCTCTCGGGCTACCAGCAAGGGCCGCAGCTCGCCCGGCGCCGTGGTGCGCCCATCCGCATGGCCAGGCGCCGCCCGAGCAGGGATGGGCGCCACAGCCGTGCCCGCGCGAATGCTCTCATAGAAGGCCGTGAGCTGGGGGCCGGGGCCCTCACCCAGCTCGCGCATCATCAGGTCGCGGCAGCGTCGAAACTGGGCGAGGGCCTCGCCGCGTCGCCCTGTCAGAACTAGGAGCTGCATGGCCCGCTCGTGCGCATCCTCCTGCCAGGGTTCGATCTCGATAGCGCGCCGCACATAGCGCAGTGCCTCATCATACTGGCCATGGGCCTGATGGTGAGTCGCCAGGGCGCAAAGGCCCAGCAGCAGCCGGCGCTGAAGCCGCTCCCGCTCGAGCAGCAGCCACTCTTCATAGGCCGCGCTATCGCCCAGGGCAAAGCCCTCCATGAACGGCCCACGGTAGCAGGCGACGGCCCCATGCAGCGCCTCGACCTGAGAAGGCGTTAGCGCGTCCTGTGGCGTATCGTGCTCAGCGATGCACGCCGTGGCCTCCTCCAGAGCCCTGACATCCACCCAGCTATCTGCTTCCAGGTTGAGCCTGATAGCATCCCGCGAGATGAGCAAAAAGGGCGGCGACGCTTGCTGATCGCCGATGGTGCGTCGCAAGTCCCAGAGGGCATGTCTCAGGCTGGAGGCAGCCAATGGCTGGGGGCGTTCGGGCCAGAGCAGACCGGCGAGGGCTTCCCGATACAGGGGACGCTCAGCCTCGATGGCCAGGTAAGCAAGCAAGGCCTGCGCCTTTTTGGAGCGGGGCAGCGCAGGCTGATCGTCAAGGCGAGCCATTGCGTGGCCAAAGAGATGGATCGTCAAATTCACGATTGGGCTATCTCGGAGTAGAGCAAACTCCCATCTTTCTCGACGGGATTATACAAAGGCGCCAACCTTGCCGCAAGCCATTCCCGAATCGGCGCTTTTTGCGCCAAATCCAGGGTGGAAATGACGATACTTTCACGATACGTACACGATCGCCCGCTATAGTAGCGCTATGGGAACGCTGTATCTGGCCTATATGCTGCGCATGTGGACGGTGGGTAAAGGGCAAGCCGCTCTGTGGCGAGCCTCTCTAGAGGACCCGCGCACTGGCGAGGTGCACGTCTTTGCCAGCCTCGATGCGCTGCGCGATTTCTTGGCCCAATGCGTTACGGCCACGCACCCTGCCTCATCCCCAAACGCGCAAGAGGCAACCAGCCAGTCCAACGAGAGCGAGTAGGTGCCTTGGCGAATCTCGCCAAGGCAGTGGAAGGAGCGCCATGCACACCAAGAGCCTGTCCCGCATCCTCCTGGTCTGTCTCCTGTTGCTCATGGCACTGGCGGCTGGGCGCCTGGGCGCCTTGGGCCTTGTGGCGCGGGCCGAATCCAACCCCGCCCGCGCCCTGGCAGACGCTTGGGAGCGCGCCCGTGCGGCGGGCTCCTACCGCTTTCTCTCCACCACCGATCAGACCCTGGTGCCGCGTCCCGTCCCAGAGATGATCGGCCAGGGCGACACCCATATCACCTTTGAGGCCGATGGGGCTGTGTTGCTGCCCGATCGCGCCCAGATCGAGCTGCGCGTCGCGGGCGGCGGCCTGGAGAACGCCGCCACCCTGTTGCGCCAGGGCAACCAGACCTTCCTCGTGCGGGATGGCGAGGTTCAGGCCGTGGACGACGCCCTGGGACTGGCCTCGCCCACCCAGGACGCGCTGGGCTACCTGGCCGCGGCAGAGCAGGTCACCCTGCTGGCGCCGCCCGAGGGCCATCCGCATCTCGTGCGCTATGGTTATATCCTGAATGGCGAGTTGTTCGAGCAGTATATGCGGCAGCAGTCGGAAGAGGCGCTGCGGGCGCAGCCAGGCGCTCCTGAGGGCATCTCGCTCCAACCATCGGCAGCGTTGCAGGCCATCACCGGCCAGGGCGAGCTCTGGGTGAATGAGGATGGCCTGCCCGTACGCCAGGTGCTCCAGATCGAGCTGCCCGCCGTCAGCGAGTACTATGACGGATATCTCTACATGCTCGTGGACCTGACCAGCTATGGCCAAGTACACGAGCTGCCGAGTGTCGTGCAGGGGCCGGGGGGCGCGTGGAGCGTTGAGGGCGATCTGGCGCCGCTCGGCATTCACCATGAGTTCGGCCTGCCAGCCGCGCCCCTCAGCCTGGAGCCACTGCCGCCAGCCCCAGAGGCCGCAGGGGCTGACGCTGCTCCTTGGCTTGGGCTCCGCAGCGTGCCTCTGCCCTTGATGGTCTCGCCTTCCAGCGTGACCCTCTTTGTGCTGGCGGCGGTGGCCATTCTGCTGCTGCGCCTCTATCGGCGCAACCCACGGCGCTGCTATGCCCTGATCATCTGCGTCATTGTCCCTGTGCTGGTGCTGTCGCCGCTCCTGCAGGCGGGCAAGGTCATCCGGTTCGTCGAGCGGCAGGCACAGGCCGCAGATGCCCGGGCAGAGGCCACGCCCGATCTGCTACAGGCGCTGGGCCTGCTGCCCAATGAACCGGCAGACGCGCCAGGCGCTCAAGTCCCCCCCTATGTCGATCAGCCCGCCCGCGCTGCTTCGCCTGTTGGCCAGGGGCTGGTTGTGCCGAGCGCTGAGGTTGCCGCTCAACAAGCGCCTTCGACGATGGCCACCATGCGCTGCGGCGATGGCGAGCCGGGGGTCGACACCGACGGCGATGGCCTCACCGACCAGGAGGAGTACTGCCTCGGCACGAACCCGTTCATTGCCGATACCGACGGCGACGGCATCCCGGATGGCGTCGAGGTGGCTGGCTTTTACCTGAACGGCGTACACTGGACATCTGACCCGCTCAAGGTGGACACCAACGGCGACGGGATCCTGGACACGCTCGAGTGGGCCAGCGCCCACGCCGAGCTCGGCCAGGCCGCCCATGCCGATCTGGATGGCGACGGCATCCCCAACATCTGGGACGATGATGATGACGGCGACGGCGTGCCCGACGCCCAGGATCTGTCGCTCTTTGTCGTGTCCCCCTATGCCAAGACCCTCGATCTGAGCACCCAGGGGTCGGGGTTTGGCGGCTATCAATATATCGAGATCCAGGTGCAGCCCAGCAACCCCGCCCACCTGCGCTATTCGACCACCGCGCTGGACTGGCCCGTGGACTATGATGGCAACGTGCGTGACTATAACGACTCGAAGGATGATCTGCGCCTGGCGCCCTTCCTTCTGGTCCGGACCAATATCGCGCCCGCCGCCCTTCTGGCAGAAAAGTACGGCCTGCGCTCTTGGTGGAGCGATGGCCAGCACGTCCTGCTCGTGCCACTGAACCCGGTGCAGAACGGAGGCGCCATCTCGTCCTTCTATGCCAAGGTGGCCTACGCCCCCGGCCAGACCGAGGAGATCCGCTGGGACGCCGAGATGGTCTGGCTGGCGCAGATGATGGTGGATCGCAGCGAGAACCTGCGGTTCGTCAGTGATCCTTTGGTGTTGCACCAATACCAGGATACTTTTCGCATCAGTGGGCTGCGCATCACCAAAGACCAGGGCTACGAGGCCGCCGTCATGGGCACGCCGGGAGAAGCCGACGACATGCAGCTCTTCAAGCTGCTGGTGGGCATGAGCCAGACCTTTGGCGGCCACCTCATGCTTGAGAACCAGACTGCCGGCGAGACCGCCCTCCAGGAGATCGCTCAGCGCTTTGCCGTCGGGAGCACCGCCAGCGCCATCCACACATTCGAGGTGCCGCGCACCGCAGTGGCCATGAGCGGCCCCACCCTGTACGGGCACACGGAAGCAGGTCTACACGGGGTCGGCTCGGACCTGGTGCCCAACTTTTTGGACACCTATGCATCCTTTTATGGCAACGCGCGCTGCCGTGATGCCGAGGGGCGCTCGGTGAACTGCGCCACGCTGCTGATCGCTTTTGAACAGTCCCAGGGCGCGGCGGATCTTGGAGAGCTGGCGTTGACCCACTCGGGCGACGCCCTCAGCCTGCACGTGAATCTGGCCGATCTTGCGCTGGTGACCACCCGCGGCGTCCAGATGCGCATGTACGAGCAAAAGGCCAATGGCTGGCAGATGACGACGCCCGCCCGCGCGCTCGAGTTCGCCGAGCAGCGCTATGCCAGCACCTATGCCACCGCCCTGCGCGACCTGTACCCCAACTTGACTAGCGAGGATCTGCGCTTTATCACCTACACGGCCTATCTGTGGGCCCTCAGCCCCTCCTTCCGGGCCATCGCCGTGGATGGGGCCGCCCTGGTAGACCTGATTGCGGACGAGACCCAACTGGCCGAGTATCGCGCCTTGCCTGTGGAGCTGACCCCCGAACAGCAGACCGTGGTCGGCTACTTTGGCCTGGGCACCGGGCTGGCCGGGGCCCTGAACTCTGCCGCGTCCTTTGCCTGGGTGATCTCGGACATCGTCTCGGCCAAGACCGACTGGGCCAAGAACCACGGCGCCATGAACGCCTTTAACGTGGTGGGCGTGGGCATCTTTCTCACCGCCACCGCCGCCTCGACCATCATGGGCATCATCAACGCCGTGTGCGCCTTTGATAGCGACCTCGCCATGTGTCGCAACGAGGACGCCCTGTATGCCGCCAACATCGCGGTCAACTCGTGGGCCATCGTCGCTCAGGCCCAGACGCTGATCTCGTACCTCATCCAGTACGCCCAGGGCACCCTCACGGCCATCTCCAACGTGGTGCTGGCCGTCCAGTTCATCGGCATGGTCGTGGGCATGGCCGTGGCCTATGCCTCGTTCGTCCTCGCCCTGATCTATGGCGGGAATAGCCCCATCATCTGGCGCGTGGCGCTGGCCGAGTTCATCGTCACCATGGTCTATCTGATGGTCCTGTTCCTGCTGAACCTGATCCCCATCATCGGGCAGATCATCACCGCGCTGCTGTCGCTGATCGACATGATCCTTTCGCTCTTTACCGGCCTGTTTACCGACAAGGCCTATACGATCGCCACCGCCATCCTGGGCCTCTTTTACGATGCCGATGTGTGTACCAGCATATCCAATGCTGCCTTTGGCGAGTTCTCTAGCGGCCTGCTAGACCCAGACATGGGCCTGGTGGGCGGGAACAGGTTCGTTCTCAGCCTGCCGGGCAGCGGCACCATCGTCAAGGAGGCGGACGGCAACAATGACGATCTAGACAGGAGCTACATCTATGCCCAGTTGACATGGATGAACCCCTTTGGCATGCCTCCCGGGTCCTTTGCCGCCCAGAGCATGAGCCAGCCGGCGAACTGCCAGATCGTCAGCGGCGAACTCAGATGCAGCAACACCGCCCGTCTGGGTTATCTGCTCCAGCCCGCCATAAACGGCGTCGTCAACTTTGACGGGCGGTTCAACTATCAGATCGTGTGGGCCGAGTTTGGCATGTATCACGCTTGGCGCTGGAAGACGCACGAGATGCAAGGCACCCTCCCCGAGGAAGCCGACCAACTGGCACCGCAAGTGATGTACCTGGACGTGCTGCCAGCCACCCTGCAGGGGCTCTGGTCGTGGTCCGAGATCACCAACCCGGACCGCGACGGCGACGGCCTCACCAATGAGCAGGAACTGGCCCTGGGCACCAACCCGGACAACTGGGACACGGACGGCGACGGCCTCTCGGACTATTTCGAGTGGCTCAATGCCGCCGCGCTCGGCACGAATCCGCTGCTCTATGATACCGACGGCGATGGCCTCAGCGACGGTCTCGAGTTCCTGCTGGGCACCCGCATTGACGTGGCAGATACCGACGGCGATGGGTTGCTGGATGGCGAGGAAGTGCGCCGTGTACAGGGCGGCGTCCTGTTGGGCGGCTGGCAGGTGGCGCTGCCCGGCGGGCGCACGGTCTGGGTCGCTTCTGATCCCCTCCTGGCCGATGCCGACATGGACGGGCTGAACGACGCGGAGGAGCGGGACAATGGCGCCAGCCCCCATGCGGCCAATTCTCCCGTGCCCGTCATGACCTTGAGCGCCTCCCCCATCCGAGGCGTTCCGGGCGGCCGCGCGGGCACCTACTGGCTGCCCGATGAGGATGTCGAGATCAGGGTTGCCCTCATCAACGGGACCGGCGACGCCATCACAACCACCATGACGCTCGAACTGCCCTCCTGGCTCGGGGACATCAGCGGCGGCGAGATGCAAGGCGACCGCAGCCCGACGCTGACGCAGCTCGGAAACACGCTCCGGTGGTCCTTTGCCGGGGCCAACGCGCTGCAGAGCTACGAGTCGGTGCATACCACGATCACGGCCCGTGCAGCCGCCAGTTCGGGGCAGTCCACCATCGCGCTCGCCCTACCCTACGGCGATGTCCAGATGCGCCGGGCACTCACCGCCGTCCTGGACGGCGACGATCCCCGGGTCAGCATCATGTCGCCCGCGCCCAACGAGTACCTGCGCGGCCAGACCTACGTGGTCGGCGGGGCCGCTTGGGACAACACCACCTGGGTCACCGGCGTCGAGCTGAGCATCGTTGCCCAGGGCGAGCCCGCTGACCTGCAACCCCTGGAAGGCAGCCTCAGCCCGTGGGCGTACGCCTGGACCCTGCCCGCCGATGGCGTATACAGTCTGCACGCTCGGGCTGCCGACATCATGGGACACACGCACATCACAGGGCCCGTGGATGTGACCGTTGACAACACCCCGCCCACTATCACCCTGGACTGGGCGATGGACGGCAGCACCGTGCGCTTGGGCGGCGCCCTTTCCGACAACCTCTCTGGCGTGGCATGGGTACAGTTGGCGATCGACGGCCAGCCCTGGCGCGCCGTGGACCATGACGGAGCCGAATGGCGGCACGACTGGAACGTCGGCGTGGCCGCCCAGGGCCGACACGAGGTCGCCGCACGCGCCGTGGATCGCAGCGGCAACTACTCTGATCAGATCACCATCGAGATCATTGTGGATCAGGCGCCGCCCTCCAGCACCCTGACGGCGGGCGCCGACCCCGATACCCCGCCCGCGGTGCGCCCCAACACAACCATCACACTGACGGGCGTGGCCGATGAGGGGGGCTACCTGCCCCTGCCCTCGGCCCCCGCCGACTGGCGCACCGGCATGGAGGTGCTGGACGACAGTAGCCTCTGGCTCGGCTTTGCCTCGGCGCTGGAGAACGACGGCGGCGTGATGGCCGCCTGGATCGGCGATATGGACGCCGACCGCCTGGCCGACCTGGCCGTGGGCTTGCCCGGCCCCGTCGGCGACGACGGTCAGGTTTATGTGCTCTATGGCCGCGCGGGCGGCTGGCCTGCCCCGCCGGAACTGGAGCTGATGTCCTTTGGCACAACCCGCTATGTGGGCAAGCCGGGCGTGGGCCTGGGCGCCCTGGTGGCGGCAGCGGGCGATGCCAACGGAGACAACTATTACGACTTGATGATCGGCGAGCGCGCCTCGGCCCGCGCCTTTGTCGTGTTTGGTATGCCCGGGGCCGCGTCCGAAGTGCTGCTGGAGGCCGGGCGCGCCGGCTTTCGCACCTTGCTGCAAGCCCCTGCCACCATCCAGAGCCTGGCGACTGCCGGCGACGTGAACGGCGATGGCTATGCCGACCTGCTGGTTGTGGCCGACGGCACGGCCTACCTGCTGCTGGGGCGCGGCGGCGCATGGCCAGAGACCATCGAGGTGGCCTCTGAAGCGACCGCCTCGTGGGGCAGCGCCAAGGGCGCCCTCGGCGTAGGAGATGTGAACGGAGACCAGAGGGCCGAGTGGGTGGTGGTGCGCAGTGGCGCCCTGGATCTCTATCAGTGGAACCCGTCCACGGGGGCCGCGGTCCTGGTCACAACGGTCACCACCGCGGACGCAACCCCGCGCGTCGCTGCCCTGGGTGATGTGGACGGCGATGGCCGCGCCGACTGGCTGTATACCAACAGCGCGAGCCGCATCCTGCGCTACGGCAATGGCGCTACACACACGTTCACGGGCTACGATGGGCTGATCGCCGCCGCTGGCGACGTGGATGGCGATGGCCACGCCGATATCCTGCTGGCGGATGCCCAGGGAGTCGCCTCCCTCATCGGCCAACCGGCGGGCGGCGCTCCCACTGTCCTGGCCACGGTTTCGGGCGTGGGCGGCGCAGCCAGCGCTCCCTATGCCCTGGGCGCCGACCTGAACTCGGATGGCTCGGCGGATCTGTTGCTCGTCCCCAGCCAGGCCGTGGCCGAGGAGCGCGGGTTCGATAGCTCGAGCCTTGCTTCCGGCTTTGTCTCGCCCGATGCCCTGCCCCGGGGCGCCGCATCGGCCATGGGCGCGCCTGCTATGGCACGGGCAGCAAGCATCGAGGGCGTTGGCGCCCTCTCGGCCGGTCCGGATACGCGCTATGTGGACGATGACGGGCGGTGCGACGGCAACTCGCCCTGCTTTGCCGCCATTCAGACGGCCGTCAACGCCTCCGATGGCGGCGGCGACACCATCATCGTGTACCCGGGCGTCTATGGGCCCTTTGCCGTACCCGCTGGCGCCAGTTATGACAACCTAACCATTCGTGGCGTAAGCGCAGACGCGGTCTTTGTGGAGGGGAACGCTGGCGCAGGCCAGCCCGACGCCATCCGCGTGGCCGCCGACGGCGTTCGCATCGCCGATCTCACGGTGCGCAATGCGGCCTCTGGCATCGCGCTCCAGGTTGGTGGAGGCGAGCCCACCTTGACAGGGGGCAGCGAGACCTTTGTCCAGGGCGTGCTGGCCCACTCGGTCCAGGTTCCGATCTCCATGACCCAGGCCTCGGCGCTCTCTCTGCAAAGCAGCACCCTGGTCGGCAATGGCGTCAACCCCATCATCCGCGTTGATTCGGCGCCGGCCGGGCTGCATGCCTGGAGCGCCGACCGGGCCGTGCCCCTGCCCGTCGTGGGCGCCATGCAGCCGATCACCAGCAATGGCGCCTTGCTCGATAGCGCCACCGCCCTGTACGCGATCCCCGGCGGCGCCAGCCGCTCCGTCTACATGAGCACGCCCGGCGCCGATGGCGCCCTGGGGAACTGGACCCAAACCGTCGCCCTCCAGCGCTATCTGCCATACGACACAGGCTATGCAGTGGCGGCAGGATACGCCGGCAGGAGCCTGCTGGCGGCCAGCGACACGCAGATGGTCCAGTTGCACTCGAACCTGCTCTGGCCCAAGCTGGGTGGATACACCTACCGGCCGAATCATACCACGTTCATTCACGCCGTGGCCATAAGCCCCAATACCGGCGACGTGTATGTGGGCGGCAACTTTACCGAGATGGGCGGCGTGGACGCCTTTAACCTCGCCCGCTGGGACGGAACCGCCTGGCACAAGGTGGGCGGCGCCGAGCTGCTCGATAACGGCGTCAACGGACCTGTGCGGGCACTGCACTTTGCGCCCGCGGTGGGCGCCGACGGCGTCCTGATCCCGGGCCAGTATCACCTCTACATCGGCGGCGAGTTCACCGCCCTGGGCAATGGCCAGGCCGTTGGCCACGTGGTGCGCTGGACCGGCAGCGCCTGGGAGACCCTGGGCGCTGCCAGCAACAATGGCGTAGACGGTCCTGTGTATGCCCTGGCCAGCGACTCGACCGGCTATGTCTACATCGGCGGTAGCTTTACCAAGGGCCAGGATGGCAGCTATGGATTGTTGCGCAACAACGTCATCAAGTACTATAGGCAATCTAGCGGCTCCAGCAGTCTGCCCTGGTATGATTTCGGAGGGGGCCTGAACGGGCCCGTACACTCGCTGGTCGTCACGGGCGGCATGTGGGATTATGTCTATGCTGGCGGCACCTTTACGGCCAACTCTGATGGCGCGCCGATGAATGGCGTCGCCCGCTGGGAGTACTATGGCGGCTGGCAAGCGATGGGCGCCGGGTTCACCGGTGACGTGATTGACCTGGCCATTGACTATTCCACCTGCGTCAACAATGAAGATACAGAGTGGCGTTCTGTCTGCGATGTCTATGCCGTCGCCTATTCGAACGAAGCCGTCAAGCGCTGGGATGCCCACGCGGCCACCCCCTCCTGGGTGTCGGTGCCCGGCGTGTCCTATGCCTCCAACCGCCCCATATCGCTCATCAGTGACGCCGAAGGGAACGTGTTCGCGGGGACCCAACACGCCGCGGGCGCAGGGCTCTACGCCCAGTGGCGCGGCTCCACCGGCTTTGTCCTGGTCGGATACGATCTACCCCCGGTCGCCGGAGGGGTGAACTGGATTGAGGATCTCGCCCTGGATGGCGCTGGCCACCTGTACGCAGCGGCGTGCCACGCAATAAGCTACGGCTCTACCGATAGGCATAGCTGGACGGGGCTGAGCCGCTGGGCCATCGCAGGCATGTTCCAGCGCAACCTTCCGAGCGGTGACTGGGTGCGCCGCGCCTACCCGCCCGTGGCCAGCCTCTGGGCTGCGCCCGAGGCCGTGGCGGCGGACGAGAGCGGCAACCTATTCGCCGTCTGGGGCAGCTATGCCGGCGGCGTGCTCTATCGTTATGACAATGCTACCAACAACTGGATTCAGAGGGCCAAGCCGGATGCCGCCCTCTACCTCAAGCATCTGGCCTGGGCGGGCGGCAAGCTCTACGCCCTGGGTCACAATGCAAGCGGGCAGTGGCGCCTGACGCGCTATGACCCGGTGGCCAACGCCTGGTCTGAGCTGGCCCCGCCGCCCATCGGCGATAGCACCACATCCCCCGCCGGCCTCTCGTGGACGTGGGACGGGGGTGATGCCCTCTACATGCTGCGCGGCGACGGCACAAATGCGTTCCGCCGCTACCGCATCTCGGCCAACACCTGGGACGCATTGCCCGATCCGACCGTTGGCATGACCGTCTCCTTTGGCCCGGCCCTGGCGCGGGTTGGCCGTTATATGTACGCCTACGCCACGCCGAACAGTGGCGTAACCACCAACCTGTTCCGCTACGGCGCACTGCCGCTGAGCGACCTGCGCCTAGCGGTCTCTGGCACCGCCTTTGTCTCGCCCGATGCAGCCACCAGCTTTGCCTGGACCAACCTGCCCGACGCGTCTGGCACCTATCGCTTTCTCACGAACATGGGCGCGGGCAACGCCTGGGTGGCGCCAACGACGGCCACGTGGAGCCCCGGCCTGCCGCCAGGGGGCGCCAGAGTCACGTCGGCGCAGGCGGCCTTTGCGGCCCCGCAAGATGGCCTCTATCGCCTGGGCCCGGATTCGCTCCTCAACGCGGGCTACCATCGCTACATGGCCGTGGCCCACGTATACCCGTCTCAGTCCGCCTGCACGGGCTGCAACGAGGGCGCCGTCACCTGGGGCGTGACCGCCTTTGCCACAGTGCGCCAGGCCATCGAGACCGGTGCGGCGCGCGTGCTGATCCATCCTGGGCGCTATCCCCAGGCCTTTTACCTGGTCTCTGGCGTCGAAGTGATGGGCTCGGGCGCCGAGTTGACCATCATCGAGCCGCCCGCGGGCGCCGCCGCCACCCTCGTCACCGCAGAAGGGGTGGCGGGCGCCACGTTGGCCCGGGTCACCCTGGCGGGCGCCGCGGGCTGGCAGGGCTTTTTGGCCGAGGGCGGCGCGCGCGGCCTCACCCTGACGCGCAACATCATCCGCGACCTGGCCACGGGCGTGCGTCTGCGCCAGGGCAGCGACGTACTGATCCTGAACAACACCATCGTGCGCAACGGCAACGGCATCGTCGCCGAGGGCGACAACCCGGTCAACGTGCGCAACACGATCCTGGCCTACCACACGGGCACCGCTCTCTCGCGTGGCCCCAGCCCCACGAGCCTCTCAAACACTTATAACGCCTTTTGGGCCAACGGCGTCGACATGTCTCCGGTGGACGTGGGCGGCGGCAAGCTCTTTGTGGACCCGCGCTTCCGCAACCTCGCGGCCAACGACCTGCGCCTGGCCACCGACTCGCCATTGATTGACAAGGGGGCGCCCAACGATCCGGCGCCTCCCGGCGCGGGCGAGCGCGCAGACGTGGGCTATGCCGAGGCCAATGCCGCCAGTTTCTACGTGAGCCCCCGCTACGGGCTGACCGAGCTGAACGATGGCCTGACCTGGAGGGTGGACGCCTTTGATACCATCCAGGACGCTCTGGACGCCGCGGGCGCGACCATGCGTGCGCTGCAGGGCGCTCTGCCCGATGGCGGCTATACCGTGGGCGTGGATGCGGGGTCGTATGCCGAGCGCGTCAGCATCCCCAGCCACGTACGCCTGGTGGGCCTGGGCGCCGACGTGGCCACCATTGATGCTGGTCATGGCGGCAGCCCCGTCACCCTGGATGGCGTGACCAACGCCGAGGTCTCGGGGCTGACCCTGCAGAATGCCAGCGCCGCCGGCGCCGGCGTGCAGGTCCTAAACGCCTCCAGCGGGATCACCATCCACCGAAACGTCATCCGCAACAACGCCTCGGACGGCGTGCGTCTGACGGGGAACTCGTCCGCCGCGGCGAGCTTCAATACCATCGTGGGCAACGGAGGCGCGGGCGTGCGGGCCGTTGGCGCCCATAGCTGGGCGACGGTACGCAACAGCATCCTGCAGGGCAACGCCGTGGGCTTGCAGGCCGAGGCAGGCGCCCTCGTCCGCAACGACTATAACCTGCTACACAACACCGCCAACCTTTCCGGCGTTAGCGCCGGTTCAGACACGGTGTACGGCAATCCGGCTTTTGCCGCTACGGGCCACTATTACCTGACCGCGGCCTCGCCGGCCCTGGACGCCGCCGACCCACGGGCTCCGGTGCCCCTGGCGGGCGGCGCCCGCGCCGACCTGGGCTATCGGGAGCTGACTGCCTGTCCACTGGCCCTCTTTTTCGGGCCCGAGATCCTGTCCACTGTAACGGGCAACTCGGGCGTGCAGCAGGTGGAGGTCGGCGTGACCTTTGTGACCGACCCGAGCCTGCCCATGACGGCCACCCTGCCCAGCGCCTGGCAGACCCTGGCCCCGGCCACAGCCGACCAGCCTCTATTCTACTGGTCACACGCCCTGAGCCGGGCCAACGCCGGCCTGTATCGCGTGTATAGCCGGGCAACGGATGCCGCCGGCAATGCCGAGACCAACGAGCGCGCCTGGTACGAGGGCGCCTTCCTGGTTGACAACACCGCCCCCACCATCGCCTGGAGCGCCCCGGCGCTGCCCGAGAGCACCAACGCTGCCGCCATGCTGGCGGTGGTCGAGGCGGATGGATCGCTGACAGCGGGCCCCTACTCTCGCGACGATCTGGCTCGGGTGTACATGAGCGTAAGCTCGCCCCTCGGCGTGGTGAACTATCCGGCTGAGAACGGGCGGGCCTGGATCTTGCTGCCCTCCGTGGGCAGCTACACCATCTCCGCCGTGGCCGAGGACGAGGCGGGCAACACCGCCCAGATCAGCACCGCAACGCTGGTGAGCGCGAGCCGACCTGTCGCCACGGTGACCAGCCCGGCAGATGGCAGCGCCGTTCGCAGCACCGAGGTGACCCTGCGCGGCTATGTGCGCTTTGGGGCCGCGGGAGCGGGACAGGTGTCTATCAGCGTGAATGGCGGCAGCCCGGTGCTGGCCACCCTCGAGACGCCAGGCGCCGCCTTTAGCGCTTGGACCGCCGAGATCACCCTGCCCGCCGGTGATGGGCTCGAGACCGTGGGGGTCACCCCCAGCCTGGGCGCCACCTTTGGCCAGCTAACCGAGCTCCGCCTGACGCTGGATACCACCCCGCCGAGCCTGACGGTTACCTCGCCGGCGCCCGGCGCCTCCGTCGTCGAGAACGCCTCCTTTGCGGGCACCGCGTCGGATACCGGTGGAGGTCTGGCCCGCGTGGAGCTGTCGCTGGACGGCGGCCACACCTGGCAGCCGGCGACGCTTGCCGATGGCGCCTGGAGCCTGGATGTCACCTTTGCGGGGCGCCTGGATCACGTGAACTATCCGGTTCGCATCCGCGCGGTGGATTCTGCTGGCAACAGCACAACCGTCGAGCACCCCATCGCCGTGGACAACGAGGCCCCCACCGGCTTGCCGCCGGTCACTTTTGGGAACCCGGTGGGGCAGCATCTGGAGGTCGGCGCTGGCCTTTCCATCGGATGGAACCCGCCCCTTGACGCAGGCAGCCCGGTGGTCGTCCTACTGGCCGTGGACCAGAGCGCCGACACCCTGCCGACCACCGTTGTGGGCGGCACATCCTACGACGCCACCCTCGACGCCGTCGGGACATGGTACGTGCACCTGGCCGCGCGCGACGCCAACGGCAACGAGGCTCTGCTCCACTATGGCCCCTGGCACGTCCGCGACATGACCAACGCCACGTTCAGCGCGCGGCGCCAGTCCATCGTCATAGACGGCTTGATCAACACTGAGCGGGACGAGTGGACAGCCGGAGACCTGCTGGGCACCGATGCGCAAGGGCTGGCAACCCAACAGCTCTATGCCACCTGGGACGGCCAGGCGATCTATCTGGGGTGGAGCGGCGCATGGTGGACCCTGGATGGCGCCCTGTGGGCCTACCTGGACGTGGGCCCGGGTGGCAGCGCCACCTCGGTCGGCGGCGCCCATGCCCTGCCTTTTGATGCAAACCTGGCAGTCATGATTGATGGCCCTGTCTCGGGCTCCCTGTACGAATGGGATGGCCTGGGTTGGGCGCCCTCGGGCGCATCGCTCGAGTTTGCCCATGGCCCAAGCGGCGACACCGAGGCCCGCATAGCCTGGAGCCTTGACGCCGATCAGGAGGTAGGCCTGCTGGCGTTTGCCCTACCCCCTGATCTCACCGACGCCGTTCTCCAGATGTCCGCCCATGGCATGGCCGTCATGGCCTCCTCCACCGATGAGGGCGATCCGTGGGTGATCTTTCCGAACACCAACCCGCTGGGCCAAGGGATCGGCGAGTCCTTCCAGTGGGATACCGCGTTCGTCCCCCAGATGAACGACGGCCAACCTCAGGCTCGAACGGTCTTGATGCAGGTGACCAGTCCGCAGCCCAGCAGCATGGCCCGGTGCCCCGGTGCCGATATCCAGTATCGTATCCTGCTGACCAACCCAGAGCCGACCGAGCACGCGGGGCTCAGCTTGACGCTGGCCGCCAGCGCTGGCCTGGGCTACGAGAGCCAGACCGGGGCCCAGTGCGCCGCCTGCCCGGTGGGCGGCAGCCTGTGGACGCTCTCCGTTCCGACGCTGGCGCCCCTATCTTCGACCGGGATCACTGTCACCGCCCGCCTGGCGGCGGACCTGAGCGGCGTGCACGTAGTGACAACCACGGTTACACTCGGCGCCGAGGCGCCACTCACCAGCCCGACAGAGGCCCAACTGGCACACAATGTTGATGGCCAGCCCCCGCTGGTTGCCATAGATACCCTGCCGGGCGGGGCCATCACGGCCCTGGCGCACACCCTCACCGGCAGTGCTGCCGACGGGGCCGGCTCCGGCGTGGCGCTGGTGCAGGTGTCGGTGAACGGCGCCGTGTGGCAGCCTGCCCTCGGCACCCTGGCCTGGTCCAAGGCTGTGAGCGTACCTGCCGGCGCAACCGAGATAGGCGTCCAGGCGCGGGCGACCGATGCCTGCGGCTTGGTTGGGGCCACCGTCTCGCGGACCTTGCGCGTGGATGTGACGCCCCCAGAGATCTCATGGGTAGTGCCGGAGGTCATCACTTCTGCGCTCACGCTGTTGAGCGGGACCACGCTGGATCCTGCGCCTGAGAACGCCCTGGTGCAGCGCATCGAGGTACAGCTCGACCGAGAGCTGTCCACATGGATGCTGGGCCGCGGCCCGCAACCTCCCAGCGGCGGCGTGCAGGCCTGGAACTGGCTCTGGCAGACGCCCACTTTGGATGGCGTGGAACACCTGCTGCGGGCGCGCGCCACAGATAGCGTTGGCAACCAGACCATCACCGACTGGCAGACGACCCTGGTGGACAACGTGCCGCCTC
Organism: uncultured Anaerolineales bacterium; assembly: GCA_964482225.1. GTDB lineage: Bacteria > Chloroflexota > Anaerolineae > UBA1429 > UBA1429 > UBA1429. Next base: position 65,070 of record CAYZWT010000022.1, read on the forward strand.
AGGTCACGGCCACGCAATACATCACCGAGACGACACTGCCCACCGATCCTGTCGTCGGCGCCTCTCAAGGCGCTACCAGCCTAGGCGTAGGCGCCCTCGCTGCGCCAGTGCTGTTGAGCGGTTCGACCAGCGATGGATCGGGCGTGCAGCGTGTGCGCATCTGGGCCTACGGCCCGTTGGGCAGCGTCTCGTTCCACGGAGCTACCCTCTCAGGGGGAAGCTGGGAGTTCAGCCCGGACCTGAGTGGATGGCTCCCGGGCCTGTATGCCCTGCGGGTCGAGGCCACGGATATCCACGGCAACTCGACGCTACAGGGGCCCTTCCCGCTCGACATCCAGGACGAGCCCATTGCAGGATTAGCGGCGACCAACAACTCTCCCAAGATGATCGGCGAGACGGTGACCCTGACGGCCACCGTCAGCGCTGGCAGCAATGTGACCTACACTTGGGACCTGGGCGACGGGCAGAGCGCGGTAGGCAACGTCGTGCAACACGCATACGAGTGGGCCGGCGTCTACACGGCCACCGTCACAGCAACCAACAGCGTCTCTACGGCCCAGGCCAGCACGCCCGTCACGATCCTGGCCCCGCAAGGTGCTGTGCAGCTCTATATCGATGAGGCCCTGGCCGCGCCCAACGGCGTGGCGCTGGCGGGCGAGAGTATCGTGTACACCTATACTGTGCACGGCGAGCCCATCAATCCGGGAGACTATCTCTCCAACGTCCGTCTGTACGTGTATCTGCCGCCCTTTGTAGCGCCAATTGGGGATGAACCGGCGGGCGCATGCGGCTATGCCGTGCTTCCCGATGACACCGTCGTGTTCGACCTGGGCTCACACGCCCCCAACCCGAATGGGCTGGATCTGGATAGGACCTGCACCCTGCACGTGAGTGTCGCGCCTGACGCCGTCGCCCAGATGGGAGCGCCCTTTACTCTGGTGACCACGGCATGGGTAACCTCCAACAATGTGAACCTGAGCCCGCCCAAGGATACCCAGGCGGTGCTTCGGACCGATATCGCCGAAGAGGCGGACCTGCGCACGACGATTTCGCGGCAGCCAACGCTGACGCCGAATATCGTCAAGGCCGGGGAGACGATCCTGTA
>CAYZWT010000023.1:0-64823 GCA_964482225.1 uncultured Anaerolineales bacterium
CAGGCACGACGTTTGACTCATTATACGACTTTTCACCAACCAATGAACAGTCACTACGTATTGACACCCTGCTTGCTTATGTTCTAGAATAGTACAGGGGTGAGTTGGGTTGAGCGGAGGGTGCGGCACATGACCTATGAGAATGCAATCAACGGCCGATCGCATGAAGAGACGCGACAGCGCTTGGTTGAGAGTCGCAGACTTCAGCGCGTGACGACGGCATTGCTCCAAAAGCTCACGCTTGAGCAGGTGTTCGAGATTGTGCACCTCGAAGCGCGGCAGTTGACGGGCGCCGAGGGGGGCAGCATCTTTTTGCTGGAAGAGGATAGTTGGCTGCGAGAGGTCCGCGCCGATGTCGCGCTCGACCCACTTACCGAACGCATCCCAGTGTCTGGCACCCTCACCGGTCAGGCTCTGCTCAGTGGCAAGCCGATCTGGGCCAATGACTATGCCAACGGCGTGGTAGAGGCGCGCACGCCGGGCGCCAAGACAGACTCTTTGCTGGCAGTGCCCTTGCAGATAGAGGGCGTTCCCATTGGCGCCCTGAACGTGGCCAACAAACAGGGGGGCTTTACCGAGGATGACGTACGCATTCTTGGCCTGCTCGCGGATGTGGCTGCCATCGCCATCGAGAACGCCCGGTTGCGCGAAAGGGCCAATCAGATGGCCATAGAGGAGGAGCGTCAGTGGCTAGCACGCGAATTGCACGACTCGGTAACCCAGGCTATGTATAGCGTTACTCTTTACGCCGAGGCGACGCGCATGGCCCTCCAGACTGGCAAGTACGATATAGCTACGGAAAACCTGCAAGAACTGCAAATGATGGCGCGTGAGGCTCTGTTCGGGATCCGCCTGCTGATTTTCGAGTTGCATCCCCCCATTCTGGAGGGACAGGGATTGGCTGCGGCCCTACAGATCCGCTTGGCCGCGGTGGAAAGCCGCGCGGGATTGCAGACCGAGATGCGGGTGGAGGGGGAGAGGCGCCTGCCGCTTTCCATCGAGGAAGAGTTGTATCGCGTTGCGCTCGAAGCCCTGAACAATGTGGTCAAGCACGCACGTGCGCGATGCGTGACGGTTCATGTGTGCTTTGACGAGCAGCGCGTCACGCTGGAGGTCTCGGACGATGGAACGGGCTACGACCCTGTCTTGGCCATGGGGGGCGGAGGAATGGGGCTGCGCGGAATGGGAGAGCGTGTTCAACGCATCAACGGAAAACTGGATATCATTAGCGCCCCGGGCAAAGGCACCGCGTTAAGGGTGGAGGTAGCGTTGTGACAGAACAGGCGGCCTCCGGTACGTCCCAACTACCCATCCGGGTGCTGGTCGTGGATGACCAGGCCATCGTCCGCAAGGGCATACGCGCTTTGCTGGCGGAGGTCGAGACTATTACAGTTGTGGGGGAAGCCAGCAACGGACAGGAGGCCATGGTCCAGGTGCAGGCTCTGGATCCGGATGTGACGTTGATGGACCTGGCCATGCCGGTGATGGACGGCATTGAGGCCATCTGCCAGATCACCGAACGTCAGCCGAGGGCTCGCATCCTGGTGTTGACCAGCTTTACCAGCGATGACAAGGTCTTTCCTGCCATCAAGGCTGGGGCGCTGGGGTACCTGTTGAAGGATTCCGAGCCGACTGATCTGATCCGAGCCATTGAGCAAGTCAGCCGTGGCGAACCCTCGCTGCACCCGACCATCGCTATACAGGTGCTGAAGGAATTGCGGCGCCCAACCGAAAAAACACCTCCCCCGAATGCCCTGACAGCGCGAGAAGTTGAGGTGCTGCGCCTGGTCGCCGCGGGAATGACCAATCGCGAGATCGCCGCACAGCTTTCCACCACCGAGGCGACCATCAAGACACACGTAAGCAGCATTCTGAGCAAGCTGCAGTTGGCCAACCGCGTGCAGGCGACGCTCTATGCCCTTCAGGAGGGAGTTGCCCCCTTGAGGGAGGCTCCTGAGAACGAAACGTAGGGCCCTCCGCGTCCGAGCACAGGGCGTTTTTCGCCTGCACCCAGATGCTCAGTCGTAAGAGGTAGGCTACACCTCCGAAAGTATGAGAGACCGCCGCAAGGCGGTCTCTTTTTGTTGAGTCCAAGATCAACCCTCTGGCCGATGGCATACGCTTGGTATGGCGGTATGCTGAGAACAGAAAAGCTGATGGGCTAGCGCGGATCAGCCTGGCCGTGCTAACCATTGAGCGCACGTGTGTTCATGTTCCCAATAAGGAGGGTACCAGTGTGAGCAAGCAAAAAGAGAAATCCGAGACCGGGCCAAAAGATCCCGTCGCAGAAGAGGTGATCGAAAAGCCCAAGAGCAAGAAAGAAAAAAAGACTGCAAAAAAATCCGCAGACAAGCGCAAGAAAAAATCCAAAAAGTGATCTGATCGTTAAAGAAAGGATGGCCTCTACTTGAACAAAGATATTCTCGAAGGCAAGTGGAAGCAGATCCGCGGCCAGGCGAAAGAGTGGTGGGGTAAACTCACCGATGACGATCTGGATCGGGTCGCCGGCAAGGCGGAGCAGCTCGTCGGCCTGCTTCAGGAAAAGTATGGATACACACGTGAGCAGGCCCAAGAAGAGTATGACAGGCGCATGAAGGAAGTAAGCGAGGACTAGATTCTCGCGCCATCCGGACACATGGATTGTAAAACGAGCGCGCAAGACCTTTACAGTTGACAAGCGCTCATTCAGGAGGGAGCAGCATGAACTTTATAATCTGGATCATCGCTGGAGCGGTCATCGGCTGGATAGCCAGCATGGTGATGGGCACGAACGCGCGACAGGGTCTCTTACTCGATATTATTGTTGGCATAGTGGGCGCGTTCCTGGCAGGCCTCGTACTGACACCGCTGTTTGGCATCGGCACCATCAACCAGAACGATTTCAGTCTACCAGCCTTGCTGGTCTCGTTGCTGGGCGCCGTGCTCTTGCTAGCGATTGTCAGGCTCATTCGGGGCCGGCGCTGATTGGCCAAGAAAACATAGCGCCGCCGGCTCTGGTCTCTCAGATCGGAGTGTAATCGGCGGGTAATAGTCTGGCCATCACCCTGAGCGCGGCGGAGACCCTGCGCCGCGCTCAGGGCGCCATCATGCGACACCAAAGTGAATTGGGCCTGCTATAGGCTCAATAGTAAGGAGATACTATGTCTGACAATCGTCCTATAGACGAACTTGCAGTGGATCGCCGCGAGGAAACTGTCGTCACGCATCAGCCGGGCTATGCTGCCACAGAGAGGGTTACGCACGATGTCGCAGCCGAGCGTCGTCTTCGCTTTCACCAGATTGTACGGATCATTTGGACCGTCGTGGGGGTATTGCAGATCCTGCTGGGGGTGCGGTTTGTCCTAAAGCTGATCGCGGCCAACCCGGAAGCCGGTTTCGCCGCCCTTATGTACGGCATCACGGGCCCCTTTGTGGCGCCTTTTGCGGCGCTCGTGGGCACACCCACTTCCGGGGGAGTGATCCTCGAAGTGACGACCCTCATCGCTATGGCGATCTATGCGCTCTTGTTCTGGGTGATCGTGCGTGTGCTTCTAGTCGCTGCGGATCGCCCCAGTGCGCAGACCGTCACGCGTTCGGTGCATGAGCAGACGCCCGATGAAGGCATTTCGGGCTCCGGAACCGAGCGCACCACGCATACCATCAGTAGAGACTAGCGTCGAGCGCCACCTGGAGCGCTACCTGGATTGGAGTTGGCAGCATGAAGCGAATCAAGCGTCTCAGAAAGCTCCTGCTGGGCATCTGTATGGCCATGGCCGGCCTGTTTGCAGGCATCAGTACGATCATTGCGGTCATGGAAGAGTCTGAGGAGGTGGCAAAATGCGACGACCAAGACACTGGTTACTAACTCCAATCCTATTGGCCGCCCTTCTATTTGCGGCGAGAGGTCTCTCGCCGGCAAGGGCCGACGACCAGCAACTCAGAAACGTCCTCCGGGCGCCCGGGGCGCCATCGCAGACATTGCCACTGCAGATATTGCAGGGGCCCTCCGCCCCCTCTTTGGGCACGGCGGAGAGCTTTGCGGTCTTGGCAGGTTCGACGGCGACCAATACGGGCGACACCGTGATCAACGGCCATCTGGGTGTCAGTCCGGGCAGCGAGGTCACCGGCTTTCCCCCCGGGATTGTGAATGGGACGAGGTATGAGGCTGATGCGGTCGCGGCTCAGGCCCAGGTTGATCTCGGCCTGGCGTACGACGATCTGGCAGGCCGGGCATGCGATCCCAGCGGCAATTTGACCGGTCAGGACCTGGGCGGCCTCACGCTCACGTCAGGCGTCTATTGTTTTGACACATCGGCTCAGTTGACTGGCCTGCTTACGCTTGATGCTAAGGGTGACTCGGGCGCCGTCTTTGTCCTAAAGATTGGGAGCACGCTCACAACCGCGAGCAGTTCATCTGTTCAGATGATCGGTAACGGAAACCCGTGTAACGTCTACTGGCAGGTGGGCAGCTCCGCAACCCTCGGCACAGATACTGCGTTCTCGGGGAATATCCTTGCACTGACGAGTATCACTCTCAATACCGGCGCCGATATCACAGGCAGCGCCTTGGCCAGAAACGGCGCGGTGACGATGGATACCAATACCATCAGTCTGTGCTCGCCCCTGGCCCCAACACCGACCACGACGAGCACCGTTACGCCGACGGTGCCGACCGCACTAACCCCGACCACGACGACCACCGTCACGCCAACAGCGACGACCACCGTCACGCCAACAGCGACGACCACCGTTACGCCAACCGCGACGACAACCGTCACGCCGACCGCGACGACCACCGTCACGCCAACCGCGACGAGCACCGTCACGCCAACCGCGACGAGCACCGTCACGCCGACCGCGACGACCACCGTGACCCCGACCGTGACGACGACTGCGACTCCAAGACCGACGGGCGCGCCGACCGCGACCCCAATGCCGGCGCAAGCGCCGACGAGCACTCCGGCTACCGGGCTGGCGCCAACCCCAACGCTTGCTCCACTGCTGGTTGGTCTGCCGGTCACCGGTGGCGCTGTTGCGCAACGAGGAGAGAGGCCCTTCGCTCTGCTCCCCTTTGGGGTAGCTTTGGCTCAGCCCTCGAGTTCGGCGCCGCTTGTTGACCCGAATCTCGACCTGCGCGCCGGGCCCGTGGACGTGCCGCTCGAACTCTGGATTCCATCACTCGATATCAGCGCCCCAGTGCTCGCGGTCGGGATCACGTCAAAGAATGTGATGGACGCGCCGATGGGTCGGTCAAACGACCCCGTGTGGCACACGGCGTTCTGGTATCGCGGCGGGGGCATCCCAGGCGACCCGGGCACAGCGACAATCGCTGGACATGTAGACGGCCTGGGCGGACAGCCTGCGCTCTTTGCTCACCTTGGTGATCTCAGACCAGGCGACCTGATCATCGTCTACAACACAGAGAGCGACCTCGGCGCTCACTTTATAGTCACCGAGATGGAAGAGTTCTCTGCGCGGCAAGCCGCCGCTGATCCGTCAGTTCTCGTGCGGATCTATGGTATTGGCCCCGTCTCCGGCCGGGGGCCGCAACCGGCACAGGATGGTCTCTCGCATCTGACACTCATTACCTGCAGCGGGGACATTATCCGGGGCTCGTACGAACATCGCTTGGTCGTCTATGCGCAGCGAGTCGAGGCAACGCCGCAGGAGAGCACAGATGAGATTGGGGGTGTTGCCGGCGAATACCAGCTCGACTGACCATCTATCGAGGGCGCGGCGCCCTTGGCAAGGCTGGGGGCGCCGCGCAGGCAATAGTTTCTGAGAATTCTGTAAAGGGGATATGAAATGCACGAGCACAACCAGAAGCGTAATGTCAAGATCCGTGGCGGCAAAGGGTTCTTTGTCGGGCTCGCCGGACTGGTGGCGGGTGGCCTGATTGGCGCCGGGGTGATGCTGCTGTGGGCGCCGCAATCGGGGAAAAAGACGCGCGACCAGGTCATGCACGAAGGTATAGAGCTGCGAGATCAAGTCGGCGGAATCGTTGATGATGTGGTGGGGCAGACCCGCAGCAGAGTGAACAAGATCGCGACCGCCGTGCGCAAGCAGGGCAAAAAGCTCGGGCACCAAGGCGAGGACGCACTTGAGCACGTAGTGGCTGCGGCCCAGGCCTGATGGTCTAGAGGAGAACCGCCGCACACCCGTCCGTTTGGCCCTTTGCGCAACGAAACCGTCGCCGCCGTGCTGTGACGACTTTCCGCTTGTAGCCATTTCGGTGTTCACCCAGAGGAGCGATCATGACCAACACACCTTCGTCCAAGCATACCAGCCCGATTTCGTGGGGGAGTCGCATCCTAACCTATGCGATCGTCCTGCTCGTTGGAGCCGCTATCGGCTTTGTGCCCATGTGGCTTCAAGCCCGCAACACCGCCGATGAACTCTCTCAGGCGAAAGCCCGGCTAGAGTCGACTCGAACACAGAATGCTCTGGAGTCGGCGGCGGCCGCGCGCCAGCTAGGCGCTGCCGAGATACAGAACATGCTCGCCTCTGCCGCGATAGACGCTTGGCGAGGCGACTATGAGGCGGCGCGCCAAGCTGCCAGCGCGTTTTTTGTTGTCTTGCGGGAGGAGACCAGCAAAGAGGCCGACTCGATCCTGACACAGGCGCAAAAGGATGGCGTAGAGCCGATGTTTGCGCGACGTGACGAAACCATCTCCCTGCTCGCTCGCAACGATCCTGCTGCGGCCGAGCGTCTGTCCGATCTGTACGTGGCATTTCGCGAGCTCATGGGCGGGTAGAGCAGCGCATGGCGCGTAGCAGTGGCAATCGGGATAGAGCCCCTGGGCGCAACTGCGGGAATGACAAGCCCCTAACCTGACCTCGACCTTCTTTGGGCTCTGACGGGTGAATGCCGCTTTCTCTGGGTGGCCCAGAGAAAGGGTTGGATCAGTCCCTCTCGGGCGAGTTTCGGGTGCAACCCCGAAACTCGCCCGTTTGCCTCTTGACTCTGCCCCCGGGGGAGGCTATATGATGTCCTATGTAACTGCTGGCCAGCAGTCCTGTCCCCATCTCCCCTGGAAGGAGCGCCCATGCTCAAGATTGGCGAGCTGAGCCGTCTGGCGCAGGTCTCGGTCAAGACCCTGCGCTACTATGCTGAGCGCGGCCTGCTGCTGCCTGCCCATGTGGACCGCTACACCGGCTACCGCTACTATGCCCTGGAGCAACTGCCCCGGCTGAACCGCATCCTGGCCCTGAAGGACCTGGGGTTCACCCTGGAAGAGATCGCGCGCGTGCTGGGCGAGAACCTCTCGCCGGACGAGCTGCGGGGCATGGTGCGGCTGCGGCAGATCGAACTGGAGCGACGCCTGGCCGAGGAACAGGCCCGCCTGACCCGCGTCGAGGCGCGCCTGCGCCAGATCGCCCAGGAAGGCTGCCTGCCCGAGTACCCTGTGGTGCTCAAGGCCGTGGCCGCCCGGCGCGTGATGGCCCTGGGCCGGCGCGTGGCCGGCTATGGCCAGGGTGCGGCGCTGGTGCGGCCGCTACTGGCTCGCTTGCAGGCCGTCGGGCTGCCGACGCCGGCCGCCGGCGCCATCGTAACCGTGTATCGCGAGGATGCCGATGGCGCCGGTCTATGGGCCGCGACAGGGGCGTCGCTGGAGCGCATACCGGCGCCCCATGGGCTGGGCGGCGAACTCGAGATCCTCGCGCTTCCGGCGATACCCGCTCTGGCCTGCGTCATCCACCAGGGGAGCCATGACGCCCTCGGCGACGCCTATGGCGCGCTGCTGAGCTGGGCGGCCCCCAACGGCTATCGCGCCAACGGCCTCGTGCGCGAGGTCTATCTGCGGGGGCCCGAAAGCGACGCGCCGCCTGAGGAGTATGTGTCCGAGGTGCAACTGCCCGTCGCGAGCGTATTGGCCAACATGGATGTCCGAAGAAAGGAACAACTCATGCACCCCAAGATCGAGACCAAACCGGCATTCAGCGTCGTGGGCCTGGTCTATCACGGCAAGAACGAGCACAGAGAGATCCCGGCCCTGTGGGATCAGCTCAACCCGCGTTGGGGCGAGCTCTTGGCGCTGGGCGATATGCGCGGCTGCTATGGCGTGTGTGACGCCGCCATGGATGAGACCGGCTTTGACTATATGGCGGGCCTCGACCTGGGACCGCTGGCCCAGGCGCCCGAGGGCATGGCCATCTGGCAAGTGCCCGAGGCGACCTATGCCGTCTTTACCTGCACGTTGCCCACCATCGGCGCAACCCACGACTATATCCACAACACCTGGCTGCCCAACTCGGGCTACCGCCGGGCGCCGACGCCTGACCTGGAGCTCTACCCTGAGACGTTCGAGCCCGGCGATCCCGAGTCCGAGATGTATATCTATATCCCCATCATCCGCTAGCGCCTGAGAACGACGCGGGCGTGGGTGGCTCCAGTGAGCGCCCACGCCCGCGTGTCCCAACCTCGGGGGGCTACCAGCTCAGCACGCCCTTGATATAGCCGTCGCTCTGGTGCGAGGCGATCTCGAACATCCTGACCGCTTCATCCACCGGCAGCACGTGGGTGACCAGCGGTTTCAGGTCAAAGACGCCCTTTTTCATCAGCGGCACCGTGCGCGCAAAGATCTGGGCAAAGTGGGAAGAGATGTTGGGCGATGCGTTATAGACCTGGAACCCCGACATGTGCCACGCGCCCAGGTCCACCCGTCGGTCGCCGCCCTTGTGCCAGGAAAAGATGTTGAGACGTCCCGCCTGCCGCAGGATCTCATAGTTGAGATCAAAGGCGGGCTGTGCGCCAGCCGCCTCGATCATGACATCCACCGGGTTGGCCTTGAGGGCCTCGATGGCCCGCTTGCCCTCATCGGTGCTGCTGTTGATCACCTGATCGGCGCCAAACTGCCGGGCCAGTTCCAGGCGGCGGGGGTCCACATCTACGACAATGACCTCGTGTACCAGGGTATGGGCCAACGCTTGCATCAGCAGCAGCCCCATGAACCCAACGCCCACCAGCGCCACCCGGTCGCCGGGCAACAGCTTGCACCACTCGATGCCGTTCAAGACGCAAGAGACGGGCTCGGCGATCCAGTGCTCGTAATCCTCGACAGCGTCATCCAGCTTGGCCAGGGCGGGGGCGGGCACGTTGGCGAACTGGCCGAACAGGGCCGAGTCGTTGCCCATGGCCGTGACCTTGTCGCCGGGGGCAAAGCCGCTCACCCGGGCGCCCACCTTGCGTACGATGCCGACCCCCTCGTGGCCGTGCAGGAACGGGTAGGTGGTGCCGGCGGGCAGGATGCCCTTGTAGAGCGCCTGATCCCAGGCGCACAGGGCCGTGGCCTTGAGCTCGATCTGCACCTCGAACAGATCTGGATCGCCGATCTCGAACTCGCGCAGTTCCACCTTTTCCGGCGCTACGTAAAAGACACCCTTTGCTTTCATGCTGAACCCCTCCCATGTAGAGCGTACATCGCACGATGATGGGCGGATTATAGCCATGCTCGCGGGTGCAGGTCAAGGAGAAGGTGTGCTCGGGGCGGGCAGGCTGCCCGAGTTGCGCGCGCGTCCAAATGCGCTACAATAGGCGCGTCAGTACAATCGTCTGGTCCGGTCGTGGTGCCCTGTTGGCCCGGATGCCCAGGGTGAAAAGCGAAGCCGGTGCGAGTCCGGCGCTGTCCCGCAACTGTGAGCGATCCCGTATCGCAAGCCAGGTCGCCTGCCACGTTCCGTACGCGCCATGCAGCAGACCCTCGAGCGAAGGGTCGGCGCGATGCATACCGCTGGCCCCTGTCTCATGGGGGCGGCGGCGCCACGCCGAGCCCGAGCCGGCGTGTTTTTTGTTGCCGTGGGGACGGGGCGTGGGCGGGCATCCTGGGCTCTCAGTGCGCAAAAGGAAAGGAGCCCGTCCCATGTCTCGTTTGCAGAGTGCTATCCCCTCAGGGCGAAATGCCCGTCTGCTTGGCGCGCTCATGGCCGCGCTGCTATTGATCGTAGCATTGGGCGCGGCCTGCGCCCGCCCGGCGCCCAACACCGCCCATGTTGTCATCCAGTTTGCCGATGGCCAGACCCATCTGCGCACCATCTCTTGGTCTGGCGAGCTGACGCGCGTCCAGGCGCTAGAGCTGGCGGGCTATGCCGTGGCATCGGACGCCGCCGGCGAGGCGATCTGCAGCATCGCGGGCCAGGGCTGCCCCGCCCAGGATTGCTTCTGTCCCGCCAACCTTTGGGCGCAGGGCCAGTGGGATGGGGAGGGCTGGAATGGCGAGGCCTGGCCGCCGCCCCCCGTGCAGGCGGGTGACCTGATCGCCTTTCGCCTGGGCGTCCATCCCGACTACTCGGACTGGGGCCTGGCGGGCCATCTGGCGGATGCTTCCGGCTATCTGGCGGCGGACCGCGCGCTAGAATGGCTGCGCAGCCAGCAGGGACCCGATGGCGGCTATGACGACGGCCTGAATCCCGTGGGCGCAGCCGTGCGCTCGCTGCTCGCCCTGGGCGCTGCCGGATATGAGCCTGCCGCCTGGGGCAGCCCCAGCCTGGATGCGTACTTGACCCAGAGCGCCGCCAGTGACGTGGTCGCCTATGCGGAGAGCTCGGCGGCCGCCTCGGGCAAGCTGGCCGTCGCCGTTGCCTGGGCGGGCCAGAACCCAGCTTCGTATGCCGGGCTCGATCTGCCCGCTCTGATCGCGGGCACCTTTGATGCGGCCACGGGCGCCTATGGAGGCGGCAGCGGCGATACCGCTTGGGCTGTGCTGGGCCTCTATGCCGCCGGCCAGCCGATCCCGCAGCGTGTGGTCGCCTTTTTCGAGGGCTCTCAGTTGGGCGATGGCGGCTGGGCGTGGAACGAGATGCAACCTCAAGGTGAGGTTCAGCATACGGCGGTGGTCATCCAGGCGTTGCTGGCCGCCGGAGCGCCCCGCGATGGCGACGCTATCGCCCGAGCGATGGCATTCGTGCGGCAGACGGCCAACCCCGACGGCGGCTACCCCTACCAGGCGCCGGGGGAGAGCGATCTCGGGAGCACCGCCGCCGTGATCCAGGCGCTGCTGAGCGTGGGCGCAGTGGGCGACGATGCCGAAGCGCTGGCCGCCGCACAGCGCTATCTGCAGAGCCAACAGGATGCCGATGGCAGTCTGCGCGCCTGGTCGCCCCTCTATGCGACCCAAGAGTGCCTCCCGGCTCTGATGGGCCGGACGTTCGGGCCGCTGGCCGGAGGGCAGTAGCCATGTCGCTGCGTCATATCGGGCTGCTCGGCCTCTTGCTCTATAGCCTGCTGGCTTGTGCGCCACAACCGACCGGTCAGGCGCCCATACAGGTGGGCCTCGTTGTGCAGGAGGGTGAGGGGAGCGTGCAGACCTATTGCGTCACGCTGGATATGCGCGACCCCAGCGGATACGACGCCCTCATGCTGGCGGGGCCGCCGGTGCAGGCGTTGGTCTCGGCGCAGGGCGTGGCCGTGTGCCAGATCGGGGAGGTGGGCTGCCCCACGGGCGATTGCTTTTGCCGGTGCCAGGGCTCAACGTGCGACTACTGGGCTTACTCCCACCTGCGCAACGGCCATTGGCAGACCGCTGCCACGGGCGCCGGCGGACGCCGCCTGAGCCACGGCGATGTAGAGGGATGGCGCTGGGGCGGCGGCTCGCCGCCGCCCGTGATCGACTTTGAGGAACTCTGCGCGCCGGGGGGCCAGGCCGCAGGCGCGCAGAGCGAGCGCCCCTAGATGCGCCCGTAGGCCCGCAGGGTTGTCAGCGCCGCCAGGGTGCGGTGGGCGCGCCAGGCCAAGGCCGCCGTTTCGCCGGGGGGCTCCCAGGCGATGGGCCAGCCGCCATCGGGTTGCTGCTGGGCCAGCAGGTCGTCCAGGTGCGCCTCGATCTGCTCCTGGCCGAACAGCCTCCGGAGGTAGCTATCGGGCGTGGGCGCCAGGTGCAGGGGCGTCAGGCCATAGCCCGAGATCGGCGCCTCGGCCAGGAAAAAGCTGGCCCGTGTAAGCTCGTCGGCCAGCCTGTCGAACAGCGCGCTCACATCCCGGGTCTCGGCGACGCTTTCCAGCAGGCAAAAGCCGTTCTGGATGGTGTGGGCATCCTCCATAGGGAGTCTTGCCAGGTGGGCGAGGCAGGCCCCCACAGCCCGCTCTAGCCAGGGGTGCTCGATGCGCTGCCAGTTGAGCAGCCCCACCAGGCTGATGAGCCGGTCCAGCGAGGGCTCCCGAGCGGAGGGGGCCTCCCAATGGGGCGCATGGTCATAGGCCAGCGCCGAGGGGAACAGGGTCGGAATGCCCGCCTCCAGGTCTGCGTGCTGCGACAAAAAGATGCAGGCGCCCTGGGCCAGGTCGGGCGCCCGCAACCCACAATCGTATAGGGTGCGCAGGCCGAACTCTAGATAGAGGGGTTGGCTCTCGGGCGCCCGCAGGTCGGGCTCCAGGGCGTGGCCCAGGCCGCCGTCGAGGTTCTGATAGGCCCGCAGCGCCAGCGCCACCCGGCCCGGCGCCTCGCCCTCCAGAAGGTGCGCCATGACGGCGCGCTCCAGCAGGCGCCCGTGTCGCCAGATGAAACGTTTGCCCTGCTCCAAGATCGTCATAACGCACCTACCTCACATACACTTGTGCCCTCTGGGCTCATACGGTTTGCCGACTTGTGTGGGCCAGATGCTCACTCCCCGCCCGGGCCGACCAGGGTATCGGCGCTGAGGATGATATCCTGGCCCGCCGGCAGCAGCACCGTGCGTATCGAGGGCGAGAGCCGCGTGGCCCACTCGTACTTGACCAGGTCGGGGTTGCCGCGCAACTGCGCGGCGATCAGCTCGAGAGCGGCGGCCTCGGCCAGGGCCTCGACCCGGCGCGATTCGGCGCGACCCTCTGCGGCGATGATGGCGGCCTTTTTCTCGCCCTCTGCCAGCGCCAGCGTGATCTCGACCTCTTTTTGCGCCGCCTGTAGCTCGTACTGTTTCTGCAGGGCGGCCTGCTCGGCCACCTGCTTGCGCTCGATGGCCCGGTTGAACTCTTCCGAGAACTCGATGTTAGAGAGCGAAAGCTGCACGACGACGATGTCGTTCACAGCCAGCCTGCGCGTCAGGTTCTCCTGGATGACATTCTTGAGCACCTCGCGCTCCACCAGGATGCGCTCGATGCGGAACTGGGCCGTGGCCGCCTTGATGGCCTCTTGCAGCGCAGGCACGATGATGATGCTCTCATAGTCCAGGCCGACCTCTTGGTAGAGCTTGTTCACGGACTGTGGGTTCAGGTGATAGTTCAGTACGCCGGTGACATTGATCAGTTGCAGGTCGGAGGAGGCGGCCTCGGCGAATACCTCTAGCTTTTTCGTGCGCACGTCCACGGGCACGGCCTGGCGCACGATGGGCGGCACGATCAGGTGGAACCCCTCGCCCAACACCGTCTGCTCCACCCGCCCCAGCATAACGACCACGCCACGATGGCCAGGGGTGATGATGGTATAGGATGAAAAGATGATCACCAGAACCACCACCACTATCACGGCCAGACCCATGATCCGCACGGTAGACACGGTACGCTTTTCCATCGAGCCTCCTCATCCTCAATATCTAAATTCAACGATGTATCATATCACGGGGCGCGCCTGAGAGCCAACGAGCCCTCCATCCCTCTACGCAGGTGGCAACGCTACGTTGCGCCGTGGGATCGGCAACCGACCGCGCGCCACCCCGACTCTCGGGATGGCGCGCGGTTGAGGGCTGGTACGGAGCTACGCTACCGGCGGGCGTGTCGCCTCTAGGATGACTTGCCCACGATCGGATCAGGACGCAGGCTATCGCCAGGGCCCGGGACCACAGGCGCGGGCAACTCGGGCCCGATCACCGGCAGTGACGGCGATGCGATGGGCTTTTCCGGCTTGACGGGGCCAGGCAGCGGAACGGGCGCGCTGCGTGGCTCTGCCACAGGCCGGCAGCCCTCCTGGCCAGGGGTGCACGGCACAGGCGGGTTGGGAACGATGGACGCGCCCGGCGGCGGCACGATGGAGGCGCTGTAGACGGCCTCTACCGGGCCATAGTCCTCATAGCCGCCTTGCAGGTCATAGGCGCGCAGGTAAAAGAGAGCCCCTACGGCGATATCGGACCGGTCAGCCTGGTAGTAGTACTCTGACCCGGTTGTGAACCCTTGGGTGGGGATAAATGCCTCGTTGATCTGGATCATCTCGCCGCCGCCGGGCTGGACGGCGAACAGGTCAAAGCCCCGGTTGTCGGCCTCGTAGCCCGTGGTCCACATGAAGCGCAGGGTGTCGTTGTCTCGCAGCGTCTCAAAGCTGGAGACCGTCACCGCCGAAGGGACAACGGGAAAGCCATAGAAGCCGGCGTCCAGATCCAGGTAGTTATCGCCCCAGTTCAGGGTGACGGTCTGGGTGCGCCCGGTAATGGGGTCGGCGTCGCTATCGAGGGCGTCAGGGCCCGCATCTTGGAGGGTAAAGAAATAGGCAAAGTAGGGATCAACGGGCACTGCAAAGACCACGTAATAGTCGCCAGCATCGAGCCCGTCAAAGAGATAGTAGCCGTTGGCGTTGGTAGTGGTGGTGGCAACGAACGTGCCGTCGCCCCTGTAGAGGGTGACGCTCACCCCGGGGATGCCGGGCTCGCCGGCACCCTGGATGCCGTCAATGATCTGTTCGAACCAGACATAATCGCCCAGGCTGGCCTTGGCCACGTAACCGGCGTCCAGATCCAGGTAGCTGTCGCCCCAGTTCAGGGTGACGGTCTGGGTGCGTCCGGTGTCGGGATGGGCGTCGCTATCGAGGGCGGGGTTTTGGCCGCTGTGCTGAGACGTAGGGGAGTAGGCAAAGGCGGCATTGTCTGGCGGCGCAAAGATGACGTAATAGCCGCCAGGAGTGAGACCATCGAACAGATAGTAGCCGTTGGCGTCGGTGGTGGTGGTCTTGAGCAGGTTGTCGTTGGCGTCATAGAGCCGTACCGTCGCGCCTTCGATGCCGGGCTCGCCCTCGTCCTGGATGCCGTCAGAGTTCTGATCGAACCAGACATAATCGCCCAGGCTGGCCTTGGCCACGATGGCGCAGACGAGCGAAGGGCCGGGGATCGTCCCGGTCTGAAAGCTGGGCCCGGCCTTGGCGGCCAGGGTAATGTCGCCCACAGCATAGTTGCCATTGACCGTAAAGTAGTAGTACTTGGTCTGGCCGTCATCAAAGCCTTGGTTGAACTTGAGCCCGGTCGTGTTCGTGGTGGGGTCTCGTTTGGGTCTCGCCGGAAAGCTACTGGGCTCGGGGGCGCCCTGGCCCGGGTATAGCGTGTTCATATCCATGTTTACGCCGTCCCACAGACCTGCGCCGAGGATCCTGATGTCAGGGCATGTCATCTGAAAGACAACATGGCTGAGGGCCGGGCTGCGCCCCGAGGTGACTTTGTAGTACCAGGTGGAACGCCCGGCGACGGGGTAATCGTAGCGGACGCCGTAAAAGGTCGCACTGTGCGACCCAATGGAGACCGTTGTCTGCGCGCCCACGTTGGGCGCCGCCCACAAAACGACGCTGGCGAGGATCGCCAGCGTAAGCAGCATCCTGGGCCACACGCGAGCTGCATGATTGGTTTGCATCTATCTCTCCTAAAAGGCGCCACCCGTAACGGATAGCGCCTTATGCATAAAACGAACGTAAAGGAACTAGGCAGATTATAGCGTAAAACTTGCATAAAGTCAAGTTAAGGAGATGCGAGTTTTCGCAGGATTCTGTGTTCTCAATAGCAGGGGGGCGCCGCAAGCTGCTTTTGGCGTCAAGGCTCTGCTCGAATCCGGGCAGGCGGCGCTTTTTGTGCTACAATAGCAGCGTTGCGCGGAGCAAGCGGCGTGGCTCCTACATGCGGGTTCATCGCCGGGGACGGCAACGGCGTTTGGGCGACTCCCGCAGACGCGCCCACGTCATTGCTTGTGCCTGGTTGCCTTGGCGCAGCATAAAGTGGCGACATGGTTCTGTTCACGATAGGAGGCGCCATGCAGACAGTGCAGACCGATCAGGCCCCGCTACCCTTGGGGCACTATAGCCAGGCCATGGCGCACGGTGGGCTGGTGTTCGTCTCGGGCCAGTTGCCCATCAACCCGGCCACCGGAGCGGCGGCAGGCCCCTCCATCGAGGAGCAGATGGAACAGGCCCTTGCCAACGTGGCGGCGATCCTGGAGGCTGCCGACAGCGGCCTCGACCGTATGCTCAAGGTGACCATCTACATCGCCGATATGGCCCTGTGGGGGCGGGCCAATGCCGTCTATGCCCGGGTCCTGGGCGAGCACAAGCCCGCGCGCGCCGTGGTGCCCACGCTGCCCCTGCACCACGACTATCTGGTCGAGATCGAGGCGATCGCCGCCATTGGGGATGCAAGCTGATGGCGGCGGCCTTGCAGTTGCACTGTTCACGTTGTGGCGAACGCTACACACCGGAGGCCCTGCGCTGGCGCTGCGATTGCGGCGGCCCGCTGGACCTCGCCTGTCGGCCACGCTTTGACCGCAGACGGATCGCGGGGCGAGGGCCCACCCTGTGGCGCTATCGCGAGGCGCTGCCGCTGGCGCCCGAGGCCACGCCGGTGCACCTGGGCGAAGGCTATACGCCGCTCTTGCAGGGGCGCGTGGGCGGGTTCCCGGTCTGGCTCAAGCAGGATCACCTCTTTCCCACCGGCTCGTACAAGGATCGCGGCGCCGCCCTGCTGATCAGCCATGCGGCAGCGCTGGGCGTGCAACGGGTGGTGGAGGACTCGTCGGGCAACGCGGGCGCCGCCATCGCAGCCTATTGCGCACGGGCCGGGCTGGCCTGCGATATTTACGTGCCTGAGGAGAGCTCACCTGCCAAGCTGCTGCAGATTCGGGGCTATGGCGCGACGCTGCAACGGGTGCCCGGCGGTCGCCAGGCCGCTGCCCTCGCAGCGCAAGAGGCAGCCCAGACGACCTACTATGCCAGCCACGTCTGGAACCCGTTCTTCCTACATGGCTGCAAGACCTTTGCTTTTGAGGTGTGGGAGCAATTGGGGCGACGCGCGCCCGATAGTCTGGTGTTGCCCGTGGGCAACGGCACGCTGTTGCTGGGCGCGGCCATCGGCTTTGATGAGTTGTTGGCGGCCAGGCAGATCGAACGGGCGCCCCGCTTGATCGGGGTGCAGGCGGCGGCCTGCGCGCCATTGGCCCTGGCCTACGAGGGCGGCGCAGAGGCGCCGGTGGAGGTGGCGACGCAGCACACCTTGGCCGAGGGCATTGCCATCGCGGCGCCGGCCCGGGGCGAGCAGATCCTGGCGGCAGTGCGGCGCAGCGAAGGGCAGTTCATCGCCGTGACCGAGGAGGAGATCGCCACGGCGACCAGGGCCTGGTGGCGACATGGCTTTGCGCTAGAGCCCACCGCAGGGGCGACCCTGGCCGGTCTGGCGCGCTATCTGGCCGCTGGCAGCCACTCCCGTGAGATCATTGTATCGGCCATCACGGGGCACGGGCTCAAGGCGCCCGCCTCGCTGGCGGAACTCTTGCCGTGAACGTGGCCGTGCGTCTGGGCAGATCTCGCTCAGGCGTGTTCAGAGGATGAGGTAGGGGTGTGCTGCGCATACGTGCGCAGCCTGCCCACTTGTTTTCAGAGGAGTTGGCCTGTGAGACCCAATCCTGTTCGCTACAAGGCATCGCGCATAGCCATCTGGATCGGCGCTGCTGCTGCTATGGCGCTGCGCTTTGGGTTCGATCAAACGCCCACCGTGGCAGCCATCGCCTTGGCCGTTGCGGTGGGCATCGGGCTGTTTGTGGACCTGGTGATCCGCAAGGCGTGAGCGCCGCCCGTCAGACAGGGCGACGCTGGGCCGCTCTCACTGGCTCGAGCGGCCTGTCACCTCGCCCGCTTTACGCGACGCGCGAACGGCTCCGTGTAATGTTACGCATCCGGCTCGTCGGTGAGATGGTACCCGCAGTGCGGGCAGATCCGCCAGTCGGGCTGGGCGCGCCGATGGCACCGGGGGCAGACAGTCAAGGCCCCGTCCGTCGCCCGGGGCGCGCCCGCTGCTTGCACCAGCCAGACAACGCCCAGCAAGAGCAGAATCAACAGCCCGGCGGGAATCAACAGCATCAAGATCATACCGAACCATCCAAAGCCCATCATGCCTGGCCCCATTCTCCATCCTGTCACATAGCCTCTGCCGGATAGGGCGAGTAGCGAAACCGCCGCGAGCCCGACCAGCAGCAGCGTGATTACGACAGCCCCAACAACATATATCCAACTAACTCTTGTCATCTGGCCACGCTCCAAACTGTGAAACTGGCGCGCCAGGCCTGCGTCTGGCGCATCGCTCTTTGCCCGTGGATGGACGCGCCTGTGCATGTACAGGCTATGCCTCGATGATGCGGGCTATCCGCGAGAGAGGGTGGCCCTTGGCCTGCACATCCAGGGTGTTGAACCAGCCAAAGGGGGTGCGCACAACAGACATCCCCTTGTCTCGCAGTTCCTTTTCCATCAGTTGCAGCACCTGCACCGCCGTCGCCGGCCGGC
Source organism: uncultured Anaerolineales bacterium (assembly GCA_964482225.1). Lineage (GTDB taxonomy): Bacteria > Chloroflexota > Anaerolineae > UBA1429 > UBA1429 > UBA1429. The sequence goes on from CAYZWT010000023.1 coordinate 18,408, forward strand.
CAAGCTGGCCGAACAGGTGTGCAAAGGGATGCAGCACGAGGGTCTCTACTTTGAGATTGGCGGCATGGGCGGCGATCTCGGCGACGGCCTTTTGGGCTACCTCCTCGGGCGCTGCCTCGTCCCCCTTTTCGACGCTGATCAACAGCAGCAATGCCTCCTCGGCCACGGTCTCCGGGTCGTCGTACTCTTCCACCACGGGCGAACGCCCTCGCTCGGTGATGCTGCATCGAAAACGATCCACGTGCCACGCCAAAAAACGCATAGCTCTCCTCCTCTGCTGCATACCCGCCCACGCCCCATAGCCGACCCCGCAATGGAGGGGTGGCTCCAGCCAGGGCGTTCATAAGATTGAGTTTTTCAATCTATTAACTCAATAATAGTGCAAGTAAACTCTGCTGTCAAGCAAATCTGTGGGTGGCTCGTCGGGAGCGGAGGGGCGCGCCCGCGCGTCTGGCGGCCTGGCGCGCTACTGAGACTGGCCCTGGTCGGGGTCCTCCCAGTTCTGGTTGATCTGCACCAGGCGCACGATGCTGGCGCCCCAGAGGACGGCGGCGGTGCCCAGCCCCGCGATGACGTTCATGCCGCCGTTCGAGAGCGCAGTCGTTTGGGGGACCCAGTAGATGGCGCCGCCGGCAATCGCGATCATCAGCCCGCCGATGAGGTACTCGCCCGGGGTGCGGTGGATGGCGGCCAGCGCGACAAAGTGCAGGCCGACCGCCAACGAGGTGGCCGCCGCGATATAGGCATGTTGGTTGCTCAGAATCAGCGCCGCACTGATGCCGGTGATCAGGAACCCCTGGGCGCTGATCACCCGATGGGAGCACCGCGCACGGCGCTCGCGCTCGCGCTGCTGCTCCTCCGACACCGTATCCTCTTCCAGCCCATTGGCCCGCTGCAATCCCCGAAAGCCCAAGATCAGCAGCGCGCCGGTGATGGCCCCCAGAGCGATGTTGAGCCAGGGCGCACCCCACGGGCGCAGCTCCAACGCACCCACCAGTGCCCATGCGGCGCCCAAGGCTACATAGAGCAAGGCGCCGCCAGCGGCGTGTACAGCGCGGTAGCGGGGCGGCAAGGTGATGTCGGCCATTGGCTATCCTCATGTATGCGCGGTAAAAGGGATCAGTTCACGCCTATTGTGGGCCAGGGGCGGGCGCTTGTCAAGCGCGTGGCGCAAGCGCATGCTAGAACGCGACCGCCCCTGGTCTCGCCCGTTCGAAAACAGGCGCTCAGTCCCCGTCCGCGATGCGGTTCTCCCAGATATAGTCCCAGTTGAGCTGGTAGCCCATGCCGGGCGCCTGGGGCAGGTGCACATAGCCCTGATCGTCCATTGGGTCGCCGATGGCGTGCAGATAGGGCGGCGGCGTATCATAGTCCACGCCGGGGGCCACCAGCCCGCGCTCATAGTACTCCGAGACGTCCTCGCTGATGGCGCCGAGGCACTGGAGGTTGGCGAACCCGCTCATGTGGATTTCACAGCGCACACCGAAAGCCTCGCACACGGCGGCCAGCTTTTTGACGCCGGTGATGCCGCCGCGCAGCACGTCTATGCGGCTCATGTCCGAAGCGCCGCGCAGGATCCAATCGGCGCGGGTGTACAGGCTGCCGGCGGCGATCTCGGGCGAGAGCACAGGAATGGTCAACTCCTGGCAGAGCTTGATATAGGACTGGACGCGATACTCGGGCATGGGATGCTCGTACCAATAGAACCCCAGCCGCTCCAGGGCGCGCCCCACCTTGATCGCGTCCTCGTAGGTGCGATAAGTGCCCCAGGGGTCAAAGGAGAGCACCATGTCTTCGCCCACGGCCTCGCGGATGGCCTCACAGGCGGCGATATCCTGGTCGGTGTGAGAGGGACGCCCGGGGTCGGGCTGGCCCGTCACCGGATCGTAGAAATAGTAGGGGTGAATCTTGTAGTGGGTATAGCCTCGCGCCCTGCACTCCAGGGCGTGGGCGGCGTATCCCTCAGGGGTGGCCATGTTGGGGTAGGTGCTGGCATAGGCTTTGACCTTGTCGCGGGCGCCCCCCAGCAGCTTGTAGAGGGGCAGTCCATAGGCGCGGGCATGCAGGTCCCATAACGCCATATCCACCACGCTGAGCAGGTTTTCCTTGCTGTTGCGGGTCCACATCCAGTGCCAGAACGTCTCACGGTCAAAGGGGTCCTGGCCCAGGAGCATGGGCTTGAACATCCGCTCCAAAGCGCGGCGGTCGTCGGGCAGCAGGCCGTCCTGGTCGCCGTGGCCCTCGCCGCCCAGGTAATAGCCCTCCAGACCCTCGTCGGTCTGGATGCGTGTCAGGGTCTGGATGCCCATGACGGGGTCCAGCACGCGCCCGTGGCGAAAGGGCCGGAACGGAACGCGAAAGGGGATGACCTGCAAATCGGTGATCTTCATGCGCGATGCCTCCTTCTGCTCTCACACCTTTTGCGCCCAAAAGATCGCCCGGGGCGCGTCGGGCGTGTAGGGGCGGCCATCGCGGGCGCCGTAGGTAGCCCGCATGCGGAACCCATTGGCGGCAAGCCAGCCCGCCATCTCATCATAGCTCGGTGGGTGCTTTTGCTCGCAGAGGATCTTGCGCAGGGGGGCGCCATCCGGGCGGGTGATCTCGATCTCGCGGCAAAAGCGCGCCAGGCGGCGCGGGGCGTCGTACCAGACCGTCCGAGAGGTGGCCTCGACGCGGGTTCCGTCGGCGCACACGCCGCGCGGAAAGGCAGGCCCCGCGACCGGATTGCGCCAAGCGGGGTCTAGCTCGCCCTCCATATGGTTGTTGTCCAGATACAGATGGCCGCCCGGCAGCAGCGCCCCGGCAGCGCGGGCGATGCAGGCGGCCTGCTCCTCGACGGTCGCCAGTTCGTACAGGCAGTTGCCGCCCAGGATCACCAGATCGTGACCGGTGGGCCAAGCGGCATGCAGCACATCCGCCTGCGTCAGCGTCACCCGCCCTTGTGCGGCGGGCGGCAGCTCGGCCAGCTTGGCGCGGGCGCGCGCCAGCATGGCGGCGGCGCGATCCAGGCCCACCAGCGTGTGGCCGTCGGCGGCCAAGGGCAGCAGCATGCGTCCGGTGCCGCAAAAGGGCTCCAGGATGCGCAGCCCCTGCCGGGCGCCGATCAGGCGCCGCAGCAAGGTAACATCGTCATCGTATGTCTCACTCTGATCATAGATCTCGGCGATAGAGGGGTCCAATTCATAAGCGTGCAGGTCGTTCATAGCATCACCCTGTCCTGATCCGTGGGCCTTGCGCCCGGTGCACAGCGCCAAGGGCCGCGACGCTTGACTATACGACAGGCGCGCTGGTTCGTCCAGCGCGGCGGGACGCGATTCCATTCGACAGTGTCCCCCCGGTCTGCTACAATCACCGCCGGCTGAACCGCGCCAGACTCTTGTCAGATAGGGAGCGCACGGAGGACCGATGAACAGCACTCATTTCTGGATCGCCCTCGGCCTGACAACCTTTGCCGGGCTCTCCACCGGCATCGGGAGCGCCATCGCCTTTTTCTCCAAGCCCAGCAATTACCGTTTTCTCTCTTGGGCCACCGGCTTTTCGGCAGGCGTGATGCTGTATGTCTCTTTTGTCGAGATCATGCCCAAGGCGCTAGAGGTGACCGCCCAGGTCTATGATGGCAATGGATCTGCCTGGCTGACCACCCTGGCCTTCTTTGGCGGCATTCTGCTGATCTTTGCCATTGACCAGCTCGTGCCCCACGCCGAAAACCCCCACGAGGCGCGCTCCAAGCAGGACCTGAGCGAGGTGGCCATGCACGGCCACAGCCACGGGCCCGGCGCCGAGACGACGCCGGACGCCAAGAGCCTGGAGCGCACCGGCATCTTTACCGCGTTGGCCGTGGGCATCCACAACTTTCCCGAGGGGCTGGTCACCTTTCTGGCCGCTCTACAGGACCCCACCCTGGGCGTGGCCATCGCAGTCGCCATCGCGCTGCACAACATCCCGGAGGGCATCAGCGTTTCGGTGCCGATCTACTATGCTACCGGCGACCGGCGGCGCGCCTTTTTCTGGTCGCTCTTGTCCGGCCTGGCCGAACCGGCGGGGGCGCTCTTGGGATATCTGGTGCTGCGACCGTTCCTTACGCCAGGGCTGATGGGCGTGTTGTTCGGTGGTGTGGCGGGCATCATGGTTTACATCTCGTTGGACGAGTTGCTGCCCACATCCCGCGCCTACGGCCGGGGGCATGACTCGCTGTATGGGCTGCTGGGCGGCATGGCGGTCATGGCGTTGAGCCTGCTGCTCTTGGGCTAGAGCAGCAGGCGCGGCCTCCCTGGCCCCATGAGGGCCGCTACGGGCTACGGGGCAGGGCTCGACAGTGCGCGGGAAGGGTGTGCATATGTGGGCGGCGTTCACCCCACGAGAGGAACGGAGATGAACAAGGACCTGCTCTCGACCCCAGAGCTTGCGGCGCGTTACCCGCGTTCCGCCAAGTATGACCTGGATTGGATCATCGAGAACCATCTCGGATCACACTGCTTGTGGCTTCTCGAATCGCTGAGCACCGCCATGGAGTTGCGCCCGGGCATGCGCGTACTCGACCTCGGCTGCGGCAAGGCGATATCCTCCATCTTTTTGGCGCGGGAATTTGACGTGCAGGTCTGGGCCGCCGATCTGTGGATAGCGCCTACCGATAACTGGGAGCGCATCCGCGCGGCAGGGCTGCAAGACCAGGTCTTTCCAGTGCGCGTCGAGGCCCGCCAGATCCCCTTTGCAGAGGGTTTCTTTGATGCCCTGGTCGGCATCAACAGCCTGCAATTCTTTGGCACCGACGATTACTACCTGCATCGCCATTTGATCGGGCTCGTCAGGCCCGGGGGGCAGATCGGGATGGTCGTCCCCGGTATCCTTCACGAGTTCGAAGGGCTGGTCCCCGAGACGCTCCAACGCTACTGGCAGCCCGACTATTACTCCTGGCACTCGCCCGACTGGTGGCGCGCCCACTGGCTGCGCAGCGGCATGGTTGACGTCGAGACGTGCGATACCTTTCCCGATGGCGAGGGGTATCAGATCTTTCGACGTTTCGAGCAAGCCATAGCCGGCGATCCGATGGTCACCCTGGACCAAGGGCGCCACATCAGCTTTGTCCGCATGGTGGTGCGCCGCAACCCACAGCCTCAGCCGTAGCCGAGCTGTTTCAGATAGGTCTCGTTGGTGCGCCAGTCCTTGCGCACCTTGACCCACAGCTCCACATAGACCTGCTGCCCAAAGAATGCCTCTAGCGAGGCGCGGGCCGCCGAGCCGATGCGCTTGAGCATCTCACCCCGTGCACCGATGACGATCCCCTTTTGCGAATCTCGCTCGGTATAGATGTTGGCCGCGATATAGAGCACGCCGTTGTCTCGTTCCCTGAACTCTTGCACCAGCACCGCGATGGCGTGGGGCACTTCCTGGCGCAGATGCAGCAGCACTTGCTCGCGCACCAGCTCGGCGGCGATGAATCGCTCCGGTTGATCGGTCACCTGGTCGGCGGGATAAAAGCGCGGCCCTTCGGGCAGCCGCTCCAGCACCAGGCCCAGCAGCGCATCGGCGCCCTGGCCATGCTCGGCGCTGAGGGCGGCCATATGATCGAACTGGCCCAAGGCGGCATAGGCGTCGCGGCGCCCTGCCAGCTCCTGCTCGGAGACCAGATCGGCCTTGTTCATCACCAGGATGGCCGGGATGCTGACGTATTGGGCCACCAGCCGCGCCACGTGCTCGTCGGCGGCGTCGGGCGGCGCGCCCAGATCCACCATGAACAGCACCAGGTCGGCATCGGGCACCGCCTGGCGCGCCGCCTCGACCATATAGTTGCCCAAGGCCGTGCGTGGACGGTGGATGCCCGGCGTATCCACAAAGATGATCTGGGCATCGTCGCGGGTGAGGATGCCCTGCAGGCGCGTGCGGGTGGTCTGGGGCTTGGGCGATACCGCCGCCACCTTGAGCCCCATCCAGCGGTTCAGCAAGGTGGACTTGCCCACGTTGGGCTTGCCCACCAGGGCGACAAAGCCGCTCTTGTGGCCCTCGGGCAGCTCATCGGCAAAGAGGGGCGTGCTCTCGATCTCGGGGTTCAGGGTTGGTTCCATTTTTCAGCCTTTGCTTGAGGTGATCGGGCGCGGCGCGCCCCCGGCTTATAGTTCGGTGGTAAAGGGGCTAAAGTTGGTGCGGTCGTCGTAATAGTCCTCGCGCTCGGCGCGCTTGAGGCCGTTCACGAGTCGGTAGGTCACGGGCGTCATCAGCGCCTCCAGGCCGCACTTGAATAGATAGTTCGAGACGATCACGGACCAGAGCAGCGCATCGGGCCACAGGCCGTAAAAGGCGATGGCGACGAATAGGACGGTATCCACCCCCTGGCCCACCAGGGTCGAGGCGACGGTGCGCGTCCACAGCCAACGGCCATGGGTCATTACCTTCATGCGGGCCAGCACCCACGAGTTGGAAAAGCTGCCCGCGAAATAGGCGACCAGGCTGCCGGCCACGATGCGGGGCGTGGCGCCCAGGATGGCCTCATAGGCGGCCTGGTTCTCCCAGCCTTCAGCGGCGGGCAGCACCCCCACCAGGGCGAACACCAACGCCATGAGCAGGTTGGCCGCAAAGCCCACATGGATCACGCGGCGCCCCCGGGCATAGCCATAGACCTCGGTCAGGATATCGCCAAAGATATAGCTGATGGGAAAAAGGATGGTGCCGCCATCAAAGGTAAAAGGGCCGAGCACCAGAAACTTGGTCGAGGCCACATTGCTGATCAACAGCACGGTGACGAACGCGGCCATGATCAGGTCATAGTAGCGATAGATGCGCTGGGGCGTATGCGCCCGGTTCACAGGCCCCCCTCGGCTTCCAGCATGCGGCAAAAGGCGCACACGGCGTTGGCCGTGGTGGGCTGGCCGCAGCGCGCGCACACCTCAAACTCGGCGGCCTCGCCCTCGGCCACGATAAAGCCCTCCTGGCGGGCCCGCACGAACCCCTGGTAGTACTGGAGCTTGGCGCCGGGCGAGCGCCGCTCCAAGTCGTTCAGGATGCCCTTGTGAAAGATCGAGGTGGCCCCCTGGGCATACGGGCACTCACGCTGAACGTATGCGATGCCGCGCACCAGGGTATAGGCGGCGCTTTCCCGCTCGTAAAGCAGGCAGAGCGGCTTGGCCTTGCGGACCAGCCCGCCGCCGGCGGCCTCCGGCAGCACCGGCGCCTGCCGCTGCAAGTAGCCGCGCACCCAAAACAGATTGTTCTGCAGGAGCTGGGCGGCCTCGTCGTCCAGGTTGTGGCCCGTGACGATGGCGGCATAGCCGCCCTCGCGGGCCGTGCGGTTCATGATGTAGCGCTTGATCATGCCGCAACTGGAGCAGGCCCGGCGCCCACGCCCGTGCGCCAGCTCGGGGATCGAGCGTCCGTAGCGTTGGGCCACGTTGACGATCTGCAGTGTCGCTTCGGGGCGCGTCGCGGCATAGGCCGTGGCATAGGACTGGGAGATATCGGAATAGCCCTCGTGCTCGATGCCCAGGTGAATATACAGCCCATCGGCCTGGTAGCCCAGGCGCAGGAGGATATCCCAGAGGGCGAGGCTATCTTTGCCGCCCGAGACCGCCACCAGCAGCCGGTCGTCGGGCGCAAACATCTCGTAGGACTCGATGGTGCGGGCCACCCGCCGCTCGACCCACGCGACATAGTGCTCCTCGCACAGCTTGAGCCGGTGCTGAGGCATAGAGATAGCCGCCACCTCGCCGCAGAGCTGGCAGCGCATGATCGGGTGCGATCTCTCGCGTCTGCGGGGCGCGGTCGCCGGCGTGTGCGTGTCCTGATTCAGTGTCAGCCCCCCGAGATGACGTTCACCAACAAGATCTCGTCCTCGGGCTCGATGGTGGTCTGGTGGTTGACGAGCTTCTTCTCGCGGATCGCCAATACCGACTGGGGATCCAACCCCACCTTTTCGATGGCATGGCGGATGGTCATGCCGCTGTGGATCTGCCATTCCTGTTCGTGATACCTGAGGGTGGCCGTGTGATGATCGCCCATGACTCTCTCCGGTGGATTCTATAGTAGATACGTTGATTTTAGAGGGAACGCGCAGCGCCGTCAACTGCGAGCGCGGCGCCGCCGGTTTCGGGCATCGCCCAGGTGCACGCAGTGCAACGTTGCCCCTATCTCAGAATGCCCCCCGTTCGGCTGCTTTGACAGCCCTCCCCCCTTTCGGTATCATCGTCTCAGGGCATGATGCGATGAACTGGAATCTTGTAACCGGCAGGCTCAGATTGGGACAGCGCCAGATCGGCGCTGTTTTCGGCGTTGGGATGGCCGTGTTGCTGGCCCTGATCGCGCGCCAGTCCTGGCTGGCCCAGCACGAGCCGCCGCGCCACACACCGACTCCGGTCTATGCTGTGGCCGCGCCTGCCGCCAACACGCCAACGCCCAGCGCTACCCCCACCCAGACGCCCACGCCGCAACCCACCTGGACGCCAGAGCCCACGCCCACGCCCAGCCCGACGGCGACCCTGGCGCCGACGGGCACGCCAGAGCCCACCGAGACGCCCTGGCCCACGGCGACACCCGAGCCCACGGCCACCCCGCGCCCCATGCCCACGCCCGACGGAGTGGCGCGCACCGTTCAGGTGCCGATTCTGATGTACCACTATATCTCACAGCCGCCCGCCGGGGCCAACGCCGTGCGCCGCGATCTATCCGTGCCGCCCGACGTATTCGAGCAGCACCTGGCCTTTCTGCAGCAACGCGGCTACACCAGCATCTCGCTAGGCGACCTGGTCATGGCGCTCCAGATCGGGCAGCCTTTGCCCGAAAAGCCCATCGTGCTCACCTTTGACGATGGCTACCGGGACCACTATGAGCACGCCTACCCCCTGCTGCAAGCCTATGGCTTGACCGGAACCTTTTTCCTGCTCACCGCTCCCATTGACCAGGGCCACCCCGGCTATGTCACCTGGGAGCAGGTGATCGAGATGGATGCCGCTGGCATGGAGATGGAGGCCCACGGGTATACCCACGACGACCTAAAGGGCCGCTCGCGCGAGTACTTGATCTGGCAGATGCTGGGCTCCAAAGAGGCCATCGAGGCCCGCACGGGCAAGCCGGTGCGCATCTTTTGCTACCCCTCCGGGAGCTATGATGCGCTGGCCATCTCGATTCTGCACGAGCTGGACTATTGGGCCGCTGTGACCATTCACTTTGGGCGCGAGCACCGCTCCGATCGCCCGTTCGAGCTGACCCGGCTGCGCATCCACGGCAACTATGGTGTGGCGCAGCTTGGCGCCCTCCTGAGCGAGCCCGTGCCGGGGTCCGGGCAGTGAGCCAGGACACCCTTGCCCTGGCGGCGGTTCGCGACGAGCTGGAAAGCCTGCTGGTGGGGGGGCGTGTGCAGCGGGTGATCCGCCCCACGGAGTTGAGCATCGGGCTAGAGATCTATGCCGGGCAGCGACATCAGGTGCTCTTGAGCGCCGAGGCCCAGGCGCCCCGCATCGCCCTGACCGATGAGCGCCTGCGGCGCGGCGCCGAGACGGCCTCGCCCCTGCAACTCTTGTTGCGCAAGTACGTGCGCGGCGCGCGCCTGGTCGCCATCGAGCAGCCCGAGCTGGAGCGCGTGCTGCGCTGGCGCTTTGCCGGGCCGGAGGGCGTGGTGGATCTGGTCTGCGAGGTGATGGGCCGCCTGAGCAACCTGGTCCTGGTGGACGCCGACGGCGCGATCCTGGACGCGGCCAAACGCATCCCCGCTCACATCAATCGCTACCGCGTGATTCTGCCCGGCGCGCCCTATGTGCCGCCTCCGCCCCAGGCCAAGGCGCACCCTCTGCACATCTCGCCGGACGAACTGGGCGCGGCTCTGGCCCAGAGCCGCGGCCCGCTTGAGCGCCGCCTGGTGAACGCCGTCCTGGGCCTGAGCCCGCTGGCGGCCCGCGAGGTGGTCTACCGCGCTCTGGGCGGCATGGCGCCTGAGGAGCCCCTGGCGGATGACGCCCTGGCGCGGCTACACGGGGTGTTGCAGTCGCTCATGGCCCTGCCCCAGACCCATGCCTGGAAGCCGTCCATCGGCTACCAGGTGCAGGCTGGGCAGCGCACGGCGGTGGCCTATGCGCCCTATGCGCTCACTCATCTGGACGCCTGGGAGCCCGTCGCCTCGATCAGCCAGGCGGCGGCCCTCTCCCTGGGCACGCTGCGCCCGCCTGATCCCTATGCCCAGGCGCGGGCCGATCTTCTGGCTCTCATCGAGGCGCAGCTCGAGCGCCAACGCGCGCGGCTGACCTCTCTGGCCCAGGCTGCCGTGGCGCCCGACGAACTAGAGACCCTCCAGTTTCGGGGCAACGCCATCCTGACCCTGGCCTGGAGCATCGCCCCCGGCCAGCCGAGCCTCACGGCCACCCGCGCACAGGTGACCGGCGAGGCTGGCCCCGGCGCCGATGCGCCTGTCGTCATTCCCCTGAACCCAGACCTGAGCCCATCGGAGAACGCCCAGGCTGTCTTTCGCGAGTATCGCAAGCGCGTGGCTGCGGCGGAACAGGTTCCCGTGCGCATGGCCGAGGTTGAGGCCGAGGTCGCCTACCTGGAGCAGTTGCGTACCGACGCCGAGCTGGCCGAGGATCGCCCTGCGCTGGACTATGTGGGCGTCGCGCTGCAAGAGGCGGGCTACATCCCGCGCCAGGGGCGCCGCCGCAGCGCGCCCGCCGGCGAGCCGTTGCGCATTGTGGCCGAGGATGGCGCCACGATCCTGGTGGGGCGCAACAGCCGCCAGAATGACGAGGTAACCTTTCGGCTGAGCGCGCCCAATGACCTGTGGCTGCACGTGCGCGGCGCGCCCGGCGCCCACGTCATCGTCCGCAGCGGCGGTCAGCCGGTCTCAGAGGAGACGTTGGCCCAGGCGGCGGGCCTTGCGGCGGCCTATTCGGCGCTGCGCCGCGAGGGGCAAGTGCGAGTGGACATAACCGAGCGACGCCATGTGAAGCGTATCCCCGGCGGGCGCCCAGGCATGGTCACCTATCGCCAGGAACGGACGCTGCTGGCGACGCCCGTCTCTTCCGACCTATCAGAGGATTGAGGAGCAACCCATGTTGGGCGTAGGGCCGGAGCGGTTCGAGCAACTGATGGGACAAGCGGTGGACGACCTGCCCGAGTGGATCGCGGAGCACATGCAGAATGTGTATATCACCTTTGCCGCCTGGCCCACCAACCACCAAATGCGGGCCGCCAGGGTGGGGCGGGGGGGCATGTTGCTGGGGCTGTACGAGGGGGTGCCTCTCTCGCGTCGGGGGCGCGGCTATCACCTGGCCCCGCCCGATCGGATCACCCTCTTTCAGCGCCCCTTGGAGATCGTGGCGCGGGACGAGGCTGACCTGGTGGACCGCATCCAGCGCACCATCATCCACGAGATCGCCCACCACTTTGGCTTTTCCGAGGATGAGCTGGGCCGCCTGGAGGGACGGGGCGGCTAGAGATCCTCTGCCAGGTCGGGGTAGAGCCTGCGTATGCAATCGGGGCAGATGCTATGGGTGAAATCCGCGCTGGAACGGTCCCTGACATAGACCTCGATCTGCTCCCATTGCCCGTCCTCATCGCGGATGCGCTTGCAGTGGGCGCAGATGGGCAACAGTCCCTCTAGTGTGCGTACCTGTCCCAGCGCATCCTGGAGCGACGCGATCATCTGTTCGCGCTCGTGCTCCAACCGCCGGCGCTCGCTGATGTCCCGCAGGATTACCAAGCGACCCTGGCTACCATCTGGGCCCTGCATCAGAGGGACCATGCGCAGCTCGAGATAGCGCACCGGATCGTCCTCTAGCTTCAACTCGACCTGGGCTGCCTCTGTTCCCTCGGGCGCTGCCAGCGCGGCCCACGGGTTGCCCAGTGCGGCAACGCCTTGCCCGATCGGATCAACTCCCAAGGGAGCGACGAGTTGCCGCCCCGTCGGGTTCAGGTCCACGATCCGGTTGCGGTCATCCAGCACAAGCACGCCATCGCTCATGGATTCGATCAGGGTATCCCTGGCCACCGGCACGATCTCCAGCCAGCGATAGCGGAACAGGCCGATGGAGAGGATGACGCCGGATAGGGTAAAGGCCACCGGGCTCAGATCGAGATCGGGCCTGGGGTTCAGCCCCACCAGGCTGATGACGTTGAGCGCCCAGGGGATCAACATGCCGCCCAATAGGATCCAGGTCTGTACGCGGAACAGGCGCGGCCTGCGCCTGTGCGAGGCTGCCAACAGCACAATGGCCCATAGGAACAGGGCGTACGAGTAGATGGCGTTGGCCCAGAACCAGGGGCCGCCGGCAAAGATCGAGCCCGCCGTGGGCTCGCGCAAGCCCCCAAAGAACAACCCGTGCCAGGTATCGGTGAAAAGGAGCAACAGGGTCAGCGCCGCCCAACTCACCAAGGCGCCGACGACGCCCCGGGAGAGCCAGCGTTGGCGGCCTGTGTATTGTACGGCAAACAGCCAGATCCACACCGGCACAGACACGACGCCCACATAGGTCAGGTCGAGCCAGAAAAAGTGACTGGGCCGCCACAGCGTGGTCCAATGCAGGGCATAGGCGCCGCTCCACCAGACCATGGCCATCGTCATCGAGGCCAGGGCGCTCGCCCCGGAGACGCGCCGCCGTCGCTGCCGCGCCGCCAGGGCCACCACCGCGGAGACCAGGGCTGAGAGCAACAACAGGGTAGCGTACAGATGATTGGGAGGCATGGGAGACCTCTCTCAGCGCCAATGGAATGGGTTCAGGCCAGTACGTCAGCGCCCACTATGTCTGTGCAGGTTGTTGGCTGTGCGATTGCTCCTCATACGCTTTTTCGCTCAGGTAGCGCTCGGCCTCGATGGCGGCGGCTGCCCCGGCCCCTGCGGCGATCACGGTCTGGCGGAACCAGGGGTCTTGCACATCGCCGGCGGCATAGACGCCCGGCACGCTGGTGCGCTGGCGCTTGTCGGTGGCGATATAGCCCTCTGGGGTGAGATCGAGTTGGCCCTTGAAGAGCCAGGTATTGGGCACCAGGCCCACATAGACAAACACCCCATCGGCTTCCAGGATGCGCGTCTCACCCGTCTGCATATCACGCAGCCGCACGCCCGTCACCGTGTTCTCGCCCAGGATCTCTTCCACCACCGAGTTCCAGACAAAGCGAATCTTGTCATTGGCTCGGGCGCGCTGCTCCAGAATGGGGCCGGCGCGCAGCTTGTCGCGGCGGTGAACGATGGTGATCTCTTGGGCAAAGCGGGTGAGATAGAGGCTCTCATCCACCGCGCTATCGCCGCCGCCCACCACGACGATGCGCTTGTCTTTGTAGAAAAAGCCGTCGCAGGTAGCGCAGAACGAGACGCCGTGGCCGATAAACTTGCTCTCGCCGGGCACGTCCAGCTTGCGAGGCGAGGCGCCGGTGCAGATGATGATGCTCTTGGCCCGATAGGTGGGGCCGTATGTCTCGACCACGAAAGGGTCGCCGGAGAGGTCCACGCGGGTCACTTCTTCATAGAGGATCTCGGCGCCAAAGCGCGTGGCGTGGTCTGCCATCTGCTGGGCCAGGGCCATGCCGCCGATGCCTTCCGGAAAGCCGGGATAGTTCTCCATCTCGCTGGTGGTGGCCGCCTGGCCCCCCAGCGATTGGCCGACCAGGATCAGGGGCCGCAGTTGGGCCCGCCCCGCGTACAGCCCCGCCGTCAGGCCGGCCGGCCCGGCCCCGATGATGATCAGCTCGCGCGTCTGCTCATCCTGTCCGCTCTCCGCAGGCTTGCTTTGCTGCAAGCGGCTCATGTCTAGCGAAAACGACAGTTCACCCATCTGTGCCTCCCACGGCGCGGCGCACCCAGCGTGCAAACAACGATATGACAGGCCACATGGTACCCCCGACGCGGCCAGAACTCAAGTTCGTGGAAAGCAGCAGATGGAGGGCGGGCGTCTCGCCCGCCCTCCGTGCCTGTTCGCCCCCAAATGTGCGCCCCGCGTCCTACGGTTGCACCTGAAAGATCAGCCCCTCGGTGCGGCCAAAGACGTCCGGCTCGTACATCTGATAGGCCAGCGCCGGCATCACCCGGAAGAAACCGGGCGTTGTGCAGCGCAGTTGATACTGGAACTCGTAGGTGCCCCGGGCCAGCTCGGTGGCAAAGAGCACCAGTTTCTCGTCGCGCAGCTCGGTATGGGTGGGCCAGTGGGTGAACCACCACAGGTCATAGTCCCACTCGGCCTCGATCACGGGCCGCAAGCCCGCATCCATCTCGTCCACGCGGCGCGTGGTGGCCAGGCTGGGGTCAATCCCCTCGCACCCGGCAGGGTAAGCGTCCTCCAGCACCAGATAGTAGACATCGCGCGGCGCGATCAGCGTCAGCTTGACGTTGACGATGTCGTTTACCCGCGCGGCGGTCACCGGCTCGTCCGGACGATCCGCCAGGGCGTGCTCGCGATAGACGATCACGCCCCGATCCAACGGCTGGATCTGCTCGATGGGCAGATAGTACTGTAGGAACGCGCTATAGTAGAGCCGCCCGGGGGCGTCCCCCGGCTGGCGCTCGATCACGACATAGCTATCCTGACCCTGGGCCAGCTCCTCGATGGGCACATTGGCCGTGACCTGCTGGCCCACCGTGGCGGGCGTCACCTGCCCGGCTGCCTGCTCGACCCCGTCCACGCTCAGGCTGTAGGCATAGTTCGCCTCTAGCTCGCCCGTGGCGACCATGACGTCCGTCAGCGCCAGGATGGCCCAGACGTTCTCCTGGGTGGTCTCCCAGCGGCCCGTGGAGCGCGCCATGGTCAGCCAGCGCACGGCCTGTGGCAGCAGGGCCTGCTCCGGGTCCATCCAGACCAGGGCGCGCAGCACCAGGGCGCTGGTGCGCGTATCGGTGCTCATCTGCCAGGGGCTGTGGCGCTCCTCTTGCCAGCTCATGCCCGTGGCGCTGAGCAGCGCTGCGTCCACCAGCTCGTTCTCCAGGATGCCCACGCGGGCCGGCTCGTCCGGCTCTAGCAGGCGCAACGTCATGCCCAAGTAGGCCTGGGCAAAGAGCGAGAGCTGGCCGCGATCCTCGAACAGGGCCACGGCGCGCCCCAAGTCGCCCTGGCCTGCCTCGGCCAGCGCATAGAGCACCGCCGCACGCGTGTCATAGTGATCCTGGGTGACGGGGCGCGTGCTATCCAGCCAGTTGTACAGGTACTCGACGGCGCGATCCACGCTGCGGGCATCCACGATGAACCCTGCCTCACGGGCCTGGGCCATGCCGAACAAGGCATAGGCCGTGATCAGCGGCGAGCTCTCCGAGGCAGCCCACCAGCCCCAGCCGCCATCGTTGCCCTGCAAGGTATAGAGACGTTGCAGCCCGATGGCCACCTGTTGCGGCAAGCGCGCCGCCAGGTCCGGATCCTCCAGCCCCAGGTCGCGCAGCGCCCGGAAGGTGGCCACGTTGGGCAGAAAGCGGCTGACGGTCTGCTCGACGCAGTCGTAGGGGAAAGCCTCTAGGTAGTCGAGTCCTTCACGCATGGCCGCTGCCAGCGAGGGCTCCAGGTGTACGGTCAGCCCACCCTGGCGCGACATAACGTCTTCGGGCAGCCGCAGCGCCTCGATGACGCGATCCTGCACCTGGCCCGCCGTGCCCACCACCTCGGGTGTGCTGGCATGGTAGACCGGGATGCTGATGCGCGTGGCATCGTGGTGGCCGCCGCCCTGGGCGCTGTAGGTGAGTACCACCTCATCCACCGGCGCCACTGTTGCAGGCCACTGGACGGTTTGGCGGCCGCCCGCCGGCACGGGGATCGTCTGCTCGGCATTGAAGAACATCAGCCCGATGGCCTCCAAGGTCACCTGGATATCGAGATCGTCGTCGGTGTTGTTGTGGATCACGGCGCCCAGGGTCGGCTCGTCATCTATGACCATAAAGCGCGGCGTCATGGGCCGGATCATGATCGCCAGGCTGCTGACGATATCGGTCTGGCCGCGGCCCACCAGGGTCTCTTCCGTCACCGCCTGAGCGGTCATGCGCCAGGTGGTCAGGTTATCGGGCAGCGTGACGCTGACCGTAGCCGTTCCGTCGGTGCCGGTGCGCACCGAAGGCAGCCACAGGGCCGTATCGGGGAACTCGGTGCGGAGACCCTCGCCGCCATCGCCGCCGCCGCCGCCCTTGCCGTCCTGGTCGGCGGCATCGGGCGCCTCAGGGGCGCGCCGGCGCGTCAGCGAGAGGGCCGTGTTGACGGCCAGCCCGCGCTCGCCGTAAAAGGCGGCCACGATATCAGGGGGCGCGCCGCCCACCAGACTCTCGACGGCCAGGTCCACCATCTGCACAGCCACCTCGGCCTGGGCCGGGCGCCCGGCATAGTCGCGCACCTGGATGGTAAAAGTCGCCTCGTCGCGCGGCTGATAGCCGGCCTGCTTGTCAGGCGTGATGGTCACCTCGAGTTCGCGCTGCTCCGGCGAGACGGTGAGCATGACATAACCCAGGCGAAAGCCCGGATCGCGCACGTCCTCGCCCATGCCGCGTACCAACACCACCGAGACAAAGACGTTGGGCGCGTACTCGGGCAGGATCGGCAGGTCCAGCAGCTCGCTGTTGCTCTCCAGCTCGATCAAGCGGTATTCCAGGATGCCGCCGCGCTCGATGGTCAGCAGCGCCGTCACCGGCCCCGCAAAGGGCGAGGGGATCAGGATCGAGGCCGTATCGCCGGGGGCATAACTCTTTTTGTCCGCCACCAGCTCGATGCGGTTGTTGTCCTGCTGGCCCCAGTTGATGAACGCCGTGTCGCTGACCCAGACATAGAGGGCGCTGCGCACCTGGTTACCGGCGTCATCGGCGGCGTTGGCGGTTACCTTGTAGGCGCCGCCCTCGCGCGGCGTAAAGGTCAGCCGCGCCTGGCCGCGAGCGTCGGTGAGCACCGTCTCGGTGTGCACGGGCGTGCTGCGCACCTGGTTCTCCCAGTAGTAGTTGCCATCGGCGCCGCGCACCTGGACGCTCAGCCACTCGTGAAGCGCTACCACCAGCTCTACCGTGCGGCGCGCCAGAGGCTCGCCCTGGGTGTCCACCGTCAACACGCCGATGCCCAGGGGCTCGTTGGCCGTCCCCACATAGCTCTCGGCGGTCAGGCCGACGTATAGCCCGCCCTTGTGTACGATGGCGGCGGCCTGGCCGGTGACCTCCTGGTTGTTGACGTCCACCACGGACATCTGGACCGTCAGCATGCGGCTCTGGAAGCCCTGGAGCTCGGTGGGCACGGTGATGGTCAAGCGTCCGTCGGCGTCGGTGCGCCCGCGCCCCTCGGTCAGCAGGCCCAGGTCCAGGGTGCGCGCCTCGGCGTCGTCATAGTCATAGTCGCCAAAGCTGTACCAGCCCTCGCCCTGGTAGCGATCGAAATAGTAGGGCGCGCCGAACACGCGCCAGAGCACGTCCGCATCGGACACAGGGCCGCCAAAGTAGAACTCGGCTGCCACCTCGGCCTGCATCGGCTCGCCTGAGACGTACTCGGCCTGGTCCAGACTGGCGGTCACCTGAAACTCGGGGCGGCGATACTCGGCCACCTGGAAAGGCGCCTCGAAATACTGCTCGCCGTAGGTAAAGATCAGGACATAGTAGCCCAGGGCGGCGTCGTCGCCCAGGAGCACCTGGCCATCCAGCGAACCCACATCGTTCAGCGTCAGGGTGTCCTGCCACACCTCGCGCCCCTGGCTGTCAATCAGCATGACGCGCACGGGCGCATCGGTGGGGGGCAGGCTGTAGCGCACATCGTCATCGGCCCGCAGGAAGCCTTTGTAGTAAACCGTCTGGCCGGGCCGATAGATGCGGCGCTCGGTGTAAAAATAGCCGGTATACTCTTGCACCTCCCAGGCCACGGGCAGGTTGTAGAACCAGGGAGCGATGCCGTCGCTCCATTGGTTCTGGGCTGCGCCGATCTCGTCGCCCGCATAGGCGATGGCCAGGATGCTCTCCCAGCGCCCCTGCTCGGGGACCGCCAGGGTAAGCAGGCCATCGGCATCGGTGCGCCCGCGATCCACCTCTTGCCCGGTGGCGCCATAGAGCACCACCTCCACATCCGCCAATGGTTGCCCGTCCTGCAGATCCGTGACCCACACCAGCGCCTGGTCGGGCGCCGTCTTGAGGGTCACATTCATGGGCGTCACCACCAAGATATGGTGCTCGGAGCGGCTCACCTCGGGGGCCGTTGCCCGCAATACATAGATGCCCGAGGGCAGCCGTTGCGGCAGATCGGGCGCCAGGCGGGTGGTTAGGGTGCGCGTCTCGTTCAGCGCGCCCGTGGCCCGCTGCGACCAGGACGCGATCAGGTCTTGCGGCTGCGCCCGGAAGCGATCCCAGTTGGGCCAGCCTCCTTCTTGGGTCAAGTTCAGCAGCCCTTCGGGCGAAAGCTCGAACAGCTCCAGGTCAACCCTCGAGATGTTGACGTACCGCACAGAGATGCTGTCATCCGTGTACGAGTTGTACACGCCCACCGGCCCCTGGGTCACCAGGCTCAGGGATGGTTCCGTGGCGCGGGTGACAAAGCCCAAGACAAACTCTTCCGACAGCGCCTCTCCAAAGCGGTCCAGCGCCTCGGTCGAGATGGTCAGGGTATAGCGGGTCGAGGGACGCAGGGAGGTCGAGACCCACAGCTCGGTGTCGTCGTACTGCCAGAACGTGTAGGTGCTGACAGTCGGGGTGATGGTAAGAGCCTTCTGGACGGCCTCGCGGTCCATAGGCGCGGAAAAGTTGATTTGCACCGATTGCCAGAGGTCCACGCGGGTGGCCCCTTGAGCAGGGCTGGTGCGCGTCACCCGGGGCAGGGGTGCCACCTGAAAGCGCCAGGCGTCATCCTGGGGGATGGTGGCCTCGCCCTGGGCGGCATGTGCACCGGCGGCCAGCCGGATCACGTACTCGGCGCCGCGCAGCAGGGGCTCATCGGGCGTAAAGCGCAGTGAGAGGTCCTGCCAGGAGAACGCGCCCGCCACGGGCTCGCCCGAAGGCGCCACGGCAAGCTCAAAGCGTTCCTCCACCGTCGCAGCATCCATCTCCTGGTTGAACATGAGCGTGATCTCGGCGGCGGGATCCACCAGGGTCGCCTGATGGAGAGGATAGACCGCCACGACGGCGGGCGGCTGGGTGGCAAAGGACCACTGGTAGCCCTCGTCCAACAGGGCGCCGCCGGCCTCCAGCCCAGTCGCCACCACGGCGGTATAGGTCGTCCCCGCCAACAGACGCTCGGCGGGCGTAAAGCGATAGACAGATGTATTCACCCAGACGCCCTCGCCCGGCACCGCCGGGCTCAGGGCCAGCGGGTTCACCAGCTCGCTCTGCTCCCGGATCGCCGTCAGGGGCACCACGGGGCGGTTGAACACCACCGTGATCTGGGAGGCGGGGTCTACATTCTCGCTTTCGGGCCGGGGGAACACGTCCGCCACCTCGATATAGCCCACGGTGCGAAAGCGAAAGGCGATCTCGCGGGCCAGTTCGAGCCGTGTGGTGGACATGGCCGATGCGTCTACTGTGACGCTATAGACTTGATCGCGCTCCCAGCCATCAACCGGCGCAAAGCGCATCGTGTCGTCGGCCGGCCAGGTGACGCTGCCCGCGACCTCGGGCGAGAGGCGCAGGGCCGCCTCGACGCTGGCGCGATCCATGGGCTGATCGAACACCAGTTCCAGGGCGCCATCCAGGGCCAGTTCCTCGCCCGAGGCGGGCGATTGGCCCAGCAGGCGCGGGGGCAGTGGGGGCAACGGTGTGCTGGTTGCCTCCGGTACGGCTGTCGGCGGCAGCACCACCTCCAGCGAGGGCACAGGCGTCGGAAGGGGCTCGCCCGTCTGGCAGCCCGTCAAGACGCCGAGTAGGAACAACAAGCCCAGCGCGAAAACCAGGGTACGTTTCATGGCGTCTCACCTCTTGAGAATGTCTCGGCCAGCACAGTGATCTCTACGGATGCGCTCTCGGTTGGTTTCTCTTGTCCGATATGACGTGTGGCGGAAAAGACGTGTTCCCCCTCCTGCAATGGCCAAAGCATGCGATAGGGCGGGGCGGTCCATACCTGGATGACCTCGCCATCGAGCCAGAGGCGCAATTCGTCGCCGGGGGCGCAGGCAGCGCACACGGCGGCCACCTCGAGCTGCTGGTGCTCCGGCGGCAGCTCGCGCGACAGGCGATACACCGCGCGGGGGTCCGGCGAGACGAGATAAGGCGCGTCGCCATCCCCTTGGCTCCCATTGTCTGCCCCGAGCCCACCATCCGCATCCCGGGCCATCTCTGGGGGCAGGGGCAAGCCCTGATCCACGGCCCACGCCAGGGCGTCGGCGGGCCAGTAGGTCACGGCCCGCAGGATGCGCCGCTCGGCCGGCGTCTCGTCCGTGGCGGGCGCCCCTGTGAGGGCGTCCAGCTCGACCAGCCGGTGCATGTCGCAGGTCTCGGTGGGAACGTTCTCCGGCAGGAACAGCTCTTGGCGGCGGTGGTGGCAGGCGGGGCCCGGCAGCTTGCCCGAGCCTGCGCAGACCTCGACCTCCACCAGCCCCTCGGGCCGGACGAAAGGCGCCGGCGCCGTGCGGTGCAGCCGCCGCATCAGGGTATTCCAGATGGGGCCCGCGCCGGTGATGCCCGTGGCGCGCTCCATGGGCGCGCCGTCGGCGTTGCCCACCCAAACCCCCACGGTCCACGCGGTCGTATAGCCCAGGGTCCAGTTGTCACGCCAGTTGTTGGTGGTGCCCGTCTTGGCTGCCGCAGGAAAGGGCAGCTCCAGCACGCTGCCGTAGCCAAAGCTGGGGATGCGCGCCTGGGGGTCGGCGAGGATGTCCGTCACCAGATAGGCGATGCGCGGATCCAGGGCCTGCTGGGGCTCGGGGGGCGTGTGGGCGTAGAGTAGGCGGTCCTGGGCGTCGCGCACCTCGGAGATCAGGTAGGGCTGCACCAGTTGGCCGCCCTGGGCCAGGGCGGCATAGGCGCCGGTCAGTTGCAGCAAGCGCACCTCACCGCCGCCCAGGGTCAGGGCCAACCCCTGGCGCTCGGGGTGTGAGAGGCTGTCAATGCCCACGCGCCGGGCCATATCGGCCAGGGCTTGGGGGCCGATGCGATCCAGCACCCGCACGGCCACCACATTGTACGACGAGCCCAGGGCCTCGCGCAGCGAAACCGGCCCGCGAAAGATGTGATCATAGTTGATGGGCACATAGCTCTCGCCCTCGGCCGTCTGGAACGAGGTGCGCACATCCGAGATCACCGTGGCGGGGGAGAGACCCCGTTCAAAGGCTGCCGCATACGTGAACGGCTTGAGGGCCGATCCAGGTTGACGTAACGCCAGAGCCGCGTTGACCGCGCCATCAATCGAGGCGTCGAAATAGGCGGGGCTGCCCACCATGACCTGCACCGCGCCATCGGGCGACAGGGCCACCACGGCGGCGTTGCGCACCCGGTGACCGGGGTTCTCACTGGTGGGCTGGTTCAGCTTGGCCAGGTGGCGCCGCACCTGGAGCTCGGCCTCTTGCTGCAAGCCCCAATCCAGGGTGGTGCGGATCGTTAGTCCCCCCTGGGACAATGCCTCCTCGTCCAGGATGCGCTCCAGTTCTTCGCGCACCAGCATGACAAAGTGGGGCGCGCGAATGCCCAGGTGTGCGCTGCCATAGCGCAACGGCTCGCGGGCTGCGAGGCTGGCGGCCTCGGCGGTGATATAGCCGGCGCGCGCCATCAGCGCCAGCACGGTGGCCTGGCGCTCCCGGGCCGCCTCAGGGTGGGTGAGGGGGTTATAGGCGGCGGGCGCTTGCAGCAGCCCCGCCAGCATAGCCGATTCGGCCAGGTTCAGCTCGGCGGCGGGCTTGGCGAAATAGGCCCGCGCGGCGGCCTCTACCCCGTAGGCCAGGTTGCCAAAGTAGGACTCGTTCAGATAGAGGGCCAGGATCTCGTCTTTGGCCAGGGTGCGGGTCAGCCGAAAGGCCAACCATGCCTCACGCACCTTGCGCCCCAGGCTCTGCTCATAGCGCTCCTCGGGCAGCAACATCTGGCGCGCCACCTGCTGGGTGATGGTGCTGGCGCCCGAGACGATCTCGCCCTGGCGCAGGTTCAGCCACAGAGCGCGCAGGATGGCTGGGGGGCTAAAGCCCGGGTTGCGGTAAAAGCTGGCGTCCTCGGTGGCGATGACGGCCTGGCGCAGGTGCAGGGGCATCTCTTCCAGGGGGATGGCGCGCTGGGCCCCGCTGTGGGGATCCATCAGCTCGTACAGGCGCTCGCCGTGGCGATCCACGATGACGCTCGAGGGCGCGGGCCGCGCGCCTGCCAGCGCGTCGCCGTTCAAGGGCGCCAGCCAGTGGAGCAGGCCCAGACCCAGGGCGATGCTCGCCAGCAAGGCGATGGCCACCCTGGCAAGGATGCATCGGCGTGGGCTGCGTTCCGTGTTCATCTCGGCCCCTCAATCCTCCGCGAGCCTCTAGCGCTCGCGGCCCACGATGCCCAGGGCCAGCCGCTCCAACTCGCGGGCGGCGGCGTTCTCCATGCCCAGGCCGCCCAGGGCGGCCAGCATGGCCCCCTGGTGGGCGACGGCCTGTTGGCGCACGTACGCCTGAGAGCCCGCCGCCTCCAGCCGCGCCAGCATGGCGGCCAGGGCCTCGTCATCGGTCTTGGCGCTGGCATAGAGGGCGTGCAACTGCGCCTCGCCCCGGGCAGCCTCCCACCTCAGGGCGTGAATCACCGGCATCGTCATCTTGCGGGCCAGAAGGTCGCTGGCCGCGGACTTGCCCGTCACGGCGGGGTCGCCCCAGATGCCCAGCAGGTCATCGGTCATCTGAAAGGCCAGGCCCAGTTCGTGGCCGAGCCGCGCCAGGGCGTCCACCACCGGCGCGGCGGCGCCGCCCAGCAGAGCGCCCGTGGCTGTGGCTGACGAGAGCAGCGCCGCCGTCTTGCCTGCGATCATCTTGCCATAGTCCTGCTCCGTCACGTCCAGGCGCCCCTCGAACGAGATATCCAGGTGTTGGCCGTGGCACAGGGCCAGACAGGTCTCATCCAGTCGGCGGGCCACCGCCAGCACGGTATCCGCCGGATGGCCCTGGCCTCCCAGACGATAGACCGCCAGCCGGGCCAGGCTCCACAGGGCGTCTCCGGCGTTGATCCCCTGGGCCATGCCCCAGAGCTTCCACACCGTGGCGCGGCCATGCCGCGTGGCGCTGTCGTCCTCGATGTCATCGTGGATCAGCGAAAAGTTGTGGATCAGTTCGATGGCCGCCGCCGCGGGCAACGCCCGCCGCCATGCGCCGCCCACCGCCTCGCAGGTCAGCAAGCACAGCAGGGGCCGCAGCCGCTTGCCATGCGCGCCCTGGAGCGCGCCCCCGTCGGGCGCGGCCCAGCCCAGGTGGTAGCGCAACATGTTGTATAGCGGCGCGTGCACCGGCTCGGGCGCGCTCACGATGGCCCGTAACTCGGCATCGAGGGCGACCAGATAGGGCGCGGCATCAAGAGGCATGGGCGGCATCCCTCAAAAAGATGCGCTCCGGCCCCAGGTCGGCGACGGTGCGGGCGCCGGAGCAGAACATGGCGATGGCAAGTTGACGCATGATGATGTCCAGGCATTGCGCCAGCGCCTCGTCGGAGGCCAGCGCGGCGTGCAGCAGCGAGCGGGCCATGCCCACCAGGTTGGCCCCCAGGGCCAGGCACTTGGCCACGTCCACGCCGCTGGCGATGCCGCCGCTGGCGATGATCGGCAGGGCGGGGCAGGCGGCGCGCGCCTGCACCAGCGCATCAACCGTGGGCAGGCCCCAGTCATCAAAGGCGGCGGCCACCTGGCGATCCGCCTCGGAGGCCAGGCGGTGGCCCTCGACGCGGCTCCACGAGGTGCCTCCGCTGCCCGCCAGGTCTATGGCGGCCACGCCAGCGTCCTCGAACTGCCGGGCCGCCGCCGCCGAGAGGCCCCAGCCGACCTCTTTGACGATCACGGGGTAGGGCGCCCCTGCGCACAGGCGCGCGATCTTGGCCAGGAGGCCACGAAAATCGGT
Source organism: uncultured Anaerolineales bacterium (assembly GCA_964482225.1). Lineage (GTDB taxonomy): Bacteria > Chloroflexota > Anaerolineae > UBA1429 > UBA1429 > UBA1429. Next base: position 42,291 of record CAYZWT010000023.1, read on the forward strand.
GTTGCCCCCAGGCTGGATCACCTCTTGCAGGGCGTTCAGGTGCAATACCAGGGCGTCGGCGCCCACGGCCTCGACGGCCCGATGGCAGTCATCCAGGCCCAGGCCATAGTTGAGCTGGACCGCGCCCAGGTTTGCGAACAGCAGCACATCGGGCGCGATATCGCGCACCTGGAACGTCGCCATCTGCTCGGGCGCCTCCAGGGCGACGCGCTGAGAGCCCAGGCCCATTGCCAGCCCCAGCCGCTGGGCGGCACGCGCCAGCCGCCGGTTGATCTCGGCGGCGCGGGGCGTGCCGCCCGTCATGGCCGAGATCAGCAGCGGCGCGCGCAGTTCGCGCCCCAGAAAGCGAGTGGCCAGCGAGACATCGGCCAGGGCCATCTCGGGCAGGGCGCAGGGCATCAGGGCATAGCGCTCCAGCCCTGTGGTGTGCCGCGAGGCCACGTCCTGGCCCGCCGTAATGCGCAGGTGCTCGTCTTTTCTGTCGCTCACCCGTCAGCCTCTTTGACTCTTGTCATGTTGGTTCCAGTGTACGCGGCGGCGCGCCGCGTGTCAAGATGCCCGGCTCGTCTGCGCTTGCGCGCCCCACGGCGCTGTGGCACAATGCCGCTCGATGGAGCCTTGCCAGCTAGGGAGGACGCGGTCATGCCAATAGCCTGTCCCTTTTGCGATCCGGCGATCCTGGCGGCGATCTATGCAGAGACGGAGCGCTGCCGGGCGATCTACAACCGGGCGCCGCTGGTGGACGGCCACAGCCTCATCGTCCCCAAGCGACACGCCACGCGCTTGGGAGACCTCTCCCCAGGGGAATGGACGGAGTTGTTTGGGCTGGCGCGGCGCATGGCCTTGCTCCTGATGCCTGCCTATGGCTGCGATGGCTATGATCTCTCGCTGCAAGAGGGCGCCTCGGCAGGCCAAACGATGGCGCACCTGCACCTGCACATCGTGCCGCGACGCCCTGGCGACCTGCCGCACGACGACTGGCACGCCCAACTGCTGGATAGCGCCTTGCGTCGGAGGCTATCCCCGGACGAGATGGCCCGCCACGTGGCCCGTCTGCGCGCGATGGGTGGCGCTGCCGGTGGGCGCGCTACTCCTCCGCCTGCACCCTGATCTGCACCCAAAAGCGGCTGCCAAAACACTGGGATCCGATGCAGAGCTGCCAGTAGCTGGTGTGTAGGCCCGGCTCGGAGGGGGCCACCATGTCTACCGCGATCTCGGCGGTCTCGCCGGGCTCCCGGGGGCGCAGCGACACGCTCTCTACCGGCCCAAAGGTGGGCCCGTTCACATGCTGAAATACGGTGCCTTCGGGCCAGGCCACCTCGCCCTCGTTGCGAATCTCCCAGATCTTTTGGAACGACTCGCCGGGGCGCACCACATACCCATCGGGGATGGTGATGTCGCTGACAAAGCGAGCATCCAGGATGCCGACATTGGGTGTCATGGTGGGCGCCGGGGTCATGGTAGGGGCCAGGGAAATGGTGGCCGTGGGCGGCAGGGACGCCGACGTGGGCACTGCCTGCAACGTCAGCGTTGGGGCAGGCGTTGGCGGCTCGGCGGTCGGCTCTGACTTGCGAAACGGATTGAGGCTACAAGCCGCCAGGACAAGCAAAGCCAAGACCAGGAGGCACAGGTGACGGCCAATGTCAGTAGGTTTTCGATTCATACCCCCTCCTGGGAATCCATCGCGCGCCCGTTGCGCCTTGCTGTGGCAGATCAGTTTGACGCGCCGGTCGGCTCGTAGCGGAACCACTCGAAATCAGCGGGCGTCTCGCAATCTTGTCCGTTGCCCGTGGCATACATCCCAAGATACACGCCGGTAAACCCACCGGCGACCTCTGTGGCCAAGTAGCGCATCTCGGCGGCGTCCAGGCGCACAGGCGCCCCGCCGTCCACAGCGCAGCTCATCTGGTACACCGGCTCCCCGCCCCAGCGGGCGCGCGCCCCCTCGACATGGGGCGTGGCCGCCGCGATGGTCAGCTCCACGGGGCCATCTGAAGGCAATTCTTGCCTCGCGGTTACCACCGTGAGGCTGCCGATGGTCCGCCGCGCCAGGACGACCCGCGCGCCGCCCTCGCGCGCGACGGCGATCTCGATGCGATGACGGTCGTTCATCAACACCGAAAGGCCCGCCTCCTCGCCCTCGGTCTGGGGCTGGAAGTGGAGGCGCGCTGTAGCCGTCATCTCGTGGTGCTGCTGGCGACGGCCCACCCAGGTGGGCGAATCCAACGCGCCCAGATGCGGCGCCGCGCCCCAGAGCCGCAGGAATCCGGGCAGCTGGCTCAGGCTGTAGCGCGCCGGATCGGGGTTGCGCAGATGGTTCCAGTGGAACGCAAGGGCCTCCGTCTCGAACGTATCCTCGACGACGCGATCCCAGCGGGTGGGCGCCTGCTGCGCGATGGCGGGCAGTTCGCTCTGTAGATCGGCCAGGCCGCCCTCGCCCACGACAGGCCAACCGTCCTCGGTCCAGCGTACGGGGGCCAGGTTGGTCTCGCGGCCCAGGTTGTGAAAGGTGGGATAGACGCCGTGGGGCCGCGTCCCCAAAAAGACCATCCACCAGGAGCCATCGTGGGCCTGCACCATGTCGGCGTGGCCGGTGGATTGGATCGGGCGGTCGGTGCTGCGGTGCGAGAGGATCGGATTGTGGGGGCAGGGCTCCCAGGGGCCATCGAGGGACGCGCTGCGGGCGATGGTGACCATGTGGCCGCGCTCGGTGCCGCCCTCGGCCAGTTGCAGGTAGTAGAGGCCGTTGATCTTGAACAGATGGGGCGCCTCGGGGTGCTGGCCGCCGCTGCCGTTCCACACGGAGCAGGGCTCTGCCAGGGCCTTGCCCGTGGCCATGTCCAGCGGGCAGGTGACGATCCCCCGGCCGGAGGTGGCGGTGAAATAGCAGGTCCCATCGTCGTCCCAGAAGAGGTCGGGGTCAATGCCGAGCAGGCCCGTATCTATCCAGATCGGGTCCGACCAGGGCCCCGCTGGGTCGTCGGCATGGACATAAAAGTGGCCGCCGCCGGTGACATTGGTGGTGACCATGTAAAAGCGCCCGGCATGATGGCGCAGGGTGGGGGCAAAGATGCCGCCCGAGGCGCGGCAGCCCGCCAGAGGGAGCTGTTCCGGGCGGGTGAGGCAATGGCCGATGGGCGCCCAATCCACCAGGTCGCGGCTGTGGAACAGGGGCACGCCGGGGAAATACTCGAAGGAGCTGGTCGCCAGATAGTAATCCCGCCCCACGCGGCAGATGGTGGGATCGGGGTAAAAGCCGGGAATCACCGGGTTGCGGTAGGGCATGGAGAGCCTCCTTGCTGCATGCTCGACTGTTCAGAGTATACCACAAAGCAAAGGCGGAGGGCAGCAGGTGCGCATTCTCTTCAGGGCCGCCCCTCCGCAGCCGATGGTGCATGCCTTGCGTCCCGCTACAAGGTTGGCCGCAAAGCGGATTCCCCCAGCCCGCCAACTGTGTTATACTGCCGCCAATGTGCCGTTCGGCGCCCGCGCACCCGCAGGGCGCTCCACCACACAGGAGGGAAACAATGGGAACCAAATCGCTACAACTGGGGCGCGCCTTTGGACTGGTGATGCGCACCCTGCCCATCGCCCTGGTGCGCCTGGGCGTGCTGCTGCTCTTTTGGCTGGCGGCCCTGGTGTACCTGGCCATCGTGGGCGGCCTCGCCTGGCTGGTGAGCCAGGCCATTCCCATTGCAGGCATCATCGTCGCCATCATTGGCCTGGGCGGCATGGGCTACTTGTACTATCTGGCGCGGCGCTATGTCCTGTATCTGATCAAGGCCGCCCAGATCGCCGTCATGGCCGAGTTGCTGGTGCGCGAGGCGCTGCCCGCCGGGGCCAACCAGTTGGCCTGGGGCAAGCAGCGGGTGCAAGAGCGCTTTGGCGAGGCCAGCATCATGTTCGTCGTGGATCAGATGGTGGCGGGCATCATCAGCGTCTTTACCGGCGCGGTCTATGGCATCGCCTCGATCTTGCCCGGCGGCGCGCTGCGCAGCCTGGCCCAGATCGTCAACCGCGTGGTGCGTTTCTCCCTGACCTATGTGGATGAGGCGATCCTGGCGCGCGCCTTTTGGACCGATTCCGAGGACGTGTGGACCAACGCCCGCGATGGCGTGGTGCTGTATGGCATGGTCTGGAAACCGCTGCTGATGAACGCCGTGGCCCTGATGGTGCTGAGCTATATCCCCTTTGTGCTGGTCTGGATCATCGTGGCGGCGCCCATCGGCTTCCTGGCCAACGCCATCTCGTCGTCGTTTGCAGGCTGGAGCATCATTGCGACGTTGCTGCTGGCGTGGCTGGTCAAGGTCGCCATCGGCGATACCTTTGCGATGGCGGCCATGCTCGCCGCCTACCAGCGCTCTACCGAGGGCTTGACCCCCGATCCCGGCGTGACGGCCAAGCTGGAGCAGATCAGCTCCAAGTTCCGTGGCCTGCAGGATCGGGCGCGCCAGGCGATGGGCGGACGGGCCGTCCCCCCCGCGCCGGAGGACGGTCCGCCCCAGCCGTTCGACGTGGGCGCCTAGCCGGGCGCGCATGCCGCTGGACATCTACGCCCTCTTTCCGTATCCTATCCGCAAGGAACCGGACGGAAAGGGGGCTTGGCATGCCGCAACCGAACATCGTGTTCATCCTCATTGACGACATGGGCTGGCGCGATCTGGGCTGTTACGGCAGTTCATTCTACGAGACGCCCCATATTGACCGGCTGGCGGCCCAGGGCGTGCGTTTCACCGACGCCTATGCCGCGTGCCCGGTCTGTTCGCCCACCCGCGCCAGCATCCTGACGGGCAAGTATCCCGCCACCGTGGGCATCACCGACTGGATTGACTGGGGCAGCGAGACCCACCCTTGCCGGGGGCGGCTGGTGGATGTGCCCTACCGTAAAGAGCTGCCCGCCGGAGAGTACACCCTGGCCCACGCCCTGGGCGCGGCGGGCTATGCCACCTGGCACGTGGGCAAGTGGCACCTGGGCGGGCCGGGCGCGGCCCCCACTGACCACGGGTTCGACGTCAATGTCGGGGGCTGCCACTGGGGCTCGCCGGGCCGCGAGGGCTATTTCAGCCCCTGGGGCATCCCGGCCCTCAAGGAGGCCGACGTGCCGCCGGGCACCTATCTCACCGATTACCTCACGGATCAGGCCATTTCCCTCATCGAGGGCGGCGGCGGGCGCCCCTTTTTCCTGAACCTCTGGTACTATACGGTGCACACGCCCATCCAGGCCAAGCCCGAGACCATCGCCAAGTACGAGGCCAAGGCGCGGCGCCTGGGGCTGGATCGCATCGAGCCGATGGTCGAGGGGGAGCCGTTCCCCACCGAGCACAAGCGCCACCTGCGGGTGCAGCGCCGCCGCCTGCAATCGGATCCGGTGTACGCCGCCATGGTCGAGCACTTGGACGACAATGTGGGGCGGCTGCTGGACGCCTTGGAGCGCACCGGCCACGCCCAGGACACCATCCTGGTCTTTTTCTCCGACAATGGCGGGCTGGCCACCGCCGAGGGCTCGCCCACCTGCAACGCGCCCCTGGCCGAGGGCAAGGGCTGGATGTACGAGGGCGGCACGCGTGAGCCGTTGCTGGTGCGCTGGCCGGGCGTTGCCCAGCCGGGCGACTTGTGCGCCGAGCCGGTCACCAGCACCGATTTCTACCCGACCATCCTGGAGATGGCCGGGCTGCCCCTGCTGCCGCACCAGCACGTGGACGGCGTCAGCTTTCTGCCCTTGCTGCGCGGCAACACCGCCCCAGAGCGTGACGCCATCTACTGGCATTATCCCCACTATGGCAACCAGGGCGGCACCCCCGGCTGCTCGCTGCGGGCGGGCGATTACAAGCTGATCGAGTTCTTTGAGGATGGTCGCCTGGAGCTCTACAACCTGCGCGAGGACGTCTCCGAGGGGCGCAACCTGGCCGCAGAGTTGCCCGAGCTGACAGCCGAGCTGCACGCCCGGCTCGTGGCCTGGCGCGAGAGAGTCGAGGCCCAGATCCCGCAGCGCAACCCGAACTGGGGCGCGCAGCCGTGACGAGCGCTACCGCTCTGGCAGGGTTGGGCCTATAATCAGGGCGTTTGCGCGTCGTCGCCGCCGTGCGCCGCCTGTTGCCATGCAAGAAAAGAGACTCACCATGACCCAGAACGCCATCGTTGCCGAGAACCTGGTCTATCGCTACGGCCACCTCACGGCCGTGGACGACATCAGCTTTGCCGTGGCCGAAGGCGAGATCCTCGGCTTTCTGGGGCCCAACGGCGCCGGCAAGACCACCACCGTGCGCATGCTCACCGGCCAATCCAGGCCCCACGGCGGGCGTGCTCTTCTATTGGGATTGGACGTGGCCCGCGAGACCGCCGCCGTCCAGGCCCAGATCGGCGTCTGCTTCGAGGTCGCCAATCTGTATGAGCAGATGTCCGCCATCGAGAACCTGGCCCTGTTCGGCAAGCTCTATGGCGTGCGCGACCTGGATGTGGACGCGCTGCTGCGGCGGGTGGGGCTGGATGGCCGGGGGCGCGACCGGGTGGCGGGCTATTCCAAGGGCATGAAGCAGCGCCTGATGGTGGCGCGGGCGCTGGCGCACCGGCCGCGCATTCTCTTTCTGGACGAGCCCACCGAGGGGCTGGACCCTGTCTCTGCCGAGGCGATTCGCAACCTGGTGCTGGAGGAGCGCGCTCGGGGCGTTACTGTGTTTCTCACCACCCATGACATGCTAGAGGCGGACCGCATCTGCGACCGGGTGGCCTTTATAAACCAGGGGCGCATCGCCGCCCTGGATACGCCCCACAGCCTCAAGCAGCGCTATGGCGCCCGCGTCATCGAGGCCCAGGTCCAGGGCGCCGGGGGCGCGTTGGAGACCCGCCAGATCGTGTTGGACAAGCCCGAGACGCCCGAGGCCGTGCAGGCGTTGTTCAGCCAGGAACAGGTGGTGACTATCCACAGCCGCGAGGCCAGCCTGGAGGACATTTTCATCCGGACCACCGGGCGAGGGCTGGCATGATGCACTGGCAAGCCATCGGCGCCCTGATCTCCAAAGACCTGCGGTTGTTCTTTCGCAACCGTTTCTTTGCCTTTATCACGGTGCTGAGCCTGGTCGTCTTTATAGGCGTCTATTTCGTCATGCCCCGCACCGTGGATGAAACGATCTCGCTGGCGGTGTATGCCCCCGGCGCTGGCGGAGAGGCCCTGCTGCGCCTGATGCAGGCCGAGGGGGCCGAGGCCGAGGGCCTGATCCTGCTGATGATGGGTTCTGATGATGCCCTGCGCCAGGCTGTGCTGGATGAAGATGCGGTGGCCGGGTTGGCGTTGCCTGCCGATCTGCAACCGGCGCTGCTGGCGGGCGGGCGCCCCACCGTGGGGCTTTATTTGCGGGCCGACGCTGCCCCAGAGATGCAAGAGATGATGCAAGCCCTGATTGAGGGGCTATCGCTGGCCCTGAGCGGCCGGGCGTTGCAGATCGAGGTGCGCGCCGAGACCCTGGGCCCCGATCTGGCGGGCGAGCAGATCCCTTACCGCGACCGGATGCGCCCCCTGTTTGCCGTCATGGTGCTGATGATGGAGGTTTTTGGCCTGGCCTCGCTTCTCTCCGAAGAGATCGAGAGCGGCGCCATCCGCGCCCTGCTGGCGACGCCCCTGGGCGTGAGGGAGTTGTTTGTGGCCAAGGGCGCTGTCAGCCTGCTCTTGAGCCTCAGCCAGGCGGTGCTGCTCCTGTGGGCCATCGGCGGGCTGGGACAGCAGGCGTTGATCCTGCTCGTTGCCCTGCTGTTGGGCGCTGCGATGGTGACGGGCGTGGGGTTCCTGGTGGCCGCCTCTGGGCGCGACATGCTTTCCGTCACCGGCCTGGCGATGCTGGCGCTCCTGCTGTTGAGTGTACCGCCCTTTGGGGTACTGTTCCCCGGCCTGGTGACGGGCTGGGCCCGCATCATCCCCTCTCACTACTTGGCGACTGTCGTACACCAGGCGGGCAACCTGGGCGCCGGCTGGGGCCAGATCTGGCAGCCGCTGCTGATTCTGTTGGCCTTTGATGTCGCCATCGGCTGGGCCGGAGTGGCCGTCCTCAAGCGGAGGTTCGCATGAAGCTCAAACGCATCCTGGCGCTAATGGCCAAAGACCTGTTCCACGGCTCGCGCAGCCTGATCTTTGTCTTTGCCGTGGTGATTCCGTTGGTGGCCAGCCTGGTGATCTCGCTGCTGCTGGGCACCCTCTTTGAGGGCAAGCCGCGCCTGGGCCTGGCCGATCCGGGCGGCTCGGCGCTGGCCGGCGAGCTGGCCCAGCTCGATTACCTGACGACCCGTTCCTATAAAGACGCGACGGCCCTGCGGCGCGACGTGGAGCGCGGCGCCCTGGACATGGGGATCGTGCTGCCCGCCGGGGTGGACCAGGCGTTGGCCGAGGGCCGCGTCGCTGCGCTGGATGTCTATGTCTGGGGAGAGAGCCTGATCAAGGATCGCACCGTGCTGGCGGCGGCCCTTGCGCGCCAGGTGATGGCCCTCTCAGGGGGCGGGCCGCCCGTCGAGGTGATTACCACCCTGCTGGGCGATGGGCGCGCCATTACCTGGGCTGAGCGTCTCTTTCCCCTGATCGTGATCATGACCATCGTCCTGGGGGGCACAATGGCGCCCGCCACCTCGCTGGTGCAGGAGAAGCAGGCCCGCACCCTGACGGCTCTGACCATTACGCCCGCCAGCTATGGCGAAGTGCTCATCGCCAAGGCCGCCGTGGGCGCTCTGGTCACCACCATCATGGGCGTCGCGATCCTGGCCCTGAACCGCGCCTTTGGCGTCCAGCCTGTGCTCATGGTCGGGCTGGTGGCCCTGAGCGCGCTGCTGGCCGCCGAGTTCGGCGTGATCCTGGGCACTCTGGTGGGCGATATCAGCACGCTGTTCACGGTGGTCAAGGGGTTGGGCATCCTGCTGTATGCGCCCGCCATCTTTTACCTGTTCCCCGAGCTGCCCGGCTGGTTGGCGCGGCTCTTTCCCACCTACTATATGCTGGGGCCCATCGTCGAGGTGAGCATGTCCGGGGCCGGCTGGGGCGAGATCCGCGGGGATGTGGCGATCCTCTGCGGCCTGATCGTGGCAGGGGGCGTGGCCGCCGGCCTGATCGCGCGGCGGACGATGCAGCGGGCCTGAGGCAGAGGCGCCACAACGCAACGCCAAGAGCGCAGCAGACCGATCTTGCTGCGCTCTTGTATACGCCAGTCCGCCGCGCCCCCTTGTATGGCGGCGCGGCGGGCGCCTGATAATGCTATGCTAACCTAGCGACGGCGCTGGAAACGCATCTTTTTCCGCATCTTGCGGTACTTGTGACGCGCGATCTTTTTCCGACGCTTTTTGATCACACTACCCATATATTCACCTCTCTCCTTGCAGGATTCTATATACAGATCATAGCACAGGTGCGGGTTTCTGACGAATCGCAGGGTTGATCCGCCTGATGCGCCGCGTCACTCCTCATCCTCAGCGCCAGGCGGCGAGGGCTGGATGATCTCGATCACCTGTCCGTGTACGTCAACGACGATGCGAAAGCCATACACCCGCAGCAGAGGCGCCCATTGGTCAGGGTCACTCTGGCGGATGCTCTGGCCCATATTGCGGATAGAGGCCTCCAGCGCGGCCTTGGCCAGGATATCGTCGGTGCCCATCATCTCGAGGATCTGTTGCACCAGTTCCTCGCGCATGGGCAACATCTGCTCTTGCAGGGCGGCAATGACGGCATTATCAACGCGAAAGGCCTCCACGTGCCGCATGAACCCATCATCCGGGATGGCATAATGGGCCACGCCGCCAATGCTGACCACCGGCGCCTCCTCGCCAGCCTGGTTGTACACAAGGCCGGGGAACACCGCTTTGCGCAGCGCCAGGTCATCCTGCGAATCGGTTGGTTGGGGCGATCCAGTTTCACCGGTCATAGCGGATACCTCCTTGTGCAGACACCCTTGATTATAGGGGAGGGGCATACTATGTCAACCGGCGTGCCTGAGGGCAGGGCTGCTCCCCGGTTTGTGGCGCGCCTGGCCTCTATGGTAAGATAGCCGCAATGAACAAGACGCCGAACCATGAACCCGAGCAAGAGCTGAGCGACCGCGAGCGCGAGATCCTGGCTTTGGTCGCCACAGGCGCCACCAACCAGCAGATCGCCAGGGCGCTGTACATCAGTCCCAACACGGTCAAGACGCACCTGCGCAACATCTTTGCCAAGCTGGGTGTGGAATCGCGCACCGAGGCGACCCTATTTGCCATCCAGCGCGGCCTGGTTGTCGTAGAGGGCCAGGAGGGCGGCGCCCCTGAGGCGGGCGCCATCGAGCCGCCCACGCCCGAGGCGGCCCTGGAGCGTTATTGGGCCAGCCAGCGCGGCCTGCGCCCCCTGGGTTGGGCGCGTTCCCTGGCGCTGGCCGCCTCTCTGCTCTTGGCGCTGCTGGTGTTGCTCTGGCCCGGCCCGCGCCCCAGCGGCGCCCAGCCGGGCGCCGATACCCGCCTGTTCGATCTCCCCAACCCCGGCCAGGCCGAGGGCGAACAGGGGACCCTTTCGCGGTGGCGCGATGGGGCCCAGATGCCAGGCCCTGCTGGGCGCTTTGCCCAGGCCGAGGTGGGCGGCCTGATCTATGTCATCAGCGGCGCCGGTCCGGAGGGCCTCACAGACGCGGTGCGGGTGTATGACGTCGCGAAAGACGTTTGGGAGCATGGCAGCCCCAAACCCACGCCCGCGGCCAACATCGGCGCGGCTGTGCTGGAGGGCCGCATCTATGTGCCCGGCGGCCTTGGAAGCGATGGCATGCCCTTGGATCGCCTCGAGATCTATGAACCCTTGGAGGATCGTTGGACCCAAGGCCCGTCTCTGCCGGTGCCCCTGTGCGCCTATGCCATTGTGGCCTATGGCCAGGGGTTCTACCTGCTGGGCGGCTGGGACGGCCAGCGCTATCTGGATACTGTGTATTACTATGACATAAAGGGCGAGACTTGGCGCCTTGAGGGCCAGATGCCCACGCCCCGGGGCTTTGCCGCCGCTGCCCTGGCCGATGGCCGCATCTACCTGGTGGGCGGGTACGATGGCGAGGCCGAATACCGCACCTGCGAGTCCTATGATCCAGCCCTGGCCCAGGCGGGGCTGGACCCCTGGCGCTCTCACGCGCCCATGCGCTCGGGCCGCGCTGGCCACGCCAGTGTGACGGTGCTGGGGCACCTATACGTCTTGGGCGGCGGCTGGGAGCAACCCTTTGCCGTGAACGAACGCTATGACGTGGCCAACGACGTGTGGTCCACCTTTGATAGCCCCGTGGTGGGCGAGTGGCGCACCCTGGGCGCCTCGCGCATAGATACCGGCGCGGGCACCTTTATCTACACCATTGGCGGCTGGAGCGGCAACTATCTCAGCGCCGTCAGGGCCTATCAGGCGTTCTATCGCATCTATCTGCCATAGAAGGGAGCGGCGTGGCGGGAGCAGAGTATCGCGCACAGGTCAAGTGGATCGAGGGGTTGCAGTTCGTGGCCCGGGGGCTGGGCTCGGAGACGGCGATTGTGCTGGATGGCGCCGTAGAGAACGGCGGCCTGGGCCAGGGCCTGCGCCCCTTTGAGGCGTTGCTTTCGGCGATGGCGGGCTGCTCCGCGATGGACGTGGTGCTCATCCTGCAAAAGATGCGCCAGGAGGTCACGGGGCTGACCGTCAACGTGGTGGGCGAGCGCGGCGAAGAGCATCCCCGCCCCCTGGTGCGGGCCACCATCGAGTATGTGGTGCGGGGCCAAGGCCTCTCGCCCCAGGCCGTGGAGCGCGCCGTGCGCCTCTCCCAGACCAAGTACTGCGGCGTCATTGCCAGCCTCAAGACCGAGGTGCAAGCGACCTATCGCGTCGAAGAGGGGTGACCGGCGCCCGGCTATGGTATAATACCGGCATCGCGCAGGAGCAAGAGCCCGGATGATCGTCGGTTTGCTGACCATCGAGCTTCAGGTGCCCGAGAGCGGTTCGCTCAAACACAAGCGCCAGGTGGTGCGCTCGCTGGTGGACCGCATCCGCCAGGGGTTCAATGTCTCTGTGGCCGAGGTGGATCACCTGGATAGCTGGCAACTGGCGACCCTGGCGGTGGCCTGCGTCTCGGGCGACGTGAGCGTGGCCCAACAGGTGATGCAGCGCGTGGTGGATTTCGTCGAGGGCCAGCGGCTGGACTTGGTGCTGCTTGATTACCAGACCGAGCTGCTATAGGATGCAGGCGTGTCCGCACCCAAAAGGAGGGGAGCGTGTTCTACGATGTGGTCGCCATAGCCAGAGATTGGTCGCTCATCCTGTTGGTGTTGGAGGGAATGCTGCTCTGCGCGCTGCCGCTGGTGATCCTGTTGCAGGTGACCAAGTGGCTGCGCGGGTTCCTGCCGCGCGTTCGGCCCGCCCTCAAGAACGCGCACGCGTCAGTGGTGAGGGTCTCGATGGGCATTGATCGGGCACTGGCCGCCATGCGCGCTCCTATCCTCTGGGCCGAGGGCCTGCGGGCCAGGGTGCGCGGCATTTATCGCGTCTGGAAGCGCGCCTGAGGCGCAGGAGGTGTAATGTGCAAAAGAGCATGCGCTTTGTGATCGCCGGTGTGGCGCTGGGGGCTATCCTGGGCGCCGTAGTGGCCCTGGTTGTTGCCCGGGTTGCGCAGCCTGACCAGGATGGGGAACCCCAGGAGCCGCTGCCCGAGCTGGGGGCGTCGCGCATCGCCCGCCTAGGGCTGCTGGTGCTGGGCGCCGTGCGCGAGATCCTGTCCATCACCTAGCCTTGTCCGGCAGAGACTGGACCAGCCGCGCAGAGAGCGAGATAGGCCAGAGACGGCCTGACCGCGAGGCGTCTCTGGCTCTTTGCGAGAGAGCGTCCTCAGAAGCCGCGAGGCAGGTGACCCTTTGCGAGAATCGTCTCTCAGCGTTGTGATGATGAGGCACACACCGCGCACGAGGATGCCTACAGATGGGATTTAGCAGGGGCACGATAGCGAGGATAGTTGCGCTGCTGGAGGCCGACATAAGGGCCTGGGTCGAGAGTCACCCAAAGGCCACAGAGGCGGATCTGGAGGCCGAGTTGCAGGAAGGGATGCAGCGCCTGGGGGCTGCTTGTCTCGGGCAACTTGGACACGTCCCCGCGCGGGGCTATAATGGGCTGTCAAATTGCCATCGTGCAGTGCAGGAGGAAATCGTGTATCGCATTCTTGCCAAGCAGGCGCACACGCCTGTTACCACCGAGTATCTGATCGAGGCGCCCGAGGTAGCGCAAAAGGCGCAAGCGGGGCAATTCGTCGTCTTGCGGGTGCACGCCCAGGGCGAGCGCATCCCCCTCACCATCGCCGACTATGACCGGGAGGCGGGCACCATCACCGTGGTGGCCCAAGAGATCGGGCGTTCGACCCTGATGCTCAAGGACCTGGCCGTGGGCGATAGCCTGGCCAGCTTTACCGGCCCGCTGGGCCGCCCCACCGAGATCGAAAACTATGGCACCGTGGTGTTGGTGGGCGGCGGCCTGGGCATCGCGCCCATTTACCCCATCTGCCGCACCCTGCGCGAGGCGGGCAACCACGTGATCGCCATCATCGGGGCGCGCAACGCCGAGTTGCTCTTTTGGGAGGACAAGATGCGCGCCGTCACCGACGAGCTGATCGTCGTGACCGACGATGGCAGCTATGCCCGCAAGGCCCTGGTGACCGAGCCCCTCAAGGAGCTGCTGGCATCCGATCGCCAGATCGCCCGCGTGTGGGGCATCGGCCCGGCGATTATGATGAAGTTCATCACCCTCACCACCAAGCCCTTTGGCGTGCCCACCATCGTGAGCCTGAACTCGATCATGGTGGATGGCACAGGCATGTGCGGCGCCTGCCGGGTGTCTGTCGGCGGGCGCACCTATTTCGCTTGCGTGGATGGCCCCGAGTTCGACGGGCATCAGGTGGATTGGGACCTCTTGCTCAGCCGCCAACGTTTCTACATCGAAGAAGAGCGCAAGGCGCTGGAGCTGTACCAGCAAGCAGCCCAGCAGACCCAGCCGCAGGAGACCAGCCGATCATGACCAACCGCAGGCCCAACCAGACGCCCCGCCAGCCCATGCCGGCCCAAGAGCCGCAAGCGCGCGCCCACAATTTCGACGAGGTGGCCCTGGGCTATACCATCGAAATGGCCGTGGCCGAGGCCCACCGCTGCCTGCAATGCCGCCTGCCGCGTTGCGTGGCCGGGTGCCCCGTGCAGGTACGCATCCCCGAGTTTGTCCGCGCCTTGCGCGATGGCGATATGTGGCAAGCGGTCGAGTATCTCAAGGACAAGAACAGCCTGCCCGCCATCTGCGGCCGGGTCTGCCCGCAAGAGAGCCAATGCGAGGCCGAGTGCATCGTGGGCCTGCGGGGCGAGCCGGTGGCCATCGGGCGCCTGGAGCGTTTTGTGGCCGATTGGGAGCAGCAGCAGGGCATTCGCGCCCCGGAGCAGGCGGCGCCCCGCCCGGAGCGCATCGCCGTCATCGGTTCCGGGCCCGCTAGCTTGACCGCCGCGGGCGACCTGGCCAAGCAAGGCTACCAGGTCGAGATCCTGGAGGCGCTGCACGAGCCGGGCGGCGTCCTGGTGTATGGCATCCCCGAGTTTCGCCTGCCCAAGGCCGTGGTGGCCGCCGAGATTGACTATCTGCGCAAGCTGGGCGTTACCATCCGCCTGAATATCGTGGTTGGCAAGCTTTATTCGCTGCGCGAACTGTTGCAGGACTATGACGCCGTGTTCCTGGGGACGGGTGCGGGCCTGCCGATGATGATGAACATCCCCGGCGAGAACCTGAACGGGGTCTATAGCGCCAACGAACTGCTCACCCGCGTCAACCTGATGAAGGCGTTCCAGTTCCCCGTGTGGGATACACCGGTGCGGGTGGGTGCCAAGGTGGCGGTGGTGGGCGCGGGCAACGTCGCAATGGATGCGGCGCGCAGCTCGCTGCGCCTGGGCGCCCAGGAGGTGCACATCGTCTATCGCCGCTCCCGCGACGAGGTGCCCGCCCGCCTGGAAGAGGTCGAGCACGCCGAGGAAGAGGGTATCATTTTCGATTTCCTCACCAACCCCATCGAGGTGCAGGGGAATGAGCAGGGCGTGGTGACCGGGCTGCGCTGCATTCGCATGGAGCTGGGCGAGCCCGACGCCAGCGGCCGCCGCAGCCCCATCCCCGTGGATGGCTCAGAGTTCGATATGGCGATGGATACGGTGGTGATGGCCCTGGGCACGCGCCCCAATCCCCTGGTGTTCAGCGAGGCAGAGGGCTTGGAGCGCTCGCGGCGGGGCACCGTTGTGGCGGATGCGGCCACGGGGCGCACGACGCTGGAGCGGGTCTGGGCCGGGGGCGACATTGTCACCGGCGCGGCCACGGTGATCAGCGCCATGGGCGCGGGGCGGGTGGCCGCCAACGATATGGCCGCCTACTTGCAGGGCGGTGCCCAGGAGCCCTGGCAAAAGGAGCACGCCCCGGCCTCGGCCTGAGCCGGGCGAGCGACGAGCGCGGGATGGCCTGGCCAGGGACGCCCCGCGCTCTTGTGTTTGTGGGCCAAGTTAGCGCGGAGGTAGAGAGATGGGCATCTCGCTGGGCTTGGTAGGGCTGGGGCAGTTTGGCCGTGAGTTCGTGGGTCTCTTTGGCAAGCACCCAGAGGTCTCGCGCATGGCGATCTGCGATGTGCGGGCCGACCGGGTGGCGGCTGTGGCCCGCGAGCACGGCATCGCCGAGTGCTACGCCAGCCTGGACGAGATGTGCCGCTCCGATCTGGACGCTATCGCCATCGTCACCCAGCCCTGGCTGCACGCCGAGCAGGCCATGCAGGCGCTGGAGGCGGGCAAGCACGTCTATAGCGCCGTGCCCACCACCTACGGCCCCGATGGCAACGCCCTGCTGGAGCAGTGCGACCGCCTTGTGGAGACGGTGCGGCGCACAGGCCAGATCTATATGCTGGGCGAGACGACCTACTTTCGGCGCGAAACCATGTTCTGCCGCCAACGAGCCGCCCAGGGCGCTTTTGGCCCACTAACATACGGCGAGTGCGAGTATTGGCACGACACGGACAGCCCCACCTCGAACCTGCGGGAGGTGTGGCGCAACCGTTGGGGCGAGCAGTGGAGCGCCGACAAGCGCGGCTGCATCCCCATGCACTATCCCACCCACGCCACCGCCAGCATGGTCTCCATCATGCAGGCCCACGCGCTGTCGGTCTCGGCCCTGGGCTACCGCATGCCGGGGGATGACTGGTATGCCGAGGATGGCTACTGGGGCAACCCCTATGGCAACGAGGTGGCGCTGTACCGCATGAGCAACGGCGCCATCGTGCGCCACTGCGAGTTCCGCCGCATCGGGCACCCGGAGCGCGAGAGCTTTCGCCTCTTTGGAACGGAGGCATCCTTCATCAGTGATCCCTCCGGGGCGCGCTGGACCACCCGCCAGGGCTGGGAGCCGCTGGACCTGAGCGACGTGCGCGAGCCGCTGCCCGCGCCCCTGGCCGACGACCTGGGGGGGCATGGCGGCTCGCATGCCTACCTGGTGCACGAGTTCGTCAATGCCTGCGCCCGCCGGCGGCTGCCCCGCATCCATGTGTGGGAGGCGGTGCGCTATCTGGCGCCCGGCATCGTGGCCCACCAATCGGCCTTGCGGGATGGCGAGCCCTTGCCGGTGCCTGATTGGGGCGACCCGCCGGCGGGGTGGTAATGTGCTACGTCCCCGGCTCGCGAAAGGCCACCCGCAGCTCTTGGCCCTCGACGGCGGCCCAGGCGGGCTCTAGCGTGGCCAGCACCTGCGGCAAGATCAGCGAGCGCCGAAAGCGCCCCAGGCGCACGTGCAACTCGTTGCCGTCCTTCTCCAGCTCGACGGCCCCCGCCTCGACGCCCGCCAGCCGCAGCGAAAGGATATAGTGGCCGTTCTCCGTGGAAAAGCGCAGCGGCTGCTCCTCTGAAAGGGGGGCGACAGGATCCAGCGCGCCATACAGCCCCCGGGCCAGCTCGGCCAGGGCCTCGACGCCCACCACCTCGCGACGCATGAGCGCCACCTGGAACACCGGCAGGGGCGCAAAGGTCTCGGCCACCCGGTCCAGGTGCCCCGCCTGGTCGGCCTTCCAGTGCTCGAAAAAGGGGTCCTGAATCTCGGTGGGCAGGACGCGGTTGACGAAAATGGCGTCCACCGAGAGGCCGAACAGGCTCATGTAGGTAAAAGCCCGCTGGGTCTCTTGCACCGAGAGGTGGTCGGGATTGAGCACCAGCCGCACAGAGGTCTGGCGGGCGTCCGTCAGGATCTCCCGCAGGCGCTTGACCTCGTCAAAGAGTTGCTGGATCTGGCTTTGGATCAGCGCCTCGCTCAGGGGCAGCTTGATGGCCTTTTGCACCGTGGGCAACAGGAGGCGCGTGAGCCCGGAGGAGAGGCCCGCCAGGTGGCGCGCATACCAGCGTTGCAGGTCGGGCGCCCCCAGCAGGCGCATGGCGGCGCCGGTGGGGGCGCTGTCAATGATCAGCGCGTCATAGGCGCCGTCCTCGACATAACGCTTGATGCGCACCAGGGCCAGGATCTCGTCCAGTCCGGGCAGGATGGCCAGCTCGCCCGCCACGGGCGCCTGCACCCCCTGCTTGACCAACGCCTCGGCGATGCGCCGCTTGACGTTGCCCCAGTAGCGCTCCAACTCCTCGCCCGTGTCCAGCTCGGCGGCCCACAAACGAGGCGGCCCCACCGGTTGGGGCTCGTTGGTCAGGGACTGGCCCAGGGCATCGGCCAGACTGTGGGCGATGTCGGTGCTGATGGCCAGGGTGCGATGGCCCAACTCGGCGCTGCGCAGGGCCGTCGCCGCCGAGAGGGTGGTCTTGCCGACCCCGCCCTTGCCGGTATACAGGATGATACGCACGGTCAGGCTGAGGTCAGCCGCGCAGCCAGAGCCTCTAGCACGGCGGCGCGCTGCAGGTGCGCCGCCTCATAGTCGCGCACCAAGACCAGTTGCTCCTGAGAGAGCCCCTCCAGCCGCGCGATGATCTCGTCGCTGCCCAGCACACTGTATCCGGCAATGGGTAGCACCGGGATATGATGGGAGAGGGGCTTGTCGGCGGGCTTGGCCTTTTTCGAGACCAGCCCGATCAGGGCGCGGGTGACAGGGCCAGGGTGCTCGGCGGCCTCTTCGCCGGCGCGGTGAGCCGCCCGCATGGTGTTCACCAGGGCGCGGCCGGCCAGCAAGGTGAGCCCGATGCCGGTAAGCACCACATCCTCGGCGGCGCGGCGCAGCGGCTCGGCGTTCACCTTGGGCAGGGCGATCTCCTGGCGGCGGGGCAGGTGCAGCTCGAACTCGACCACGCGCCCGGCCTCTTCTGACTGGGGGTTCTGCAACGTCATCTCGTGGCTATCCATAGGTCCTCCTGTGCGCGCCAGGCGCGCTGTACGGCGAACGGAAACGGCCCACATGGGCCGCGATTCTGATGACTATACGTCGTCCAAAGCCGAGGGTTGCAGTGGGGGCCGTTGTTGCGGCGTGCGGCCATTCGAGGGGCAGCGCTCCGCCAGGGGACACCCGGGGCAGGCGGGTTTCTTGAGGCAGTGCTCTTTGCAGTGCTGCACGATCAGGGCGTGATACTCGTTGTAGCGGGCCGTATCGGGGGGCATCTGCCCGGTGAACCAGCCCTGCACCTGAGCATAGGGCGCCCGCTCGGCCCAGGCATGGCCCAGGCGCGCCAGCAAGCGCCGCGTATAGCTGTCCACGACGAAAAAGGGCTTGTCCAGGGCGTAGAGCAGGATGCTATCGGCGGTCTCGGGGCCCACGCCGGGCACGGCCAGCAGTTCGGCGCGCAGTGGCTCCCCTGGCAGGGCCGCCGCCCCCGCGATGCCGCCGCGCTCCCGCAGAAAGGCCAGCACATGGCGCAGCCGCTCGTACTTGATGTTATAGAACCCGGAGGAGCGGATGGCGTCCTTGAGCTCGCCCTCCGGCGCGGCCAGCAGCGCCTCCAGCTCCAGCAGTCGCCGCGCCCTGAGCTGCTCGATGGCGAGGGCGACGTTGCGCCAGGCGGTGTTCTGCGTCAACACCGCGCCCACCACCACCTCCAGGGGCGTCTCGGCGGGCCACCAGTCTTGCGGGCCATAGGCGGCCAAGAGGCGTTGGTATAGATCGTGGGCGTTCAGCGGGACGGTTGCTGGCATGATAGGGTCTCCGGGAATGGTTGCACAAGGTGTAGCTAGAGACGAATCTGGCCCGCACTTTCTTTTCTGCGATCTCTGCGCGAGCCTGTCTCCTCGCGGCTGCCATCAGGGCGCCAGCCACTCTTGGGCCAGGTGCTCTAGCATGCCGTCGGCCTGCCACGCGGCCAGCGCCGCGTCCACCTCGCCCAGCAGGCGGGGGGCCTCCGGGCGCACGGCGATCACAAAGGGCTCATCGGTCAATGGCTCGCCCGCCACGCGCAGCGGGTAGGCGGCCAGTAAGGCCAGAGCGCTCACCCTGTCGCAGATTAGCGCATCGGCCTCACCGGCCACCAGGGTGCGCGCTGCCTCGTCCAACTCGCGAAAGGGCGTCACCTCCCAGGCCAAGGCGCGGTCGCGATCCAGGCTGCGGGCCAGTTGGTGGCCTGTGGCGCCCAGCTCGACTGCCACGGTCCCGCCGCGCAGGTCAGCGGGCGAGGCCGTGGTCTCGTCCGCCGTGGGCACCAGCAGCACCTGCCCGGCGGCAAAGTAAGCCTGCGAGTAGCGCACGTCGCGGGTGAGCATCCGGTCGTAGGGCAGGGCCGAGAGCAGCAGATCCACCCGACCGGTATAGAGGGCGTCGTACAGGCCGTCAAAGTGGATATTGATGAACTCGATCTCGACCCCCCAACGCGCGGCCAAGGCGCGCCCCAGGGCCACGTCATAGCCATGGAACGCGCCCGCCTCGTCCACCCACTCAAAGGGCGGGTAGCTGGCGTCCATGCCCACCCGCAGCGCGCCCCGGGCCTGGATGCGGTCCCAAGTCTCGCGGCGCTGATGGCCCTGGCGCGTCCAGAGCAGCGCCCCCAGCGCCATCAGCGCCAGGGCCACGGCCCCGCCCCAGAGGAACCTGCGCCGACCTACCATCAGGGGGCCTCCTCCAGATACTCGTAGGGACGCCCGTGGGCATAGTTGGCCAGCTCGGTATAGAGGGGCTTGGGCACGAAATCAGGGGTCACAAAGGCGTAATAGTCCTGGTAGGTGCGCTGGTCCCAGGGGTAGCGAAAGGCCCACAGCGCCACCGCCTGGCACCAATCCCATTGCTCCAGCGCCAGCTCATAGGCGCCGATGGTGTAAAGAAGCCGCTGGTAGGGGCGCACCGCCTTGGCCCAGCGCGGATGGTCGTTCCAGCCCCCTTCTGTGATATAGCCGGGCTTGTGGGCGTCGCCGTGGGCGACCATGATCTCGCGCAGCAACTCCACCCGGCGAAAGTTGACCTGGTCGCGGGCGGGCGGGTCATCGTGGGGGAGGGCAAAGCCATAGGCATGCATGGCCAGGCCGTCGAAATAGTCGCCGGCGCCCGCGACGTACATGGCTTCCAGGTAAAGCAGGTCGTCCATGCCCCACTCACTGCCCGGCGGCGCCATGGTGGGAGCCAGCCCGGCGGCCAGCACGCGCATCTCGGGCGCGGCGGCCTTGATGGCGAGATAGCTCTGGCGCAGCAGTTCGGTGTAGGCCGCCGGATCGGGCAAGCGATAGCCCCACTCGAAACTCAGGTTGGGCTCGTTCCAGATGATGATGCCTTCCACGCGCCCCGCAAAGTGGGCCGCAAAGGCGGCCACAAAGCGGGCATAGTCGCCATAGTGCTCGGGGTCCAGATAGCGAAAGGTGGTCTCGGCGGGGCGCGCCCACTCGGGCACGAAATCAATGCGGGCCAGGACGGTCAGCCCCTGGGCGCGGGCGTGTTCAATGATCATGTCGGCGCGGCGCCAGTCGTAGCGGCCCGGGCGCGGCTCGTGGTAGGCCCAGGGGAAATACTCGACCACCCAGGGCGCGCCCATCTCGCGTACCATCTCGAAAGTGCGCTGGATCTTCCACTCTTCCACCTCATCGGTGAGGCGGGTGTGGACGCCCATCTTGGGGTTGCGGGTCTCCACGGCTTGGGGCGGGCCGATGACCACCAGCCGTTGGGGCGGTGCGCTGAGGCTCCAAGCTGCGGCGAGCAAGAGAGCCGCGCGGCCCAACGCCCGGGCGACCGAAACGAACGGCCAGGCCTGTCTTGTCATCTCGCTGCGCTTATGCTAGACTGTGTCACCGCGCCCCAGTAGCTCAGAGGATAGAGCAGAGGTTTCCTAAACCTTGTGTCGGGGGTTCAACTCCCTCCTGGGGTACCTCACCACACCGTCTGGTGGTTTGCCCGCCGAACACAATCACGAGCAAGCATAGCACAGCCGTTCCCCGGCCCCAAACCCTGCCGCGCCGGGTGGCCGCAACGGCACGCGCCGCGCCCCAACCAGTGTGGAGCGCGGCGCGCTTTGTGCGGCAAGGGGTTCGCTGCGTTAGCCTTGCGCCTGCCGATGCGTCACATACGACGGGTTCAGGCAGCCATAGGGGACCTGGCCTGACTGGAACTCGCGCAACGAGCGGATGATGCTATCGAACCCGGCCTGGATGCAGACCGTGGTCTGGGTGGCAAGGTGGCCCGTCATAAAAACGTTGTCCAGCTTGCGCAGCTCGCTATCCGCGGGCAAGGGCTCTTTGGCAAAGACGTCCAGCCCCGCGCCAGCTATCGTGCCGTTCTTGAGGGCCTCGATCAGCGCCTGCTCATCCACCGTGCCGCCGCGCGAGGTGTTGATCAAAAAGGCCGTCGGCTTCATCTGGGCCAGGAACGCCGCGTCCACGATGTTGGCCGTCTGGGGCATCAGGGGCACATGCACGCTGACCAAGTCGCTCTCGCGGGCGATCTGCTCCAGGCTGGCCTTTTCCACATGTAGCTCGCGCAGGGCATCTTCATTATAGCGCACATCATAGGCCAGCAGGCGCGGGTTGAACCCCTGCAGGATGCGCGCCACCTTTTGGCCGATATTGCCGAATCCGATCAGCCCGATGGTGGCCCCCTCGATGCCACGGGTGACGGGGCCGCGACTATAGCCGCCTGCCTTGATCTCCCGGTCGCTGCGAAAGAACCCCCGCGAGATCTCGAGCATGAGGGCCAGGGTGGTTTCGCCCACGCCGGTGGACATGGCGCCCGGCGTGTTGCAGCAGCAGACCCCCACCTGCGCGGCATAGTCCACGTTAATCTTGTCATAACCGACACCGTGGCGGATCACGAACTGGAGATCATCCTTGAGCGCGTCCAGTACGCGGGGCGTGAACGGCTCACCCATGGCCACCACGGCCTGGATGCCCCGGTATTTCTCAATGACTTCGTCCTCGTCGTTGCGCTGCATCTCGATCTTGACCACGTCAAAGCCCGCCTCCCGCATATAGTCATAGTACTCGGGCCAACGGATCGCCATTCCCAGCCGGAAACTCATTGCTGTTCTCCTCTTGCATATGATGGCACGCTTGCGTGCAGCCAGAGACTAGATGATGGTGAACCCGCCGTCAACTATCTCTACGTGACTGTTCATTGGTTGGTGAAAAGTTGTATAATGAGTCAAACGTCGTGCCTG
>CAYZWT010000024.1:0-62091 GCA_964482225.1 uncultured Anaerolineales bacterium
GTTCGAGTCGCCTAGGGGGTACCAGAGAGGGCAATCATGGCGGGGCGAGCTACTAGATACAGTGGTTCGCCCCGCCATGTGCGTTTGGGGTCTAGGGCGATGCTGTACGGATGCAAGCCGCTCGAGAGCCAGTCTTTGCATACTAGCTCGGTGGCAGGGTGATCCCCGACTCGTCGCGGTGTCGCCCGGCTGCAACAAAGAGCGGAGCACTCTCTATACCACGGGCTACATAAGCACCCCGTCTCCTTTTGCCCCCTTCATTGCCAACCGACCCCATCTGGGGTACACTGAACGTAGCAAACAGATGCCCGTCCACCTCCCCGGCGCGGGCGCCCAGCGCCCCGTCGCTGAGCCGTGAGCCGCTTTGTGGCCCCAGAGCGTTAGCCCGGAGCGGGTTTGGAAGGAGATCGCCAAATGCCAGTGGTGAGGAACTGGATCAAGAACTATGCCAGCCGGCGCATGAACGCGCGGGATGCCCTCGGGCAGATCAAGAGCGGCAGCCGCGTCTTTCTCAGCCCCGGTTGCGCCGAACCCCAGCACCTGCTGGAGACCCTGGTCGCTTTGGGCGGCGAGGAACGCTTGCTCAACGACGTCGAGATCGTTCATATGCTCACCATCGGCTCGGCGCCCCACGCCAGCAAGCGTTATGACCGCAACTTTCGCCATAATTCGCTCTTTGTGGGCCCCGGCGTGCGCTCGGCCGTATACGAAGGGCTGGCCGATTACACGCCCATCTTTCTCTCCGAGATCCCCGAGTTGTTCCGCAGCGGGCGTATGCCCCTGGATGTTGCGCTGATCCAGGTGACGCCGCCGGATCGCTTTGGCTTTTGCTCGTTGGGCGTCTCGGTCGAGGCGGTCAAGGCCGCCGCCGAGGCCGCCGATCTGGTCATCGCCCAGGTGAACCCCCAGATGCCCCGCACCCTGGGCGATAGCTTTATCCACATCGAGGATATTGACGTGCTGGTAGAGCACGAAGAGCCGCTCCTGGAGCTGCCCGTTTCCGAGCCCGATGACGTCTCGCTCACCATCGCCAAGCATGTGACCCGGCTGATCGAAAACGGCTCTACCATCCAGGTCGGCATCGGGCGCATCCCCAACGCCGTGCTCTATGGCCTGGCTGAAAAGCGCGACCTGGGCGTGCACACGGAAATGTTCTCCGATGGCCTGATTGACCTGATCGAATCGGGCGTGGTGAACAATTCGCAAAAGACCTTCCACCCAGGCAAAGTGCTGGCCACTTTTTGCGTGGGCACCCGGCGCCTGTACGACTATGTGGACAACAACCCCATGTTCGAGTTTCGCACGGTGGATTACAACTCGTCGCCCCTGAACATTGCCCGCAACCACCGCATGGTGGCCATCAATACAGCCCTGCAGGTGGATATGACCGGCCAGGTCTGCGCTGATTCGCTGGGCTATCGCATCTATAGCGGCATTGGCGGGCAGGCCGACTTTATGCGTGGGGCGGCCCTGGCGCCCCAGGGCAAGCCCATCATCGCGTTGCCCTCCACGGCGCGGGGCGGCGCTGTATCGCGCATTGTGCCGCATCTCAGCGAGGGGGCCGGGGTTGTCACCACCCGGGGCGATGTCCACTATGTGGTGACCGAGTTCGGCGTCGCCTACTTGCACGGCAAGAGCCTGCGCGAGCGGGCCACCGCCCTGATCCAGATCGCCCATCCCAAGTTCCGCGAGGAGTTGTTCCGCCAGGCCAAAGAGAGCCGCTACATCTTTGAGGGCCAAAAGAGCCCGCTGGAGGGCATCTATCCCGTCGAGCTGGAGCACACCGAGCAATTCGATGGCACCGAGATCTTTTTCCGGCCCGTCAAGGCCAGCGACGAGCGCTTCTTTCAGGAGTATCTCTATGACCTCTCCGAGCGCTCGGCGTATCTGCGGTTCTTTGAGCGGCGCAAGGCCTTCCCGCGCGAACTGGCCGAGTCCCTGGTGGCGGTGGACTATGAGGAGAACCTGGGCATCGTCGCTACACTGGGCAACTCGGATACGGCGCCCATCGTCGCGGCGGGGCACTGGATGTTGGATACCAACGAGAATATGGCCGAGGTGGCCTTTTCTGTCTCCGATCGGTTCCAGCGGCGCGGCATCGGCGGCCATCTCTTCCGCTTGCTGGTGCGGCTGGCCCGCGAGCACGGTATCCGTGGGTTCCGAGCCACGGTGATGGCCCAGAACGTGGGCATGCGGCGCATCTTTGAAAAGAGCGGCTATGTGCTGCGCACGGCCTATGACGCAGGCGTCATCACCCTGTCATTCCGTTTTGACGAGCGCGTGCAGGATACGCGGCTTGCATGAGCGATATGTGCCCTTGAGGAAGCATAGATGAACGATACCGGCTATCCACGAACGATATTCATCCTCGGCACGGCCAGGGATGTGGGCAAAACCGTGACCTCTATCGGCGTGATCGGCAAGCTGCTCTCTGCCGAGCACGGCTATGCGCCCCACGAGATCGGCTATATCAAGCCCGTGGGCCAACAGACCCTGTCGGTTGTGGAGGAGGATGGCACGCCCGTCGAGGCGGACAAGGATGCCGTGGTGGTCACCTCGCTAATGGGGGTGGGCAATGTCGGCTTTCGCTACCTCAGCCCCGTCATCTGGCAAGGAGGCCTGACCACCTCTTTCATCCAGGATAGCATCACCGGCGACCCGCTGGAGGGCCGCGATGCCTTTATGGCCCGCATCCGCGAATCGTACGAGTTGGTGGCCCGCAACCGGCGGGTCGTCATCGTGGAGGGCACGGGCCAGCCGGGGGTGGGTTCGGTGGCGGGCGTCAGCAATGGCGATGTGATCAACATGCTGCGCGAGATGGGCGTGCCCGTCTTTGTGGCGCTGGTCACCCGGGGCGGCATCGGGGCCACCATTGATGAGGTGTTCCCCTACTTTATGAGCCTGGACCACATGAACACCCGCGTGGATGGGCTGATCGTCAATGGCGTGTTCGCCAACCGGATTGATCGCATCCGCGACGCCTTGCAGGGGTACTATGACCATATCTTTGCGCCCCTCTACGGGCGCTACCTGCGGCAACCCTTCCCGCCGATCCTGGGCTTTGTGCCCACGATCCCCGAGCTGGAGCTGCCCACCATGCGCCTCATCGCCCAGCACTTTGCCGCCAGTGAAAAGAGCGCCCTGGAGATCCTGACCGCCGAGCAATTCGAGGAACATGCCAGCCGGTTGGTCCGCAACGTCAGGGTCGTCAACCTGCGCTATGGCTATGAGCGCTATGTGGGGCCGGGCGACGCCGTAGTGGTGGGCATCAATGCCAACGACAGCCTCTTTTCCGTGGTGCTGCACCATCAGCGGCTGATCAGCGAGCACGGCTCTGGCCTGACGGGGTTGATCCTCTCCTGCAAAGAGGTGGGCGGCCTTTCGCAGCAGGTGCGCAGCGAGCTGGCCCGGGCCGAGGGTCTGCCCACCATCGCGCTGGACAACGATACGGCGGATATCATCCAGCGCATTGACAACATGACCGTCAAGATGCAGCCCTATGATGTCTACAAGCGCGATCTGATCGCCCAGACCTATCGCGACAACCTGACTTTTTGGACCGATCTCTAGCCGCGCTGTAGACCAGCGACACGAGGCGTTGCCCCGCAGGGCAGCGCCTCTTTTTTGACAGCGCCGCCCCCCGATGCTACACTCAATCCCGACTTTTTAGTAGGGATTGGATTGCGATGCGTTTCTCCGCCAAAGAACAGACCGGCCTGCGGGCCATGATCGAGCTGGCCCGCTGCCACGGCAACGGGCCCACGGCGCTGAGCGAGGTCGCCCAGGCGCAAGACCTGCCGCTGCCCTATCTGGAGCAGGTGGCGGGGGCCTTGCGGCGCGCCGGCCTGCTGGCCAGCGTGCGCGGCGCCCGTGGGGGCTATTACCTGGCCCGCGAGCCCGGCCAGATCCGCGTGGGCGACGTCTTTCGCGCCCTGGAGGGGCAGCTCGTCACCGTGGACTGTATGGGGCCGGACGGCTCGTCCTGTTGTGAACGCGAGCCGACCTGTATGGCCCGCAACGTCTGGCAGAGCTTGCAGGATTGCCTCACCGAGACCCTGGACAATATCACGTTGGCCGATGTCATCTAGCGATGGCGCGGCAGGGAAAGGACCGTTGACGATGTTTGCACGCATCCGCGAAGATATCCAGATGGTGTTCCAACGCGATCCGGCAGCGCGCACCTGGTGGGAGGTGCTTACCTGCTATCCCGGCCTGCATGCCGTCTGGTTCCACCGCGTGGCCCACTGGTTCTGGGGCCACAAGCTGTATTGGGTCGCGCGGCTGGTCTCGCACGCGGGGCGCTTTTGCACCGGCGTCGAGATCCACCCGGGTGCGCGCCTGGGCCGCCGGTTCTTTATTGATCACGGCATGGGCATCGTCATCGGCGAGACCGCCGAGATCGGCGACGACGTGCTGATGTACAAGGGCGCCGTGCTGGGCGGCGTCTCGCTGAACAAGGGCAAGCGCCACCCTACCGTGGGCCATCGGGTGGTGATCGGCTCCAACGCCACCATCCTGGGGCCGGTGTTGATCGGCGATGGCGCGCGCATTGGCTCGGGCGCCGTGGTCATTGATTCGGTGCCGGAGGATTCCACCGCCGTGGGCGTGCCTGCCCGCATCGTCCGGGGCCCGCACCTCGAACCGGACCCGTGTATGTCGCTGGCCCATAGCGAGCTGCCCGACCCGGTGGCGGAGCAGTGTCGCCGCCTGAGCGCCCAGATCCAGCAGTTGGAGCTGGGCTTGCAGGCCGTCACCGAGGCGTTGCGCGAGGTGCGCCGCGAGCCGGCGGCGCCCCGTACGACGCAAATGGGCGGCAACGGCCAGCAGAGCGACCGGGCCGAATAGCGCTGTTATAGGGAGGGCCGATGTACCGCGAGATCGTCTTGGATCATTTCAGCAACCCGCGCAATGTGGGCGTGATCGAGAACGCCGATGGCTATGGCGAGGCCGAGAGCATCTCCTGCGGCGATACCATCGAGGTCACTATCCGCGTCGAGGATGAGCGCCTGGCCGAGATCAAGTATCGCACCTTTGGCTGCGCGGCGGCCATCGCCTCTAGCTCCTTTGCGTCCGAGCTGTTGCAGGGCGCGCCCCTGGCGGCGGTGCTAGAGACCACCGACGCCGACATCGCGGGCAAGCTGGGCCTGCCCGAGTTCAAGTACCACTGTTCGGTGATGGTGATGCAGGCGCTGCACGCGGCTGTGCAGGCCTATTATGCCAAGCAGGGCGCAGCCAAGTAGCGCGGGCGCCCAGGCGATGGAGACCCTCCTGAACGGAATCCCCCCCCGGCGCGTGGCCGTGGCCATGAGCGGCGGGCTGGATAGCTCTATGGCCCTGGCGCTGCTGCAAGAGCAGGGCCACGAGCCCATCGGCTTGACCATGCGCCTCTGGCGCGAGCCCGGCGGCGATTACGACCCCGCCGAGGCCGATATCGCCAGCGCCCAACGGGTCTGCCAACAACTGGGCGTGGCGCACCATGTGGTGGATCTGCGCGAGGCGTTCTACCGGCAGATCGTCTGCCACATGGTGGCGGAATACGCCCTCGGGCGCACCCCCAACCCGTGCGTGCGCTGCAACCGTTGGATCAAGTTCGGGCTGCTGCTGGAGCACGCCCTGGCGCTGGGCGCCGGGGCCCTGGCCACCGGCCACTATGCCCGCATCCTCCGGCGAGAGGGCCGCTACCGCCTGTTGCGCGGGCGCGATGCGACCAAGGACCAGTCCTACTTTTTGTACACCCTGGGCCAGGAGACCCTGCGCCGCGTTCTGTTCCCGCTGGGGGAACACACCAAAGACCAGGTGCGCGCCTGGGCCCGCGCCAGGGGCCTGCCCGTAACCGAGCGCGCCGAGAGCCAGGATATCTGCTTTGTACGCGGTGGGGATTACCGGCGCTTGATACAAGCGCAACAGCCTGAGGCGGCTCGTCCAGGTCCGATCTACAACCGGGCGGGAGAGCTGCTGGGCGCGCACCAGGGCTTGCCCTATTATACCATCGGACAGCGCAGCGGGCTGGGCATAGCCGCGCCGCGCCCCCTGTATGTGCTGGCCCTGGATGCCGGGCGCAATGCCCTGATCGTGGGCTATGCCGACGAGCTGGGGCATCGGGCGCTGGTCGCCCACGAGGTCACTACCATCAGCAGCGGGCCGCTGGCGCCGGGGACGCCCGTGCAGGCCAAGATCCGTTATCGCGCCCGCCCGGCAGCGGCGCGGGTATACCCAGAAGGGCCGGATACGGCGCGGGTGCGTTTCGATGCGCCCTTGCGCGATATCACCCCCGGCCAATCTGTGGTATTCTATCAGGGAGATGAGGTGTTGGGCGGCGGCGTCATCGCCCAAGCCGAGGAACCGGCCGGCCAACAGACCGTGTGATGAGGGGGGCGCCCATGTTCGCTTCTCCGGTGTTCCTATTGGGCTCTAGCGTAGCCACGCTCTATGCCGCCCTGTTCCATCTGCTGGCCGGGCGCACCTGGCGCCAGATCGTGCTCTACTGGGTGTTTAGCTTGATCGGGTTCATGCTGGGCCAGGCGGCGGGCGAGCTGCTCTCGCTGAGCTGGCCGATGTTGGGCCAGCTTCACATCATCCCCGCCAGCCTCGTGGCCTGGGCTGCGCTGTTCGTTGCGCGGCTCTTGAAACTGTGATAGAATACCCAGTAGTAGGCGGAACGTTTTACCCAGGAGGAGGGCTTGATGCTAGCGGCTGCTCGCGATATCGCCATTGTGCTTCTGGCCG
The DNA here is from genome assembly GCA_964482225.1 of uncultured Anaerolineales bacterium. GTDB lineage: Bacteria > Chloroflexota > Anaerolineae > UBA1429 > UBA1429 > UBA1429. Next base: position 6,727 of record CAYZWT010000024.1, read on the forward strand.
TTCTATCCCTGGTGATCGGCGTCCTGTTGGCCGTTCTGCTGGTGCAGCTCCGCATTCTGGTGCGCACGCTGCGCGAAGAGATTGCGCCCATCCTGCAGACCGGCCAGGCAACGGCCCACCGCGTAGATGGCACGGTCCATCTCGTCAGCGATACCATTGTCCGCCCACTGATCAAGCTCAACAGCTTTGGGGCAGGGGTGCGCAAGGCCGCCGATAACTTGTTCTTCTTCAAGGGGCGGATGCAGCGCGGCCACGGCGCCCCTCGGCCGCAAACAGCGCCCACCGACTCATCCACAACCGAGACCGCGTAAGGAGACGACCATGGCCAAGCACGAAAGCTCGTTCGACTTTATAGTAGGGTTCCTCTTTGGGGCTTTGGCCGGCGCCCTGGCGGCGCTCCTCTTTGCGCCGACATCCGGTGAAGACCTGCGTGAGCAGATCAAGGAAAAGGGCATCGAGCTCAAAGAGCGCGCCGAAGAGTTGGGTGTGGATACCGAGCACCTGGAGGAGCTCCGGGCTCGGGGCCAGGCTCTCTTGGAAGAGCAACGCGCCCGTTTCCGCGAGGCCATCGAGGAAGGCAAGCTGGCCGCAGCGCGCCGCAAGGAAGAGCTGCTGGCCCAGTTTGGCGCCGCCCCGCACGAGCCCGAGCAGCCGATCGACCTGACCGATATCGAGGCCAGGGCGCACCGGTCCTAACCCCGAACCCTTTTTGATGCAACGGGGGCGCAGCAACAAGCGCGCCCCCGTTTGGCGTGCTAACCCAACGCCTGGCGCGCCCTGACCAGGTACGCCCCCAGCTCCCCGGCCAAGAGCCCCGCCTCCCCATGCTCCTGCTGCCAAAGCGCCCCTGCCAAGGCGTGCAGATAGGCGCCGCAGAGGGCTGCTTGCGCCCCGGCCAGCCCCTGGGCCATGAGCCCGGCAATGGCGCCCGCCAGCACATCCCCCGTTCCGGCGGTGGCCAGGGCGGGCGTGGCGTAGGGGATCACGGTCGTCGCGCCATCGGGCGCAGCCACCACGGTATAGGCGCCCTTGAGCGCCACGGTGCAGCCCCATTTGTGGGCGGCATCTCGCGCCGTAGCCACGCGGTCGGCATTGACCTGGGCGATCTCGCCGCCCAGCAGGCGGGCCATCTCGCCCGGGTGTGGCGTCAGCACCGTATCGCGGGGCAGCCATTGCCACCAGCCATCGCCCTGAGCCAGTAGATTCAGCCCGTCGGCATCCACCACCAGGGGCGGCAGCGCAAAGGAGGGCTGCTCGATAGCCCTGTGGGGGATCAGGCCGATAGGTTGGCGCTTGGCCTGGCGGGCGCCTCGCAGCAGCGCCTCGACAAACGCTCGGGTCTGCTCCTCCTGGCCCAGGCCGGGCCCCAGCAACATGACGCGGTACTGCTCCACGGCCTCGGCCAGCACGGGCACGGCCAGGGGCGCCAGCACGCCCATATCGTGGGGCAGGATCAGGTGGGTGGCCTCGCCCAGGCGAGCGGCCAGGGCGCCGTGGATGGCGCCGGGCGCGGCCAGGGTTACCAACCCGGCCCCTACGCGATAGGCGGCCTCGGCGGCCAGGGCCGGCGCCCCCACATAGTTGATGGATCCGGCCACGATGAGGGCCTTGCCAAAGGTGCCCTTGTGGGCCTCTCGTGGGCGCGCGGGCAGCAGGGCGCCCACGAGCTCCGGCGTGGCGCAGGCCAGGGACACGTCCTCGGCCAGGGCCGGGTCGAGCCCGATCTCGGCCACCACCAGCTCGCCCACGCGGGCGGCCCCGGGGTAACGGAAATGCCCTCGCTTGGGGTAGGCCAGGGCGATGCAGAGATCGGCGGATAGGGTGCGCTCATCCACGGCGCCGGTGTCGGCATCCAGGCCGCTGGGCAGGTCCACGGCCACCACCAGCGGCCCGCGCGCCGGGGCCGCCTGGGGCGGGATGCCCCCGACGCGCACGAGAAGCGCCGACTCTTGCGCCCCTCGCAGGCTTGCCAGCTCAGCGCCCACGGCCTCCAACAGGGTCTCTACGCCGCCGCGCAGCGCCCCCGTCGCGCCGGTGCCCAGCAGCGCATCTACGATGACGTCGCTTGCGCGCACGGCCTGCCGCAGCCCGGCCAGGTTGTGCGCGTCAAAGGGCTCGATGGCGAGCCCCAGGGCGCGGACGGCCTCCAGCAGGGGATCGTCCTCCTGGGCGCGCCGCCAGAGCACCAGGCGCACCGTGTGGCCCCAGGCGTGTAGGTGGCGCGCGGCCACCAGGCCGTCGCCGCCGTTGTTGCCCGGCCCCACCAGGATCAACACCCGCGCTTGGCGGTCGCCGATGCGGGCGCGGATGGCCGCGGCCACGCCGTGGCCGGCGTGCTCCATCATCTGCCCATAGCCCAGGCCGCTTGCGTTGGCCGCCTGTTCGATCTGCCGCATCTCTTGCGCTGTCACGATCTTCATCTCGCACCTCCTTGCCACGCCCCGATTCTAGGGATATGGATCGGGGCTGTCAACGAAGGACAAGCCTGACCCCTACCCACTTTGGCGGGTGGTCCACAGAAGAGCTCTGCTGCACTATCTGGACGGCGTCGCGACCTCTCGGAAAGGGCCCCCACGGGGGGTGGGCGCCCCTACGAACAGGATCGCCGACACGCCTTGTCGTGGTCTTGGCGGCAACACAGGTAGGGGCGGCCCCAGGCGCATGCATGCGCAATTTGCCCACGTGTAGGGCAAATCTTACCTCGACGGGAGGCTAGGTGCACATAACCCGAACTTGGAAAAGATCCTGTTTCACCCTCGCTTTTCGTTGACACGCCCCCCAACGGCCTCTATAATCAAGGAGAAACCGATTGAGCATACATCAGGTGCGCGATGAACGAACGGCATTGCGCCATACCGGCAGGCCAAGGCGCCCGGCAAAGGAGGCTGCACGTATGAACAGGTCTATGTTAGGGACGTTGCTGTTGATCGCCGCATTGCTGCTCTCGTCTTGCACCGTCGTGCTGCCCGTGGCGGAAGAGCTGATCGCGCCGACGGAGGGGCAGGCCGAGGCGGAGGAGGCCGTCCTCCCCGTCGCTGAAGCGTATCCCGCGCCCGGCCTGGCGGCCTATCCTGCACCCGAGGCCGAGAGCGACCAGGCGGCCATGCTGGCCATGTCCAACGAGCAACTTGGGGCCTTGGGCACGGCCCTGTTGCAGGGCGGGCTGCTGGATATCCTGCTCGAGGGCGAGCCCTATACCATCCTGGCGCCCACCGATGCGGCCTTTGCCGCCTTGGACGACGAGACCGTTGAGGCCCTTGCCACCAACCAGGATCGGCTGGCCGCTTTTTTGCAGTTCCATGTGATCAAGGGCGCCTACACCCTGGCCGATCTCCAGGAGCAAGAGGCGTTGGAGAACCTGGCGGGCGTCTCGCTAGAGGTGCTCTCGGACGAGCAAGGGCTCATGCTGGATCAGGCGCGCATCGTGGCGGGCGATATCTTTATCCCCAACGCCATCGTGCACGTCATTGACACGATCCTGTTCCCCGTCGAGGGCGAGGATATCATGGATCTGGCCGAGCGCGACGCGAACCTGGGCGCCCTGGCAGCGCTGCTGGAGCGCACCGACCTGGACTTGCTCTTGCACGCAGCGGGGCCCTATACCCTGTTGGCGCCCACCGACGCGGCCTTGGCCGCCTTTTTCGCCGAGCACCCCGTGGCGCTGGATGATATCGAGGCCCTGGCCGCCATGCTCCAGTACCATATCATCCCCGCGAGCATCAACCTAACCGATACGCTGGAGAGCGCCTCCTACGAGACCTGGCTGGGGCCAACGGTCACGTTCACAGCCGAGGATGGCGCTATCATGGTGGATGGCGCTACCGTTGTGCTGGCCAATATCGAGGTGGTCAACGGCCTGATCCATCTCATTGACCGGGTGCTGATGCCCCCCGAGGGCGCCACCCCTGTTGGGATGCCCGAGTTGCTGGATCTCATCGAGGAGCTGGGCGGGCTGGATACCCTGGCCCAGGTCGTTGGGCTGGAGACCCTGCAAGAGCAGTTGGCCGGGCTGGAGCAGTTTACCCTGTTCGTGCCGACCGACCAGGCCTTCAACGCCCTGCCGGACGATGTGATCGTGGAGTTGGTTAGCGACCGAGTGGCGCTGGCCCGGCTGCTCCAGTACCATGTGGCGCCGGAGCGGCTGCTGGCCGCCGATCTGGCGATGATCACCGAGACGATGACGCTGGCCGGGTTGCCTATCCAACTGCAAGCGGACCCTCTGGCCATCAATGGCGCCGCGTTCGCAACGACGGACATCCTGGTCAAGGGCGGGGTGATACACCTGATCGAGGCGGTGCTGTTGCCCCCCGAGGGCGCGGCCCTGGCCCAAGCCGAGGCAGAGGCGGAGGCCGTCCTTGCTGCTGAGGCGGAAGAGGCCATCGAACAAGCCGCCGAGCCCGAAGAAGCGGAAGAGGCCGCAGCCGAGGCAGAGGTAGCCGAGGCGGAACGGGCCGCCGAGGAAGAGACGGCTGAGGCGGCAGAGGAGGCGCCTGTCGTTGAGGCGGTGGAGCAAGAGCCGGTTGCGGAGGCCGAAGAGGTGCAGGAGCCCGCTTTCTTGCCGAGCCGGCAGCTCAGCTTGATCGCCATGTTGCGCGCCCTGGTCACCTCGGGGCTGCTGGACGATCTGGAGCAGGTCGGCGCGTTTACGATCTTTGGCCCCAGCGATGCCGCCCTGAACCGTCTGGCCTCCGAGCGCCTGCTGGAGCTGGCTCTGGATCCCCAGGCGTTGCGCGCCATGCTCGAGATGCACGTGGTCCCCGGCACCATCACCAGCCGAGAGCTGGCGCCCGGGACTTTGGTAACGCTGGCGGGCTCTGAGTTGACCATGGCCACAGACCCCCGCACAGGCGCGCTCACCGTCAACGGCGCCCGTATCCTGTGGGTGGATATGCGCATCGGCGATGCCGTGATCCATATCATTGACCAGGTGCTGCTGCCTGCAACGGCAGAAGAGGCCGTTGCAGAGGAGACGCAAGCGGCCCCCGAGGCCGAAGAAGAGGCGGTTGCCGAGGCGGCGCCGGAGGTCATTGTGTCACAGGCAGTGGCCGCGCCGCAGGGCACCCTGGCCCGCGCGCTGCAACGCGAGCGGCGCACCGGGCTGCTGGCTTCGCTGGCCGAGCTGGCCGAGCTGGCCGACCTGCTGGCGGGTGAGGAACCGTTGACCCTGCTGGCGCCCGTGGATTCGGCCCTGAACCTGGTGCCCAACGCCGTGATGCTCAGCATCATCCGCCAAAAGGATGCGCTCGACGAGCTGTTGCGCCACCATATCATCGAGGGCAGCCTCTCTGCCGACGACCTGGCCGAGGCCGCCTCGGTCAAGACCCTGGCAGGTTACACGCTGCCCGTATCGGTGGAGGAGGGCGTTCTGCACGTGGGCGACGCCCAGGTGGTTGATGTGATCGAGACGGGGAACGGGACGCTCTATCTGATTGACGAGCTGCTGATCTATCCGGGTATCCCGCTGGACGTCGTAGGCCAGCTCTACATCGCCGATGGGTTCACCCACCTGACGCGGCTGCTAGAGCTATCGGGCCTGGCCGACACGCTGAGCCGGGAGAGGAACGTCACCGTGCTGGCGCCCACCGATGAGGCTTTTGAGGAGCTGACCGAGGCCCAAATGCAGGCCCTGACCGCCGACCGCGAGGCGCTGACCGCCTGGTTGGGCCGCTACATCATCCCCCGGCGCATCACGACGGAGGAGCTGACCAAGCTGCGCTCCATAGAGACCCTCTCGGGCGACAGGCTGCTGGTGCGCGCCCGGCGCGGCAACCTGTTCATCGGGGGCACCCGCGTCATCGAGCGCGACCTGCGGGCCACCAACGGGTTGATCCACGCGGTGGATACCGTGGTGTTGCCCCGGCCCTGAGCGCGAGCGCGCTTGCGGCTACATCCCAGGGCTCGGCTACGGCCGGGCCCTGGTGCTTTTTAGGGGGCCATGCGCCGAAAGATCAGAGGAAAGAGATGGCGACGCTCTAGCTGGGGCAGTATCAGGCTTGTGATGGCCGCCTGGGCGTCTATGCGGCCCCAGCCGGTGCGCTCGTCCCAACCGGGGTCATGTACATCCTGGGCGGTGCTCGTGATGATCTGGGTAACCTGGGCGGCCGTCAGGGTAGGGTCATAGGCCCAGAGCAGGGCTGCCAGCCCGCTCACATGGGGCGTGGCCATGGACGTGCCGCTCATATAGCCGTAGGAGCCCTGGATGACAGGCCGCGTGCTATACACACCCGAGCCCGGCGCGGCCACATCCATCTGCGGCCCCCGGCTATAGCCCAAGACCGGTCCATCGAACTTGGTCGTGGCTGCCACCGCCATGACGCCCTCCATCCTGGCCGGGTATTGGATGGCGCCCCCTGCATTGCCTGCCGCCGCGACGATGAGACAGCCCAGGCCGCGAGCATAGGCAACGGCATCGGAAACGGTCTCGCCGGCAGGCAGGGTATCCCCGCCCAGGCTCAGGTTCAGCACGCGGGCGCCATTTGCGGCGGCATAGATCATCGCCTCGGCCACATTGCTCCAAGAGCCGTATCCGCTTGCATCCAGCACCCGCACGGCCATCAAGCGCACGCCCCAGCCCACCCCGGCGACGCCGATGCCGTTGTTGGTGTGGGCGCCGGCGATGCCCGCCACGTGGGTGCCGTGGCCGTTCTCATCCTGAGGGAAAGGGTCTCCTTTTTCATATAGAGTGCCGAGAAAGTCCCAGCCGTGCACGTCGTCAATGTAGCCGTTGCCATCGTCGTCCTGGCCTGTGCCGGGGATCTCGTGCTCGTTCACCCACAGCCTGGCTTGCAGGTCGGGATGCGCCAGGTCTAGGCCCGTGTCAATGATGGCGATGACCACCTCGCCGCCCTGGCTCCAGAGCCAGGCTTGCTCCAGGCCGACCAGGGGCAGATTCCACTGATAGGTGGCATAATAAGGGTCGTCGGGGATGACCTCCTGGGCCTGCACCAGCCCGTCCTGCTCGATCCAGAGCACCCGGTCGGCCAGGCTCTCGCGCAGGGCCTCCAGGGCGGCGGGCCGGCTGGGCAGGGGCCGGGCGCGCCAGACATGGATCTGAGGGATGGGGCGCAGGGCCTCCAGCCCGAGGGAGGCCAGGTAGGCGGGGGCTTGCTCGGGCGTCACCTCATCGGGCAGGCGCACCAGCAGGGGCAGCTCTGGCCTGTCCGTGAGGAGGTCGCCCTGGCCCAGAGAGCACGGCGGCAGGAACAGGGCCAGCAACAGCCCAAGAGCCAGCAGGGCGTACGCAAGAGGATGTGAGCCAGGGCTTTTGTGTGACATTGCGCCATTTTACCACAGGCAAGCGAGGGCTCATAGATCGAGCAAGAACCCATCACAGGGGGTCAAGCAGGCCGAGGGATCAGGGGATATTGCATCGTGAGATACAGGCCGGGCACATGCGGTGGCGAGTGTAGGTCTGTGGGTGGCAAAGGCCATAAGAGTGGGAGACCCTTTGCACCGCTTGATGCAAGTCAGAAGACTGAGGTATCGAGTTCCCAGAATGCCAAAGTGGTCTGGCATTCCGGCTACGACGCGCCCCGCAGCGACTTTGACAGGGCAACCAAGGCCCGGTAGGATAAAGGGTACATCTGGGAATGGGGTCGAGGCAATGAATGCCGAGTGCGTACCGGTCCCTGACGGAACTGCTGTGCGCGGTGTTGCTTTGGGTTATGGCTGCGCAGGCTGTCAAGTGCCGATCGAGCTCCGATAGGCAGGGCAGACCTGATTCATGCTCGCATTGTCTTGCGGCAAAAGGCCCTAGGGTACCATGTAACATGGCCAGGGCCTTTTTCTGTTGGCTTGGCCAAGCGAGTTCCCCCTACCGGCTCTGGACGCATCGTCGCCGATGAGGATGACACCCCCGTTTGCGACCCCACGAAGGGCTTGGCGCATAGACGAACCAGCGCCCAGCAGCTCATCTGTTGTTATCCCGGTGTCTGACGGACACAGGTTGTTTACCGAGGAGGGAAGGATCGTGGCAGGCATTGCAGGAATTGATAGCCCAAAACCGCAGACGGTGTCGCGTATGCTGGATCGGCTGACCCATCGGGGAGGCGCCGGCTCCAAGATCGTGGAGCATGATGGCGTCACCCTGGGCGCCGTATGGCCGGAGGCCCACACCGCGCCGACGCCGCGCCCGCTACGACGCCAGGCGGCGTGGGATGGCGACAGCCCTCCCCTACCTGACCCGGAATCCCTCGAGCGGGAGCCCAAGCCGTATGCGCTGGCGATAGCGCGAGGGCCTCAGAGGCTTCTGCTGGCCCGCGATCCCTTTGGCATCTGCCCGCTGTACTATGGCCGCACAACAGAGGGCGAGCTCGTATTTGCCTCGGAGGTCAAAGCGCTGCTCCAAGTTACAGAGGACATTCGCGAGTTCCCGCCGGGGACCTGGTATACGCGGCAAGATGGCTTTCAGCCAATGGATGCGTTGCAGAAAATGCCCGCCATGCCAGAGAGCGCTGCCGCAATCGCCGACGACCTGCGTCTGCGGCTGGAGCATGCGGTCTGCCGCCATATCAAAGGTGACGAGGCAGGGGCATGGCTCTCCGGCGGGCTGGATTCCAGCGCCATCGTGGCCCTGGCGCGGCCTCATGTGCGCGCCCTGCACACCTTTGCCGCCGGAATGGATGGCGCGCCCGACCTGCGCTTTGCGCAAGAGATCGCCGACTATTTCGAGACCAACCATCACTCGGTGGTCGTCACCTTGCAGCAGACCCTGGATGCGCTGCCAGATGTGATCTACCATCTGGAATCGTTTGACGCGCTCCTGGTGCGTTCCGCTGTCACCAACTATCTAGTGGCCCAGCACGCAGCCAACTATACGGAGGCGGCCTTTTCTGGCGAGGGCGCCGACGAGCTGTTCGCCGGGTATGGCTACCTGCGCGAGCTGCCCGCCGACAAGCTGGCGCACGAGTTGCACGACCTGACCGGACGGCTGCATAACACGGCGCTGCAGCGCGTTGATCGCAGCGCTGCCGCCCACGGCCTGGTGGTCCACATCCCTTTCCTGAGCCCGGAAGTGGTGACCTATGCACTGGGCATCTCGCCGGATCTCAAGCTGCGGCGTAGCCGAGAGACCACCGAAAAGTGGATTCTCCGCAAGGCACTGGAGCACGTCCTGCCCGATTCGGTTCTCTGGCGCCGCAAGACCAAGTTCTGGCAGGGGACGGGGATCGGTGAGCTGCTGGAGCAGTACGGCGAGCGATCCATCAGCGGTGCGGACTATGCCCAGGAGCACCGCCTGGCCAATGGATGGGTGCTCAACACCAAAGAGGAGCTGCTCTACTATCGCCTCTTTCGGGAACACTTTGGCGACCTGCCGCTGTTGGATTGGATGGGGCGCACCAAAGGCGCGCCGCGCCGGGCAGCTTGAGCCAAGCTGCATCACCTGCTGCCTGTACAAGCGCTTTTGGGATGCGCTTGACAGCGCCGCGCTTCCGCCTACACTAGGGATAGAGAGGCGAGATGGCAAAGGGGGTTCTCGTGAAGACGGTGGTGGCGGCTGCCCTGGGCGAATGTGTGCACGTGGCCGGGGTGCTGAATTTCCTGCGGCTGGCCGAGGCAGCGGGCTGGCGCACCGTATTCCTGGGCCCGGCGACGCCCGCCGCGCGGGTGTTGCAGGAAGCGCAAGCTCAACAGGCTGACCTGGTGGCCGTCTCGTACCGGCTCACGCCGGAGAACGGCGAGCGTCTGCTGGCCGAGTTCGCCGAAACGGTGGACGAGCTGCACGCCCAGGGGGTGCGTTTCATCTTTGGGGGCACGCCCGAGGTGGCGGAACGGGCCCGCAGCCTGGGATTCTTTGACGCCGTATTCGACGGCAGCCAGCCGGTGGAGGCGATCCTGGGCTATCTGCGGGGGCAGCCCTACGAGGCCCCCCGCGCCGAGGACTATGCCGATACGGCCATCGCCCGCATCGCCTGGCGCGCGCCCTACCCGATTTTGCGGCACCACTTTGGGCTGCCCAGCATGGAGGCCACTTTACAGGGCGTCGCCGAGATCGCCGAGGCCCGCGTGTTGGATGTGATCTCGCTGGGGATTGACCAGGATGCCCAGGAGAACCACTTTCATCCCGAGCGGCAGGACCCCCGGCGCAGCGGCGCAGGCGGCGTGCCCGTGCGCAGCGCCGAGGATTACGCCGCGCTCTATGCCGCCAGCCGGCGGGGCAACTATCCCCTGATGCGCTCCTATTCCGGCACCGACGACCTGGAGCGGCTGGCGGAGGTGCAATTGGAGACGATCCGCAACGCTTGGTGCGCCGTCTCGCTCTACTGGTTCAACCGCATGGACGGGCGCGGCCCCTGGGAGCTAGAGCCCTCCATCGCCCAGCACCAGCGCTTGATGGCCTGGTATGCCCGGCAGGGCGTGCCCGTGGAGGCCAACGAGGCGCACCATTGGGGCCTGCGCGATGCGCCCGACGTGGTGTTCTGCGCCGCGTCGTATCTGGCGGCCTATAACGCGCGGGCGATGGGCGTTCAGGACTATATCGCGCCGCTGATGTTCAACAGCCCGCCCAACCTGAGCGATAGGATGGACCTGGCGCGCATGTTGGCCACGCTTGACCTGATCGCGCCCCTGGAGCGGGAGGGGTTCCGCATCTGGCGACAGACGCGCACCGGCCTGCTGAGCTATCCACAAGACCTGGACGCCGCCCGCGCCCACCTGGTGGCCGGCATCTATCTACAGATGGCGCTGCGGCCCCATATCGTGCATGTGGTGGGCTATTGCGAGGCCCAACATGCCGCCACGGCGGGCGAGGTGGTCGAATCGTGCAAGCTGGCGCGGCGCGCCATCGAGAACGCGCTACACGGCCAGCCCGATATGGCCGCCGACCCGGCAGTGGCGCAGCGCCGCGCCGCGCTGGTGGCCGAGACCCAGCTCACCCTGGCGGCGGTGCGCTCCCTGGCGACGCCGGGCGGCTCCGATCCGGGCGGATCAGCCCCGGATGGGGCTGATCCGCTGACCGACCCGGCCACACTGGCGCGGGCGGTGACCCGGGGCGTGCTGGATGCACCCCACCTGCGCAACAACCCTTACGGGCGCGGCGAGATCGCGGTGGGGGATGACGGACAGGGCGCCTGGGTAGCCGTTGACCCGCAGACGGGCGCGCCCCTGCCCGAGGCAGAGCGCCTGGCGCGGCTGGGAATCGAGTTGCCCTAGCCGCTCGCGCGTCACCTCGCACACCGACTGCCGATGCGCCCTGGGCCCCGCCATCGCGGGCAAGCACGGGGCGCGCTCGATCTCTAGCTTTGCCACGCTTCCGAGCGTCACGCTTCCGAGCCCGCCAAGGGCCCCTGTGCTTGGTCTTGCTGGCGCTTTGGCGCGCGGATGGCCCGAGTCCTTCAAAGGAGTCAAGATGCAGACGATATCGCGCTACACAGTCATCGGAGCAGGGCATGGCGGCAAGGCCATGGCCGCCCACCTGGCCCTGATGGGCCTGGAGGTGACGCTATACAACCGCACCCCCGAGAATGTGGCCGCCATCCGCAGCCGCAAGGGCATTGATCTGGACGGCTTTGAGGGCGGGCCGCGCGGCTTTGCGCGGCTCAAGCGGGTTACGTCGGACCCCGCCGAGGCGGCCCAGGATGCCCAGATCATCAATGTGGTGGTGCCCTCCAGCGCCCATTCCGAAGTGGCCCGCTGTTTTGCGCCCTACTTGCGGGATGGCCAGATCATCGTGTTGCATCCGGGGCGCACCGGCGGCGCCCTCGAGTTCCGCCAGGTGCTCCGGCAGGTGGGCTGCACGGCGGACGTGTTGCTGGCCGAGGCGGAGACCTTGCTTTACGCCAGCCGCTCCGATGGCCCCGCCCAGGCGCGCCTGTTCAGCATCAAAGAAGCGGTGCCCCTGGCGGCGCTGCCCGCCACCCGGACCCCCGCCGTGCTCGATGCCCTGGCCGATGCCTACCCCCAGTTCATTGACGGCAACACCGTGCTGCATACCGGCCTCAACAATATGGGCGCCATCTTTCACCCTGCGCTGACCCTGCTCAATGCGGGGCGCATCGAATCCACCCGGGGCGAGTTTCAGTTCTACATCGAGGGGGTGACGCCCTCGGTGGCGCGGGTGCTGGAGGAGCTAGACCGCGAGCGGGTGACGGTGGCGGCGGCGCTGGGCATTCGCGCGCGCACGGCCATGGAGTGGCTCAAGATGGCCTATGACGCCAGCGGCGAGGACCTGTTCGAGGCGATCCACAACCAGCCGGGCTATCGCGGGATCAAGGCGCCCGCGACGCTCAACCATCGCTACGTATTCGAGGACGTGCCCATGAGCCTGGTGCCCATCGCAGCGCTGGGCCAGCGCTATGGCGTCTCGGTGCAGGCGATTGACAGCATCATCCGGCTGGCCTGCACCATCCACCAAACGGACTATTGGCGGCGGGGGCGCACCTTGGACAAGCTGGGGATCGCGCAGCTCAGCGTGAACGAGTTGATGCGCCTGGTGCAGGAGGGCGTGGAAGAGTGACGGGGCGCATGGGTGCCCTCCCGGCCCTCTAGTCGCCGGGCACAAGTTGGGCCAGGATCGCCTCCAGCGCGCGCACGGTGCGCTCGACGGCAAAGCGCCGCGTGACGCGCCGGCGCCCAGCCATGCCCATACGCGCGCGCAGGGCGGGGTCGCGCAGCAAGGCCAGGGTCGCCTGGGCCAGGGCAGCCTCGTCGCCCGGCGGCGCGAGCGTGCCGGTCTGGCCATCCACGACGATCTCCGGCAGGGCGCCGTGGGCAAAGGCCACCACCGGCTTGGCCATGGCCATCGCCTCGATATTGACCAGGCCAAATGCCTCGGGATCGCCCGGCTGCACAAAGACGTCCAGGGCGGCCAGTGCGGGCCGAGGGTCGTCGAGCTGGCCGGTGAACACCACCCGCTCCGCGATGCCCAGCTCTCCGGCGCGCCGATGCAGCGACGCCTCATAATCCTGCTGCTCAAAGAGAGGGCCGCCGACGATCACGCCCCAGACCTCGGGCTCTTTGGCCAGCGCCTGCGCCAGGACGCGCAGAAAGCGGTCCTGCCCCTTGATCGGGGAGAGGCGCCCCACCATGCCCAGCAGCGGCGCGGCAGCGGGGATGCCGTGGGCCGCGCGAAAGGGGGCGCCATCCAGCGTGGGGTCATAGCGCTGCACCTGGACGCCGTTGGGCACCACGACGATCTTGCGCCTGAGGGGGTGGCGGCGCAGGGTGGCGCGGGAATTGGCGATCACTCGCGCAGAGGCGGCGCCCAGCAGCGCCTTGACCAGCGTATCTGCCCAGGGCAGGCGAGGCTGGGACTCGCCCAGCCAGAAATCGCGCCGATACCAGACAAAGGGGATGCGCGCCAAGTGCGCGGCCGGCGCGGCGTAAAAGGCGGCGCGCACCGTATTGGCGACCAGCAATTTGGCATCGGTCTCATGGGCCACCTTGGCCAGGGCGCGCACCCCCTTGCCCAGATCCAGCAGCGCCGAGAGAGAGCGCCGCAAGCGGGGCTGGGGTGTGAGGTGAACAGGAATGCCCAGGGCCGCCGCGCGCTCGGCCAGCGAGCCGGGGCGGCAGGCCAGGTGCGGCGCCCAATGGGCGCGATCCAGGCGTTCCAGGATCATCAACAGGCTGTGCTCCGCGCCGCCCAGGGCCGCGGCGTGGTCTACAAAGAGCAGAGGGGCGGGGTAAGAGTTCATAACTATAGCGAACCAGGGCCGATATCAGGCAATGTTGGCGCCCTTGCTTCGATTGCATTGTTCACACAATAGCTCGATGTTCCTTGCGGTGTTGCTGCCGCCTTGGGAGAGCGGGACGATGTGGTCGTATTCCAGGTTCTCGCGGCTGCCGCAACGAGCGCACTTGCCCCCATCGCGTCGCCATACCTCGATCCGGATCCTTTCCGGAATGCGGGGGCGCGAACGGGCGCTGCCGTCGGAGCTTACCATTTTGTTCCTGATCCGCTCAAAGCTCCTGCGCTCCCTGTCGAATGCCTCAAACACCGAGAGCATGCGCTCTTCTCGCGAATATAGTCGTTGATCCGCCCCGATCTGGTAGACGAAGCCCTGGAATGCCCAGTAGGGACCGTAGAGATTGATAGGCTCTGTCTTGGCCGCAGCGACCGCTTCCTCGATCAGATCCGTGATACCATTTTCGCCGGCCACGAGTGCGGGATCGGGGACCCAGAAGAGCCACCACGAATCGATCAGGGGAGGAGGCAGGGGTTTGGCCATCGTCATGCGCGGCAATGCCAGGGTCTCCCTCAACTGTACGACCCTTTCCCATTCGATCTGAGTCGCACGCTCAATGCTATGCGGGAACAGGCTCTTCCAGTTCTGATAGTCAAAACCGATTGCGCATAAATCGGCTACAAAAGCATAGGCGAAGTGGTCCTTGTCGGCAACAGGTTCTTCAATGCCCCCTGTTCTTTGTTCCAGAGCATCAGCTCTGTGAGCCAGTATAGAGGCCTGCCTACTGAGTCCCGCAGCTTCACTGTCCATGCTCCTGGCTCTCCAGAGTCTGAATGGAGCTAGCAGACGCCCGGACCAGCCAAAGCTGCCAACACTAGATTCTGAGAATCTCTGTCTCATCTCAAGAGCTCGTCGCGCTAACGAATCCGCCTCATCAGCCATGCGAATCGATCGCGTGCGCATTCTCTCAACGCTTGATCTATCTCTGCGTGCTTGCTCGATCCGATACTTATATCGCGTGTGCGCTTGCTCAATCTGCCGGCCATACCGCCTGATCTCTGCCAGCTTCTGAGGTAGACCCTCGGGCACCTGCCCTCGCCAGTCCGGGTGTTCCCGGAACAGCCGCACATACGCCAAGTACCAGCATATCTCTTCGCTAGAAGGAACATACCACTCAAGCAAAGCTACTCTTTTCGCTGTAGGTGGCATTGACTTCCTCCTTCGTGCAGTTCAGTCCACTTCACTGAGACTCTGGCTATGAGCGCGAACAGCAGCGTGTTCTACACTGCAACGTTCATGGCAGAGTTTGGCATAGTGCCCCCGAGCGTCAAGACCATCCGGTTCGCGTAAGTTCGTCACTTCACCTACCACTCCTGCACCTCCTCCGCGATGGCCGCCGTTGCCCCGGCGATGAACGCCTGTATGCACGCATAGGTCAGGTAACGTGGGGGCTCGGGGGCGGCGGGCAGGGTATCGAACCAGGCCAGGGTGCGGTCGCGCCAGCGCCCGATCTCGTCAGCGCTGAGCAGGCCGGGCAAGTCGGCGGGGCGGGCGGCGGCCAGGGTGCGCCAGATCTGGGGACGCCAGGGCGAGCCCTCGTACAGCAGACGATCTACCTCATCGGTCTCGCGATAGTACAGCTCCCGCTCCTGGTCGCGAGGCAAGGCCAGGTCGGCCCGAAAAGCGTAAAACACCCGCTCCACCCAGAGGGCGTCGGTGAGCAGGTGCACGGCATAGCCCAGGGCGAGATCGCGCAGGCTCGCATCGGCGGCGGCCAGGGATTCGAACAGGCGACGCACGGCGGCGGGACCCTCGGCCTCGATGGCCTGGTGGAGATGCACGCGGCTCTTGTCCTCGCGGGCGCTCTCCGGGCGCATATGGATGGCGTCGGGCGCCAGGCTCCCCAGCAAAAAGGCGGGCGACGCCTCCCAACTCAGGGCGTCACATAACTCGATGGCTATGGCCAGGTGTACCATAGGCAATGGCACGATCTACCCCCTTGCAAGATTCCGGTTGTTTCCCATCGCGCGAGCGGCAGGCGCGCCGAGGGAATGGGCTTTCTTTCCCAAGAGACGCCGGCGACGCATGCGGGGTTCCCCTTTTCTCGCGCACACCCTTTATCTCCCCTCCACCCACGCCATCTCGAACCGCGCCAGGGTGAGGGCCGTGACGCCGCCACGGGAGCCGGCGCGCCTGCCGCGCTCGTATAGACAGAGTATACCGCCATCGGGCAGCGCGGCCAGATCGGCATAGCCCGACGGGCCGGAATCCAGGATGCGGGCCACTGGCCAGCTCTCGCCCTCATCGTAGCTCACCCGTACCGTCAGGTTGCGGCGCTCGCCGTCCCGCTCCGGATGGCCATCGTGGGGCAAGGTGGCCGGATTGACGAACAGGATACGCCCTGCTCCGGCGCGCGCCAGGCCGGCAAAGCAACGCGGCTCCCATAGGACGGGATCATAGCGGGGCGGGTTCCAGGGGCCGATGCCGCTGGGGCTGGTGGTGACCGCGCGGCGTAGGCCATCGCCCACATTGCGGTAATTCAGCAGCACGGACCCATCGGTCCGCTGGATGGCGGCCGTCTCGCTGCCCGAGGGAATGTCATCGGGCACGAGATCGCCCGCCTGCCAGGTGGCGCTGTGGTCATCGCTATAGATCACCGCCACACGGCTGGGATCGTGGGCGCGGCGGGGCGAGTTCGAGAGCCACACGGGGGCCAGCAGCCGCCCGCTGGCAAGCTGGATGCCGTGGCCGGGCCCGATGGCAAGCACGGTCCAGGCGTAGGCGGGGCGGAACGCCTGGAAGGCAGCCGTGATCTCGACGGGGTCGCTCCAGGTGCGCCCGTCATCGTCGCTGCGCCGATAGTAGGCGCGGCCATAGTCGTGGCAGTAGAGGAAATGCACCGCGCCGGTGACCCGGTCTGGGATGGCCACCGGGTTGTTCATGCAGCTCGGGCCATAGTCTAGGTAGCGCGCCAGGACCATGGGCGGGCCCCAGGTCTGGCCGCCGTCGTCGCTGGCCCGCAGCAGGATGTCGCTGGGGGCCCAGTCGCCGGGCTGGGTGCGCGCCTCGCAGTAGGCCAGGGCGCGCCCGCCGGGCGTGATCACCAGGCCAGGGATGCGGTAGTGGTAATAGGGGCCGTCCCCGGCGGCAAACAGGTCTTGTAGGATGGGTTGAGCAATGGGCATGGGGGCATCCTCTCACCGGACGTTTTTGCGCAGGCAGACACAGATCAGCGCGCCAATACGCGAAACACCACCACAAGGGCGCACCACAAGGCAGCGGGGATCACGCTGATGATCAGGCTGGCGACGAACTGGTGCCCCCAGACGGCAAAAGCGCGAGAGAGAAAGCTGCTGCTCAGCAGCGCGGTCTCGGGCAGACGGTCAATGGTTCGTTCGGCGCGCTCGCTCTGGTTCTCCCATTGTCGCTCCAAGTGCTCGATCTGGAGTTCCAGCCGATCCACCGTCCTTTGCAGGCGGTGCAACTCGCTCTGCATGCCGGGATCCTGCATACCCTGGTCTGAGATCGTCATGGCGCTTTCCTTTCCTTCTCAATACGGCAGTATCCGCTCCATCCTATCCTTTTACCCCTCCGCTGGCAAAATCTCGCGAATCTCGCACACCTCGCCCTCGGCGCCGTAGAAATAGGCCACGTGGACGCCGGGGCGGATCTCGACCGGCTCCCCCAGGAGCCGCACGCCGTGGGCGCGCAGGTGCGCCAGTGTGGCGCCAAAGTCCTGCACCATAAAGCCAATATGGGTGAGGCCGAAATCGCTCTGGCGGTGATCCGCTGGGCGGGGGCGACCGGGCGGGTGGCGATAGTCAAACAGCTCCAGCACGGCCTCGCCCAGGCGTAGGTGCACGATGCGCACGACCGTGCCCGGCTCGCCGATCAGGCGGGCCATGGGCTCGTCAAACGTGCGATCAAAGACCACCTGAAAGCCGATCAGATCGCGATAAAAGGCAATGACGCGCTCCATGTCGCGCACGCTCAGGGCCACGTGATCCATGCGCAGGAACATGCTAGGCCTCCAGATCCAGCAGGATCTTGACGCCCCGGCCCTGGCGCAGCATGTCAAAGCCCTGCTCCCACTCGCCCAGGGGCAGGATGGCGGTCACCAACCGGCGCAGGCGGGGGGCCTCCTCGACCTCGGCGGCCAGGGCCAGCTCCCAACTGCTGGGCGGCGAGGAAAAGCAGCCATAGGCATCAATCTCGCGGTAGAGCAGGGTGTTCCAGGGCAGGGGCACGGTCTCGGGGCCGATCAGGCCGATCATGACCAATTTGCCGGTCTTTTTCACCAGCTCCAGGCCGCTGGCGATGGCCGCCGTCGCCCCAGAGCATTCGACCCAGACATCCACGCCGCGCCCCCGGGTGCGGTCCATGACCACCTCTGCCAGGTCGCGCTGCTGTACGTTGACCACCCGGTCGGCGCCCATCGCCCGGGCCAGGGAAAAGCGCTCGGCCTCGTCCAGATCGGTTCCGGCGACGATGATATCGCGGGCGCCCAGGCGCTTGGCCCACAGGGTGGACATGAGACCCATCGTGGCGGCGCCGGTGATCAGGACGCTGTCGGCGTCGGCGATCTGGCCGCGCTCGGCCAGGCAGTGGGCCGCGATGGCAAAGGGCTCGCTGGCCCCGGCCACCTCCCAGGGCACTCCCTCGGGGATGGGGTGGGCCAGCCACGCGGGCAGGGTCAGATACTCGGCAAAGGCGCCGTCGCGCCGGGAGCCCAGGGCCAGCTTGGCGTCGCAGATGTGGGGCCTGCCCGCGAGGCACAGCTCGCAGCGGCCACAGGCGCCGGTGTGCAGCTCGCCCACCACCCGCTGGCCGGGCGACCAGCGCTCTCGCGCCGCCTCGCCCACCTCCACCACAGTGCCGCAATACTCGTGGCCCATGATGACGGGCGGGTCGTTGGGGAACTCGTCCTGCTGGATGTGCAGGTCGGTGCCGCAGATGCCGCAGTACTTGACCCGGATCAGCAGCTCGTCGCGCTCGGGCGGGCGCACGGGCGCCTCGCGGAGCTCGACGTTGCCCGGCCCCTTGGCCACCTTGACCAATGCTCTCATGGCGCTCCTCTCATGCAACGTACTTGCCATAGCGATCCAGGGCCTCGAACAGGGCGGCCAGGTTCTCCCAGGGCACGTCGGGGGTGACGGTGTTGCCCGGCGCGCCCAGCCAGCCGCCCCCGGGCATCAGCTCCTGGCACTGGGCGCGCACCATGCGGCGCACGTCATCGGGCGTCCCGTGCATCAGCTCGCCTTGCAGGCCGATGGTGCCCTCTAGGGCGATCTGGCGTCCGTACTGGTGCTTGATGGCGAACAGATCCATCGCCTCGGGCTGGACGGTGCGCAGCGACGAGACGCCCATGCGGATCAGATCGGGGATCACGGGGCGATAGTCGCCGTCCGAGTGGTAGCGAAAGAGGATTGCGGGGTTGATGCGGCGGACGGCCTGGATGACGGCGGCCATGCGGGGCGCGAGCCAGCGCCGCCACATGGCCGGGCTGAGGATCATGCCGCGCTGGCTGCCGATATCGTCGTTGAGCGAGATGCTATCCACGCCTGCGGCGGCCAGGCGCTCGGCCTGGGCCACGCGGATGGCCGTGATGCGGGCCAACAGGGCCTCGGCCAGCTCGGGGCGGTCGTGCATATCCACGAACAGGCCCACCTCGGTGCGCAGGGTCCAGGCGGTCTGAAAGATCCAGCCGATATGGGCGTCCACGAAATGGCCCGCAGCGTGCAGGCGCGCCACGTCGCGCTCCAGGTGGTCGTGTCGCCATTCGCCCAGATAGTCGGGCCAGGGGTATGCCTCCAGCTCGGCCAGGGAGCCAAGGTTGCGCAGGGGCGCGACGGGAGCGCTCAGGTGATACAGGTGCGCGGGGCGGGTGGCCACGCCCCACTCGGGCGGGAAATCGCGGTGCTCCCAGGAGAGCAGCCATTCGCTGTCCAGCTCGGCGTAATAGCGCCCGTAACGGGCACCCAGGTCGGGCGGCGGCTCCGGCGGCGCAAAGGCGACCTGGGCCACGTCCCAATCCCAATAAGCGGCGGGATCGGAAAGGCCGGTCTCGCGCCGGAACATCTCGGCCACGGCGGGGGCCAGGCTGGCATAGCGGGGGACGCGGTCGGGCTGCTGAAAGCGCAGGGCGGCCAACATGCGTTCGCGGTGGTTCAAGGGCGTGTCTCCCTCCGGCGTGGGCCAGATCTGGCTCTATGATAGAGCGCAGGGGGAGGGCGTCAAGGGAAGAAAAGAGGCGGGGCCGGGCTTGTGCCCGACCCCGACTGGAAAGAGGGGGATAGTAGTCTAGATGCCGTAGTACAGGGTGAACTCGTACGGGTGCGGGCGGATGCGCACCTGATCGTATTCCATATGGCGCTTGTAGGCGATATAGGCCTCGATCAGGTCCTCGGTAAAGACGTCACCCTTGAGCAGGAACTCGTTGTCCTCGGCCAGGGCGTCCAGCACCACATCCAGGGAGCCGGGCACTTGTCTAACCTGGGCGGCCTCCTCCGGCGGCAGGTCGTAAAGGTCCTTGTCCAAGGGCTCGCCGGGATCAATGCGGTTCTGGATGCCGTCCAGGCCGGCCATCAGCAGCGCCGCAAAGGTCAGGTACGGGTTGGCGCTGGGGTCTGGCGGGCGGAACTCGATGCGCTTGGCCTTGATGCTCTTGGAATAGACCGGGATGCGGCAGCAGGCCGAGCGGTTGCGCTGCGAGTAGGCCAGGTTCACGGGCGCCTCAAAGCCGGGCACCAGGCGCCGGTACGAGTTGGTGGTCGGCGCGGCGATGGCCAGGAGCGCCGGGGCGTGCTTGAGCAGGCCGCCGATATAGTAGCGCGCCGTGTCCGAGAGCTGGGCATAGCCCGCCTCGTCATAGAACACGTTGCGGTCGCCCATCCAGAGGCTCTGGTGGACATGCATGCCCGAGCCATTGTCCTCAAAGAGGGGCTTGGGCATAAAGGTCACGGACAGGCCATCCTTGAGGGCCACGTTCTTGCAGACGTACTTGTAGGTCTGCACCACATCGCCCATGCGGCAGAGGGGGCCATAGCGCAGGTCAATCTCGGTCTGTCCGGCGGTGGCCACCTCGTGGTGGTGGATCTCGACGGGGACACCGCAGCTCATCAGGGCCAGCACGATGCGGCTGCGCACATCCTGGAGGGTATCCATGGGGGGCACGGGGAAATAGCCGCGCTTGGGCGGGATCTGGCCGCCCATGTTCGGGGCGCTGCTATTGCCGCTGTTCCACCAGCCCTCGGCGCTATCCACATAGTAGAACTGGGAGTTGACGCCGCCGCCATAGCGCACGTCGTTGAACATAAAGAACTCGAGCTCTGGCCCCCAATAGCTGATGTCGGCGATGCCGGTCTCGCGCAGGTATTGCTCGGCCTTTTTCGCCACATAGCGCACGTCGCGGCTGTAGGGCTGGCGGGTGATCGGGTCGTAAATGTCGCAGATGATATCCATGGTGGGCACCTCAAGGATCGGGTCCTTGAAGGCCGTGCTGGGATCGGGGATCAGGATCATGTCCGATTCGTGGATCTCCTGAAAGCCACGGATGGACGATCCATCAAAGCCGATGCCCTCTTCGAGCAACTCTTCGGTGAACTCGGCGGCGGGCATGGTAAAGTGATGCCACATACCGAGTAGATCGGTGAACCGCAGGTCCACCATTTGGACCTCTTTGGCCAGGGCCAGGGCGCTCTTTGCTGCCGCTGTCATCATACCCTCCTCAAGACGCGTGCGTTGCAGGGAAACCGATGTCGAACAGAACCCCTTTTGCGCATACCCCCTCTAGTCATCCTCTTTCCGATTACCGCTGCGGGCCTGCATCCCTGCTGCGCGCACGGCGACGCCGCCATGCCAAGGCTCCCGATTGCTACGCTGCATTCTAGCGGGCGGCGGGGCGGGGCGCATCATACAGCGTGCCCGAGGCCAACGCGCCGCCTTTTGTGCAGATTGCACAAAGGAACGGCGCGGGCGTGCGGTGGCGGCGCGGATGTGGTAGAATCCTGCGCGTAATAGACATCGGACATACCCGTCGTTATCGCCACAAAGGAGGCCCCACATGGTTCAAGTCCTTCAAGTCATCGCCGCCCTGGGCACCATCGGCGTCGGCGTCGTAGCGCTCTTTTGGCCCAACTCGGTCACCGAGTTCATCGGGCTGGCGCCCACGGGGCCGCGCGGCATAACCGAGCTGCGGGCCGTGCTGGGGGCCTTTTTCGTGGCCCTGGGGGCCGCGCCCCTGCTGCTGGGCGCGCCCGAGGCCTACCGCATGTTGGGCATCGCCTATCTGACGGTGGCCGTGGTGCGCACCATCTCCATGTTCGTTGACAAGTCCGTCATGTCGTCGAACATAATCAGCATCGCCTTTGAGGTGGTCTTTGGCGTGATCCTGATGCTCAAGCGCTAGGCAGCGCGCGTATCGCTCTAGGAGGAAAGCATGGACATCTATGGCGAGCTGGGCGTGCGGCCCATCATCAACGCCGCCGGGACGCTGACGCGCATGGGCGGCTCGCTGATGTCGCCGGAGGTGCTGGCGGCCATGACCTCGGCGGCGGCGCGTTTTGTGGATATGGAGGAGCTGCACCTCGCGGCAGGGCGCCGCATCGCCGCGCTGATCGGCGTGGAGGCCGCCCACGTGTGCGGCAGCGCCACGGCGGGCATCGCCCTGATGGCCGCCGCCTGCATGACCGGTAGCGATCCGGCCCGCATCGCCCAACTGCCCGAGACCGAGGGGCTGCCCCACAGGTTCATCGTGCAAAAGGCCCACCGCAACGGCTTTGACCGGGCGCTGCTGCTCGCGGGGGCGCGCTTTGTCGAGATCGGCCCCAACGCCGACGAGCTGGCCACTGCCCTGGACGAGACCACCGCCGGGGTATATTACACCTACGCCTGGTTCTGCACCCAGGAGGCGCTGCCGCTGCCCCTGGTGGCCCAGATCGCCCACGCCGCCGGGCGGCCCGTGATCGTGGATGTGGCCGCCGAGGTGCCGCCGGTGGGCAACCTGGCCCGCTATGCCGCCGAGGGCGCCGACCTGTACACCTTTTCCGGCGGCAAGGCCCTCTGCGGACCCCAGGCCAGCGGCCTGATCCTGGGCCGCGCCGATCTGGTGGAGGCATGCCGCCTGAACGATTGCCCCAATATGGGGATCGGCCGGGCCATGAAAACGGACAAGGAATCCATCGCCGGACTGGTCAAGGCGGTAGAGCTGTACGTGCGCAAGGATCACGCCGCCGAGATGGCCGAGTGGGAGCGGCGGGTGCAACTCTGGCTGGATGCCGCCGGCGGGCTGCGGGGCGTGCGCGCCTGGCGCCAGATCCCCTACGGCACGGGGCAACTGATCCCCCACGCCGCCGTGAGCTGGGACGAGGCGGTCCTCGGGATCACCCACGCCGAGGCGGCGCGCCGTCTGCTGGAGGGCGAGCCGCGCATCGCGGCCCAGTTGATCACCGTGGAGCGCTATGGCTTTGGCGGGATGACCCAGACCGAGCTGCGCTTTCATCCTCACACCCTGGCGCCGGGCGAGGCGGAGATCGTGGCCGGGGCGCTGCGCCGCGTTTTGGGCGGTACGGCATGAACGCGCCTCGCGGGCCCGATGGCGCGTTCGAGAGTTATCTGAGCCTGATGGAGAGCCAACGGTTGCAAGTCCTGGGGCTGATAGCCGGACTGGACGAGGAGGCCCTGTGGCGACGCCCTGCCCCCAAGGGCTGGTCCATTGGCGAGCACCTGGATCATACCCGCGTGCTGTTGCGCTCGTTCCGCTGCATCTTGCAGCTCTACTATGCGCTGACCTGGCCCCTGGGGTGGCTCAAGCGCCACCAACCATACGAAACCGAGATAGACGACGTATACCAGCGACCGAGCTTTCCCACAAACGTCGGCTGGCTCTGGCCGCCGCGCCACTCTGCCAGACGCCCCATCTCGGCGTCCGAGCTGGGCGCGCTTTTGCAGCGGGAGCATGAGCGAGTGAGCGCCTTTTTCCTCAGCAAGGAAAAGCCGTCCTGGGCCATATCTGGCTGTGGGACCCCGCCATTGGCTGTGTGAACTTGATTCAGGCGATGCGCATAGGCGTCTATCACGATCAGCATCACTATGCCGCCATCGCCCGCCGCCTCGTGTCCGGCTAGCCGCGTCTGTTCGCTCGCTGGCGTCGCGCCCGTGGCCGGTCGGGTCTTGCCAGGGTTGGAGGGCGGGCGTCTCGCCCGCCTTTCGGACTCTTGATGGTGCTGGCGCTCGCGAAGCAGTCTGCGTACGATGAACCGGCCTGCGGCCATGACAAAGCTGCGCTTCGTTTGTGGCGTGCAGCTCTGCTCCATGAGTCGCCTCTCCTGCGCTATCGCGACGACAGCCCCCACTCTGCACGCCAACCCCTTTGCGCCTATAATACCGGCAGGCCGCTCCAACCGTTAGCAGATCGGATGACCCTATGCCCATGCGCGCACAGCCTGCCATCCCCCTCGATGCCATCGCCTTTGCCGATCCCGGCGCGGCGCAGCGCTGTCTGGAACGCTTGCAGGCCGATGGCCGCACGGCGGACCTGCTGGCGCGCCACGGCCCCGATCTGGCCTACGCCCTGCAGCAGAGCGCCAGCCCCGACCGCGCCATACTAGCGCTGGAGCGCCTGCTCACCGGCGCAGAGGGCGCCCCCGAGATCATCTCTGAACTGGCGGCAGGCGCCCAGGCCTTGCGCCCCCTGCTGGCCATCATGGGCGCCAGCCAACTCCTGGCCGAGCTGTTGATCCGCGATCCGGCCCTGGCCCGCCGCCTCGATGACCTGGCCGCCCTGGCCCAGCCCAGGGAAGCGGACGAACTGGCCGCCACGCTGCAAGAGCTTGTGTCTGCGGCGCCCGTGGAGGAGCACCTGGGCCTGCTACGCGAGTGGCAGCAGCGCGAGCTGTTCCGCATCGGCAGTTGCGACCTGCTGGGCTTGCTGGATCACGCCACGGTGACGGTGCAGCTCTCGCGCCTGGCCGATGTGGTGATCGCCCAAGCGCTGCAGGTGGCAGCGCAACGCACGGGCGGCGATCCAGAGGCCCTGGCCGTGCTGGCCCTGGGCAAGCTGGGCGGCGGCGAGCTCAACTATAGCTCGGATATTGATCTGCTCTTTTTGGCGCGCCGCGACGCGGCCCAGGCCACCGCCCTGGCCGAGGCATTGATCCACACCCTGGCAGCGCGCACGAGCCGGGGGTTTCTGTATCGCGTGGATATGCGCCTGCGTCCCTGGGGCAGCGCCGGCCCCCTGGTAATGACCGCCGAGGGCTATCGCGATTATGTGCGGCGCAGCGCCCGCCTGTGGGAGCGCCAGGCGTTGCTCAAGGCGCGGCCCGTGGCGGGCGACCTGGCCCTGGGACGCCAGGTGCTGGATAGCCTGAGCGCCACCATCTATGACGTGCAGCCCGAGCAGGTACGCGCCGATGTGCGCGAGAGCAAGCAGCGCATCGAGGGAGAGCTGCGGCGGCGCGGTCGAGAGTGGGGCGAGGTCAAGGGGGGCATCGGCTCGCTGCGCGATATCGAGTTTGTGGCCCAGATGCTCCAGCTCGTCTGCGGCGCCGAGTGCCCGGACGTTCGCACCCCCAACACCCTGGACGCGCTGGGCCGTCTGGCGGGCGCCGGACGGCTCTCCAGCGAGGATTGCCGCGTGCTCTCGGAGGGCTATCGCTTTTTGCGGCCCGTGGAGCACTATTTGCAGCTCATGCACGGCCGCCAGACCCATATGCTGCCCGCCGGGCGCTCCGAGCTGGCCTATCTGGGGCGGCGGCTGGGCTTTGGCGGCGACGACCCAGGCGGCCAACTGGTGGCCCGCTACGAGCAGCACGCCGCCGCCATCCGCGCCGTGTTCGAGCGCCAGATGAGCCCGAACACGGGCATGGGGGCCGAGGCGCCGGCCGACCTGGCCGCCCAGGTAGAGCGCCATTTGCGGCGCATGGCGCCCTCGTATGCAGAGACGTTTTCTGCCGATGAGGTGCGCCGCCATGCCGAGCTGGCCGAGGGGCTGGGGCCAGACAATCTGGTGGCGGTAGAGGCGCTGACGCTGGGAGATGGCGCCTGGCGGGTAACCATCGTGGGCTATGATTACCCCGGCGAGCTTTCGGCGATCTGCGGGCTGCTGGCCGCCCATGGCTGCGACATCCGCGAGGGCAACGTGTTCACCTATGAGCAGGAGGCGGGCGATGCCGAGGTGGGGCGGCGCAAGATCGTGGATGTATTTACCGTGCACTGCCCGGCCCCACGGGAGGGGCTTTGGGAGGCGTATGAGCGCGACCTGGCCCGGCTTCTGGCGCAGTTGGCCGCCGGCGAGCGGCGAGCGGCCCGCAGCGAGCTGGCCCGCATGGTGGCCGGGGCCATGCGCGAGCCCGGCGCGAGCCCCAGCCTGGCCCCCATCCTGATCGAGCTGGACAACGATTCCTCGCCGCGCTACACGATCCTGTATATCAGCGCGCCCGACACGCCCGGGTTTCTGTACGAGTTCACCAACGCCCTGGCCGTGTTGGGCTATGAAGTGGCGCGCATGACCGTGGAGTCCAGCGGGGCGCGGGCCCACGACACTCTCTACCTGACCGACCGCCGTGGGCGCAAGGTGACCGCGCCAGAGCGCCAACGCGAGCTGCGCGCCGCCACGGTGCTGGTCAAGCATTTCACCCACTTGTTGCCCCACGCGCCCGATCCGGGGCGGGCCATCACCCATTTTCAGGGCTTTGTGGCCCAGTTGCTGGCGCGCCCCGATTGGCCCGCCGAGCTGGCCTCATTGACGCGGCCCCGGGTGCTGGGGGCGCTGGCCCGGCTGCTGGGCGTCAGCGATTTCCTGTGGACCGACCTGCTGCGCGTGCAGCACGAGAACCTGTTCCCCATCATCCGCGATGTCGAGGCCCTGGCGGAGCACAAATCGGCCGGGGCGTTGCGCGCTGAGCTGGAGGCGGAGCTGCGCCCCCTGGCCGGGGATTTCGAGGCCCAGGCCGAGGCATTGAACGCCTTCAAGGATCGCGAGATCTTTCGGGTGGACATGCGCCATATCCAGGGCCATCTAGAGAGCTTTGGCGCCTTTTCGGACGAGCTCTCTGACGTGGCCGAGGTGGTGGTGCAGGGGGCCGTGGCCCTGTGCCGCGCGGCGCTAGAGGCGCGCTATGGCGCGCCGCACATGGCCGGTGGCGCGCCCGCGCCCCTGGCCGTGCTGGCCCTGGGCAAGCTAGGGGGCCGAGAGATCGGCTATGCCTCGGATATCGAGCTGATGTTCCTCTATGCGGGGGACGGCGAGGCCCACGGCGCCGGGGCCATCAGCGCGGCCCAGTTCTATGAAGAGCTGGTGCAACGCTTCATCCAGGTGATCCGGGCGCGGCGCGAGGGCATCTTTGAGATTGATCTACGCCTGCGGCCCTATGGCGAGGCGGGCAGCCTGGCCGTCTCGCTGGAGGCGTTCCGGCGCTACTTTGGCCCCGGCGGGGCCGCCTGGCCCTATGAGCGGCAGGCCCTGGTGCGCCTGCGCCCCATCGCCGGAGACGAGGCCCTGGCCCGCGAGGCGCTATCCCTGCGCGATGCCTTTGTCTATGGCGGGGCGCCGGTGGATACGACGGCCATCCTCGCCATGCGCGAGCGCCAACTGCGCCATCTGGTGGCCGGGGGCGCCCTCAACGTCAAGTTCAGCCGGGGCGGGCTGGTGGATATCGAGTATCTGGTGCAGGCGCTCCAGATGCGCCACGGGCGCGAGCACGCCGCCGTGCGCTCCCCCAACACCCAGCAGGCGATGGCCGCCCTGGCCCAGGTGGGCGCCCTTTCCGCAGCCGACCATGCACGGCTGCGCGAGGCCCATATCCTGATTCGCCACGTCATCGACGCCCTGCGCATGGTGCGCGGCAACGCCCGCGACCTGGCAGCGCCCCTGCACGATCCTGACGAGCTGGCCTTTTTGGCGCGGCGCTGCGGCTATGGCGGCGACACGGCCCGCTTTACGCAAGAGTTGGCGGCCCATATGGCCGGCGTGCAAGAGCTGGTCGAGCGGCTGATGCGTTAGGGCAGGGGCGCTCTCTCGTATAGCACCTGCCAGCGCAGCGCGGCATAGCTCTCCATCAGGGCGCCCGCCTCCACCTGGGGGTCGCCGACGCGCCAGAGGGTGATGTAGGGCGAGGCATCGGCCCCCAACAACCAGCGCCCCTCGGGTCCCTCGACGAGGGCGAAATCCTGGCGCAGGCGCCAGGTCAGCTCGTCGCGGTCAATGCGCGGGCCGCTGACGATCAGCGCCTGCTGGAAGGGCGGAATCCCCCAGAGCCGCTGCTGCGCGCCCAGGCCATAGACCGGCGCATCCAGGTAGTAGGACATCTGGGCCGCCAGGCCGTCCTCCAGCACCAGCCAGGGCCCTGGCTCGAAAGTGGGCAAGTGGTGGCGCCAAGCGGCGGTGCGCACCCGGGGAAAGCCAGTCCAGGGCGCCGTCTCTTGATAGATCGCCTCGGAAGCGGCCCGATAGAGCACGCCGCTCTCTGGCAGCATGGTCTGGGTGATGGCATCCTGGGCCGCCAGGGCCAGCAGCGCCAGCGCAAGGGTGGGCACAAGAAAGCGCAGCGGGAACCACTCTTGTTGGCGGGCCAAGCGGCGGTCGGCCCAGCGATGCAGCGTATCTCCCCAGGAGAGCAACAGCAGCCCCAGGCCGCAGACCAGCGGCCCGGCGGGATCGCCCGGCCACAGCAAGGCGCCCGCCAAGAGCGCCAGCCCCGGCGCCAGCAGAGCGCGGTTGCGCTGCGAGCGCAGGCCCGCCAGGGAGAGCAGGCTCGCCAGGGCCACGGGCAGACCCGCCCCATCCACCAGAGCCGCCGCCCGCGTGGCGAGAGGGGGGCGGAGACGCCACAGGGCCGCCAGATGCTCCAGGGCGATATTGGCATGGGCCCGGTTCCACATAACCCACGGCGCGATGCCGATGAGGGCCATCAGGCAAAAGATCCAAAAGGGCCCCTGGCGCAGACGCTGGGGGCGCGAGACGGCCAGGGAGAGGGCCAAGGCGGGCAACAGCAGCCAGGCCACGTACCCCACCTGAAAAAGCAGCGCCGCTGCCAACCCGGCGGCCAGCACGCGGCCCACGGGAGGGGCGTGCTCGGAGGTCCAGAGGGGCGCCAAGAGCCACAAGGTTAGCAGGAGCAGAGCGAATTGGGGGATCGCCTCGGAGACGTGGCGCGAGGCCAAGGCAAAGGGTGCGCCCACGGCCAGCAGGCCCGCCGCCAGGAGCCCCGCCGGTCCGGAGAAAAAAGCCACCCCCACCAGATAGGCAATCAGAACGGCCAGCGTCCCCACGGCGGCATGGGCGATGCGGATGGCCAGCTCGCTGGGCGGGCCGCCCCAGGCCGTCAATCCTAAACGCACCAGCAGGGCGTTGCCGCCGGGCCCCTGGACATAGGCTACGTCGGGGCGCTGGCTTTGCTGCCAGGCATACGCCTCGGCGCCGGTGAGGGGCAACGCGCCCAGATAGGCGACCCGCAGGATCGCGGCCAGCCCGATGATGAGCAACAGGGGCAACAGATCGCGCTTGAGCACTGCCATCGGGACGACCTCCTCGCCAAGGGGGCGCCAAACCACCGCGTTGCGGGAGCATTCTACCCAACGGGCGGCGGCGCCGCAACCGGGCATGTGTATTCGGCCTCTTGATCTTTCGGGGCTTGCGTTTGACGTGTCATGTGGTCGGGGCTAGAATATGCCCGCGCTGGATGGAATGCGCGCCAATAGACGATGGAAACGATGAATTCAGAAACTGCTGACCACCAACCGAGCGACCCCGATGACTCGTGCCTGAGGAGCGATTCCTCATGAGGTAATCGCCTGGCATGTTGCCTGCACGTGTCACAGGGCCGCGGCTGTAGCCGCGGTTTTTGCGTACCAGGGACCAGTCTCGTGCAGCACGAGTTCGCAGGAGGCATGCCATGCCCACGTACCTCAGCCAACTCATTGATCGGCCAGTGTGGAATGCCCAGGCGCTACGCTTGGGCAAATGTCAGGATGTTCTCGTCGTCGAAACCGACCAGGGCTCCCCCATGCTGCGCGCCCTCCAGATGCTACGCGAGGATGGAACAGAGACGTTCATCCCTACCTCCCAGATCTCCACCCTGAGCCCGGCCATTATCTTGACGGTGGTGTCCCCTAACGCCTATGAGCCCAGGGGGGAAGAGCTGTATCTTCGGCGCCAGGTGTTGGATCGCCAGATCGTGGATGTCGAGGGGCATCGGCTGGTGCGGGTCAACGACCTGCAGCTTGCCAAGGGCGCCCAGAACGGGCGTTACTATCTGGTGGGCGTATCCGTGGGCACCAGCAGCCTCTTGCGCCGCCTGGGCGTCGAGGAGCTGGGCCGCCGCGTGATGCTGGCCCTGGGGCGGCCCCTGCGCGAGCAGGTGATCTCTTGGCAGGATGTGGCCTCGGTGCAGGCCGACGCCCCCATCCGCCTGCGCGTCACCCAAGACAAGATCAGCCAGATCAACCCCGTGGACGTGGCCGATATCCTCAGCGACCTGGACCGCTCCTCCAGCGTCACGCTCCTGAATATCCTGGATGACGAGACCGCCGCCGACGTCATGTCCGAGATGGAGCCCGAGCTCCAGATGTCGCTGCTTGCCTCGCTGGCGCCCGAGCGCGCCGCCGATGTGCTGGAAGAGATGGACCCGGACGACGCCGCCGACCTGCTGGCCTCGCTGGAGGAGACGCAGCGCGAGAGCTATCTCGAGCTGATGGAGCACCCCGAATCGGTCGAGATGGTCAAGCTGCTGGCGTTCCCCGAGGATACGGCCGGCGGCATTATGACCACCGAGTTCACCACCCTCCCGATGGGCTATCGCGTGGACGACGCGCTGGCCTACCTGCGCAAATCTCCCCAGGCCCAGGAGGACGAGACCCTCTACTATCTGCACGTGGTGGATGACCAGAACCGGCTGAAAGGAGTGATCGCCCTGCGCGACTTGGTAATGGCCGAGCCCGAGGCGCTGGTGGACGACATTATGGAGCAGAACGTGATTACCGCCGAGCCGCTGATGCCCCAGCAAGAGGTGGCGCGCATAGTGGCGCGCTACAACCTGCTCGAGGTGCCCGTCGTAGACCCGGAGGGCGTCATGCAGGGCATCGTGACGGTGGACGACGCCATTGATGCCGTGATCCCGACGGCGTGGAAAAAGCGCCTGCCCCGCTTTTACTGAGCACCGCCCATTCACCTGCGCCTGAGGAGGAAAGCACGATGACGGTATGGCAGCGCATCCGGGGGCGGCTTCAGCGCATGTTCTTTTTTCTGGCCATCCTGGGGCCCGGCCTGATTACCGCCAGCGCCGATAACGACGCCCCCGGCATCGCTACCTATTCCATGGCCGGCTCGCATTTTGGCTACACCTTTTTGTGGATCGTGGTGTGGATCACCTTTGGCGAGATGGTCGTCCAAGAGATGGCAGCCCGCATGGGCGCCGTAACAGGCAAGGGCCTGACGGACCTGATCCGCGAGCGCTTTGGGCTGCGCCTGACCCTGTTCGTCATGCTGGCGTTGGTCGTCGCCAACCTGGGTACCACGGCGGCCCAGTTTGCGGGCGTCGCATCCAGCAGTGAGCTATTCGGCGTCAGCCGCTATATCGCGGTGCCGCTGGCCGGGCTGGTGGTCTGGCTGCTGGTGACACGCGGCTCCTACCGGCGCGTGGAAACGGTGCTCTTGGTGCTCTCACTGTATGCCGTGGCGTATGTGGTCTCGGCCTTTATGATCAAGCCTCCTTGGGGCGAGATCGCGCGGCAAGCGCTGGTGCCCACCATCCGCCTGGAGACGAGCTATATCCTGGCCGTGCTGGCCACCGTGGGCACCACCATCACGCCTTGGGCGGCCGTCTATATGCAAGCCTCGGTGGCCGACAAGGGCGTGACCATGCGCGATTACAGGAACACCCGCATTGACGTGGTGTTTGGCGCGGCGGCGGGCAACGTGGTCTCGGCCTTTATCATCATCTGCACGGCGGCGACGCTCTTTGCCCTCAATATCCGCGTGGAGACGGCCGAGGAGGCAGCCCTGGCGCTGGCGCCGGTGGCGGGCCCGTGGGCCGAGGTGCTCTTTGGCGCGGGGCTCTTGGGGGCCTCATTGCTGGCAGCCTCCGTGCTGCCCTTGGCCACCACCTATGCCGTCTGCGAGGTGTTCGGCTGGGAGCGCGGGCTAGACCGTTCGCCCGAAGAGGCGCCCGTCTTTTACGGGCTGTACACCACCCTGATCGTGCTGAGCGTCCTGATCGTCTTGATCCCCGGGCTGCCCCTTTTCCCGCTCATGTGGCTTTCGCAGGTGGCCAACGCCGTGCTGCTGCCCCTGGTGTTGGTGCTGATGCTCAAGCTGATCAACGATAGGCTGATTATGAAGAGCTGGGTCAACCACCGCGTCACCAATGTCGTGGTCACGGTCTTGGCCGTGCTGGTGAGCGTGGCGACCCTGGCGCTGTTTGTGAGCGGCGGCGGGGCGGGGTAAGATCGGCCCAGCACGGGTGATCCATCAAGAGGGTGAGCCGTGGGCTTGCCCTTTTGCGCTATTCCACAACAGGAGCAAACCAGATGGCTGACGTTACAGTGCGCCAGGTGCACGGACAAGAGATGCTGCGGGCCATGTACGCCATGCACGCCTATGCTTTCGGCTCGTCGCCGCCCCTGCGTGACCGGGCCGAGCGCGAGGAGTCGCTGCTGCGCCGCCAGGGCGCCACCCACATGGCGGTCTATGAGGGTGACGAGCCGATGGCCTGCGGCGCCAGCCGTCCCCTGATCCAGCAGGTGCGCGGCGCCCTTTATCCAATGGCGGGCCTGCTGGATGTGACTACCCACCCCGCCGCCCGGCGCAAGGGCTATGCCCGCAAGCTGCTGCTGGCGCTGCTGGAGGCCGTGCGCGAGGGCGGCGCCGCCTGCTCGGGGCTCTACCCCTTTCGCGAGTCGTTCTACGAGCGCTTGGGCTATGTCACGTTGCCCCAGACCAAGCGCGCGCGGCTGGATCCGTCCGCGTTGCAGCCGCTGCTCCGGCGCGATTGGGGCGGCCAGGTGCGCATGTTGCCCATCGAGGAGGGTTACGACGCCTATCGCGCCTTTCTGGAGGGGCAGCGCCGGCGCGTCCATGGGATGGCCCTCTTTGAGCCGGACGACCGCTTTGAGGCGCGGCGCAACACCCAGTGGCTGGCCCTGGCCAGCGTGGGCGAGCAGGTCGAGGGCGTCATGCTTTATGACCTGCGGGGCGAGCAGATCGCCCGCTACAACCTGCGGGCCAGCCGCTTTTGCTACCGCTCGGCGGTGGGGCGCTACCTCTTGCTGGAATGGATCGCCCGCCACATTGACCAGGCCGACCGGGCCGAGATCATGCTGCCCGCCTATGAGCGCCCCGAGGGCTGGCTGGCAGACCTCAAGCTACAGATCGAGACGGCGGGCCATATCACGCCCATGGTGCGCGTGCTGGATATCGAGCGCATGGCGGGCATGGCAACGGGGCCGGGCGCCGTGACGGTGCGCCTGGCAGACCCGGTCTGCCCCTGGAACGAGGGCGCCTGGCGGCTGGCGACGGTGGACGGGCGTTTAGAGATCACACGCGCGCAAGAGGCCCAGGGGAGCCTGACGATCCAGGGGTTCACGGCCCTGGCCTATGGTACCCACGACCCGGCCGAGTTTGGGCTGCGCGGCTGGGGCGCATTGGATGAGGCGGCGCAAGAGACGCTGCGCGCCATGTTCCCGCTGCGCAGCCCCCATCTGCACGAGCAATTCTAACCTTCCCACCCCCAGGATTCGTCAGGCGCAGGGTGTTGGTGTATCCTTTGGGATACCTTGCGTGTCCTATCACGCAAAGGCGCCCCGCAAGAGCGCGGGGCAGTGTGGCATTCGGCGTGATTTTCGAGGTGCGAGCGTGGCAACGGACGATATCGTCGAGATCGAACAGGCATCGCAACTGGGCGGGGCCCAGAGCGCGGGGCTGGTGGAAACCCAGAGCTGGACCTTTTCCGAGCCGCCCCTGGAGCTGGATTGCGGGCGCAGCCTCTCGCCCGTCACCCAGGCCTACGAGACGTACGGTGAGCTGAGCCCGGAGCGGGACAACGCCATCCTGATCTTTCACGCCCTTTCGGGCGACGCTCACGTGGCCGGGTATCACACCCCCGAGGATCACCGTCCGGGCTGGTGGGATACGATGGTGGGGCCGGGCAAGGCGTTCGATACGAACCGGTATTTCGTCATCTGCGCCAACATCATCGGGGGCTGCAAGGGCAGCACCGGCCCCGCCAGCATCAACCCTGCGACGGGGCGCCCCTATGGGCCCGATTTCCCCATCTTGACCCTGAGCGACATGGTGCGCGCCCAGGAGCGCCTGGTGACCCACCTGGGCATCGAAAAACTGCTGGCCGTGGCCGGGGGCAGCATGGGCGGCATGATGGCCCTGGATTGGGCCGTGCGCTACCCAGAGCGGGTGGCCGCCGTGCTGGCCATCGCCACTACGGCCCGCATCACGGCCCAGAGCATCGCATTCAACGAAGTGGGGCGCCAGGCGATCATGGCTGACCCTCACTGGAACGAGGGCGACTACTATGATGGCCCCTCGCCCGAGAGCGGGCTGGCGGTGGCGCGCATGATCGGCCACATCACCTACCTCTCGGACGAGCAGATGCACCGCAAGTTTGGCCGCCGCCTGCAGGATCGGGAGAGCCTGCGCTATGACTTTGGCACCGAGTTCCAGGTGGAGAGCTATTTGCGCTACCAGGGCAACTCGTTCGTGCGGCGGTTCGACGCCAACAGCTATCTCCTAATCACCAAGGCCATTGACTATTTCGATCTCGCTAACGGCCACCGCTCCCTGGTGGAATCGCTGGAGCGGGCGCGCGCCGATTTCCTGGTGGTCTCGTTCACCAGCGATTGGCTGTTCCCCACAGAGCAGGCCAAGGAGCTGGTGCGCGCCTTGCAGGCCAACGGCCTGTTGACCACCTTTTTGGAGATTAGCAGCAACTATGGCCATGATGCCTTTTTGTTGCCCAACGACGAGCTTTCGGCGGCGGTGGGCGGGTTCCTGAGCCACGTCCAGCGGCGGCTGCGCCAGAATGGGGGCCGGGCATGAGCTGGATCAGCGCGCCCCGCGAGACCAAGCGCCGTCTGGATTACGAGCTGATCAGCGAGCTGGTGCCCCAGGGCTCCCGGGTGCTGGACCTGGGCTGCGGCGACGGCCAACTCCTCTCAGACCTGATGACGAACCGGGGCTGCGATGTGCGCGGCATCGAGATAGACGAGACCCATGTGCGCAATTGCATCCAACGCGGGCTGCCCGTGTACCACGGCGACATGCTGGAGGGCCTGCAGCACTATCGCAACGGCTCCTTTGATCTGGTGATCCTCAGCCAGACGTTGCAGCAGGCCGCCGACCCGGCGCGGGTGATCCACGCCATGCTGCGGGTGGGCGAGCGCGCCATCATCAGCTTTCCGAACTTTGGCTGGTGGAAGACGCGGCTACAGCTTCTACTGACGGGCCGCATGCCCCGCCATCGCCTGCTGCCCTACGAGTGGTACAATACCCCCAACGTGCATCTGTGCACCATCCGGGATTTTCGCATCCTTTGCCGCCAAGAGGGGCTGCAGGTGTTGCACGAGATCTTTGTGGCGCCCCCGGCGCGCCGCGTGGGGCCGTTCCTGGCCAACTGGCGGGCAGGGCTGGCGATTTTCGAGCTGCGCGACGGTCGTTCCTAGCGCCTCAAGCGTGGAGGTGAGACATGGCCGATCACTCTGGCGGTAAAGGGTCATCCTCAGGGCTGGGTTGGACGCTGCGCGCGCTAGAGCCGGGCGACTATGCCGATTGGCACGCCATTCGCCTTTGTCCCCAGGTGATGCGCAACACCCTGGCGCTGCCCTACATGAGCGTGGAATCGGCGCGGGCGCGCCTGGCCCAGCTCCCCGAGGGCTCGCATGTGATCGTGGCCGAGATGGATGGCCGCGTGGTGGGCCAGGCCTGGCTGGAGCGCCGCTGGGGGCGTTGCAGCCATGTGGGCCAACCGGGGATCATGGTGCACGACGACTATACCGGGCGCGGCATCGGCGCGGCCCTGCTGGGGGCTATCATTGACCTGGCCGAGAATTGGCTGGGCCTTTGGCGGCTGGAGCTGGAGGTCTATACCGACAACGCTCCCGCCCTCGCCCTCTATCGCAAGTTCGGCTTTGAGATCGAGGGCACCAAGCAGCGCTACGCCCTGCGCGACGGCGCGTATGTGGATGCCCATGTGATGGCGCGGCTCACACCGGGGCTGTTCGCCGCCTCAGCCCCCCTTGCGCCCGCCGAATAGGGCCAGCTCAAAGACCTTGAAAAAGCAGTCCACGTTCTGATAGCCGCTCTGCCGCAGCCAACGGCACTGGTCGTTCGCCGGCGCCAGGATGTTTTCTTCTTTGTCCTGCCGCGCATAATAGGCGCGGGCCACCTCTTGGCGCGAACGCCCCGAGCCGTTGTCCCTGTGGTTAGGCGTACAGGCAATCCAAAGTGAGCCGCGAACAGCGCCTCGACGGCGGGCGTGGCCGAGGCCACGTGCTCCAGGTTCAGGAATACCCCCGCCTGGCGGCACAGTTGCTTGGTCAGGCATGGGGGCCCCTCTCAGATACACTCGGACTGTCCTCGCGCAGAGAGCCCTACGCTCCGCGAGCGTCTGGAACGCAGAAAAGACCGACACGATCTCCCTCTCTGCGCTCTCTGCGTTCTCTGCGCGAGATTGCATAGGCCGAACTCGCGCCATTTTCGTGCATGGTGATGCGCTGTGCGCATGAGGTCTATGTTCTCAGCAGTGTAATTCGTCTTTTGCTTTTCGGTGCAGGCTCCGTAGAGGCATACCCACAGCCGAAAAGCAGTGGACATTGGCAGCCAGATCGTCATGGCGCTTTTCCTGAAACGTTGGTGCCAGTGGCGTAGCATTTGACCCAGCCTCCGCGCCGCCCTAGAATCCCTGGGATATGCCCGGCTCGGCGAGGAGGGATCATGATCAAGATCGTGCTCAGCGATTTGCACCTGGGCGCCGGACGCATCCGCGAGGGCAATCTACTGGAGGACTTTGAGCAAGACGACGAGCTAGCCGCCCTGCTGGACGAGTTGGCCGCCGAGAGCGAGGCCAAGGGCCACCAAGTGGAGCTGATCCTCAATGGCGACATTTTCGAGTTCTGGCAGGCCCCCGCCCTGGCCGATCCGGACGCCTTTGACCCCCGCGCGCGCTATCCGAGCCGCTTTTACCTGAGCACCCGCGAACAAGATGCCCGCCGTCGCATGGCCCTGATCCTGCGGGGGCACCCTGTGGTGGTGGCGGCCCTGGCCGGCTTTATGCAGGCGACGCCGCCGCGCCGCTTCATTACCATCATCAAGGGCAACCACGATATCCAGCTACACTGGCCCGCCGCGCAGCGCGCCCTGCGCGACGCCCTGGGCGCCCACGGTCCAAAAGAGCCACTGT
Organism: uncultured Anaerolineales bacterium; assembly: GCA_964482225.1. GTDB lineage: Bacteria > Chloroflexota > Anaerolineae > UBA1429 > UBA1429 > UBA1429. The sequence continues at coordinate 43,757 of CAYZWT010000024.1, forward strand.
TGCGCTTTGAGCCGCGCCGCGTCTCTCGCGATGGCATCTATGTCGAGCATGGCAATCAGTATGCCGATCCTCTCAACCGGCACCCCGACATGGAGGCGCCCTACCATCCCCTGGATCGCACGCGACTGCGCATGGTGCCCGGCGGCCCCATCTCGATCCGGGTGGTGAACCGTATGGAGCGCGACCACTACTGGATCACCAGCGTCAAGCCGCTTTCGGCTTTGTTCTTTTTCCTCTTGCGCTTTCACTGGCGCGCCGGCCTGCGGCTGCTCTGGTTCATGCTGCCGCACCTGCCCAAGCTGCTCTGGCTGCACCTCCCCATGACCCGCTCGTCCAAGGCGCTGGCCCGCGAGATCAAGGCTATCCAGGCCGAGATGGAGGGCGCGCCCGGCGCAGGCGAGGCCCCGGCCGGCGGCGAGCCCGATCTGATCGGCCTGCCGCCATTTGAGCAGGTAATGGCCGATCAAGAGATCGCGGATGACCCGCTTCTGGCCCACGGCCTGCTAGAGGAGCACTATCTCCATGCGCGGCTGCGCCAGGTGGCCCGCCGCAGAGCGCATGAGGAGGGCGCCCAGGTGGTGGTCTTTGGCCATACCCACGTGCCCGCCTTTGACCGGCTGGATCGCCGTATCTGCTATGTGAACACCGGCTCGTGGACCTGGATGCTGGATCTGGGCTCGGCGCCTGCCGAGGCCTGGCGCCGCCTGATCCGCCACGAAGACATGGACGATGTTCACTATCACCTGACCTATGCGCGCATTGACTATGACGAAAAGGGAGCTCCCCGAGCCAGGCTCTTGGAGTTCCCCTCTCACAGCGCATCGTGGCGACGTCCCTTGCGCGAGACCCTGACGCGCGGCAGCCGCTGAGGCTCGCGCAAGCAGGCTATGCGTCTACCTCATTCCACCAGGCGCGCTCGGCAAAGGGGCGCTTTTCGCGGGGCTGGCCCGGCTGCGCTGCGACGCCAATGGGGATCAGCACCTGCACCTGGATCTCTGGGGGCAGCTTGACCAGGGCGGCCACTGCATCAACAGCGCCCTCACTGCGCTTCCAGCCCTCCATCCACAGCGTGGCATAGCCCAGGCTGGCGGCGGCCAGCAGCACATTCTCCACAGAGGCGCCATAGTTGACCGGCCCAAAATCGGGGCGCTCTGATTGGGGATCATGCCGATCCACGCAGACGATGATAACCGCAGGGGCGGTGCGGATCGGCTCGCTGTTGGGGATGATCTCGGCCAGGCGGGCCAGCTTGGCCGGATCGTTTACGATCACATACGAGGTGGTTTGGGTGTTGCTGGCCGAGGGGGCCTGCAACCCCGCCTGCACGATACGCTCCAGATCCTCGCGAGGCGCCGGCGCATCGGTAAAGGCGCCGCGATAGCTATAGCGGGCTGCAATGGCTTGTAGCGCGTCCATAAGAGGCTCCTTTCGCTGGCATCCTGGGAACGATACACACAGATTCTAGCGCTGCCTGGCTCGCCAGGCAAGCCCTGTTCAATGAGTGCGCGCTGGCGGGCCAAGCGGCCTGTCGCGGCCCACCCCCAGGGCGCCCTATTTGACAGTCGCCTGGCCCAATCCTAAAATCATGTTTGTTACTCAAGAATGGGCTATCCCCTGGGGGTTTTCATGGCGATTCGACCGATCCTCACCTCTGAGCAGCCGCTGCTGCGCGAGAAATCGAAAAAAGTGACCCGCTTTGGCGATGCGCTGCACCGCCTGGTGGAAGATATGCTGGATACCATGCGCGCCGCCTATGGCCTGGGCTTGGCCGCGCCCCAGATCGGCGTGTTGCAGCGCGTCGTCGTGATCGAGATGCCCCCCGAGTGTGATGATGACGACAACGAGATCGCGCCCGGCGAGACCTATGTGCTGGTGAACCCCGAGATCGTCAAGACGCGGGGCGAAGAAGAGATGGAAGAGGGCTGCCTATCGGTGCCTGGCTATCGGGGGCTGGTCAAGCGGGCCACCTATGTGGTGCTCAAGGCCCAGGATGCCGAGGGCCACGATGTGCGCTACCGCGCCGACGGCCTGCTGGCCCAGGCCTTCCAACACGAGCTGGATCATCTGGACGGCGTGCTCTATCTCGACCGGCTAGAGGGCGCCGACAAGCTGTTTCGCATCGGCGAGCGCGAGTCCGAGGCGTTGGGGGTGGACGCGGAATAGGCTGGCGGTGCGCCAGCGCGCCTAGCCTCTCTGCCCGTCCCATTCGGGCAGGCCGAGCAGCTCCTCGGCATAGTCCAGGATGAGATCCGCTCCGGCACGCTCTAGCTCCTGACGGCGCCCAAAGCCGCTCAGCACGCCCACCGCAAATGCCCCCGCGCGCCTGGCTGCGCGCACATCCGCCGCGGTATCCCCCACCATGACGCACGCCTCTGGCGCCACGCCCAGCATCCCGGCAGCAGCGCGCACCGGCTCCGGGTGGGGCTTCATGCGCAACACGTCCTGCCGCGTGATCACCACGGGAAAGAAACGCTCCAGCCCGCTGCCCGCCAAAAAGGCATAGGCCTCCGGGCGCGCCCGCGTGGTCACCACGGCCAGCCGAAAGCGAGGCGCCAGCGCCTCTAACAGGGCCTGGCTGCCGCGCACCGTCTCGGCCAGCTCGCGGGTGGCCAGACCACGGGCGCGGCGCAGCCGATCGGCCAGCCCGAAAAAGCTACTACTGAGCCCCAGGTGCTCCATGGCGGACATGGCATAGTTGGTGGGCGTCTCGACGGCCATCACCAGGGCGCGGGCCATGGTCTCCGCCTCCCAGCGCTTGGAGAGGCGCGCCAGGGGCTCTAGCCGCACGGCCAGCTTGGCGACAAAGTGGTCATCGCTCTCGATCAGGGTGCCATCCAGGTCGAACAGAAAGGCCTGGATCCGATCCAGGGCCAGGGGCCTGCGCTCGCGCATTCGCGTTCACTCCATTACTTGAACCGTCGCTTCAACTCGGCCTCGATCTCTTGCCAGGCGATGCCCTTGGCCGCCAGCGCCACCAGCAAGTGATAGATGAGGTCGGCGCTCTCGTACACCACCCGCTCGCGCTCCTGCAGCGCGGCGGCAACCACCACCTCGATGGCCTCTTCGCCCAGCTTTTTGAGGATCTCGGTCTCGCCCTCGGCAAAGAGCCGGCAGGTGTACGAGCCCTCACGGGGATGCTCCCGCCGATTGGCGATGGTCGCTTCCAACTCGGCAATCGTATTGCTCACTTGGCACCTCATTATACGCGCACGTTGTGGTTCTGCCGATTCAGACTGCCCCAGTCTTGGGATGGCGGCTGGCAGAAGAACTTGTTGCTGCAACCGCCCTCACCCCCAGCGAACACTCGCCCTCAGGGCGAGTGTTCGCTTCCCCCTCTCCCATGCCGGCATGGGAGAGGGGGCGCACGCGCGTTCGTTGCGCGTTACGACCGAGGGGGTGAGGGCCTTACTCCCACCCCGTCAACGCCCGGAAAAAGCAGCTCACCCGCCCTGTGTGGCAGGCGGGGCCGGCGGGCGCCACCAGCAGCAGCAACGTGTCGGCGTCGCAATCGGCGCGCAGGGCGACGATGCGCTGGGTGTGGCCCGAGGTGGCGCCCTTGTGCCACAGCTCCTGGCGGCTGCGGCTCCAGAACCAGGTCTCGCCCGTCTCCAGGCTGCGTTGCAGCGAGGCGCGGTTCATATAGGCCAGCATGAGCACCTGGCCCGTGGCGGCATCCTGCACGATGGCGGGCAGCAGCCCGCGCGCATCCCAGGCCAGGGCGTCCGGGTCCAACGTCTCCACCGGCGGCTCGTAAGGCGCTGCCATCAGGGGCGCACCGGCAGGCCGCGCTCGGCCAGGTAGGCCTTGATCTCGGCCACGGTCAGCTCGCGAAAGTGGAACAGCGAGGCCGCCAGGGCCGCGCTGGCGCCGCCCTCGGTCAGCGCCTGTAAAAAGTGCTCGATGCGGCCCGCGCCGCCCGAGGCGATCACCGGGATCGAGACCGCATCGGCCACGGCCCGGGTGGTGGCGATATCATAGCCATCCTTGGTGCCATCGCGGTCCATGCTGGTCAGCAGGATCTCGCCGGCGCCACGCTGCTCCACCTCGCGGGCCCAGGCCACCACGTCCAGCCCCGTGGGGATGCGCCCGCCGCTGATGTAGACCTGGCCCTGGCCGTTGGCCTCGGTCTTGGTGTCAATGGCCACCACGATGCACTGGGAGCCAAAGCGCTGGGCGCCCTCGCTAATCAGCTCCGGGGTACGCACGGCGGCGCTGTTGATCGAGATCTTGTCGGCGCCCGCCAGCAGCACGGCGCGCATGTCCTCCACGGTGCGGATGCCGCCGCCCACGGTAAAGGGAATGGTGACCGCATCGGCCACCCGGCGCACCATGTCAATCACGATATCGCGGCTCTCGTGAGAGGCGGTGATATCCAGGAACACCAGCTCGTCGGCGCGCTCCTGGGAATAGACCTTGGCGTGCTCCACAGGGTCGCCCGCATCGCGCAGCTCGACAAAGTTGACGCCCTTGACCACGCGCCCGTTCATCACATCCAGGCAGGGGATGATTCGTTTGGCCAACATATTGTGCTCCTTTGGAATTGGACTCGAACTATCCTCGCGCTTCGGAATTTGGAGCGCGCAGTTGCACTGCGCGCAAGGTACGCAGTACCGTCCGCCCAAACTCGTGGCATTCTCATGCTTGGTAGTGCCCACCGAGCGCGAGACGCTACTCCTCAGCAACCGCCAGCGCCTGGGCGAGATCCAGATGCCCCCGATAGAGGGCCATGCCGATGATGACGCCCTCGATCCCATCGGATTCGCGGGCCTTGAGGGCGCGCACGTCCTCCAGGCCCGCCACGCCGCCTGAGGCGATCACCCGCAGGCCGGTCTGGCGGGCCTGGGCGCAGGTGGCCTCCAGGTTGACCCCGCTGAGCATCCCGTCGCGCCCCACGTCAGTATAGATGGCCCGTAGAACCCCCAGGGCGGCCATGCGTTGCCCCAGCTCGACGGCCGAGACCTGGGAGGTCTCTTGCCAGCCGTGGATCGCCACCTGACCCTCGCGCGCGTCAATGCCCACGGCCACGGCCTCCGGGCCAAAGCGCGCCAGGGTCTCGGCCACGACATCGGGCCGGCGCACGGCCACGGTGCCCAGGATGGCGCGGGCCACGCCCAGTTCCAACAGGCGCCCCACGTCCTCGGCGGAGCGCAGGCCGCCGCCAAACTGCACGGGAATGTCCACCGCCGCCAGGATGCGCTCCAGGGCCGCCAGGTTGGCCGCGCCCCCCTCGCCCAGGGCGCCATCCAGGTTCACCAGGTGCAGCCAGCGAGCGCCCTCGGCGGCCCAGCGCTGCGCCGCGACCACCGGGTCGTCGGCAAAGACGATCTCCGCCGCCGCGTCGCCCTGGCGCAGCCGCACGCAGCGCCCGTGGCGCAGGTCAATAGCCGGATAGATGATCACGCTCCCCCCCAGGCAACATCGGGTGGCAGCAGGCCGCAATGGATCAGCCAGTTGCGCAGGATGCGCTCGCCCACATCCTGGCTCTTTTCCGGGTGGAACTGGATGCCGAACAGGTTGCCACGGGCCACCACCGAGGCATACTCGATCCCATAGTCGGTGGCAGCGGCCACGATGGCGGCATCCTCGGGCGCCACATAGTACGAATGCACGAAATAGGCATAGGCGTGATCGGGCAGGCCGCGCCAGAGGGGCGCCGGGCGCGCCTGGTGGATCTGGTTCCAACCCATGTGGGGCACGGGCAAACCCTGGGGGAAACGGCGCACCCGGCCCGCCAGCGCGCCCAGCCCGCGATGCTCGCCCATCTCGTCGCTGGTCTCGAACAAGAGTTGCAGGCCCAGGCAGATGCCGATGAAATGCCGGTCCTCGGCGATCACCTCCTGGATGGGGGCGATCAGGCCCAGAGAGCGCAGGTTCTGCATGGCGTCGCCAAAGGCGCCCACGCCGGGCAACACCACGGCCTGGGCGCGGGCGATGGCACCCGCATCCGCCGTCACCTGGGCCTCGACGCCCAGCCGCCGAAAGGCCATGTACACGCTGCGCAAGTTGCCCATGCCATAATCAATGATGGCGAGCATCCTAGAGGGCCCCCTTGGTGGAGGGCACGCCGCTGCGGCGCGGGTCCAGGGCTACGGCCTGTCCCAAGGCGCGCCCCAGGCCCTTGAAAATGGCCTCGATGATGTGATGGGTATTCTGGCCGTGGAGCAGCCTGACGTGCAGGGTCAGCCCGGCGTTGTGGGCCAAGGCCCGCAAAAACTCGGGCGCCAGCTCGGTATCGAACGCGCCCACCTGGGCGGCGGGCAGCGCCACGTCATAGACCAGCAGCCCCCGCCCGGAGAAATCCAGGGCCACCAGGGCCAGGGCCTCGTCCATGGGCATGAGCTGGTTGCCGTAGCGCGCGATGCCGCGCTTGTCGCCGATGGCCTGGGCCAGGGCTTGGCCGAGGACGATGCCCACGTCCTCGACGGTGTGGTGCCCGTCCACCTGGAGATCGCCCACGGCGCGCACGCTCAGATCGAACAGGCCGTGGGCGGCCAGATGGCTGAGCATGTGATCGAAAAAGGGCAGGCCGGTCTCACACTCCCAGCGGCCCTGGCCGTCCAGGTTCAGCGTGAGCGAGATGTCGGTCTCGTTGGTTTTGCGGTGCAACTGAGCTGTGCGTTGCATATTCGGCTCCTTTGAAAACAAAGGCGAACTATCCTTGCGCTTGGGCATGGAGCGTCGCGGGCGAGACGCCCGCGCTCCCATGATCCAAGATACGCCCGTACGTGTTTGGCGCACTTTTTGGCTTGTTGCAGGGCGATGTAGGGAAAGAGTCCCTGCACGTCGTCCCTGCAATCCCATGGTTATGTCTCTGCCCCTACCGCCAGCGCCTCTAGCGCGGCGATGACGGCATCGTTCTGATCTGGCGTGCCCACCGAGATGCGGATGCACTGCTCCAGGCCGTCCCGGCCGTAATAGCGCAGGAGGATGCCCCGGGCCTCCATGCGCTGGCGCAGCTCGTCCAGGCTATAACCTTGCACCCGGCACAGAATATAGTTGGCGGCGCTGGGGTGGGGCTGCACCACGGCCAGGCCCTGTAAGCGCCGGAAGAGCCGCTCGCGCTCGGCCACCAGCAGCCGCACCCGCTCCAGGGCCTGTTCCACATCCTCCAGCGTGGCCAGGGCCGCCGCCTGGGCCGCGCCGTTGACGTTGTAGGGCGACTTGAGCCGCAGCAGCGCGGGGGCCAGCCCCCTGGGGAATACCCCATAGCCCACCCGCAGCCCGGCCAGCCCGGCCCACTTGCTGAATGTCCGCAACACCACTAGGTTGTCGCGCTCGGCCACCCAACCCGCCCGCGAGCCCCCGGCGAACTCGACATAAGCCTCATCCAGCACCACCAACAACGGCAGGGCCAGCAGGCGCCGCAGCGTCGCCTCGGGCAAGAGCTGGCCGTCCGGGTTGTTGGGCGAGGCCACGAACAGCAGCTTGGGCCGGGGGTCCTGCGCGCACAGGGCCTCGATGGCGGCCACGTCCACGGCATAATCGGGCAGGCGGGGCAGCTCGATGACCTGCATGTCGTTGGCGACGCCATAAAAGGCATACATGCCAAAGGTGGGCGGGCAATCGAGCACCTGGCCGATGCCGCCACTGGCGTCCGGCGCGGGCCGAAAGAGCCGCAGCAGCAGATCAATCAGCTCATCGGAGCCGTTGCCCACCAGCACCAGTTCGGGGTCAACGCCGATATAGGCGCCGATGGCCTGGCGCAACTGCCGGCTGATGGGATCGGGGTAGCGGTGGTGCTCGCTGTACCGGCGCAACACCTCGGCGGCCCGGTCGGTGGGGCCATAGGGGTTCTCGTTGGCGTCCAGCTTGATCAGGCTCTCCACCGGCGCGCCCAGCCGCCGGGCCGTCTCGGCCAGCGGCTCGGGGGCGTACTCTTGCATGCCGCGCACCCGCGCGCCGATCAGGGCGCCGGGATCGAACCCGCTCGATGCCTGGCTCATGGCCTCCCCTCCTCTAGTTCGTCCAGGCGGATGCGCACCGCCTCGGCATGGGCCGTCAGGCCCTCCTCCTCCGCCAGGGAGATGGCCTCGCGGCTGATCGCCCGCGCCACCGGCGCGCTGAGGCCAAAGACGCTGGTGACCTTGACGAAATCCCATACGTTCACGGGCGAGGAAAAGCGCGCCGTCTGCCCTGTGGGCATGATGTGGCTGGGGCCCACGACGTAATCGCCCAGGGCCTCGGACGATAGCTCGCCCACAAAGACGCCCCCGGCGTGGCGCACCCGCCCCACCAGGCTCCACGGATCGGCGGTGAGCAGGCAAAGGTGCTCGGGGGCATATTCGTTGGCCAGCTCCAGGGCCTCGTCCAGGTCGTTCACCACGACGATGCCGCCGCGCCCCGCCAGCGACGTAACAATGATCTCTTGGCGCGAGAGCTTGCTCAGTTGGCGTTGCACCTGGGCCTGCACCACCTGGGCCAGCTCTAGCGAGGGGGTCAGCAGGATCGCCGTGGCCAGGGGGTCGTGCTCCGCCTGGGCCAGCAGGTCCGCCGCCACATAGGCCGGGTTGGCCGTGCCATCGGCGATGAGCAGGGTCTCGGTGGGGCCGGGCAGCGCATCGATGCCCACGCGGCCATAGACCCGCCGCTTGGCCAGCACGACGAAAATGTTGCCCGGGCCCATGATCTTGTCCACCCGGGGGACAGATGGGGCGCCATAGGCCAGGGCGGCGATGGCCTGGGCCCCGCCGATGGCGTACACCTCAGCCACGCCCGCCACCCGGGCCGCCGCCAGGATGGTGTCGTTCAAAACGCCGTTGCGGGGCGGCGTGGCCACCACCACCTGGGCCACCCCCGCCACCTGGGCGGGCACGGCGGCCATGAGCAGCGACGAGGGATAGGGCGCGCTGCCGTTGGGCGCATAGATGCCCACGCGCTCCAGGGGCCGAATGATCTGCCCCAGGGCGCCCCCGGCCTCGTCCCACTCCAGCCAGGATTGGCGCGGCTGGTGGGCATAGAATGCGCGGATGCGCTCCGCCGAGAGGGTCAGGGCGCGGCGCAACGTCTCGGGGGTGCGCTCCCAGGCCAGCTCGATGCGCTCGGGCGGCACGCGCAGCGCGCCCTCGGGCGGGGCCTCGTTCAGCAGCTCGGCATAGTGGATGATAGCCCGGTCGCCCTGGGTGCGCACATCCTCCAGGATGCGGGCCACCACCTGGTCGGGCGACAGGGGCTCGCCAAAGAGGCGCTCGATGGAGGCGGCCAGGGCGGGCGAGGCCGCGTACTCGTCCAAGGCCTGGCGTTGCAGGATGGTGCGCCGCGCGACATCAGCGCCATAGATGATCCGGATCGGCTCGGGGTTCATGCCGCCGCCTTTCGTTGTTCCAGCGCCGCCGCCAGCCGCTCGATGACCTCCTGGATCTGGCGAAAGCGCAGCTTTTGGGCGGCCCGGTTGACCACCAGGATCGCCTCGGAGGCCATGATCGTCTCCAGCTCCACCAGGCCGTTCTCTCGCAGGGTGCGCCCACTCTGCACCAGGTCCACCAGCAGGTCGGCCAGGCCCACGGCGGGGGCCAGCTCGACCGAGCCGGAGAGATAGATCACCTCCGCCGAGAGGCCGCGCTCCTGGAAATAGTCCAGGGTCAGGCGCGGAAAGGTGGTGGCGACTCGCAGATAGGGGACCAGGCGCAGATCGCGCCCGCGCCACGCAGCGGGCCCCGCCAGGGCCAACCGGCAGCGGCCCAGCCCCAGGTGCAGCGGCTCGTACAGGTCCTGGCCGCCCTCGCGCACCACATCCTGGCCGACGACGCCCAGGTCGGCGGCGCCATACTCCACATAGGTGGGCACGTCCGAGGGCTTGGCAAGCACAAAGCGCAGTCTGCCCCCGGCATCCTCAAAGATCAGCTTGCGGCCGTTGTCGCTCTCGCCCGGGTAGCCCGCCTCGGCGAACAGGGCCAGCACGTCATCCTGCATACGCCCTTTGGGCAGGGCAACCGTCAGCGGCTCCATCGCGTCATCTCCTCCTCCAGCTCGGCCAGGGTCAGCGCGCGCTCGGCATCCCCTGTGCGCAGCGCGCAACGCCCATCCTGGCCGCAAGTCGCGATACGCCGCGCGCCGCGCGCCCGGCCGTATTGCGCCAGCGCGGCGCCCTGCCGCCCCAGCACATCCAGCTCGACCCGCAGGCCCAGGGCGCGTCCACGGGCGGCCAGGGCATAGCCGTCCGTGGCGCTCTCGCAGGAGAGCAGCAGGTCGGGGGAGATATCGGCCCTGGCGTCCGTCGCCAACATGGCGCGCTCGATGCCCAGGGCAAAGCCCACGGCGGGCAGGCTGGGGCCAAAGCGGCCGATCAGGTCGTCATAGCGGCCGCCGCTGCACACGTGCAGGCCCAGGCCGTGGACATAGCCGCGAAAGGCGATGCCGGTATAGTAGGCCATGCTGCGCACCTCGCCCAGGTCCAGGATCAGGTGCTCGGCAACCCCCTGGGCGGCCAGCAGGGCATAGACCTCCTCCAGATAGGCGACGGCGGCGCGGGCTGCGGGGTCAGCGGTGAGCTCGTGGGCGCGGGCCAGCACCTCGGGGCCGCCGTAGAGATGGGGCAGGGCCTGGATCAGGCGGGCCGCCTCGCCGCCGACCCCCAGCGCCTCACAAGTGGCCGCCACCTCGACATCGTTCTTGCGCCCGATGGCCTGCTCCAGCTCGTACTGGCCGCCGTTCTCCAGGCCGATCTCTTCCAGGATGGCCCGCAGATAGGCCACCTGGCCCAGGTTGATCTGGAACTCGCCGATGCCCAGGGTTTGCAGGGCGGCCACCGCCAGGGCCACCACTTCGGCATCAGCCTGGGGAGTGGCGGCGCCGATCATCTCCACGCCCGCCTGGGTGAACTCGTGGCGTTGCCCTGCCTGGGGCTGCTCGTGTCGAAAGACGCTGCCCGCATAGCAAAAGCGCAGCGGCAAGGGCTGATCATAGAGGCGCGTGGCCACCAGCCGCGCCGTGGGCACCGTCATGTCGGTGCGCAGCGCCAGCACGTTGCCCTCGCGGTCGAAAAAGCGGTACATCTGACGCTGGAGCTGGGGGCTGGCCCCCGCCGACAGGCTCTCATAGTAGCCAAAGGTCGGCAGGATGATGCGACCATAGCCCCAAAGGTAGAACGTCTCCAACAAACGGTTCTCCAGGGCCGTCTCGATGGCGGCCTGCTCAAAAAAGAGATCGTTCAGGCCGTGGGGGCGCTGGCGCCTCAGGGCATCGCTCATGGCATACACTCGCTTTTCGGGTTGCCCCCGGGGTCAGGGGCGGGCTGACAAAAAAGAGACCAGTTCCCATGAACTAGTCTCCGGCTCGGTGAGATGTCGGTTGCTGCGGCCTTGCAGCAAGACAGCCCACCTATCTTTTATGATGATGGTGCAGGAGAAACAGAGCCTCGGGGCGTACCGAGACGCTCTGCCAAATGCTACGGGCGAAGATCGTGACCACCGCTCACTCTCCTTACACGATGGCGCGATCATAGCACAGGCGACAGGAGGTGTCAATTTGCGCCGCGCGCGCAGATGGCGGTAAAATCGGTGCAGTTTAGTCCGCTTTGCTCCAAGGAGCGCCGTGATGAAGACGTTATCCCGCCGACGCTTGTTGCACATGGCTGCCGCCGCGGGGCTGGGCCTGGCCGCTGGCGCCTGCCAACGAACGCCCGCGACAGGACAGGCTGCCGCATCGCCGCCTGCTGCCGCTACAACCGCGCCCCCAACGGTTGCGCCCACGGTGGTTGCACCGTCGCCCACCGGGGCTCTGCCGACCGCGCAGATGCCGGCGCCCGGCGCCACCCCCTCCCCCGTCGTTGCGACGCCCGGCGCCACGGCCACGCCCGCCTCCGAGGCCCCGGCCTACCTGGCGGCAGTGCATGGCGAGGACCCGGAGGCCATCACGCGCCGCGCCATCCTGGCCCTGGGCGGCATGGAACGCTTTGTCTCGCCCGGCTATGACGTGATCGTCAAACCCAATATCTGCAACGCCAACCACGGCTACGAGTACGCCTCTACCACCAACCCCACCGTGGTGGCCACCCTGGTGCGGCTCTGCCTGGAGGCAGGCGCGCAACGCGTGCGGGTGATGGACAATCCCTTTGCGGGCAGCGGCGAGCAGGCCTATGCCCGCTCGGGCATTCGCGAGGCGGTGGAGGCCGCCGGCGGCGAGATGGAGATCATGGCCCGCCACCGCTTTGTGGAGAGCGAGATCCCCCAGGGCGTGGATCTCAAGAGCTGGCTGTTCTACAAGCCGATCCTGGACGCCGATCTGGTGATCAATGTGCCCATCGCCAAGCACCACAGCATGGCGCGGCTGACCCTGGGCTGCAAGAACCTCATGGGGTGCATCGAGGACCGCAGCGCCATGCACCGCAACCTGGGCCAGCGCATCGCCGATCTCGTCTCGCGGGTGGCGCCCCAGCTCACGGTGATGGACGCCGTGCGCATCCTGACGGCCAATGGCCCCACGGGCGGCAACCTGAACGACGTGCTGCTGACCAACACCGTCATCGCCAGCCACGACATCGTGGCCGTGGACGCCTATACCACGCGGCTCTTTGGCATGCAGCCGGACGAGATCGAGTATATCGCCGCCGCCCACCGGATGGGCCTGGGCGCCATGCTCCTGGCCGAGTTGGACATCGCGGAGCTGGAGGTCTAGCGCGTGGCGATGCGCCCTCGCGTGGCAGTACGTCAGTGGCGTTGGGCGCGGCGCGCCGTGCAGGCCCTCTCGCTGCTGGCGTTCACCCTGCTGGTGCTGTGGACGGCGCGGGATGTGCCCGGGCCCCTGGGCGCCGAGGGGCTGCTGCGCCTGGATCCCCTGGCGGGGGCGGCGGCCATGCTCTCGCTGCGCCGCTGGCTGCCGGCATTCATCCCCGCCCTGATCCTGTTGGCGCTCACCCTGGCCCTGGGGCGTTTTTGGTGTGGCTGGCTCTGCCCCCTGGGCACGCTGGTTGATTGGAGCGCGCCCCGCGATGGCCGGGCGCGAACGATCCCGCGCCGCTGGCACGGCCTCAAGTACGGCCTGCTGCTGCTGACCCTGGTCGGGGCGCTGTTCGGCTCGTTGACGCTGCTGGCGCTGGACCCCCTGACGATTTTCGTGCGCACCGTGACCACCTGGCTGGCGCCGGGGGCCAACTGGCTGGTCACCCAGGCCCAGATCGGTCTGTATCGCGTTGGGCCGCTGGAGGGCCTGGCCGACGCTCTGGATGGGGCGCTGCGGCCCCTGGTGCTCAGCTACAAGCAGGCCCACTACCAGGGGCTGCTCCCTATCGCCGGGCTATTCCTGGGGATCCTTGCCCTGAACCGGCTGGCGCCCCGGGCCTGGTGCCGCATCCTGTGCCCCCTGGGCGGCCTGCTGAGCCTGGCGGCCAAGGGCTCCTGGCTCAAACGCAAGGTGGGCGATGGCTGCGTATCTTGCGGCGCCTGCGCGCGAGATTGCCGCATGGGCACCATTGACCCGGCGCGCGATTACGCCAGCGATAGCGGTGAGTGCATCCTGTGCCTGGATTGCGCCGTCGCGTGCCCGCGCGGGGCCATCACCTTTGGCCCCAACTGGCGCTATGACGCGGATTGGGAGTACGACCCCATCCGGCGGCAGGCCCTGGGGATGCTGGGATTGGGCGTGGCGGGGGCAGCCCTGGCCCAAGTCTTGCCGGAGCGAGCCCAGCCCCACCCATACCGGCTGCGGCCCCCCGGCGCGCAAGAGGAGGCGCTGCTCCGGGCCTGCCTGCGTTGCGGGATCTGCCTGCGGGCCTGCCCCACCCACGGGCTGCAACCCAGCCTCCACGAGGCGGGCATCATGGGCCTCTGGACGCCCATCCTGGCGCCGCGCCTGGGCCACTGCGAGTACTCGTGCAACGCCTGCGGCGCCGCCTGCCCCACGGGCGCCATCCCGCCCCTGGCCCTGGCCGAAAAGCAGCGCGCCGCCATCGGCAAGGCGTATGTCGCCCACGACCTGTGCCTGGCCTGGACGGGGCGCGCCCCGTGCATCGTGTGCGAAGAGATGTGCCCCTTGCCGGAAAAGGCTATCGTGCTGGAGACGGTGGCCGTGCACGACGCGGCCCAGGGCGCGCGCACCCTACAGGCCCCTGTGGTGCTCCACGAGCGCTGCATCGGCTGCGGCCTGTGCGAGAACCGTTGCCCCGTGCAGGGCGAGGCCGCCATCCGCGTGCGGGTGGACCCGCTGACCTGAACTGGCATTCGACGACCTTGCCACTGCGTGCTGCAGAGGCGGCTCTGATCGTTTTCTAGCCCTCACCCCCGAACGCTCGCTCCGCGAGCCGTTCTGCCTCCTCTCCCACAAAGCTGTGGGAGAGGGGGCGGTGACCTGCTATCGACAAGACCAGTCTCCGTGGGTGAGGACGCTCCCTAGCCCCGCAGCTCGGCGCCGTAGCGCTCGCGCAGCGCCTGGACGATGCGGTCACGCTGGCGGTTGGCCTGCTCGCTGGTCAGGGTGCGGTCGGGCGCCTGGAAGGTGAGCCGGTAGGCCAGGCTCTTTTTGCCCGCGCCCACCTGTGCCCCGCGATAAACGTCGAACAGCTCTAGCCTTACCAACCAGGAGCCGCCCGCCTCGCGGATGGCATCGGCGATGGCATCGGAAGGCACGCCAGCATCCAGCACCAGGGCCAGATCCAGGTGCAGCGCCGGCATACGCGAGATGGGCGTGGAGCGGCGCTCGGCGCTGGCCGCCCGCAGCAGCGGCTCCAGCTCGATCTCGGCCAGGCAGACGGGCCGCTCCGGCAGGTCGAACTGGGCGCGCACCAGCGGGTGCACCTCGCCCAGCAGGCCGATCTGTTGCCCATCCAGGAGCAGCGCCGCGACGCGCCCCGGGTGGTAGGTCGGGTGCGCCACCGGCTCATAGCGCACATTGGCGATGCCCAGGCGCGCCGCCAGCGTTTCGACCACGCCCTTGAGCTCGTAGAAACCATAGTCGGGCGGATCGCTTTCCAGCCAGGAAGAGGGCGCCCGCTGGCCCGCCAGGGCGATGCTCAAGCGCCTGGACTCCTCCGGCAGGGGCTCGCCCTCGCGCCGCAGATAGACCCGGGCGATCTCGAACAGGGCCACCCGGTCGGCAAAGCGCAGGTTGGCCGCCACGGTCTCCAGGCTGGCGTTCATCAGCGTCTGGCGCAAGAACTCGTGCTCCCGCGTCAGCGGGTTCGCCACGCGGAAATAGCTCGCCTCGTCGGGCCGGGCGCGGGCGGGGGTCAGGGCCGCCACGCTCTCCAGGTTGGTCATCGAGTAGGTGATGATCTCGCTCAGGCCGCAGCCCACCAGCAGATCGCGCACCCGCTCCTCCAGGTCCAGGTCGCGGTCGCGCTGCTGGGCGGGCATCTCCTCGGCGATCAGGGTCGAGGGCAGGCGGTCATAGCCATAGACCCGCGCCACCTCCTCGATCAGGTCGGCCACGATGGTCACGTCCATGCGAAAGCTGGGCACGCCCACGCGCACCAGCGGCTCATCCCCGTCATAGACCTGGCAAGCGAACCCCAGGGCGCCCAGCATCTCGGCCAGCTCCGCCGCCGTGACGGAAATGCCCAGGGCGCGCTGCACCGCCAGGGGCGTCAGATCGAGCTGGCGCGTCTCGGCGGGCGCAGGGTAGGCGTCGGCCAAGCCCTGGGCCACCACGCCGCCCGCCAGCGCGCGCATCAGCTCGGCGGCGCGCTCCAGCGCCCGCAGGGTGCCCTCGGGATCCACGCCGCGCCCAAAGCGCTGGGCCGCCTCGCTGGGCAGCCGTAGCGCCGCCGACGTGCGCCGCACGCTGATATAGTCGAAATGGGCCGCTTCCAGCAGGATATGGCGCGTGCCCTCCGTCACCTCGCTCTCCAGGCCGCCCATGACGCCCGCCACAGCGACCGGCCCGCCCCCATCGGTGATCAGCAGCATCTCGGCATCCAGCGCGCGCTGCTGGCCATCCAGGGTGGTCATGGTCTCGTCGGGGTGGGCGCGCCGCACGATGATGGCCGGCGGGCTTCCCTCGGCGCGGGGGCGCAGCAGGTCATAGTCAAAGGCGTGCAGCGGCTGGCCCAGTTCTAGCATGACATAGTTGGTGATATCCACCACATTGTTGATGGGGCGCTGGCCCGCCAGCATCAGGCGGCGCTGCATCCAGAGGGGCGAGGGGCCGATCTGGACATCGCGGATCAGGGCGGCGCTATAGCGTGGGCAGAGATCGGGGTCCTCGATGGCGATCTCGATCTGCCCGGCGATGGGCGCCCCCTCGGCCTGCAACGCGGGCTCGATGGGGTGAAAAACGCCCCGCACCAGGGCCGCCGCATCCCGCGCCACGCCCAGGATGGAAAAGCAGCGCGCCAGGTTGGGCGTCAGATCCAGATCCAGCACCGTATCGCCCCAATAGTCGGCAAAGGGCATGCCCACCGGCGCATCCTCCGGCAGGATCAGGATGCCGGTGTGCTCGTCCGAGAGGCCCAGCTCCTTTTCGGAGCAGACCATGCCGGAGGAGTAGACCCCCCGAATCTTGGTGCGCTTGAGGGTGGCATAGCGCAGCTCGTCGGCATAGGGGTCAATCAGGGCGGCGCCCTCGCGGGCAAAGACCACCTTTTGGCCCTGGTCGCCGACGCGCAGGTTGGGCGCGCCGGTCACCACCTCCAGAGCATCGTCGTCGCCGTAATCCACCGTCACCAGCACCAGTCGGTCGGCGTTGGGGTGGGGTTGCACCTGCACCACGCGCCCCACGGTGATCTTGTCCCGGTCCCAGTTCTCGCCGATCCGGTCTATCTTGCCCACCTCCAGGCCCGCCAGGGTCAGGCGCTCGGCCAGGGTGTCCAAGCTACAATCCCAGGTGAGATACTCTTCAAGCCAGCTCAATGGAACGCGCATCTTTTCGTTCCTCCTTGTGATCTATCGTGACGGTGCGCGAGCGCTCAGGCGAATTGCTGCAAAAAGCGCAGGTCGTTGCCATAGAACAGGCGGATATCCTGGATGCCATACTTGAGCAGGGCGATCCGCTCGGGGCCCATGCCAAAGGCAAAGCCGGTATAGACCTCGGGATCGTACCCGCCGTTGCGCAGCACGTTGGGGTGCACCATGCCCGAGCCCAGGATCTCGAGCCAGCCGCTCCCCTTGCAGAGCTGGCAGCCCGCGCCGTGGCACAGGACGCAATCCACATCCACCTCCGCGCTGGGCTCGGTGAACGGGAAATAGCTGGCGCGAAAGCGCAGCCGGCGCTCCGGGCCAAAGAGCGCCTTGGCAAAGCTCTCCAGCACGCCCTTGAGATCGGCCATGGTGATATGCTGGCCGATGGCCAGCCCCTCCACCTGGTAGAACATGTGCTCGCTGCGGGTGGTCACCTGCTCATAGCGATAGCACTTGCCCGGCAGGATCACCCGAAACGGCTCGGGATGATAGGCGCGCATGGCATGGATCTGGCCGGGCGAGGTGTGGGTGCGCAGCAACACGCCCGCATCGGTGGTGTAAAAGGTACTCCACATATCCCGCGCCGGATGGTGGGGCGGGATATTGAGCATCTGAAAGTTGGTCACGTCGTCCTCGACCTCGCGAGAACGATAGACGTGAAAGCCCAGTTGCCCAAAGGCGTCATAGATCTCGCGCAACACCTGGGTAATGACGTGCAGGTAACCCAGTTCCGGCGGGCGCCCCGGCAGGCGCACATCCAGGGCCTCGGCGCTCAGGCGCTCCTGGGCCGAGGCGGCCTCCAGCGCCGCCTCGCGGGCCTCGTGGGCCTCGGCGAGCTGCTGGCGCACCTGGTTGGCCATCTGCCCGGCGGCGGGGCGCTCCTCGGCGGGCAACTGGCCGATGCCCCGCAGGGCCAGAGTCACCGCGCCGCTGCGCCCCAGGTAGGCCAGGCGCCAGGCCTCCAACGCAGCGGGCGTCTCGGCCTGCTCCAGCTCGGCCAGCGCACGCTCGCGCAACTGCTGCAATTCTTGCGTCATGGCACACCCCCTCTGACATGATGTGGGGAAACAATCGGATCCACAACAAAAAAACGGCCATAGCTCGTAAGGGACGAAGCTACAGCCGCACAACCTCCGCGGTACCACCCTTGTTGGCCCCTGGCAGGGGCCCACTCATTCCACGACGGCCCCTGCAGAACGCTCTGCGGGGCGATCGCTGGCCCGTGTAACGGCGGGCAACCGGAGCGGCCTACACACCCCCACCGCGCGGGGCTTGAGCCGTCGGCTCCGGAGCGAACTCGGTGGCGCTCTTTCTCAAGGGGACTTGCAGTCCATGATCCCCTCTCCCTGGGAGACGCCCTGCCACCTCACCTCTCCTTCGCAGCCTTTGGGCAACGTATGCAATTGTGCAAGCACTATAGCGCAGGGCGGCGCGCTTGTCAATTGGCGCGCGCGGCCGTGACTGTTCATTGGTTGGTGAAAAGTCGTATAATGAGTCAAACGTCGTGCC
>CAYZWT010000025.1:0-60681 GCA_964482225.1 uncultured Anaerolineales bacterium
CCATGCCTGGTGGGTCTCGGCGGAGCAACTGCCGCTGGCCGTCGGCGAGAGCATCTCGCTGCTAGTCAGCAAGGCTGGTGAGAACTGCATCACAAAGGGCGGCACCACATGGTGCTCCAGTGCGGCGCAGGACATCAGCTGGGGGAGCACCAGCTCGGGTCTGCCCGATGGCACGCAAATCTGGGCCCAGGTAGACTCTTGGAACTCGGCCACCACCTATGGCGGCGTGCTCGAGCTCCACGAGTTGATGGGTTGGGCCTATGACAACATCTCTGGCCCGGTGCGCACCTCGACGCCGCGCGATCCTCTCAGCTTCCCCGCCTTTGAGGGCGTGGGAGCCGCGAGCGGCGCTGGTACCGAGGGGTACATCGAGCGGCCTCAGTAGTAGTCAAGTGTGAGGGGAGCCTGCCGCGCCCGGGGCGCAGGCAGGCTCCCCTCTCGTAAGGCGCAACACAAACAAACAGAGCGCTCCTGATGGAGCGCTCTGTTTGTTGTTGTCCAGATCACTCGCCAGAGGCCAAGTGGGCGAATGGCGCACGCGTGGTTGGAGGGTGGGCGTCTCGCCCGCCTCTGGCGTTCAGGCCGTAGAGACGCTCAGCGTCCCTGCCGCTCCGGGGCAGCCGGCGCTACGCGGCAGGCGCCCCTCGCGGCGCAGAGGCGCGACGCAGCCTGCTCAATGCCAGGCTCAGCAGGTAGGCCACCCCCGCCACCAGAATGATGGTCGCCCCCGAGGTCAGGTTCAGGCTGTACGAGAGCCAGAGCCCCGCCAGCACAAAGAGGGCGCTGAGCCCCGTGGCCAGCAGCATGGCCCACTTGACGTTCTTGACCCACTGTACGGCGATGGCCGCCGGCATCGTCAAGAGGGCGATGACCATGATCAGCCCCACTACCCGCATCATCATCACCACGGCCAGGGCGATCAGCCCCACCATCGCCAGGTGGATCGCCTCCACCGGCACATTGCGCGTGATGGCAAAAGTCTCATCGTATGAGGTGGCCAGCAGCTCTTTGAAAAAGAGCGCCACCAGCGCCAGGATCAGGAGATTCAGTCCCAGCATCCACCAGAGGTAGCTCCCCGGCGCCGCCAGGATGCTGCCGAACAGATAGCTCATCAGATCGGCCTTGTAGCCCGAGGTCAGGTCCAGCAGGATGATGCCGCTGGCCATGCCGATGGCCCACATGGCCCCGATGACGGTATCGGCCCGCTGGCGCGCCCGCAGCTCCACCAGGCCCATGCCCAGGGCCGCCAGCAGCGAGAACCCGATGGCGCCCAACAACGGGTCTATGCCCAGGTAGAACCCCAGGCCGATGCCGCCATAGGCGGCGTGGGCGATGCCGCCGCTGAGGAACACGATGCGCCGCAGCACCACCAGCGTGCCCACGACGCCGCAGGCCACGCTGACCAGCAGCCCGGCCAGCAGGGCGTTGCGCATAAAGCCGAATTGCAGCGCCTCGATCATGCCAGGGCCTCCTGAACGTGCTCTTCCCCGGCGCACACCGGGCAGGGGCAATGCTCGCAATCCATGTCCACAGGGCAACGGAAGGTATGGCGAATCGTCTCAGGGGCCTGCTGGGGCGGGCCATAGTAGAGCAGGCGTTGGTGCAGATAGCCGACTCGGTGCACATGGGGCAGGATGGCGCCCACGTCGTGGGAGCTCATCACAATGGCCATCTGTTGGCTGAGCTCTGGCAAGAGCGCCTGGATGATCGCCCGCGCCTCGGGGTCCACGTTGGAGAGCGGCTCATCCAGCAGCAGGATGCGGGGCTGCACGGCCAGGGCGCGGGCGATATAGACTCGCTGGCGCTCTCCGCCCGAGAGCTCACCGATGGGCCTATGGCGAAGGTGCAGGCTGCCGGTGCGCTCCATCGCTTCCTCTACAATGGCGCCGTCCTGGGCCGTGTAGGGGCGCAGAAGGCCGCGCCGCCCCAGGCGACCCATGCGGGCCACCTCCCACGCGCTGACGGGGAATTCGCGATCAAAGCGGATCTCCTGGGGGACATAGCCCACCTGTGCGCGGGCGCGCTCGACGCGGCCCCCCAGTATGCTCACCTGGCCCCGGGTGGGCGTTAGCAGGCCCAGCAGCAGCTTGATCAGTGTGGTCTTGCCGCCGCCGTTGGGGCCGATCAGGGCGACCAGTTGGCGGTCGTATACCTCCAGGCTGACGTTCTCCAGAACATCGCTCTGATCATAGGCGGCCCATACGTCCCGCAAGGCAATCAGCGGCGCGCGATCCTCAGGTGGGCTCATTCGCTCTCTCCCTCTCACTCGCCCAAGACCTCGGCAAAGGTCTGGGCCACGGTGCGCATGTTCTCCAGCCAATCGGGGGCCAGCGGGCTGACCAGCTCCACGCGCCCGCCGATCTCGCGGGCGATGGTCTCGGCGGCCTGGGTGCTAAACTCGGGCTGGGCCAGGATCACGCGGATATCGTGTTCGCGCGCCTCGGTGATCACCTCGGCCAGGGCCGCCGCGCTGGGCTCCGTGCCGCCTACCTCGATGGGGATCTGCTCCAGATCATAGTCGGCGGCGAAATAGCCCCAAGCCGGGTGAAAAACGATGAACTTGCGGTTGGCAACGCCCTCCAGGGCCTGCCGAATCTCGGCATCCAGGGCGTCAATGTCGGCCAGGAACGCCTCTAGATTGGCGCGATAGTCGCCCTCGTGCTCTGGATCGAGCTGGGCCAAGGTACGATAGATCGCCTGGGCCTGCACGGCCACCAGGCGGGGCGAAACCCAGATGTGGGGATCGAGCAGCTCCTCGTCGTGCTCTTGCTCCTCTTCCTCCTCATCGTGGCTATGGGCCTCCATCGTCAAGCGCTGGATGCCCTCTGCTGTATCCACCACCAGGAGATCGGGATTCGCATCCTGGATGCGCGCCATCCAGACATACTCAAAGCCGACGCCAATCTGCAAGTAGGCGTCGCTGCGGGCCAGGGCGCGCATCTGCTCGGGCCGGGGCTCGTAGGTGTGGGGATCGGCGCCGGTTGGCACCATGACCGTGACGGAGGCGCGCTCGCCGGCAATGCGTTGCACGAAATACTCTTGCGGGACGATGCTGACGGTGATGTGGAGCGGCGCGCCCTCATCCTGCGGCGCACCGGCGGGGCCGCAGGCGGTGAGCAGGGCTGTGCTGAGAAAAAGGGCGGCGCACACGACTCTAAAAGGGTTGCGGTATCTCGATCGTTGCATGGCGTTCCTCTCCACATGACTGCTAACTGCAAATGATTCTCAGTAAGCGCAAGGATAGCACCTGAGAGGCGCCGTGTCAAGAGGGGATTTGGCCCGTGTCTATTCAGATTTGGAGGGACGAGTTCTTGGCTGTCCAGAATGGTGATGCCAACATGCCACAATCGGTGAGTACACAGCCTCGGCTGTGGGGGCAGGCGTCTCTGCCCGTGACGCTCCAGGCAGCGTGACGCCCCAATGCTCCCTGCCGCCGTCCCCAACGTGTTGGACGCTTTCTCTCAAGCTACCGTACAGTCTCGGGAGCGGCGGAGTCGGTGGACCTGTCCAGACTGTATGCCGGACAGTATTACTGTCTATTGCACTTCTGTAGACCTCACCCCCACGGCATTGCTGCGTCGAGTCTGTGACTGAGCCCCCTCTCCCACAAAGCTGTGGGAACGAGGGGTGGGGGTGAGGGCCTTCAGGGGCGCAAGAGATGGCCGTCAACAGTACGTCCATCCTACCGGAGTGCCTTCTCCCTCAAACTGTATGGTAGCTAGCGCTTTCTCAAGTCTAGAACGCCCCCCAGAAAAAGAGCCGTCGCGCCTTGCTTCAGAGCAAGCGCGACGGCCTCGTTCGCGATCTAGGTTCTGCTAGCGCGCGCGCCTGCGCCCCAGCACCAACCCGCCCCCCGCCAGGGCGACCAGAGCTACGCCGCCCCCGACAAGGTACAAGGCCAGGTTGCCATTATCGCTCGTGCCGGTGGGTTCTGGCGTGGCAGTGGGCGCAGCTATGGTGGTCGGCGTTGCCGTGGGCTCGGGCGTGGCCGTCGGCTCTGGCGTTGCCGTGAGAGTGGGTTCTGGCGTCTCTGTCGGCGCAAGGGTGGTCGTCGCCGTGGCGGTAGCCGTGGGCGGCAGCGGCGTCGCGCTAGGCAACGGCGTCTCGGTGGGCAATGGCGTCTCGGTGGGCAATGGCGTCGCCGTCGGCGTATCCGTCGCCTCGGGCGTGGGCGAGGGCGTGTTCGTGGGTCGGGGCGTGGCCGTGGGCGGAGCCGAGGCCACCAGACAGGCATTATCCCAGAACGAGCTGTTGTTCTTGACGGGGAACTCGGGCTGCCCCTTGGTGTACACCGTCACGTGGTTGCCCTGGGCGATGGTCGAGACCCTGAGCTGCACCCAGCCATCATAAGGGCGCCCCTCGCTGTCGTACATGCGCGTATCGCGATCAATCACCTCGGCCGACCAGACCGTATTGGCCGAGGGCGGCGCCCCAAACCCGGGGGGCGTGTCGCCATACGGGTCAATCCCCGCCCAGACGCGATAGTTGCCCGGCGCATCGAGATCCGAGAGCGGCAGGATGCCGTTCCAACGCTCCTCCTGGCCCGTGGCGATCTGTACCCAGATGCTAAAAGTCACCCTCTGGCCCGGCGTGACGGGCACGCGTTGATAGAGTCCCGCATGGTGTGTCGAATAGCCGCTAAAGAACTTTTGGGCATAGCGCCCGTGGTGCACGCGGTAGGTCCCTTCCTGCAGCACCTGGCTATCCACCACAAAAAACTCGATCTCTCGGTTGATCTGTTGATCGCCCAGCACCGCCCACGGGAGCCAGTTCACCGAAAGCCAGGACGAAAGGCTGGTGCCCACAACCTCTCCCTTGTACTTGCCATCCTCAAAGCTCGGGTTGGCGAGTAGATTGCCGGGGCAATCGGCCAGGGCGGTGGAAGGGATCGCCAATAACAGGGCCAAGGCCGCCAGGATCAATGCGTATTTGCAGGATTGGCGCATGCTGTGTGCTCCCCTAAAGATAGTGCAAGGATACGGCAAACTGCGACGAGTATACGCAAGACCCCCCCCGTGCCAATCTGGTGCGGAGGGGCTCAAAAGCGAGCTCTTGCTGGCCGAGGCGCGACCTATTCAGCCCGGAACACGGCCAGGGGGTTGCCATCGGCGCCCAGCAAGGCAAGCTGGCCGCCTTCCAGGCGGTAGGTTTCAGCCTGGAGTAGGGCCGCCCGATAGGCGTCGGCCTGCCGCATGATGGGGTCCTCGCAGGCCATCAAGGTGCTGATGAGATTGGGGTCTACACCAAAGCCATTACCCTGAATGCTGGCCGATCCCGAATAGTGGTTGCAGCCGTCGCTGCCGCCGATGCCCTCGTCGCTGATGACCAGGGTGACCGCAACACCCGGCAACGGGGCGGCGCCGCCCAACTCGACCAGAGCCCAGCTCGTGCCAGTGAGAGGGCTCGCTGTGCTACAGGCTGCCAGGGCCAGCCCGGAGAGTAACAATGCGCCAATGGCCAAAATCTTGATCTTTTGCATCGGATTATGCTCCTTATCTGTATTGGGACGCTACAGCATGATGGGGGTTTGATCGCGCTTTTGCTGTAGCGCAACTGATGACTCGGTCCATCCACTAGACGCCTGGGCGGCGGGCCAGGTTCCCTTGGCGCGCTCGACGATCTCCGTACGGCTTGTCGTGAACTCGTACACAGGCGATTGGCCCGATTTGCATCCTGAGACCATGTGTGGCATAATCTACTCAGGATTCGGAAGCACTTGATCGGTTTACCCCGCCAGGGCCTTTTCCTGGGGGGGATTTTCTTTTAGGCGCAACCTGATCTACAAACTATCTGGGTGCGATTTTGCACCGCGAGCGAAGAAGGAGTACGGGACAATGAAGCTGTATGTTGGAAACCTGAGCTATGACACGAACGACGCCAGTCTGCGCCAGGCATTTGGGGCCATTGGCCAGGTTGCCACCGCGGACGTGGTCACCGATCGCGAGACTGGCCGTTCGCGCGGCTTTGGCTTTGTCGAGATGGCGAGTGACGCCGATGCGCGCAAGGCTATCGAGACACTGAACGACACATCTCTGGATGGTCGCAACATCACTGTGGCCGAGGCGCGCCCTCGGGCCGACCGCGATGATCGCGGCAGCGGTGGCAGCCGCGGCCGTGGTGGTTCGTCCAGCCGCTGGTAGGCTCAAGCCTGCAGAGCGAACGACACAGGGTTTCCCCTGTGTCGTTTTGCTTTCCTCGGGGCGTGTCATCGGCCTGCGGGCCCCTGACGCAGAACGCTGGGCGCCAGAGCGATCCGCCCCTCGCTACAGAGACGTTGCCCCATATGGGCTTGGCAGAACGGCTCTTGATAGCTATAGTCTCTGCGTCTGGCAGGATACGGCCCAGATCGAGAAGCTGCGAGTCAAGAGTTCTAGCGTGAAACAGCATGAGGCGTTGGAGCGGGTGCAGGCGGCGCGAGAGGCCGGCATCCCGATAGACCTGGCGGGGGCCGACTTGGGCGACCTGGATCTGAGCGGGGCTGACCTGAGGTTGGCCGACCTGCGGCGCGCCAACTTGGCCGATACGTTTCTCTATGATGCCAATCTGATGGGGGCCAGATTGGACGGCGCCAACCTGACCAAGGCCGACCTGACGGGTGCCAACCTACAGGGGGCCAGTCTGTGTGGCGCCAATCTCCGATCGGCGACCCTCAGCGAGGCCAATCTGAGTGGGGCCATCCTGGCCGGGGCCGACCTGACCGATGCCGATCTCACCAGGGCTGTGCTGCCCGGCGCCAACTTGGCGGGCTGCCCTATGGCCAGGGCCGCCCTGACACAGTGCGACCTCGCTGGCGCCGTTCTGTGCGATGCCGATCTTGGTGGGGCCTGGCTCTATGGAGCCGATCTATCCGGCGCAACCCTGGCCGCCGCCCATCTGAGCGGGGCTACCTTGAACGAGGCAAACTTGACAGAAGCCGATCTGGCCGGAGCTACTTTGACGGGCGCCAGTTTGCACGGCGCCAATATGACCTCGGCCAGGCTGATGGGCGCTATGCTCTCCAAAGCGCAACTCGTTGCTGTTACACTTTGCGGGGCCAACCTGGTCGGCGCGGATCTGCGCAATGCTGACTTGAGCTGGGCCGACCTGAACGCTGCCGACCTGACCGGTGCGCTCCTATCGGGCGCCAATCTGCGCGGGGCCGCGCTGCAGGGGGCTGTGGGCTACTCCGCAGCGGGTTCGGTGCAGGCCGGGCAGGTGAGATAGGTCTCGTTGCGGCCCATGAGGAGCGCGTTCTTGGGCGGCTCTCTCCGCTGGTAGCGCAGCGCGCAGCGCAAACGGCGTAGCGGAACCCGCTGTTGTTTTGCATTCCCCAGGGGCGCCGCCCCCACCACCCAGGCCCTCTGACCTGCGCAGCTATCGCGTAACGCACTGGCTCTGCCGCGTGCGACCTCCATCGCCATCGTCCCGCGCGCCCCTAGCACAGGGGGACGCACCCCGCCTGCAACGCCAGCGGGCTCTCTTGCCAGAACCGCGACCCGCGCCTATAGTCATTGCATGGAGCAAGCATCGTACCGAACCCTTCAGGAGCATGTACAGACCTTGCGGTCCGTTCTGCCGGCCCTGCTGCGAGATGCCCTGGGGGCGGCGCCCCAAGGGCTCTGGCCGCAGACCTTGGAGCGCAACGTGCTGCCCGCCCTCCAGTTCGATATCCCCGTGCTCTTGGTGGCCGTCTGCGGCGGCGGCAGCACCGGCAAATCCACCCTGGTCAACGCCCTCGCCGGGCGCTACCTCTCGCAGGTAGCCTTTCGTGCGGGGCTGACGGCGCGCGCGCTCCTGGTGGGGCACCCGCAGGTGCTGGCCGGGCCGGAGGTGGCCGCGCGCCTGCTGCATCGCCTGCCTCAGGCGCCGCAACCCTGGCAGGGGCCCGACCAGATGGCGACGCCTGGCCCGCCCCTCTACGCCACCTCGGCCGCTATCGCTCCCAACCTCCTGCTGATTGACACGCCCGACTTTGATACCGGCGAGCAGGGCCGTCTGATGAACCGCAGCCGGGCAGAGCCTCTTTTGCGCACCGCCGAGGTCATCATCTATGTCTTTACCAATGCCGTCTACAACAACCTGGCCAATACCGACTTTATGGCCGATGTCGTTGGCGGCATTGGTGGGCGGCCCACGATCTTGGTCTATCGTATCTCCCGCGTCGCCACCGACCAGGAGGCGCTCGATGCCTGCCAGGTCGTTGCGCGCCGTCTCTACGCGGGCGCTGCAGATGCGTTCCCGCCCGAGGTGATCGGCATCTATCGCATGCACGAATCTGATCGCGTGGCCGAGGGCAAAGCGCCGCCGAGCCTGCTTCCCCTGGGCGAGATGACCCGCGGGCGCGCGATGCCTGACCTGCTCCTCTCCCTCGATGCCGCCCAGATCAAGCGCCATGTCCTGGCCAATGATCTGCGCAGCGTCCACCAAGAGGCCGAGGCCGACTATCGCCGCGCCCTCCAGGCCACCCGGCATACGGCTCTCTATCGTCAGGCCCTGCGCCAGGCCACGGCCCAGGAGGCTCTCAAGGCCCTGACGGCCTTTCCCGCCAACGAGGCCATCGCCCTGACGGCGCGCCTGTTCATGGAGACCAGCCCGCCCCTGGTGCGCGCCTTCCGGGCTACAGGGCGCATCGTGGGCGCCCCGCTGCGGGCCGTGCGCGCCGTGGGGCGCAAAGCGACCCAGTGGCTGGGCCTGCGCGAGGCCCCGCCCGCCTCGCCCGACCTCGAATCTCAAGTCAGCCTGGACTTGATGCTGGCCGCCAACGCCCTGCGCAACCGCCTGCTGGAGGATACCCTCATCGTCCGGCTGGAGGCGCGAGACTCTCTGGTGGATGCCGCCAGGGCGCTGCAGCAGCCGGATCAAGCCGAGGCGCCCGTCCTGATCGAGTCCCTGGGGCGTGGGCTCGTCAACCTGCACATCGCCGCCCCTGCCTTGGCCCGTCCCTACCAGGCCGCGCTGCTGCAGCGCGACTGGGCGGCGCTGGCCGCCCGGCTCGAGGAAGCCGCGTCCGACCTCGTCGGGCTGCCCGCGGGCATCGAGCGGGAGCTGCGCCAGGAGGTCGTCCGTTTTCGCCGGGAGATGGGCCTGGGCCAGCGCATGCGCGAGACCCTGTTTGCTTCCCTGAGCGCCCTTCCGCCCCTGTTGGGCGTCACCTATGCGCTGCTCACCGCCAATCCCGTCGCGGGCAGCGGGCTGTTCATCCACCTAGAGGGCGTCCTGGGCCTCAATGATCTCTGGGCTCTCGTCTCCATCCCCGCCTCGGCGGGGATGAGCGAGCAGGATCGCCGCCAACTGGAGGCCATGCTCAAGCCCGTCTTTCAGCTCTGGTTGCAGCAGCGCGTCGAGGCGGTGGTCTTGCTGCTGGAGCAGAATCTCGGCCACGATCTGTGCGCTGCGCTGGATGCGGCCCCTCGTCCGGATGACACCCGTTTCGCCCGGGTGGCGGAGGCCCTGCAGCGGCTGGAGGTGACCCATGGCTGACCTCGCTCGCATGGATCGGGACGCCTGGGATTTGGCCGGGGTGGCCGCCCTGGCCGAGATCGAGGAGCGCCTGGACGCCCTATCCGCACAGCTACAGGAGGCGCCCGATTGGCGCCCTGGCGCAGCTTTGCTCGCTCAGGCGCAGTGGCTGCGCGAGCGCCTGCAGCAGCTTGGCGCCGCCTGGGATACCCGCCTGGTCGTGGCCATCGTGGGACCGTCGGGAGCGGGCAAATCCACCTTGCTCAATGCCCTGGCCGGGGCCAATCTGGCCGAGACGGGCCTCACGCGGCCCACCACCCGCACCGTCACGGCCTTTACCGGCGACGCCCAGGCAGCCCGGGCCCTGCGTCAGGTCCTCGACCAAGATGTCGCCGTGGAGACCTCGGGCCGCGCCCAGGCCCTTGAATACTTGACCCTCCTCGATACCCCCGATACCAATACAACGCCAGAGAACCAGGCGGCCCTGCGCTCCGTGCTCGAGGCGGCTGACATCATCCTGGCGGTCTTTCCCGCTCAGAATCCTCGCCTGCACGATAACCTGGCCTTTCTGCGCCCCTATGTGCAACGCCTGCCGCAAGAGAGCGTCATCCCCATCCTGAACATGATAGACCGCGTTCCCCCCGGCGAGCTGGGCGAGGTGACGGCCGATTTCCGGCGCGCCCTGGGCACCGAATGGGGGCTTCAGCCAGAGCGTATCTATCGCATTTCCGCCAAACGCAGCAGCCTCGATGCCCACTTTGCGGACGATGAAGAGCCCCTGAACACCTTGAACGAGTTCCCGGAGCTAGAGCGCCTGATCTTTGAGACCCTGAACCGGGGCGTCCAGCGCGTGGACCGCCGCCTGAGCCGCGCGCAACGCCTGCTTGCCCTCTATCAGGAGCAGGTACGCCGCGCAGCCGAGGCCTCGGCCCAGCAGCGCGAGCGCGCGGAGGACGCGTTAGCACTGCTGGGGCAGCAAATCGCAGAGATGGCCCAGAACGTCACGCCCGGTCCGCTGACGGGCGTGGGCGCCCTTGACCTGGCCGCTGCCCTCTATGGTCTGCTGAGCTCCCGTTGGTGGGGCCCGGTGGGATGGCTCGTCGGCCTCTGGGCTTTGGCGTTGCGGGCGGTCTCCTTTGTGGCCCGCCTGGGCCGCCGCGCCCCCTTTGCGCCTGGTCCCCACTCTGACGCCCTGCAGGAGCCCGCGCCGCTTGGCGAGCCCTCCGGCGCCGAGCTGGCCCAGATGCTCGGCGCTGCCTGGCCTCCCGTGGGCGATGCCCTGGTCGCAGCCGGGTTTGCCTCTCGCGCTCGCGATTCTGCGGTCTGGAAGCGCAGCTTGGATACCGCGCTGGAGCAACTGGCAGGCCAGTGGGGGGCCTATGCCGCGGCCCGCCTTGAGCAGGTTGCCGAGCGACTTTCCGCCTGGGCGCTACAGATTTTGCTGAACCTGCCGGTTCTGGGTATGCTCGGCTGGATCGGGGTCGAGGCGGTGCTGGCCTTTGTCCAACGCCGCTACCTGCCCGCCACCTACTATCAGAACGGCGCCATTGCCCTGGTTGCGGTGTGGGTGTTGGCCTATCTTCTCTTGCAGGGGGCGGCGTCCATTGCGCTACGCCGCTTGCGTCGCGGTGGGTTGGGCCGCGAGCTGGCGCACGCTTTGGCCGAGACCATCCTGGCGCCTTGGGCCGACCAGTTGCGGGCCATCCGCCATCTGCAGGAGCGGCCGTAGGTCTCTGGCCCCCGCCATACCGCAGATGTACAGCGGTTCGCGCCGCGTCCTGGCGCCTCTGCGCGACATAATCCGGTTCCATATTCAGGGGAGGTTCCATGCAAGCTGCCTATTTCCGAGGCGATGGGGTGATCGAACTGTGCGACGTGCCAAGACCCGTGCCGCAGCCGGGAGAGCTGCTCATCCGGGTGGCCGCCAATGGCGTCTGCGGCTCCGACCGCAAGATCCTGCGAGGCGGCTTTGCGCACATCCCCGGCCACGAGGTGGCGGGCACGGTGGTCGAGGCCACCGAGGGCTGCCAGACGCCTGTGGGCGCCCGCGTGGCGGTGTACATCCCGCGTCATTGCGGCGAGTGCGTCTATTGCCGGGCGGGCAGGGGCAATCTGTGCCCGCACAAAAAGGGGCTGTTGGGCTGGGCCACCGACGGCGGCTATGCCGAATACATGGTGATCCCCGATCGGAACGCCCTGCGGCTGGATGACGAGCTCTCTTTCGAGCAGGGCGTGCTGCTGCTGGATACCATCGGGACATCGAGCCACGGCCTGCGCTTGGCCCACTGCGAGGCAGCCCAGAGTGCCCTGGTGATCGGCGCCGGTCCGGTGGGCATGGGCGCCGTCGCGTATCTCAAGGCCGTGGGCGTGCCGGAGGTGTACGTCTCTGATCTCTCGGCCTACCGGCTACGCATCGCCGAGGGGTATGGGGCCATGCCGATAGATGCCGGCAATGAGGATGTGGCGGCGCGCATCCGAGAGGCGCACCCCTACGGCGTGGATCTGGTGGTCGAGGCGGTGGGATCGCTGCCCACGATCTGGCAATCCTTCGATCTGGTCAAGCCGGGCGGCGCCATCAGCCTCGTGGGCGAGTACTGGGGCAAGGTGGAACTCGAGCGCCCCAAGTCCGAGTGGATGATCAACGACATCCACCTGATCCGCTCGTTCTACTTTACCATTCCCGAGTTCTACGAGAACCAGCAGTTGATCCTGGACGGCAGGCTGGAGACCGCGCCTTTGGCCAGCCACAGCTATCCTCTGGTAGAGCTGCGCGCCGCCTATGATGCCTTTTTGTCAGGCGATACGATCAAGGTGATGGTGACGCCCTAGGCAGGGCTTGGCCCACGTCGCTGTTGTGGCACAGCGCCGTGCGACGAGTTACGGCCACCGTCGGCATCGCCCACGCCAGCCAAAGGCTGAGGGTGTCGGGTTCCCATAGTGCCGAGTGTGACCAGACTCGAAAGATGCCATCATTCCCTCTTGCGCCACTAGAACGTTTGTGCTATACTGTGTGTAGAACAAACATTCTAAAGAAAGAGGGGAGGCTCTCATGGAGCTGATCTTGATTGCAGTGTTGGCGCTGGTGGTATTGGGCAGCGTGGATCGCAGGCTGCACCCGCAGCCAGGCCAGGGCCGCCCGGCGGCCACCCGGCGTACGCCCGTGCGGCGCAAGGGTAGCAACGCGCCGGCGCTCCGACGCCAGGCCCCCTCCCACCGGGTGGCGGCGGGCCAGGTGCGTCCCTTTCTGAGCCTGGGTCCCTCGGTGCGACGCTAGCCGGCGCGCAGCGGGCGGCTGGCGATGATATCCACCTGGGTGCCCAACACATTCTTGAGCACCACCTGATGCTCCTTGACGGGGGCCTCTAGCTCGATCTTGCGCAGGGCGCGGGCCACGTCAAAGAGCAGGTGTTGGGGCAAGGGCGCCGAAGAACGCACCGGTACCAGGGGCAGCTTGCCGCCGCGCACCCGCACCGTGGTGGTCAGCATGCGCCGGGGATCTGTCAGCTCTTCGCGCACGAACGCCTCACCCCGGGCGCAAGCCTGGCCGCGCAAACCGACCAGATCCTGCCCCTCCACCTGGGCATCGATGCTGCAACCCACCGGGCAAGTGACGCAGATGAACTCGCGTTGCTCTACCATAGGCGCTCCTTTCCCGCTCCAACCCTGTTTCACGACGCAACCTCGATGGTAACCGCCTGGGCCCCCGCCAGACGCGGGGCCAGCGCAGGGGGCAAGGTAAGGGCGATCATCTCTGAGGGGCGCACGTAGCGATAGCGGCGCGAGATCAACGCCTCGTCGCCCAGGCGCACCTGCACCCGCACCGGCGCCTCCACCGGCTGGCGCACCCGCAGGTTCAGCACGATGGCCCCCTCCTCCAGCCGCTCGGGGTGCAACATGTGGGGCACCACATGGCGCACGTTCTCCCCGGCCAGCAGGCGCACGGCAGTGCTCTGGGGCGGCGCGCCCTGGGCCACATAGCGTCCCGCCGAGAGTCCGGCGATGCGGGCGTTCTCGCTCACATCATCCACCAGGTCATAGACATGCACTACATTCCCGGCAGCAAAGATGCCCGGGACGTTGGTGGCCAGGCCCTCATCCACAAACGGCCCACCGGTGACAGGGTCTATGGCAACCCCGGCCATGCGTGAAAGCTCGTTCTCGGGGATCAGCCCCACCGAGAGGAGCAGGGTATCGCAGGCGATCTCGCGCTCTGTGCCGGGGAGGGGGCGCCAGCGCTCGTCCACGCCACTGACGACGACCGATTCCACTCGCTCGCGCCCGCGCACGTCGGTCACCGTGGTGCACAGGTGCAAGGGGATATCGAAATCGCGGATGCACTGCACCAGGTTGCGGCGCAGGCCGCTGATGTAGGGCAGGATCTCGAGCATGGCGGCCACCTCGGCGCCTTCGAGCGTCAGGCGGCGCGCCATGATCATGCCGATATCGCCCGAGCCCAGGATCACAAAACGGCGCCCGGGCATATAGCCCTCCATGTTCACCAGGCGCTGGGCCGTGCCCGCCGTATAGACCCCGGCGGGGCGGCTGCCGGGGATCGCCAATGCGCCCCGGGGCCGCTCGCGGCAGCCCATCGCCAGCACCAGGGCGCGGGGCATGATCTCCACCAGGCCGTGGGCCCGGCTGCTGGCCACCACACGGCGGCTGGGCTCCACGCTCAACACCATCGTCTCGCTCAGGATCTCCAGCTCGGCCTCTTGGGCCTTGCGGATCCAGCGGTAGGCGTATTCAGGGCCGGTGAGGTCATCGCCGAACTCGCGCACGCCAAAGCCGTTGTGGATGCACTGGGTCAGGATGCCGCCCAGTTCGTCGTTGCGCTCCAAGAGGAGCACATGTTCGGCGCCATGCTGCTTGGCCTCGCAGGCCGCCGCCAACCCCGCCGGCCCCGACCCGATGACCAGGACGTCGCAAGTGAGCTGCTTCATCCGGCCACCTCCTTGGTGGGCCGCGCCAGCATGTGCGACGCGCCGCCTTTGAGGGTCAGCTCTAGGGGAGAGACGCCATACTCGCGGGCCATGATCTCTAGCACCAGGGGGGTGTCAAAGGCGCCCTGGCAGCGGCCCGTGCCGATGCGGGTGCGGCGTTTCATGGCGTCATAGGTGCGGGCGGGGATGGGACTGTGGCAGGCCGCCACGATCTCGCCCTCGGTGACCGTCTCGCAGCGGCAGATGACGCGCCCATAGCGCTCGTCTGCCGCGATGAGGGCCTCTTGCTGCTCACGCGAGAGCAGCGCAAAGCGCGGGATGCCGTGGCGGATCGGGTTGAACTCGGGGCGCTCGGCCAGGGGCAGCCCCGCCTCACCCAACATGCCCACCACGTGCTCCGCCAGGGCGGGCGAGGCGGTCAGCCCGGGCGACTCGATGCCCGCCAGTACCAGCAGACCGGGCGTCTCCTTGGGCATCTCGATCAGGAAATCGCCGGTGTTGCCCGCAGCCCGCAGACCTGTGAACGAGCGGATGATCCAGCGGGGGCTGAGGTGGGGCATCAGCCGCAGGGCGCCCGTCAGCACCTCGTTCAGACCCTCGGCCGTGGTGCTCGTGTTCTCCTTGTCCTCGATATCCTCGGCGGTGGGCCCCAGCATCACGTTGCCGTGGATGGTGGGGGTCACCAGGATGCCCTTGCTGACGGGTGTGGGGCAGGGAAAGAGCACGTTGCGCACCTCGGCCCTGGCCTCGCGATCCAGGACGAAATACTCGCCCTTGCGGGGCGTGATGGCGAACCCATCCAGCCCGGCGGCGCGCATCAGGTCGTCGGCCCAGAGCCCGGCGGAGATGACCACCCAGCGGCCGCGGAACGGGCCGCGATTGGTCGCCACGCCCACGATGGCCTCGCCCTCGCGGAGGAAGCCCTGCACCTCTGTCTCTAGCAGCAGATGGACGCCGTTGGCCACGGCGTTCTCGGCGGCGGCATAGCAGAGGGCAAAGGGGTCTACGATGCCGCCGGTGGCGGCAAAGAGGGCGCCCACGGTGTCCTCGGTCAGGCCCGGCTCGCGGCGACGCATCTCCGGACCAGAGATCAGCTCCAGCCCGGGGACGCCGTTCGCCAGCCCGCGACGGTAGAGGTCGTCCAGCGTGGCGCGGTCCGCCTCGCTGACCCCCACCACATAGCTGCCGCAGCGGTCGAACTCGACATCCAGCTCGCCGCAGATGGTCTCAAACAGGGCGTTGCCCGCCAGGTTGAAACGCGCCTTGTTGGTGCCGGGCTTGGCGTCATAGCCGGCGTGCACGATGGCGGTGTTGGCCTTGGTGGTGCCATCGCCCACGTCGGCGGCCTTGTCCAGCAGCAAGATCTCTAGCCGGTAGCGGGAGAGGGCGCGGGCGATGTGGGCGCCGACGACGCCGGCCCCGATGATGATGACGTCATACATACGCTAGTTTGCCTCTTCTTCCAGCCAGCCCTGAGCGCGGGCCACGGCCTTTTTCCAGCTTGCATAGCCCTCGGCCCGGCGGGCATCATCCCAGGTGGGCGCGAACTCGCGCTGCACCTGCCAGTTGCGCTTGAGATCGTCCAAACCGCTCCAAAAGCCGGTGGCCAGCCCGGCCATATAGGCCGAGCCCAGGGCCGTGGTCTCGCCCACGGTGGGGCGGATGACGGTCTTGTTGAGGATATCGGCCTGGAGCTGCATGAGCAGGTTGTTGGCCGTGGCGCCGCCATCCACCTTGAGGGCGCGCAACTCGATGCCCGCATCGGCCTCCATCGCCTCCAGCACCTCGCGGGAGCGGTAGCAGATCGCCTCCAGGGTGGCGCGCACCAGGTGGGCCTTGGTGGCATAGCGGGTGAGGCCCAGGATGGCGCCCCTGGCGTACATATCCCAGTAGGGGGCATACAGCCCGGAAAAGGCGGGCACGAAATAGACGCCGCCGCTATCGGGGACGCCGGCGGCCACGGCCTCGGTCTCGGCGGCGGATTGCACGATGCCCAGGTTGTCGCGCAGCCACTGGACGGCGGCGCCCGTCACGGCGATGGAGCCCTCCAGGGCATAGGCGCGGGTGCCGTCATCCAGGCCATAAGCCACGGTGCTGAGCAGGCCGCTCTGGGAGGGCACCGGCTGGTCGCCGGTGTGCATCAGCAGGAACGAGCCGGTGCCGTAGGTATTCTTGGCCTCGCCGGGGGTCAGGCAGGTCTGGCCGACGAGGGCGCCCTGCTGGTCGCCCAGGCAGCCGCAGACCGGCAGGCTCTCGCCGAACAGCGCCTTGGGGGTGGCGCCGTAGGTGCGGCTATCGCTGGAGGGGCGGATCTCGGGCAGCATCTGGCGCGGGATGCCCAGGATCTCCAGCAGTTCTTGATCCCACTCGAGGGCGCGCAGGTCCATGAGCATGGTGCGCGAGGCGTTGGTCACATCGGTCACGTGGGCGCCGCCCTGCACCCCGCCCGTCAGGTTCCAGATCAGCCAGGAATCCATGGTGCCAAAGAGGGCGTCGCCCGCCTGGGCGGCGGCCCGCAGGCCGGGGACGTTGTCCAGCAGCCACTTGAGCTTGGGGCCGGAGAAATAGGCCGAGATGACCAGGCCCGTGCGCTGGCGCAAGAGGGGCTCCAGGCCGTCATCCTGCAACTGCTGGCAGATGGCCTGGGTGCGCATGCACTGCCAGACCACGGCGTTGTGATAGGGGCGGCCAGTGCGCCGGTTCCAGACCACCGTCGTCTCGCGCTGGTTGGTGATGCCCAGGGCCACCAGCGCCTCCGGGCCAACGCCCGCCTGGGCCAGCGCCCCGTGCACCACCTCTTGCGTGGCGTGCCAGATCTCGAGCGGGTCGTGCTCCACCCAGCCGGGGCGCGGCAGAATCTGCTCGTGCTCTTTATAGTGGCGGCCCACATCCAGGCCCTGGTGGTCGAACAACATGCAGCGGGTGCCTGTCGTCCCCTGGTCAATGGCCGCGACGTAACGCTTCATCGGCCCCTCCCGTCGGGTAGCATTGTTTCGCTTATGGGATCAGGATGATCTTGGCGCACTGGTGCGTGGCCGAGAGCTCGAGCGCCTGCTGCACCTCATCCAGCGGAAAGGTGTGGCTGATCAGTTTACCGATTACCGGCGAGCTCTGGATCACCTGCATCACCTGGGGGAACAGGCGCAGGTTATAGTGCCAGGAGCCGTGCAGGCTGATCCCCTTGCGGATCATGTCGGGGCTGATCTTGATGGCCAGCTCCTCATAGCACTCGCCCACAAAGGCGATCTGGCCGCGGCGGCGCGTGGCGTCTATGCAAAAGCGCTGGGCGGCCACCACGCCGGAGCAATCCACGGCCTTGTCCACCCCCAGGCCGCCGGTCAGGTCCATGATCTGTTCCAGGTTGCCGGGGTCCGCAGGGTTCAGAACTACGTCGGCGCCCAGTTCACGGGCCTTGTTCGCGCGATAGGGGATCGCCTCGACGGCGATGACCCGCGCGCCGCGATACTTGGCGTTGACCACGCCGCCCAGGCCCACAGGCCCCATGCCGGTGATCAGCACCGTGTCAAAGGCGTCCACGCCCATGCGGTCCATGGCGCCAAAGGTGGGGCCGATGCCGCACAAAGCCAGAGAGCCCAACTCGAAAGAGACGCCATCAGGGATGCGGGGCAGGATCCAATCGGGCTTGAGCAGGTACTCGTTGTAGGTGGCGCGGCCCTCGGGGGTGCCCGCATAGGCATCGTAATCGTGCCCGTGCTGGCAGTGGATATAGTCCCCGCTGACGCACAGGGCGCACACGCCGCAGGGGTAGAACGGCATGACGGCCACCCGGTCGCCCACGGCGACCCGCCCGGGCTGGGCGACCTCGGCGACGACGCCCGCCGCCTCGTGGCCCAGGTGCTGGCTGGGCGTCCCCGCCAGGAACGCCTTGTACTCGGTGCACATGGGGATGGCCTTGACCTGCACCAGGGCCCAATCGCCCACGGCGCGGGGCGCTGGGACCTCGACCACCTCGGCCTTGTGTTGGCCCGTGATGACGACCTTTTTCATGGTTCCTCCCTGGATGGAGCGCGGCGCTGCGATGGCTCCTATGGTACGGTGCCGAGGGCGGGTTGTCAAAGAAACGTGCGAACGTTTGAACGTTCGCACACCAACCTCGTACACGCCAGGCTATCACCTGGCCTACAAGAACAGCAACGACGCCGCATAGGGCGCCAGGGCGAGCAGGGCCAGGGCCGGGTGCGCGCGCCGCTCGGCGAGCTGGCTATCCCAGCGAAAGAGCAGCATGGCCAGGCCCAGGGCCAACACGCCCCCAGCCGTCAGCGCCAACACCGAGACCAGGGCGCTGCCGCTCACCGGCTGCCCATAGGCATAGGCCGCATAGGCGCGCATGGCGTGGGTGGCGGGCAAGAGCGCGGCGGCGCGGGCCAGCCCGGCGGGCAGCAGGCTCAGGGGCACCATCATGCCGCTCAGCATCATCGAGGGCAGATAGATCAGTTGCGACCAGAGCACGGTGACCTGGGTGTTCGACGAGATGACGCCGATCAGGGACCCCAACCCCGCGCAGGCCAGGGCTACCAGCAGGGAGGTGGCCCAGAAACTGACCCAATCCACCGGCAGCGGCGCGCCAAAGAGCGGGTTGATCGTCAAAGCGATGATGGCCGAGACGATCAGGGCGTGGAAAAGGGTGGTGAGGGCCGGGATGGCCAGGATGGAGAGCGAGGGCACGCCGTTGATACGATAGCTGCGAAAGACGCCGCCATCGCGGGCCTCCACCAGGGGGCTGGGCAGCCCCAGGATCGCCGCCGAAAGGATGGTGAACACCACCATCGCCGGCAACATGGTCTCCTGGAACATGGGGTTGATGTTGACCATCAGGAGCCCCATCATCACATAGAACCCCAGTGGAAAGAGATAGTTGAGCAGCAGGCGGTCTTTGTTGCGCAAGCCCGTGCGAAACTCGAACAGGAAATGCTGGGCAAAGGCGGTCATCGCG
The DNA here is from genome assembly GCA_964482225.1 of uncultured Anaerolineales bacterium. Classification (GTDB taxonomy): domain Bacteria; phylum Chloroflexota; class Anaerolineae; order UBA1429; family UBA1429; genus UBA1429. Next base: position 19,333 of record CAYZWT010000025.1, read on the forward strand.
CCTCCTCCTGGGTGAGCTCCAGAAACCGTTCCTCCAGCGAGGGGCGCTCGACGCGCAGGTCAATCAGCCGGTCGCCCTGGGCCTCGATATAGGCCAACAGCGCCGCCACGGTCGGCCCCGGGTTGCTGGAATAGTACATGGCGTACTCTTCACTGGCTTGCTGCTGGAGCACCTCGGGAAAGGCGGGCGCCCCATCGGCCAGGCAGTCGTTCTCGGTGCGCGCCGAGACCTTGGTCCACGAAGCGCCCACCGAGGTGATGTGGCGCGGCGAGCCTAGCGCCACGAGCTTGCCGCGCAAGAGGATGCCCACCCGGTCGGCCAGTTTTTCCGCCTCGGCCATGTCGTGGGTCGCCAGGATCAGGGTGGTTCCCTGGGCGCGCAGCTCCTGCATCATGGCGTGCAGCTCCACCCGCGAGGCCACGTCCAGCCCGGCAGTGGGCTCGTCCAAAAAGATCAGCGGCGGGTTGTGGAGCATGGCCAGGGCCAGGGCCAGGCGGCGCTGTTGCCCTACAGAAAGCTCGCCACAGAGGGCGCGCCGTTTTTCCGCCAGCCCCAGGCGTTCTAGCAGATCGTAGCGGGGCGCCACGCCATGATAGGCGGCAAAGAACGTCATGGCCTCGTCCACGCGCATTGTGCGGGGCAGGCCGGAGCTCTGCAACTGGACGCCGATGCGGTTCCACAGGCCGCGCGCCTGGCGGGTGGGGTCCAGGCCCAGCACCTCAAGGCGCCCGACATCGGGGCGTCGCAGCCCCTCCAGGCATTCCAGGGTCGTGGTCTTGCCGGCGCCGTTGGGCCCCAGCAAACCCAGGATCTCGCCGGGCTGTGCGGTCAAGCTGATGCCATCCACGGCGACCGTATCGCCATAGCTCTTGCGTAGGCCCTCCACCTGTAGGACGGGTTCATCCATCTTGCTCCTCCTCGAGGTAGGCCATATCACTCTGCGCCAAACGCAAGGGCTATGGTATGGCGGCGGCGGGTTGTCAAAGATACGCGCGCACGCGCCAATGTGGGCGCCCCAAGGTCAGCCCCCATCGCCAACTCCGGTGGCGAGCCAAGCGCTGCATCAGCGCCGCCCCACCAGCCCTGGATAGCCTTTGGCAACACGCCACTCGCCAGCGCGGGGATCATAGACCAAGTCGTTGGGCTGGATACGTCCTTCCCGGCCCACTGCCACCAGTTGAGCCCAACTATAGGGCCCATAGCGCTGGGCCCCGCGAGCCAGCCACCAAATGTCGGGCGCTGCAGAAAGCGGGGCGGGGGCCTGCTGCCCGGTCCGACGACGTCGAGAGGGCGCGAGCGCTAGAATCGCCAACATGAGCAAGAGCAGTCCCGCGCCGCCCGCCGCCACGGGCAGTAGCAGGGGACTACTCAAAAGGCCTGCCAGGCCGCTTTGCGCGATAAAGCCCCACTCGGCGCGCGCCATGTTCCCGTCGCGATCACGGATCTCGACCATCACACTGTGCTCGCCGGCCGCGAGATCGTTGACCTGGAGGGCCAGCCTATCTGCCGTGACGATGGCCACGGTCGTCTGATCCTTGCCATCCACCAGAACGTGCACCGCAGCAGGGTCTATGCCCGAGCCGCCAGGGTTGTCAGCAAACTCTCCGCCGATGGTAACGCCTCGCGCAAAGACAGTCGCACCTGGTGCAGGCTCCAGAGAGGTGATGCTCGGTCTGGCCACGTCGTGAGCGATAGCCTTGGCCTGCATGATATGCTCCGGGGCGCCATCGCCATTCTCGTCAATCGTTAGCCCATAGTCCGAGTCTCCGCCGACAAGCATACTGGCAGAAACCGGACCGCCAGGCTGCCAAGTGTGCCGGCGGGTCTGACGGAGTTCGTCGTTGCCCCCGGCCTGATATACGGCGATATCAAAGGCGCTCGCTGCCGCGATTTGGAGCGTATAGCGGTCTTGGGCTGGCAGAAGATAGATCGTCGCGTTGCCGCTCGCGCTCATCCTATCAACATCAACGCGTTTGCCCTGGTCGTCTAGCATGGCGACATCTGTGGCAGCCAGCCCAAATACCGCCACGGCGCGCTGATCCGGCGAATCGAGCAAAAAGCCATGAATGAACTGATCTATGGCATGATCAAACAACTCGCTATCCAGGGCCTCGTCTGAGGGCGCATACGGCGCAGCGGAACTCGCTGACGCCCCTCTCGTAAATAGCGCGCCGCCCTGCGTTTCACCCCCCTGATCAGAGTCGCTGTAGATGCGAGGGAGCGCATCCGGGGCGGCGAAACCGACCAATGTGATCGCATACTCGTTGGGGGAATGGGGTGCGGGGCCAGGGGCAAGCTGATCCCCGCCATGCCCTGGCAGGCTGGCGCCATAGTCCGTGGCCATCAAGGCGCCAGGCGAGGTAGAGGCCAGAGAAGCCGTGCCAGTACAGGCGTCATCGGTCTGCAAGCTCGATGTCCCGCCCGCAGCCCGATAGACGCCGTAGGAATCCTGCATACAACTCACAACGTTGTTGAGCGCCGAAGCCTTTAACTGGGTCAACATGCTTGGTGAGGTTGCTTTTTGCTGGAGCGCTTCGGTGAGCACTTGGGCCGTGCTCTGCCCCAAGCCCAGGACATCGCTGCTGTAGACCTGGTTGAGCGTGTCAATCACTGTGATCGCGTCGCCCAGGCCGGGGAGAAAGCGCGCCACGCATTTGACGAGCACCCCGGCATACGAGCGCGGGGTCAGTACTCCCTCTGTCAGCCAGATGTGCAGCCAACCATCGGGGGAGCCGGTCGTGAGGGCCAGAATAGTGTCATTGTTGGCGCGGTTCAGGTCAAAAAGATAGACATTCTCATCCAAGACGGCATCCACGCGGATCTCGTACCATGACGTGCCGTCGTTGACCGGGATGATATGGGGCATGTGCGGCGTGGCAAACATCTTGATATAGGTTCCGAGCCCATCCCGATCCCAGCCCCCATCGCTCTCATAGCCATAACTGACGCCGCTACCCTCCGAGTGGTACTGGCTGATTGTCACGCGCAGCTTGAGACGGTTGGGTTGGGCGACATTGAACCGGTCCAGCGACAGTTCTGGGTGGATACGCTCCTTGAAATAGACCTTGAAAAAGGCCTCTTGGCCCGTGACACCGGTAAAGCCAGCCTCTTGCACGCGGGCGATGGCGATATCCAGCCCATGCACCCGCACATCCACTGTTTCGCGGGCATGAGTAGTGCGGTCATATACCACGACCTGCTGCACGACTTCGGTAATGTCCAGATTGCCCTGCCACTTGAGATACACTGTGGCCTGTCCGTTGCCGTCGGTGGTGAGAGATAGTTCCTGTTGGTTGACAGCGGCGGTGGGATCTTGGACCAATATCGCGTCAGAGCCCATGCCAAGAATCTCAAAGGTGAGGGGTGCATCAGGCACGGGCTGAAACCAGGCATCTGTCACCATGACGGTGAGCTTGGCCGGAAAATCGCACTGGCGACACGCAGGAATATACGCGTCGTGCACGATGGCGAGCTGGTACTGGCTGACGTAAAGCGCGGCGGAGCCGGTCAGGCCGGTGGCTGTATCCCTGGCGGTGAGCGTGACCTCTGTGCGTTTGTCGCTCAGCTCGAGATCGGGAGTCGGACGAAAGGCGGTGTAGGTGGCCTGGATGATGCCGTTGGCATCCGTGGCGGCCAGGGTGGGTTGGATTGCGCCCGGTCCGGCGTCTGCGCTGGCATCCAGATGGAATTCGCGGCCCTGGATGGGATTGCCCTGCAGGTCCTGAACGTGGATGATGACGCTGGCTGTGCTCAGCCCATCGGCCAGGAGCTCGGTGCGCTCAGGGACGACCTCGATGGTCAGGTCGGCTTGGGGGGCAAGGGCCAGGTCCACTCCGCCGATCTGGCCGCTGTCTGCGCCGCCTGGCGCCAAGGCCGTCAGGGAGTAGCTGCCGTCGGCTGTAGACAGGGTGGAACGGGATTCGGCCCCGGCGATGATCGTGACGGTGGCGCCGCCGATCCCCGCTCCTGTGATCAGATCGGTCACGCGACCGCTAATGGCAACGGAGGAGAAATGGGCGCTGTTGTCTATTACTTCTGTGGCTTCGCCATAGCCCTCGGCAGAGGCATGGAGGGTAATCGGGGCGCCTGGCGCGGGCGTGGGGGTGATCTCCGGATCGGGAGTGGCAACTGCTGGCTCGGACGCCGGCCCCTTTACCGAACCATCATTGACCATAAAGCCGCTCTGGACGGCATGCCGGTAGAATATCTCCGGGATCTGCATCTCACTGTGCTCGGCCCACGAAAGGTGAAAGATGAACTGGCCAATAAGAATATCCACAAAGAAAGGGGCGTAGGGGTGACGAACAGCAGGGTAGCCATGGAAATCAAGCTGGTAGCCTCCATGGGATATCGGATCATATTCGGCGAACTTGGCTTGCGCCTGACCGGCCGATCCGTAATCCTTCACCCAAAAGCTTTCCCCATTGGCTTCCGCCCTGATACGCCAGTAGGTCAGATTGTCGTAACTCCCCACCCCTTTTTCTACCGTTCCGCCATAGCCCCACTCTCGGGCAGTCTCATCGAGGGCCTGTATGATCGTTTGCTCATCTGGGTCCGCCGCAACAGAAAGAGGTGCTCCTAAAGCGAGAACAAGGGCCAGAAACAGCAACAGAACATGGCGTCCAGACCTCATCTCTTGTCTCCTTCGCATAGGCGTGGGAGCCCCGATCAGATTTGCCGCGTGATGCGAGTCTGAGGACAGGGTGGGTGCTGCCTGTTCAGAGCCGGCAGAGCGCGCTACGCTACCAATCCACCAGACCCTCACGGCGCAGCCAATCCGCCATGGCGCGCAGCCCCTGGGCGATGGACACCCGTGGCCGGTAGCCCAGCTCACGGCGCGCCTTGGCGATGGGGTAGCGTTGGTCTACGCTCATCACCTCGACCATGAGCCGGGTCAGGGGCGGGCGTTCGGTGCGCCCCGTGACCTGATAGAGCTTTTCCCAGGCCCAGGCCAGCAACAGGGCCTTGCTACGGGTATAGCTCTTGCGGGGTGGGGGCACCTCCGCCAGGGCGGCCAATGCCTGCAAGTAGGCGCCCCAGGTCGTGTCCGAGTCATCATTGATGTTGTAGGCCTGGCCGGCGGCCTGGCGGGTCTCGGCGGCCAGCAGCATGGCATCCACCAAGTTGCCCACATAGGTGAGCCCGGCAGTGCAGGCGCCCTCTTCCACCAGGATCATGCGACGTTGCCGCAGCCGCTCGATCAGATCCAGCCCAAACTCGCGGGCGCCGGGGCCATAAAGCGTGGTGGGCCGCAAGACGGTGACGGGGAGCTGCACGCGGCGCGCCTGCTCCCACACCAGCAGTTCGGCGCGGGCTTGGGCATCGGCGTGGGGCAGGCCGGGCGGGGCCAGTTGCTCGCTCTCATCCATAGGGCGCTCCGGAAGGCCATAGACATCCGTAGTGCTCAAAAAGATCAGCCGCGCGATCTCGTTGCGGGTGGCTGCCGCCAGCACGTTGCGCAGGCCGCGAGCCGCCGTCTGTTCCGAAAGCTCCTCGACGCCCCAATCGCGAAAGCGCCACTCGGCGAAATAGATGCGTTCGATCCCCTGGGCAGCGGCCATAAGCCCGGCGTTGTCGGTCAGAGGGACGGGGCGCACCTCGACATCGAGCTCGGCCAGGCGCGGCGCCCGCAGCCCGGGCTGGGCGATTACCCGCACCTCTTGGCCCCGTGCCAGCAACGCCTCGACCAACGCCATAGCGACAAAGCCCGGTGCGCCGATCACGAGATTGCGCATGGGTCACCCCTCTTTTCGGTAGAGCTCGGGCCGCAAAAAGGGCGCGAGCGCCATTGCCACGGCCACCTGGAAGGACATGGAACGCGGCACCAGCCCCCGGGTGAGAAAGCCGGCGGCCCCACCGGCGCGCTTGGTGTGTTCCTGGCCGGTGTAGCGATCTATGATGGGGCCCAACTCGCCGCCCTGGCGGATCTCGCGCGCGATGGGATCGGGCAGGGGCATCCGCCCCCCACAGCCAAAGGCATAGCGCCCGTCGCGATGCACAACGGCGGCCCAGTTGACCATATAGAGCCACTCGCCGTCCTGATCTACGGCACCCTCCAACCCCATGCCGTAATCGGCATCGGCCTCTGTCTGTGCGGCTCGGGCGCGCTGCAGAGCGCCCCGCTTGCCCTCGGCGTCGCTGCGGGGCATCTCTCCCACGCCCGAATCCACTTCCAGGGGCGCCAGTTGCGCGCCGGGCCACACTCGTTCCACGGCCCAGCGCACGGCCTCGATCTTGGCCGGGTTGGTAGATCCGATGGCGACGATGATATGGGGGACGCTGTATGTGCTTTCCATTGTAAAGCTATTATACCGGGCGCAACGGGGAATCGCAAGGGCAATGCGGAGCAACAGAATGCTGCCTCGGAATGGCCGCGCCCCTGGCGTCATGGTCAGTTTTGCCCCAAGGCGGTATAATCAGGGTAGGCCAAGTGTATGCATCAAGAGGATCAATATACCATGTCTGCCGTGGATGAGATCAGGCAACGCCTCGATATCGTAGACGTCGTCGGCGCCTATGTGCCGCTGAAAAAGGCCGGCGCCAACTATAAAGGGCTGTGCCCTTTTCACTCGGAAAAGACGCCCTCCTTTATCGTCTTTCCCGAGAGCCAGCGCTGGCACTGCTTTGGCGCCTGCTCCACCGGCGGCGATCTGTTCTCCTTTGTCATGCGCCGCGAGAATATGGATTTCGTCGAAGCGCTGCGCTTGCTGGCAGCCCGCGCGGGCGTCGAGCTAGAGGCGGTCAGCGAATCGGCCCGCCAACAACGCGACGCCCTGGACCGGCTGCGCGAGATCAATGCCCTGGCCGCCGATTTCTACCAGCACACCCTGCTGGCCGCCCCCGAGGGCGCGCCAGGTCGCGACTATTTTGCGCGGCGCAGCGTCACAGAGCGCTCCGTCGCCGCCTTTCAGCTCGGCTATGCCCCCGACGAATGGCACCGGCTGGAGAACCACCTCACGAGCCGGGGCGTCTCGCGCGAGGAGGGCATCGAGGCGGGGCTGCTCTCTACCAGCGAATCGGGCAACGTCTACGATCGCTTTCGCGGGCGGGTGCTGTTCCCCATTCGCGATGCCCAGGGGCGTATCATCGGCTTTGGCGGGCGCGTCCTGGATGATTCGGAACCCAAGTACTTGAATACGCCCCAGACGTCCTTGTTCGACAAGGGCAGCGTGCTGTATGGCATTGACCTGGCGCGGCCCAGCATCCGCGAAACGGGCACGGCCATCATCGTCGAGGGCTATATGGATGTGATCATCCCACACCAGTGCAGGGTGACCAACATCGTCGCCTGCATGGGCACGGCCCTCTCCGAGGCGCATATTGACGCGCTCAAGCGCATCACCCGCACGCTAATACTGGCGCTGGACCCCGATGAGGCGGGTATCCGCGCTGCCGAAAAGGGCGCCCAGACGGCGCAAGAGGCCCTGGGGCGCCAGGTGGTGCCGGTGCCCGGCGCGCGCGGCTTGATCCGCTACGAGGAGCGCCTGGATGCCGAGATCCGCATCCTGATGCTGCCCGATGGGCTAGACCCCGATGAGCTGATCCTGCGCGACCGTCCGCGCTGGGACCGGCTGGTGACGAGCGCATTGCCCATCGTCGATTTCCACTTTCAGTTGGCCATGCGCGAGATTGACGCCTCTACGGCCAAGGGCAAGGCGCGCGCCGCCGAGCGCCTGCTGCCCGTCATCGCCGCCATGGATAGCCCCGTGGAGCGGGCGCATTATACCCAGCGCCTGGCCCGCTGGGTCCGCGTGGATGAGCGCGAGTTGCTGCCCCAACTCGACCGATTGCGCAACGCGGGCCGCCGATCTTCCAGCCGCTCTCGTACCAGCGCGCCGCCCACGGCAGAGCCGCCCGCGCGGTCGCCCGCCGCGTCCCGCTCCCCGGCCGGCCTAAGCTTGGAAGAGCGCTGCCTGATGTTGATGCTCCAAGACCCCACACTGGCAGCCGAGATGATCGCGACCGTCGCGCTCTCGGAAGAGTCTTTTGACGACACGCGGCATCGCGAGATATTCGGGCGGCTGCGCCCCTTGCTTGGCAAACCGGAAAAGGACCTGGTGCTAGAGGAGCTTACGGAGTTGCTTGACAGCGAGTCGGCGCGTCAGGTAGAATCGCTGCTACAACGTTACCACTCCGGGCCGCCTCTTTCCGCCGAGATGTTGCGCGAAGATATGGACAAGTGCGCTGCGCGGCTGCGTAGGCAGCAAATCCTCCGGCGAGTCGAGGAATTGCGCTTTGTGCAACAGGATGCCCAGGAACAGGGGCAGAGCGAGCGCGTGCACGAGCTGAATGCCCAGGTGCAACAGCTCACGGCCGAGTGTCTAGAGATCGAGAGACGCTTTTACGCAGCAACCTACGTTGGAAGACGCAACGCAGAACCGCTCCAGAATGGGCTATGAACGAGAACCACGATAGAGACAAGCTGCTCGATCAGTTGCTCACCAAAGCTATCCGCGACGAGTACCTGACCAAGCAGGAACTGATGAGCGTTTTTGAGGGTGAGGAGAACGCCGACAAACAGTTGGCGGATCTGACCAACGCCCTGGCCGAGATGGGCGTGCTGGTGCTGGATCCCGAGGAGGACCTGCTATCCGAGCCTGCGGCAGCCGAGGACACCGGCGCCACGGCGCGCCGCTCGCGCACCGACGCCACAGGCGATTCCGTGCAGATGTATCTGCGCGAGATCGGCCGCGTCCCCCTGTTGGAGGCCGAGGACGAGGTGCGCCTGGCCAAGGCCATCCAGGCCGGGCAGGAGGCCGCCGAACGGCTGGAAACCGACGCCGACGAGCTGACCGCGCAAGAACGCCGCGCCCTGCACCTACAGGTGTTGCGGGGCGATATCGCGCGGCGCCACATGGCCGAGGCCAACCTGCGTCTGGTGGTGAGCGTGGCCAAGCGCTTTTCCGGGCGCTCCATGTCCTTCCTCGATCTGATCCAGGAGGGCAACCTGGGGCTGCTGCGCGCCGTGGAAAAGTTTGATCACGAGAAGGGCTTTAAATTCAGCACCTATGCCACCTGGTGGATCCGCCAGGCCATCAACCGCGCCATCGCCGACCAGGGCCGCACCATCCGCATCCCCGTGCACATGATCGAATCTATCAACCGTCTGACGCGCACCATCCGCCAGTTGCAGCAGAACTTGGGCCACGATCCCACGCCCGAGGAGATCGCCATCCAGCTCAACTATGTCTCGGATACCGACCGCCGGATCATTGAGGAGGCCCAGGCCAAGGGCAACCCTCTGCCCGCCGATGTGCGCGTCCGGCTCAAGCGTGCGGCGCTCAAAGTGCGCCAGATCATGACCATCTCCCAGGAGCCCATGTCCCTAGAGGCGCCTATGGGCAGCGAGGACAATAGCGTGCTGGTGGACTTTATCGCCGACGAGTCCATCGAGAGCCCTATGGAAGAGACCAACAAAGAGCTGCTGCGCGACGAGATGCGCGATGTGCTCAACGCGCTGACCGACCGCGAGCAAGAGGTGTTGGCGATGCGCTTTGGCCTGCTGGATGGCGAGGCGCATACGTTGGAGGAGGTCGGGCGGCACTTTGGCGTCACCCGCGAGCGGGTGCGCCAGATCGAGGCCAAGGCGCTGCGCAAGCTGCGCCACCCCCAGAACAGTCGCAAGCTGCGGGACTATTTGTCATAAGGGGGGCGACGCACTTTGACCTCTGCGAACGTTTGAACGTTCACACGTTCGAACGTTCGCTCGTCACGTAATGCCGCAATTCCCTTCTTGACCACGTTTGACACCCGTCCTTTTCGAGCGTATCCTTGCGCTCCTGTCCCGTTCTCCACTGCCTGCCCTTGCCGGTTGACGGCCTCCGTTCGGGTGGGCGCAGCGTGCGAGGCAAGCCCATGCCCCAGATCGTCGTCGAGCAACTGACCAAAGTCTTTGACGTGGCCGAGCGCACGCCCGGCGCCTGGGGCGCCCTCAAGGGCGTGGTGCGGCGCCGCTACCGCCAGGTGCACGCCTTGGATGGCGTCTCGTTCACGCTAGAGGCGGGCGAGCTGGTGGGCTATATCGGGCCCAACGGGGCCGGCAAATCCACCACGGTCAAGGTGCTCTCCGGCATCCTGGTGCCCTCCGGCGGGCGCGTGAGCGTCCTGGGGCGCACGCCCTGGCAGGAGCGCATCCAGCATGTGGCTCAGATCGGCGTCGTCTTTGGCCAGCGCACCCAGCTCTGGTGGGACCTGCCCGTCATCGAGTCGTTCGATCTCTTGCGCGAGATCTATCGCGTGCCGCCGGAGAGCTATCGCCAGACCCGCGACGAACTGGTGGCGCTGATGGGCCTGGCGCCGCTGCTGGATACGCCGGTGCGCCAGCTCAGCCTGGGCCAGCGTATGCGCTGCGACCTGGCGGCGGCCCTGCTGCACCGCCCTCAGATCCTCTTTCTGGACGAGCCCACCATCGGGCTGGACGCCGTGGCCAAGCTGGCCGTGCGCGACCTGATCCGCAAGCTCAACAAGCGCCAGGGCATCACCGTGATCCTCACCACCCACGACATGGACGATATCGAGGCCCTCTGCTCGCGGGTGATCCTGATCAACCGGGGCCAGATCCTGCTGGATGGCCCGCTGGAGAGCCTGCGCGCCCAGGTGGCGCCGGAGCGCCGCCTGGTGACCATCCTGGCGGACGAGGAACAGTGGATTGACGGCGTGGACGCCCAGGTGATCTCGCGCCAGGGCCCCAAGGTGACGCTACAGTTCGACCCGGAGCGCATCTCGGCGGCAGAGCTGATCGGCGATGTGACCAATCGCTACCGGATCAGCGACCTGTACGTGGAGAACGTGCCCATCGAGGAGATCATCGCACGGCTGTATGGGGAGGGGAGGCTGTGACGATCAGCGATAAAGCTCTCCTCCAGAGAATGCGCGCACAAGCCAGCCAGAAATGAGGCCAAAGCCCAGCCCTTGCAGAGAGTTGCTGGCATAGAGGATCAGCCCCTGGATTGCGACAAGTTTGGCACTGACTCCCACATATCCGGCCATGACGGTGGCTGCCAGACAGGCGATCCAGACGAGAGAACGCCTGGGCGCAGGTACCATTCGCGAAATCTGATACCCGATGGCGGCCAGAATGGCGAAAGCCATTAGTCGCAGAATGGGTTCGGCGTACATGTAGGTCTCCTTTCTCCAGTATGCTCTGCCTGCGTGTACCCGCTATATGAGACCGGCGTCAGCGCAGCCTGTTGCGCCCCGTCTCTACCCGCCGGGTGATCGGAGAGTTAGCAGGGCAGACGAGTCTGTCCATATCTACCCGGCCATCCTATATCAGAAGGAGGTGTCGCGCAAATGCCAGATCAAGCGCCACTCTTGGGAGTATCATCCGCATGAGACCCTACGCCGCCATCCTGAGCGCCCGCATCCGGACGTTGCTGCAATACCGCGCCGCCGCGCTGGCGGGCCTGGTCACCCAGCTCTTTTGGGGCGCGGTCCGCGTCATGGTGTTCACGGCGTTCTACCGCTCCTCCACGGCGACGCCGCCCATGAGCCTGCCGGATACCATCTCGTACCTATGGCTGATCCAGGCGTTGCTCCTGCTGCTGCCCTTTCGCGTTGATCCAGAGCTACAGGCCATGATGCGCGATGGCAGCATCGCCTACGAGCTGGCGCGGCCCACCGACCTCTACTGGCTCTGGTACGCCCGGGCCATCGCCCAGCGCTTTGCCCCGGCGCTGCTGCGCGCCGTGCCCCTGCTCCTGATCGCCTGGGCCTTCCTGGGGTTACAGCTCCCGGCCAGCCCAGGCGCCGCTCTGGCCTTTGCCATCAGCCTGGGCGGGGCGCTGCTGCTCAGCTCGGCTCTCTCGACCCTGATGGTGATCAGCATGCTGTGGACCATCTCGGGGGATGGCTTTTCGCGGGCGTTCAGCATCGTGATCATGTTCCTCTCGGGGTCGTTCGTGCCATTGCCCCTGTTCCCAGAGTGGTCGCAGCCCCTGCTCCAGGCCCTGCCCTTTCGCGGCGTGATGGACACGCCCTTCCGCCTCTATGTCGGGCACCTGCCGCCGGAGGAGGTGTTGCTGGGGCTGGCGCACCAGTTGCTCTGGACGGGGCTCTTTGTCCTGGTGGGGCGGGCGCTCCTGGCGCGGGGCGTCACCCGGCTCGTGGTACAGGGGGGCTGAGATGGGCGATTCCTTGCGGCTCTACTGGCGCTATGTCCTGGTCTCGATCCGCGGCCAGATGCAGTACCGCGCCTCGTTCCTGATGCTCTCGGCGGCCATGTTCTTTGGCTCCAGTCTCGAGTTCCTGGCCATCTGGGTCATGTTCGATCGCTTTGGCGCCTTGCAGGGCTGGAGCCTGGCCGAAGCCGCGCTGCTCTATGGCCTGGTGAACGTGGCTTTTGCCCTGGCCGAGGGGGCGGCCCGGGGCTTTGACGAGTTCTCGCCTCTGGTACGCACCGGCCAGTTCGATCGGCTGCTGCTGCGCCCCCGCAGCACGGCGCTCCAAGTGGCCGGCCGCGAGGTGCAGATGGTGCGCATCGGCAGGCTCCTGCAGGGGCTCGTGATCCTGGTGTGGGCGGCGACAGCGCTGGGCGTGGCCTGGACGCCGGGGCGCATCCTGTTCTGTCTGGCGACGGTTGCCGGCGGGGCCTGCCTCTTTGCGGGGCTCTTTGTGCTCCAGGCCACCTTTTGCTTCTGGAGCACCGAGTCGCTGGAGGTGTTCAACACCGTCACCTATGGCGGCGTCGAAACCGCCCAATACCCCTTTTCTCTCTATCGCGCCGAGTTCCGGCGGTTCTTTACCTACGTGATCCCCCTGGCCACGGTGACCTATTATCCCGCCCTGGCCATCTTGGACAAGCCCGACCCCCTGGGCTCGTCGCGCCTGCTGCAACACCTGGCGCCCTTGTTGGGCGTTGCCTTTTTGCTGGTGGCGCTCCAGGTGTGGCGCTTTGGCGAGCGCCGCTATCGCTCCACGGGCAGCTAGAGGACTCGCCAATATGAGCGCTGGAGGGCGGGCGTCTCGCCCGCCCTCCATGAGGGCCGCGCTACTCCTCCGGGATCGGCACATCCCCCAGGTTCTCGAACACCTTGCGCACCGCTGCGGCCAGCGCCTCGACCTGCTGGGGGCCGTTGGGCGGGCGATGCGTGTTGATATTCCACAGGCAGGTATCCACGCAGTCCTGGGCCACGGGGAACTGGGCCACGTCATAGTTGATCTCGGGGCGGGCATAGGTCCACGGGGCGCCATTCCCAAAGGCGTTCTTGGCCTGAAAGACGGCGTGGGCCGGCAGCAACCAGTTGGCGATGGACATAGAGACGCCCTCGGCCTGGAGCGCCGCCACAATGCCCTTGGTGATCAGGCGCAGGGGGATGCCCCGCGCAGCGGCATAGGCGGGGTCCACGCGCCACACATAGGCATAGCCGTTGGTGGGGCGCTCATCGGTGGAGTAGGGCGGCGTCAGGTTGGGCGTGCCCGCCAGCAAGTCATAGAGCTGATGCCAGTTGGCGCGGGCCTGGGCGTTGGTCTGCTCCACCTTGCGCAACTGGCTGAGGGCAAAGGCCGCCGGCAGGTCCGACGTGCGGTACATCCAGCCCAGGCCATAGTCGTCATAGTCGCGGCCCGCGTGGGCGGGGCGCATGTCGCTAAAGGCCGTCACCCGGCGGCCCAGGGCGAACTTATTCTCGTCATTCGTCACGAACAGGCCGCCCTCGCCGCCGCACAGGTTCTTGTTCTGGTTCAGAGAAAAGGCGGCCACATCCCCCATGGTGCCCACCCGGCGGCCCTTGTACATGGCGCCGTGGGCCTGGCAGGCATCCTCGATCACCGCCAGCCCGTGGCGACGGGCGATCTCCAGGATGGGGTCCATATCGCACGAGACGCCCCAATAGTGCACCACCAGGATCGCCTTGCTGCGTTCTGTGATCGCGGCCTCGATTTTGGCCGGGTCCATGTGCATCGAGTCCCAATCCACATCCACGAAAACGGGGATGGCGCTGTGGTGGATGATGCACGTGGCGCTGCTGGTCCACGAGAGGGCCGTGGTGATGACCTCATCGCCGGCGCCGATGCCGCAGGCCGCGATGCACAGGTGCAGCGCCGCCGTGCCGCTGTTGGTGGCCATGCAGAGCCGGTTGCCGTTCCAGGCGGCAAACTCTTGCTCCAGCAGGCGCACATGGGGGCCATAGGCGTGCTTGTCCTGGTTCAGCGAGGCCAACACCAGGTCGCGGTCCTCCTGGGTGATGGCGGGCCAGGTGTGGAACTGCACCTCCGGGCTGATGGCGGGCTCGCCGCCCAGGATCGCCAGACGTTGCCGTGTCATGGTGCCCTCCATTCCATATCCTTTGCGGGTGCTCGATCTTGCCAATGCGCCTAGTATAGCAGCCCCGGCGCGCCCCCTCAAGCGAAACGCGCCAAGGCAATCATCTACTCTCTTCCCAACAGCTCCTCCAACTGGTCCAACACGATGGAGCAGTTGTGCATGGTCTCAAAGCGCCGGTCGGCGTGGGTATAGTCATCGAATAGCGTCAAGCGCACCTTGTCCTCGCCGATGGCGGCCCCCAGGCGCGCGGCCAGGTGGGCGCCCTGCTGGTAGGGCACCACCGGGTCCAGTTTGCCATGCTGGATCACAAAGGGCGGCGTCGCGGCGGTGATGAACGTCTCCGGGTTGGAGAGCGCCGCCAGATCGGGGGCGTCCTCCACCGGCAGGCCATAGTACCAAGAGATCACATAGCCATCTCCCTGGGTGGCCATAGGCGTCTGGATGCCGGACTCGGCAAGCTGGCGACGGGTCTCGCCAAACGCCGTGGGGCAGAACCAGACCATGCAGGCATCCACGTGGCAGGGCTGATCGGCCCAGCCCATCCCCAGGTCTTCGAGCTCGGGCACGCGGGGCCGGCCCGTTGTGGCCAGCATGGCCACCAAGTTGGCCCCCGCGCTCATGCCCCAGGCGATGATGCAGGTTGTATCCAGGTTGTACTGGCCTGCATGGGCCCGGATAAAGCGCAGCGCCGCCTTGCCCTCCTGGATCTGGCGCGGAAAGAGGGCCTGGCCGCTGAGGGTATAGTTGATGGCGCACACGGCATAGCCCCGCTTGAGGCCCTCCAGCGGGGGATAGGTCTCATAGTCGCCCTTGTCGCCGGTGAAATAGCCGCCCCCGTGGGCGAACAGGATCACCGGAAAGGGCCCCTCGCCGTCGTTGGGCAGGTAGATGTCCATGACGGCGGCCGGGCAGCCCAGGGCATAGGGCACGTCCAGCCATTTGCGCCGGATATAGCCGTGGTTCAGCGGCGGGTTGGGCGGGCGACGCACGGCCTGGGCATAGACCTTCCGCCGCCCCTCATAGCGCGCCAGCACATCGGCGATGCTGACGGCGTTCAGATCCAGAACTCCCTCTGTAACGTGCTCGGCGACCATAGCGGCTCCTTTTCTCTACCATCCATCAAAGTAGCCCCAGCATACGCGCACTGGCGGTTCGGCGTCAACAGCCGGGCGGCCTGTTCCCGAATCCGTATCTACCTCGAAAATGCGGACTCGGATGATCCTCGCGCCACGCTTCTGAGCGTCGAGATCGCCAAGAACGCAGAGAGAACCAGTTCAGCGGCTCAGCAATCTCTGCGCTCTCTGCGCGAGATTCCGGAAAGCGGCACGGACCCATTTTCCTCCTTGGTGGTGCGCCCCGCGCATGAGGTCTATTCAGATTTGGTGGGATGAGTTCTTGACTGTTTAGAGCGGCGATGCCAACATTCCGCAATCGGTGAGTACATGTCCTCGGCTATAGACACTGTAGACGCATACATACGTCTAGCGTCAGCTTTGCTTATACGTGTTTAGTACCTTTTTCTATGGTTTTGAGGTAGGGGCTAGGCCAACGGTGGCGCAGCCACCGTTGGCCTAGCCCCTACCAGGCGGGCGTCTCGCCCGCGCCCCAAGGGCCGCTGCTGCCGTCCACAGCGTGTTGACCGCGTTCCCCCCAATTCTGAACTGATACCCGAATCCCCATACACGCCCAACCCCGCCTTCACATTTCCTTAATCGCCCTCCGGCACAATGGTCGCAGCGAACAAACTGTCTCACGGGAGGAAGCATGGGCAAACGGAGATGGATGATACTCGCCCTGATGGCTACGTTGTTGGCGGGCGGAGGCGGCTATCTATGGTGGCAATCGCAGCAGACCGCCGCCGCGCAGGCCACGACGGGCAACACGATGCGCACCAGCGTGGCGCGGCGCGGCAACCTGGAGATGATCACCACGGCGGCGGGCACGATCATCGCCGCCAGCGAACGCACCCTGGGCTTTGAGACCAGCGCCGAACTGCTAGAGCTGTATGTTGCCGTGGGCGACATCGTCTCTGCCGGAGACCCCCTGGCCCGCATTGACGATCTCAAGCTGCGCCAGGCGGTCTCTAGCGCCGAGATGCAGGCCCTCAAGGCCCAGTTGGCCCTGGCGGAGGCCCAGGAGGCCCTCGCAGACCTGCAGGCCGAGGCCGACGCCCTGGCGCTGCTAGAGGCCCAGGCCGCGCTCCAGAGCGCCGAGGCGCGGCTGGCCGATCTGCGCGCCAGCCCCAGCGCCGCCGAGATCGCCGCAGCCGAGGCCACCCTGGCCAAGGCCCAAGAGGCCTATGCGCGCCTGCAAGAGGGCCCCACCGCCGACGAGCTACAGCAGGCCCAATGGGACCTGGAGCGCTCCAAGAACAGCCTCTGGTCGGCGCAGATGAGCCGCGACGCCCGCGCCAACGACCCCAACTCTTACGACCAGGCCCAGGTGTCGGTGCTCAATGCCGAGATCGCCGTGGCCCAGGCCGAGGTGTCGCTGCGCCAGTTGCAAGAGCCCGCCAGCGCGGCGGAACTGGCCCAGGCCCGGGCCACGGTGCTAGAGGCCCAGGAAAAACTGGCCACCTTGCGCCAGGGCGCCACCGCAGCCGAGCGCGCCGAGGCCGAGCTGGCCGTGGCCAAGGCCCAGGACAACCTGGCCGAGCTGCAAGACGGCCCGGCGGAGAGCGACCTGGCCCGCGCCGAGGCCAATGTGCGCCAGGCCGAGCTGGACCTGGCCCAGGCCGAGATGGCGCTGGAGAGCGCCCGGCGCGATCTGGCGCAGGCCACGCTGGCCGCGCCCTTTGGCGGCACCATCATGGCCATCCAGGCCCAGGTGGGCGAATCGGTGGGCGCTAACCTGCTCACCCTGGCGGATCTGAGCCTCCCCGTGCTAGAGGTCTTTGTGGACGAGACCGAGCTGGACATGCTTCAGGTCGGCTTCGAGGCCCAGGTCGAGCTGGATTCCCTGCCGGGCCAAACCTTTGCCGGGCGCGTGACCCAGGTGGACCCGGGGCTGGCCACCTCGGGCGGGATGCGTGTGGTGCGCGGGCTGGTGGCGTTGGATGCCGACGCCCTCAACAAGCCCATGACGCTGCCTACCGGCATGAGCGCCACCGTGGACATTATCGGGGGGCGGGCCACCAATGCCGTGTTGGCACCTGTCGAGGCCCTGCGTGAGATCGAGCCGGGCCAATACGCCGTGTTCGTGGTCGAGAATGGCGAGCCCCGGCTGCGCATGGTCGAGGTGGGGCTGATGGACATCACCTATGCCGAGATCATCTCTGGCCTGGAGGCGGGCGAGGTGCTCAGCACGGGCCTGGTCGAGGTGCGCTAGCATGGAGAACAAGGCGCTGATCGCCATCGAGGGCCTGACGAAAACCTACTTGCTGGGCCAGGTGCAGGTGCAGGCGTTGCGCGGCATTGACCTGGGGATCGCCCAGAACGAGTTCGTGGCCATCATGGGGCCCTCGGGCTCGGGCAAATCCACGCTGATGAACATCCTGGGCTGCCTGGATCGGCCCACCGACGGGCGCTATCTCCTGGCGGGCGAGGACGTCAGCCGCTTGGGCAAGCGCGCCCTGGCCGAGATCCGCAATCGCCAGATCGGATTCGTCTTTCAGTCGTTCAACCTGTTGCCCCGCACCACGGCCCTCAAGAATGTGATGCTGCCCATGCTCTACGATAGAATGAATCACCGCAGCACCGCAGAGCGGCTGGAACGCGCCCAGGCCAACCTGGAACTGGTGGGTCTGGCGGACCGGATGCACCACCGCCCCCACGAGCTTTCCGGCGGCGAGTGCCAGCGGGTGGCCATCGCCCGGGCGCTGGTCAACGACCCGGCCCTGATCCTGGCCGACGAGCCCACCGGCAACCTGGACAGCCGTTCCGGAGAGGAGATCATGCAGGCGCTACACGCCGTGCACGCCCAGGGCGGCACCATCGTCATGATCACCCACGAGGCCGACATCGCCGCCCACACCCAGCGCACCATCCATCTGCGCGATGGTCTGATCGAGCGAGTGGCGCACAATGGGCAGATGCACGAGCCGGCCCATAGCCTTGTCGAGGAGCGCGCGCCATGAATCCTATCGAGGTCCTTCAGGTCGCCTGGGAGGGGCTGGGCAGCAACAAGATGCGCTCACTGCTCACCATGCTGGGCGTCATCATCGGCGTAGCGGCGGTCATCATTATGATGGGCGTCAGCGCCGGCACCGAAGCCGTCATCGCCGAGCAGATCAACAGCCTGGGCGCCAACTTGGTCTTTGTCTCCGGCGCCATGACCCGGGTCGCCATCGGGCAAGGAGGTTCTGCGGGCGGCGCGATTCAGGGAGCGTCCGGTGGCCTGGTCTATGACGATGCCGCCGCCATCGCCGCCCAGGTGCCGGGCGTCTCGGGCGTCTCGGTGGAGCAGCAAAGCATCGAAACGGTCAAAGTAGGCGCCAATGTGGTGGATAGCGTGACCATCATGGGCACCACGCCCGACTTTCCCACCGTGCGCGGCGTGACGATTGCGGACGGGCGCTTTTTCAACACGACCGAGCTGGAACGCAACACCCGCGTCGCCGTGCTAGGGCCCACCCTGGCCGAGAATCTGTTCGGCGATGCCGACCCCATCGGCGAGACGGTGTTGGTGGGCACTACCCGCCTAGCCGTCATCGGCGTGGCCGCGCCGCGCGGCAGCGTGGGCGGCGTGGATTGGGATGGCTACCTGTACACGCCCATCACCGTGGTCTTTCGCCACTTTACCCCCTCGCTCATGGCCCGCGTAATGGGCGACCGGGTGCGCATGATCTATGTGCAGGCCGAGAGCGCCGACAAGATAGATGCGGTGATCCAGCAAGTCAGTCTGCTCCTCGCCCGGCGCCACGGCGTCAGCCTGGATTCGCCCGATTTCAGCATCACCACCCAGCAGGACATGATCACCACGCGCGAATCCACCACGGCGGCCTTTCGCTCGCTGCTGGCCTGGGTGGCAGGCGTGTCGCTGGTGGTGGGCGGCATCGGCATCATGAACATCATGATGGTGAGCGTCACCGAGCGCACCCGCGAGATCGGCATCCGCCAGGCGGTGGGCGCCACCCCGGCGGACATCCGGGGCCAGTTCCTGACCGAGGCGCTGCTGTTGAGCCTGGTGGGCGGCGCCATCGGCGTCCTGAGCGGCATCGGCGGCGCGCGCTTGTTCGCCCTCATGGGCGATATGCCCACCGTCGTGGTGCCCTACTCCATCGGCCTGGCCTTTGGCTCTGCTGCCGCCGTGGGCATCTTTTTCGGGTTCTATCCCGCCAACAAGGCGGCGCAGCTCGACCCCATCGCCTCATTGCGCCATGAATAAGAGATCGCAGGGAGACACCATGAACCGCACGATCAAACTACTGCTCCTCCTGGCCCTGGCCGCGCTGCTGGCGGCCTGCAAGGGCAGCGCTGCCGCGACGACGGCCCAGGCCGCAACCCAGGGCGTGGATGAGATGCGCCTGATCCTGGGCACGCTGCAACTCCGCGAGGGCGATCTGGCCGTGGATGCGGCCCAGGCCGCCGAGTTGCTGCCGCTGTGGAAGGCGTATCGCGCCCTGGCCCAGAGCGACGCCACATCCGACGCCGAGCGCGCGGCCTTGCTGAAGCAGGTCCGAGAGGCCATGCGCCCGGACCAATTGGCAGCCATTGATGCCCTGGCGATGGGGGCGGAAAACCAGGCCGCCCTGGCCGCCGAGATGGGCCTGGAGATGCCGGATCGGGGGATGGGCGACCTCTCACAGGACGAGATCGCCGCCCGCATGGCCGAGCGGGGCATTGATCCGGCGGCTATGGCAGCCGGCGGGGACTTTGGAGGCGGAGGGATGATGGCGCCCGGAGGTGGGGGCGGCGCAGCGGCCGGCGCGATGATGGCGCCTGGGGGTGGGGGCGCCCCAGGCGGCGGCGTAGTCGTCTTTGGGCAGGGGGGCCAGCAGGCTGCCGCCGGGGGCGGCGCAGCAACGCGGGCCGGCGCCACAAGCCGCGCCAATATGCTGCTAGAGGCGCTGATCGCCTATCTAGAAGAGATCGCCTAGTGTGACGGCGCGGCGGCTTGCGCGAGGCTCAAGATCAGGGGCCGAGCGTTCCCAGCGTCTGCCTCTTGTATACTATCTTAGCGGCAAGAGCGCTCTGCGAGCAGTTGACATGCGCCCCGCTTCGGAGCATCGTATCGGCAGCAGGAGAGAATCGCCGTGGCCAAGACCTTGCTTGTGGTGGATGACGAGGCGCGCATGCGCGCCCTGCTCGAAGCGTATCTGACGGGCAGGGGCTATCGGGTGCTGACTGCTGCCGATGGCCTGGAGGCGCTCCAGATCGCCCGCCATGCCCGCCCCGATCTGATCGTCCTGGACTTGATGATGCCCCGCATGGACGGCTATGCCTTTTTGCGGACCTTTCGCCGCAACAATGGCACGCCGGTGATCATCCTGACCGCCAAGGTGGACGAGACCGATACCGTCCTGGGGCTGGAGCTGGGCGCCGATGATTATGTCGCCAAGCCGTTTAGTCCCCGCGAGCTAGAGGCGAGGGTGCGGGCCGTGTTGCGCCGCATCGAGGGGCCTGACCGCGCCTCGGACGTGCTCCGCGCAGGGGAGATCGTGCTGGATCGCGGCGCGCACACGGTGCAGGTGGAGGGCCGTCCCGTAAGCCTGACTCCCTCCGAGTTTGCCATCCTGGCAGCCCTGATGGCCGAGCCGGGCCGGGTGCTCTCGCGGCTGAGCCTGTTGGTCGAGGCCCAGGGCGAGGCATATGCGGGCTATGAGCGCACCGTGGACGTGCATATCAGCCACCTGCGCGCCAAGATCGAGCCCGATCCCGCCAATCCGCGCTATATCGAGACCATCTATGGCGTTGGCTACCGCTTTATGGAGAGCTAGATGGGCCTCTCGCGCTCCCTCAGCGCCCGCCTGATCGTCGCCTTTTTCGCCGTGAGCTTGCTCGGCATACTGCTGGTGGCCGCCTATCTGGTGCCTACCACCCGCGAACGCTT
Source organism: uncultured Anaerolineales bacterium (assembly GCA_964482225.1). GTDB lineage: Bacteria > Chloroflexota > Anaerolineae > UBA1429 > UBA1429 > UBA1429. The sequence continues at coordinate 40,586 of CAYZWT010000025.1, forward strand.
TGTCGTCTACTGGAGCGGCCAGCGGGCGGAGACGGAGGCCACCCTGTGGGTCGAGCGCTACCGCGCGGCGGGAAGCTGGCAGGCGTTGGCAGGGACGCAGTCTGGCGCGCCTGCCCTTGTGCGCAGCGATCCTTTGTCGGTGATCGCCGATCCCTCCGGCGTCACCGTCATCGCCGGCCCTGGCCACACCATCGGCCAGCCCGTTCCGCCCGATTTGCTAGAGCAAGGCACATCCATCGTCGTGGACGGCGTGGCGGTAGGCACCCTGGTGCCCCTTCGAGAGCAACAACCCCCTCCCACCCGCAATCCGTTTCTGCAAGGCTTTTATCGCGCCTTGCTGATCGCCGGGCTGGGGGCCGCGGGCGTGGCCTTGCTCCTGGGGGTGTTCCTCTCGCGTTCGCTGACCCAGCCCTTGCGCGAGCTGACCGCCGCCGCCGAGGCGGTCGCGAGAGGTGAATTGGGCGTCGAGACGCCGGTCTATGCCAAAGATGAGCTGGGGCAGTTGGCCCAGGCGTTCAACCGCATGAGCAGCGATCTGGCCACAGCCGAGCAGCAGCGCCGCCAGATGACCGCCGATATCGCCCACGAACTGCGCACGCCCTTGAGCCTGATCCTGGGGCATACCGAGGCCATCGCCGATGGCGTGCTGCCCGCCACTGCTGAGACGATGGGCGTGATCCACGACGAGGCGCGGCGCCTGGCCCGTTTGGTGGACGACCTGCGCACCCTTTCGCTGGCCGATGCCGGGCAACTGAGCCTTTCGCTGCAACCGCTGCATGTTGGCCATCTGCTGCGGCGCATCGCCGCCGCCCACCAGCCCCAGGCTGCCGAGCACGGCATTACCCTGCGGTGCGAGGTAGCGGACGACCTGCCGCTGGCCTGGGCCGACGCCGACCGGGTCGCCCAGGTGCTGGGCAACCTGCTGAGCAACGCCCTCCGGCACACGCCTTCTGGCGGGAGCATAACCCTGCAAGCCGAGCCCGATGCTGCCTGTGTGCGTCTGGGCGTGGCGGATACGGGGCCGGGCATCGCGGACGAGGACCTGCCCCGCGTGTTCGAGCGCTTTTACCGGGGCGATGCCTCGCGCCAGCGGGCCAGCGGGGGCTCTGGCTTGGGGCTGGCCATCGCGCGCTCGCTGGTGCTGGCCCAGGGCGGCGCGATCTGGGCGGAAAGCCAACCGGGCCAGGGCGCGACACTCTGGTTCACCTTGCCGGTGGCAGAATTGGACCGAGTCTAGCTCCATCGGCAAACGGCGTCCCGCCCTGTGAGCCCCAGATTGACGCTGCGCGCCGGGGAGACTATCATCGGCCTGCCGTGGGGCGGTGGCGGAATGGCAGACGCTGCGGACTTAAAATCCGCTGGCCGCAAGGCCGTGAGGGTTCGACCCCCTCCCGCCCCACTGGGTTTCCCCCGTCTTCTAGGATCCCTTATGCTTGCCTCAACGTCCAGGGGCGCCCCGATGCTATAGAGCGAGAACTTGCTACACCCCAAGGTGCGTCACGCGCTGCCCCCCTCCTTTTCACTCCAGTAAAAACCTCGGCCCGTAAACCCTTGATTCCGCCCCGTTCATATCGTATACTGACCATGTAGAACATTTGTTCTATAACGTCACGTACGAGGAGCGCCATGCACAACCATTCCCCATTGCAGCCTGCCTTGCCCGAGCCCCTGGCCGCCCTGCTGGCCCCTCTGGGCCGCGACGTCATATGGCGCGTGGGCCGCGCGGCCCACAGGCAGGCGTCGGTTCGGGCAGGGGCTGTCCCGTTCGCCGTCGCCCACGCCCGGTGTCAAGCCCAGGAGGACGCTGGGCGCGCCGACGACCTGGCCATCCTCGAAGATGAGTTGGCCGGCCTCCTGGCGGCCCGCGAGCTGCTCATGGCCTGGGCCGAGCGCATGGCCCAGGAGGGGCGCAGCGGCCTGAACCCCGCCCAGCTCCTGCGCGCCTGGGGCGATTCCACCGGCAGGGTGATCCAGCTCCTCAAGGCGCGGCGCGAACTGTGCGGCGCCGGCGAAACCGACGCCCTGCTGGACGCCGTCTATGCCGAGCTGGAGGCTGAACTGCTGCGCACGCCTGAGCTCGATGCTATCGAGGAGGAATTGCCATGAGCCGCGACCCGGCCCGTCGCCGGGCCGCCCTGGTGCGGGCCTTTTCCGATATCGGCCTCTTTAGCCGCGCCATCTTGCGGCGGCCCCTGCGTTCCTATCAACTCGCGGCGGCCCAGGCCATCGTCGCCTCGATCTTGGGCGGCCAGGGGCGCACCTTCGCCGTGATGATGGCCCGGCAGGCGGGCAAGAACGAGACCGCCGCCCAGGTCGAGGCGTTCCTGCTCAACCTGCGGCGCCGGGCAGGTGGATACATCGTCAAGGCCGCGCCCACCTACCGGCCCCAGTCTCTCAACAGCCTGCAACGCCTGCGGGCCGTCCTGGCCGGCTCGCCTCTGCCTCCCCTGCAGCGCGACGGCGCCCATATGCTGCGCTGTGGCCGGGCGCGTATCGCTTTCTACTCGGCGGCCCCCGGCGCCAACGTGGTGGGCGCCACCGCCGATATCCTGTTGGAGGCCGATGAGGCCCAGGATATTGACCCCGACAAGTGGCACAAGGATTTCACCCCTATGGGCGCCGCCACCGACGCCACCACCGTGCTGTGGGGCACAGCCTGGACCGCCGACACCCTGTTGGCCCGCACCATCCTGGCCCTGCGCGAGCAAGAGGCCCGCGATGGCGTGCGGCGGGTGTTCCGCGTGCCCTGGCAGGTGGTGGCCGAGGCCGTGCCCGCCTATGGCCGCCATGTGCGCCGCCAGATCGCCCGCCTGGGCATGCAACACCCCCTGATCCGCACCCAGTATCTGTTGGAAGAGATCGATGACGTGGCAGGCATGTTCCCCGCCAGCACCCAGGCGTTGATGCGCAGGGCGCACCCCCGCCAGCAGGGGCCCACCGAAGGCCGCGCCTATGCTTTGCTCATCGACGTGGCGGGCGAGGCCCTTGCGCCGGACTCGGAGCGCGCCGGGGGCCGCCGCGATAGCACCGTTGCCACCGTGGTCGAGATCGCCCAGGCCACGGATCCGTGGGGCGTTACGCTGGCGAGCCTGCCCCGCTACCTGGTGATGGAGCGCTACCTGTGGACCGGCGCGCCCCACCATGATCTGGCGGGCGCCCTGGCGCACCTGGCCGACCTGTGGGGCGCGCGCCATGTGGTGATCGATGCCACCGGCGTGGGCGCGGGCCTGGCCTCGACCCTGCGGCACATGCTGGGCGCGCGGGTGATCCCCTTTGTGTTCAGCGCCCAAAGCAAGAGCCGCCTGGGCTGGGAGTTCCTGGGGCTGTGCAACTCGGGGCGCTTTATAGACCACCGGCCCGACGATAGCCCCGAGCAGCAGCGTTTCTGGCGCGAGGTGGCGGCGGCCCGCTACGAGCTGGCCGATGGCCCCAACCAGCAGATGCGCTGGGGCGTACCCGATCCTGCCATCCATGACGACCTGTTGATCTCGGCGGCCCTGTGCGCGGCCCTGCCCCAGGCGCCTCTGCCGCCCACCGAGTCGCACATTGTCGAAGCGGAGGACCCGCTATGAGCGATCATCCCCATTTGAGCGGCGACGAGTTGGAGGCGCTATGGCGCGAGGCCTGGCGCCTGGCCCGCCGCGCCTGCCATACCACCCTGGCGCGCCTACGGGCCGGCCAGGGCGGCTTTTATGGCGCTGATGACCTGCACCAGGACCTCTTTCTCGGCTTTCGCCGCCTCGCCCTGGCCTGGGCCGCCCGCGAGCCGCGCCCGCCGGAAAGTGAGCTATGGGCCGCCTGGCGCAGGCATCTCTGGCATGGCGGGGCGCGCTACTATCGGCGGCGTCCCCAGCGCCTGTGGACCGGCGTCGAGCTGCCCCTCACACCTGCTCTCCTGGCCCTGGACCTCGCCGATGACGCGGAGGGGCGCGTTGCTGCCGATGCGCTATCGCCCGACGCAGCGCGGCAACTGGTGCAACGCGACGAGGCGACAACAGAGCTGGAGCGCAACGACGCAGCGCGAGAGCTGGCCGCTGCCCTGCGCACCCTCACCGCCGAGCAACGCCGGCTGCTGGAGATGGTGGCCCTGCAGGGGCGCTCCATCGCCGAGGCGGCCTGCGCCCTGGGTCTGCCGCCCGGCCAGGCCACCCACCAGCGCCTGTATCGTGCGCGTCGCGCCCTGGCGCGCGCCCTGCGTCGCTCCGAGCGGACCCACAATGGCTGCGGCGCTTGCCCCGGCCATAGAGAGAGCGCACCACCCCGGCGCCATGTGGGCGACCAGGGGGTGCGCTCGTAAGGAACGCGCGCCTGTATGGCTTGGCCTATTCGGCCAGGGCCAGCTCCTGTGCAGGCTGGGGCTCGTGCCCGCTCTGCATACGCAGCACAAACACCACCGAGATGGCGATCAGAACGGCAGCCAGCCAATAGACATGGGTATAGTTGCCCGTCGCTGCCATCATGGCCCCAAAGATAAAGGGCATGCCCACCGAACTGACATGGTCAAAGCTCACGCCTGCCGCCAGGGTCGGGTTGAGCTCCTCGGCGGGCGCGCGCTCGTGGGCGTACACGTTCAACCCCAGGTTCAGGATGTGGGCCATGCGGATCACGATATAGATCACGGCCAGGATCATCGGGTTGGGGATCAAGGCGTATCCCACCGCCGCCAGGGCCAGGATGGCATAACTGACCGCCAGCGAAATCTTGGCGCCAAAGCGGTCTACGGCCGCGCCCAGATAGGGCGAGATGACCATGCTCAACACCGAGGCGATCAGCAGCAGGGTGCTGGTCTGCCATACGCCCCAGCCAAAGAAATCCACCAGCACCAGCAAGCAAAAGCTGCCCAGGATCTCTTTGCGCGAGCCCTCAAAGAACTTGAGCAGGTAAAAGCGCCAGTAGCGCCTCTTGACGACCATGCGAGGCTGTTCCTGGTCGGTGGCCCCCAGCTTGGGCGAAAGCCGCCAGAAGAACAGCGCCGAGAGAGCGACGATGGCGCCGCCGACGACATAGTACCAGCGTAGAGCATCCGGCGGGGCGTTGCGCGTCAGGTTCGAGGTCAGCGCCAGGACGCCGATGCCGGCGATGCCCGCCAGCGAGCCCACCGAGGCCAGCAGCCCCAGCACGCGCCCGCGCGTCCGCCCCGTTGCCAGGGCCAGGCCCAGGGCCGGGCCGATGGGCTGGTAAATGTGCAGCCCAAAGCTGGCGGCGACGGCGGCGGCCAGCAGGCCCGTGTACGATTGCACCAGGGCAAAGGACATATAGCCCAAGCCCAGGATCAGGGCGGCGCTCACGGCCCGCCGCGAGAGGGGCAGCCGCATGGTCAGCGCCGCAACAAAGATCAGAAGCAGGCCGGGCACCTCGCGGATGCCCTCCAGCCAGAGCACCTGCCCGCCGGTGATACCCAATGTGTCAACGAAAAAGTTCATGCGCGCCCCATTCAGGATGCCTTCGCCAAAGCGCATGAAAAAGACGGCCAGCGTAGTGATAGCCAGATCCCGCGTCCACAGCCCGAGCATGTCCTTGCCAAACAACTGTTTGATACCCACGGCTTCCCTTACCCCCAGGAAAGAATGGCGCCCCCACGGAGGGCACATTGGGCTACATTATCGCCCGTATCGCGCGATTACTCAAATCCGGCGCTCTTTGCGGCTAGCGTGCAGCCCGGCCCTCCCCGGCGCGCATCCGCATCGCCAGCAGGGCCGCCGAGCACGCGCAGACCTTTTTTGCGAAACGAACCCATTTTGCCGCTGGCGATACGCATCTGGGAGTTCGCAGCGCTGCTACCGGCTGGCACCTGGGCAGATGCATGGGCGCATCTGCCGATCGGAGCGCGGGCTTGAGCCCGCACCGAAAAGTAAAAAACGAATTGTACTCTTTTAAAAACATAATATGACATAAAGACAGAATAAAGACAAGCCCAACAGCATACGGGCCAAAGTCCGCGCTCCAGGCCATAGCGCCAGAGTCGCCCTCAAGACGGACTGCCTCTGCATCCTGTGCATTAGCTATCATAGATCTTGAGGCATCTGTGATCTGGGGCTTTACGGGCGCCCTCTATTGCCGGTATAATGAGCGTGCTCAGTTATACCACAGCAGGAGGAACGCGATGACAACATCGGATCCTGGCTGGGCGACTGCCCGGCCTGACGACCTGGACGAATGGACGCGCTGGAAGTCCAGCCCCCTGCAGCAGATTGATTTCGCCATCCACATCCACTACCTGAACGAGTATCTCAAGCACGATCATCGGGTCTTGGAAGTGGGCGCGGGCGCGGGCCGCTTTACCCGCGAGATCGCCGCCATTGCGGATCGCGTCACGGTCGTGGATATCTCGGAGGAAAAGCTACAGAGCAACCGGCGCAACGCCGAGGCCCTGGGGTATGCCGGCTCCATCGAGGATTGGCGCCGGTCCGACATGCGCGATCTCTCCAAGGATTTCGCCGATAACGAGTTCGACGTCGTGGTTTGCTTTGGCGGGCCTCTGAGCTATGTCTTTGACCTGCGGGAAAAGGCGTTGCGAGAGTTGGTGCGGGTGGCGCGACCCGGGGGCCTGCTGCTGCTCAGCGCCCGCAGCCTGTGGGGCACACTGCACGAGAACCTGCCCCGCATCCTGAACATGGTGGATCCGCGCATGAACCGCGAGATCGTCAAGACGGGCAACCTGGGCCCCAGCCAGGTAGCGCCCGTGGATCGCTTCTGGCACGCCTATCGCGCCGCCGAGTTTCGCGATTTCGTTGCCGCTGCCGGGTGTGAGGTGTTGATGCTCTCGGCCAGCAACTGCCTCACCTCCACCTGGGAACACGTCCTTTCCGCCTGGCGCGATGACGAAAGGATCTGGAACCATCTGATCGAGCTAGAGATCGAGGCCTGCCGGGAGCCCGGCTGCCTGGATATGGGCGCGCACGTCCTGGCCGTGGCGCGCAAGCTGTAGCGTTCGCGGAACGGCGGCCTGGCGGCGGGCCATCGTCCCGTCTGAGTGTCAGAGCGTCACCGGTACGGGCGTGCCCTCTGCCAGGGAGCGTTGCACCGCTTCCAGAATAGCCAGCGGGCCAAGGATGACCTTGGCGGGCAGCGCGGGCTCCTGGCCCCGCGCGACGCTGGCGGCGAACTGGGACATGGCCTCCGAGCGGCTGCCGCGCAGCCCCGTATGCCGTACCCGCTGCCAGGTGTGGGCCGGGGCGTCCTCGCTGGAACGGGTGCGATAGACCATCGGCTCGTCAGTCATGTCGAACTGGCCCAGGGCGCCAATTATGCGCATCCCCTGGGGGTGCATGCCCGGCCCGCCCGGCACCCCGCGCCCCACTTGCAGGCCGCCGATGCAGCCGTTGGCATAGCGCACCATCACGGCATAGAGCTCGATCCCCTCAGCGGAAGGCGCCTGCTGCGCATAGACCTCTTGCGGTTCCAGGTTGGTGAGCCAGGCGAACAGATCCAGCGGCCTGAGGGCCTGCCGCAGGGCGTCGGCCATAGGCTGGGGACGCAGCAGATCGTCGCGCCATGAAAGGATCTCGCCCAACAAGCCTGCTCGCGTCAGCGTACGCACCGCCAGGTGCGCGCCGCTCACAGCCCACGGGGCCGAAAGCCCAAAGGCCAGCCCTTTCTCCTTGGCCAGCGCACACAGCTCGCGGCCCTCGGCCAGGGGAGCATCCCACGGCCCGGCCACCAGCACGTGCTTGCCGGCGGCAAGGCTCTGGCGTATGGCCTCCTCACGCGTGCCGCCCGAGAGCGCGATATAGACGGCCTGCACCTGCGGATCGGCGCACACCTCCTCCACGGTCTCGACGATGCCCGTGCTGAGCAGGGCGCCCAATTCGCGACGCACGGCGGCGCTGGCCGCCATGACGGCCGTCACCTGTGCGCCCTGGGCCGCGCCCAGGTCCTGGTAGGCCCTCAATACGTCGTCGCCCTCGCCGATGATGCCGAAACGCATCTCTGTTGTCATCTCGATCCTCCCTTGTAGCGCAGATAGGTTGGACGCATGGCGCGCTATGTGACCACCCGGGGCGTCTCGCGGGGCGAGAGGCCCTCGGGATCGTTGACCTGGGCGCCCCGGGGGGCCGGAACCGGCTCCCCAGCCAGTAGCGGGTCGTTGGTGCGCGCCATCCAGCTTTCCAGCCGTTGACGCATCTCGGCCAGCGCCGGCGCCATCTGCGGATCGCCGGCCAGGTTACTCCGTTCCTGCGGGTCAAAGAGCAGGTCGTAGAGCTGCTCTTGCACGATATCGCTCTGTGCCCAGCCAGCCTCCATCCAGAGGGTCTTGCTCGGGCTATCGTCGCAATTGGGCAACACCGGGCCTGTGTGCTGGCCGTAGCGACGCACATAGTTGTAGCGACAGGTGCGCACCGCGCGCTGCGGCTCATAGGCGGCGTGGTAGGTCACCTCGCCATAGACCTCGTCGTTGACTTGCGCCTTGCCGCCCACCAGAGGCATCAGCGAGCGCCCGTGCAGCCAGGCTGGCGGTGTGATCTGCAAGAGGTCGCAAAGGGTCGGGAAAATGTCCACATGCGAGACCAGCGCATCGCAGACCTGGCCGCCCCGAAAACCGCCCGGCCCCCGCAGGATCAACAGGGTCCCGAGGCCGTGCTGGGTCAGGTTGCATTTCATGCCCGGGAAGGCTAATCCGTGGTCGGTCGTGCAGATGACGAGGGTATGCTCGGCCAGCCCCGTCTCATCCAGAGCGGCGAACACACGGCCCATGCCCTCGTCCAGCGCGCGGGCCGAGGCATGGAACCCTGCCATATCCCGGCGGGTCTCGGATGTATCGGGCAGGGGATCGGGTGGCCGCAGGTAGCGCGGGTCGTCCTCGGGGCCAGGCGGGTGAAACTCGCGGTGCGTCTCGAAAAAACCCACGCTCAGGAAAAAGGGTTGGTCGGGCGCGTGCCGCAGATACTCGACCGCTGCCGTGGCGACCGCATCGGCGGTGGCGCGCGGGCGCGGCCCGCCTCCTTCGGCCAACAGCACGCGCCGGTAGCCGATCAGTTCGTCACGCGGTGCCACATGCTGGACCCCCGCCAGCGCCGATGTGTAGCCAGCGCCATGCAGCGTATGCACCAAGTGCTGGCGATAGTCATGCAGTGCAAAGCCCCTGTGGGCCAGCCCGATCATGCCCGCCGAGTGGGGCGCCATGCCCGTCACCAGCGCGGCGCGGCTGGGCGAGCAAGTGGGCGCCATGGAATAGTTCTGCCGAAAGACGACGCCTTGCTCGGCCAGGCGCTGTAGATTCGGCGTGTGCACAGGGTGGCCATAGGGCTGGATGTAGCGCCCCGTATCGTGTGAGTGAATGTAGAGAATGTTGGGGCGGGGCATAGGCGCCTCCTGCTGGTCCCTGTTCAGATCCGAAAGCGGCGGCCCTCGTCTACCATCGCCAAATAGTTGCGCAGCGGGATATAGTTGGCCACGCTGTTGCCGGTGCCCAGGCAATAGCCCCCGCCGTTCTGGCAGGCTGCCAGGGTGTCGCGCACCCGCTGGCGCACCTGGGCCTCGTCGGCGCGGCAGAGGAAATCCACGTCAATGCCGCCCAGCGCCGCCGCCCGGTCGCCATAGGCGATGACGAAATCCACCACCGACTCGATGGTATCCTCGAACGAGTGCTTGGCGTCAATGCCCACGTCGTTCACCAGGTCATCCATGATCTCGCGCAGGTTGCCGCAAGAGTGCAACAGGTAGGGCAGGCCCGCCTCGTGGGTCATCTGGGCCAGGCGCTTGTGGCCCGGCAACACAAAAGCGCGCATATCCGCCGGGCTGATCAGCGTAGCCGAGCGGTAGCCCATGTCATCGCTGCCCCACACGGCCTGCACCCGGTCGTATGCAAGCTGGCGCTCTAGCGTGATCTCGAAATAGTGCAGGATGCGCTCGCCGATGGCCTGCACCAGGTCGCGCTGGTCATACAGGGCATAGCAGAGGGTCTCATAGCCCATGAGCCAGGTGAGCCACTCGCAAAAGTGGCCCGTCAGCCCGGCGATGACGCACATCTCCTCCGGCAGGTTCTCCTGATACCACTCCATGGCGTGAAAGGTGGCCTTGGCCGGATCGGGCCAGGGGAACGCCTCGAACTCCTGCCAGTTGGTGATGGGGCCCTCGTGCTCGTCCATATAGGTGCGCCCGCCGGCCCGCTCCAGGTCGGCGGTGTCGCCGGTGACGGCCCGCCGGAAGGCGATGTCCGGCGCATCGGGGCCACACACGACATAATCATAGCCCATAAAGCGCTGGATGGCGATCTGGCGCCGCAGGGCAAAGGCCGGGTCATCGGCGTCCAGCCCGTCCAGCAGGTCGAACTCGCGGCAGACCGCCTCCTGCACCTCGGGATCCAGGAACAACTCGATGTGGTAGACGCGGTCGCTCGCTTTGCGGCGCATGATGCAATCCATCAAGCCGCGCCAGTTGGGCTCGATGGGGACGGAGAATGCTCTGGGCATGGGCGAACCTCCTTGCGCTACAGGCCGATACGCGAGCGGAACTCGGGCACACCGCGCACCCCGGCATCCACGCGGAACAGCGCCCCCGCTCCCTCGCCCTCGACGGCCTTGTTCTGGCCGCCGGCCGTGGTCACGTACAGGTCGGCATAGTCCGGCCCGCCAAAGCTGGGGCAGGAGACTTTTTTCGCGGGGAACCCGATGCGCCCCACAATGTTGCCGGCGGGATCATAGCGCACCAGGCAGCCGCCATCCCAGCGGGCTGACCAGACATAGCCCTCGGCGTCCACGGTCATGCCATCGGGGCCGCCCTCGCCCGGCTCGTTGGGCACGCTGGCGAACACGCGCCTGTTGGCGATCTCGCCCGTGCCCCTGTCGTAATCGTACAGATAGATGGCGCGCGCCCGGGTGTCGGTATAGTACATGCCGGTCAGGTCGGGGGTGAACCCCATCCCGTTGGAGATGCCCACCTCCGGCACGACGACGCGCAGGCTGCCATCGGGATCAAGGCGATAGAGGCGCCCCGGGCGCTCGCGGGTGGGCATGGTGCCGCAGAAAACGCGCCCTTCGGGGTCGGCGATGACATCGTTGAACCGCGATTCGCGCTCGTCGGGGATCTCAGCCACGATGGTCTCGTAGAAGCCATCCCGCCAGACGCGGATGGCGCCCTGGGCCATAAAGAGCAGCAGCTTGCCATCGGCCTGCAGGGTGAACCCGCCCACGCTGGGGCCCTGGTAGCAGGGCTCGTGGTGACCGGTGGCGGGATCATAGCGGAACATGCGCCCGGCGGGGATATCCACCCAGTAGACGCGGCCCTCGTCTGGGTGCCACAGGGGGCCTTCTCCCGTGGCGCAGGCGTAATCGGCGACCATGATGGGCTTCATGCGCCCTCCTTTGTAGTGTTGGCCGGCAACGGCCATGATGGGACGGCGGGTCAGTCCCATTCTAGGGCAAAGCGGAAGAGAGGACAAGCGGTTTGTTGGCGGGGCAGGGCAGACCATGTTGGGGCGCGGGCGTCTCGCCCGCGTTCCGGCGCCTTGGCGCCGGACCAAGCCGCGTCTTGGACGATGCTCCGCATTGAGACGATGCAGAGCATCGTAGGCGGGCGAGACGCCCGCCCTCCATCAAAGGGGTCTGGCGCGAGAGGCGCCCACGCGCCTCGCGACGCGGTTCACGCGTCAGGCGCGTCCGCCTGGGCGGTCTGCGCAGCGTAATAGAGGCAGATGTGGGTCAGCGGGCAGAGGTGGCAGAGGGGCCTCTGGGCCTTGCACAGGGTGCGCCCATGCTGGATCAGCAGCAGGTGAAAGGGATAGTACAGTTCCTCGGGCAGCAGTTCTTCCAGCAACGAGTGGGCCTTTTCGGCGGAGGTCTTGGCGGGGGCCAGCCCCAGGCGCAGGGCGAGCCGGTGCACGTGGGTATCCACCGGCAGGGCGGGCATGTGCAGCGCAAACAAGAGCACGCAGGCAGCGGTCTTGGGGCCCACGCCCGGCAGCGCGGTGAGATACTCCCGCGCCTCCTCCACAGACATGTCGCGGAGCAGGTCCAGGGTGGGCTCGCCCTGTTCCTGGACGAGTTGGCGGATGATGCTCTGGATGCGAGGGGCCTTGACGGCGGCCAGCCCGCCCACGCGGATGGCCTCCTCCACCTCGGCGGCATCGGCCTCGGCCACGTCCCGCCAGGTGCCAAAGCGAGCGCGCAGGTTCTCCCAGGCGCGGCCCGAGTTGAGATCCGATGTGTTTTGCGAGAGGATGGTCAGCACCAGCTCGTCCAAAGGAGGGCGCTGGGGTTTGCGCGCGGGCTCGCCATAGTGATCCAGCAGCAGGGCATGTACCTGAAGGGCATGCATGCCCAAGGCGCTCTCTCTGCCGTTCGCAGCCTGCATGGGCTCCTCCAGTGGGGCAGGGCGGTCGTTGGCCGGGAAACGAGGTACGCCAAGGCTGCCCAGGATGTCTATCTGCGCCCTGGGCAGCCCGTTGCGCTCGGTGGTTCTAGTTCTCGACCTGCGCCTGTACGGTCTCGTTCAGCGCGGCGACCAGGGCGTCCACGTCAATGCCGTGGGCCATGGCGCCCTGCTCCAGCGACTCAAAGCGGGCGGCGGCGCAGCCCACGCACATGAGCCCGTGCTGGAAAAAGGTGCGCACCGTCTCCGGATGCTGAGACACGATCTCTTGGATGGTCATTTCCTTGGTGATGGTCATCTTGCTCCCTCGATGAAAGAATCGCGCAGCACGCAGGTCGGGCAGCGCCTCGAAACCAATGCGAATAGTATACTCGCCTTGTCAAGAATTGCAAGCGCGGGATCGCCCGCTCAGCAGATCGCCCGCGCCCCCGGCCAGCCCGGGGCCGCCAGCGTGGGCCGCGTGGCGCTATAGAACAGGTGGGTGGCGCAACGGCAATCCGTCGCGCCAAAGCAAAAGAGCGTGGGCGCGAGCCCCGGCGCCTGCCGCAAGCATTCGGCCCAGGCGCACTCGATCCTCTCGCCCGTGGCGATGTACCAGATCTCGATCACCGGCGCCGCATCGAGCAAGGCGTCCACGTGCCAATGCCTGCGCCGGGCGTCGCCCAGGTGCCGCCGCAACCGCCCCGCCAGCCCGCCCAGGGCGCTGCCCACGTAGACATAGTACCCCGCCACAAACCTCTCGGCCCGCGAACGTCCCACGCCCAGGGTGGCGGCCTGCGCCAGCGCGAACACCAGGGCATAAACGCCCGGCCCGCGCGGCACCCCGGCCAGGGTCTCGGCGCTCACCATCGGTAGGCGCCCAGCACCTCGGCGAAATAGATGGTGTGCTGCTCGGCCAGGGGCCATTGGCGGTGCTCGGGGGTCAATAGCAGGTGCGGCGGCGCCACTTTCGTATAGACCCTGCACTCGATGTTCAGGGGGCATTCGCGGACCGAGGGCGGGCGCACGTGTAGGCTGGGCAGCGGCGTCAGCCCGGCGAGGGCGAATTTGTCGCCCTCGCGCCCCGAGCGGCTGCCGCACAGCGCCACGGCGGGTTGCAGCGCATCGTCAGGAATGCCCAACACAAACTCGGGGACCTCTTCGATCATGCGCCAAGAGTGGCGGCGCGGCGTGATGGCGATGGTGCAGATGGGGCGCCCATGGTAGCCCGGCCCGATCTGGCCCCAACCCAGGGTCAGCACGTTGGCGGCCCCCTGGGCATCCACCACGGTGCACAGCGCGCCCCCCTGGGTCATGCGGTGCAATACCTCACTGGCCACCTGGTACAGGTCAACCGGCTGCCGTTCGCTCATGGTATCCCTCCTGGGTGGGCGCGCTGGCGGCCCTATTGGTCAAAGAGAAACGGCCCGATGACATAGCGGTCCGCCACGGCATAGCCCAGATCGTCTAGCACCTGATGGCGGTAGCCGTCGGGCCAGCGCTCGATCAGCAGGTGCGCCTCATACGGGCCGGTGGGCAGCCCCTCAGGCAGCGCCAGGGTGTGTTGCTGCTTGAGGAGCAGCCCCTCGCGCCAGGCGGCCTCGGGCAGCCCCAGGGCGCTGGCGCGGGCCATCAGCGCCCCATCCTGGCCATACAGCAGCCAGGTAAGGCGGTGTTGGGCCGCGCGGTCGCGCGTCGAGACGTCCTCAAAGGTCCAGTAAGTGGTCAACACCAGGTCGTGATCGCGGTTGGCCAGCGCGGGCGGGTCGTAGCCGACCAGGCGCAACCCCGCATCAAAGGCGGCCCAATCGCGTTGGGGGATGGCGCCCAGCAGGTCGCCGGCGGTGCGCGCGCTCACCCGGTGCAGATCGGCCTGGCGCCCGGCCTGCGCAAAGAGCACCTGGGCGATCTGTTGGCTGCCCCACAGGTCGAGTTGGCGCACACGCCAGGGGTCGGAGCGCAACGTGAGATAGAGCGCGTCGCGCTCGGCGGGCAACAGGATCGCCTGGGGGTTCGAGCCCTGCACAAAGAGCGGGCGCGCTGCCTCGCCCAGCAGGTAGGCCAGCACGGCGGGCTCTTCATCCTGCGTGGGGTCGTCGCCCTCGGCCATGATCCATACCTCTTTGCGGCCGGCATCTTGCAGCGAGCGGAGAACGGCATCGGCGGTGCGCTGCCAGGGGCGCAGGGGTGTGCCATAGCCCTGGCTGGCGTCATAGCGCACCAGATGGCTATAGAGGGTGGCCACGCCCAGGGCGCCCCAGGTGAGATAGGCCAGCACGAACAGCCACACGGCGCCCCCCAGCCACGATGTCCACCAGGGGCCGCCGGCGCGCAACAGGCGTGGCAGCTCGCTCAGTCTATCGAGGGCCAGGCCCATGGTCAGCGCGCCGGCCGGCAGCAAAAAGGCGAGCTGGGCGGGCGCGACGTCGCCTCCCCGGATGGCATAGGCCAGGAGCGACACCCCCAGCCAGGCAGCGGGGATCAGATACCCGGCGGCGTCCTCTCCCTCGCGCCAATGGCTCCAGGCGCGGGCTGCCAGCCAGAACACGCCAAGCAACGATAGCAGCCAGAGCCCGCCTGCCAGGGCCGCCATGCCGCCCGCCAGGGACTGGGCCGGGGCGTAGGCCGCGCCCGAAGGCGCCAGCAGCGCATCCAGCCCCTGGCCCGAGTGGATGTTGCGGGCCATTGTCAGCAGGTCGCCCACGACCCCCCCGGCAGGCGCCTCTGCCGTGAAAAAGCGCGCGGCGATGCGCGTGGGAAACTGCTCGGGCGCATGGTACCAGGTGGGCAGCAGCAGGAACGCGGCCAGGAGCAGGCCCAGAAGGACATGGGCCCAGCGCGTCCGCGATGGAAAGCAGAGGGTCAGCAGGGCGGCGACCAACAGCAACGGCGCCCCCCAGGGCGTTGTATCCAAGAGCAGAGGGACTGTAAACCAGGCGAGGGTCCAGCCCCAGGCCCGGCGCTCTCGCAGGGCCGTGTATAGCCCCGCCAACAGCAGGGCGCTCAGGGGCAGCGCCAACGCCGCCGGATCCAGGTTCCGGGAGAGTAGCACGGCCCAGGGGTTCACGGCCAGCAGGGCGATGGCCAAATGCGCCGTGCGCGGGCTGTGGCTGCGGGCGATGACGCGATGCAGGACGAACAGCGCGGCCAGGTTCAGGGTCACCAGCCAGGCTGCCGCCAGGCCCGGGTCGGCCCCCCAGCGGAGGGGCAGCGCCAGCGCCCGCTCGAACAGGGTGCGGGGCGCTGCGCCTGCGCCGGCCTGCCAAGCGCGTTCCAGGTGGTGCACCTCTGGCAGGCCAAAGGGGATCAGATCCAGCGAAAGCAAGCGCAACAGGGCGGCCAGCGCCAGCAAGGCCCAGAGGGGCAGGCGCTCCGGCGCGCTGAGATAACGCCAGAGGGCGGCGGGGGCGCGGGAGATGAGCCGCCAGATGTGGGCGGGCTCGGGCACGCGAAACGCTTGGGCGGTACGCATGGGCTCCTCTCTGTGTGCCGATGCGCCCCCATTGTACCATCGGCGACACGCGGCACAAAGCCAGGCGCGGAAAAGATGCGCGAGGGGAACCCTGGCCTGCCGCTATAGCAGCAGCCAGATGACGCCCAAGCCCAGGGCCAGCACAACGACATACTCGGCCACCACGCGGCGGCTGAGCCGCTCCCACAGGTACTGCTGCGTCAGGCCCGTGAGGACGTAAAAGGCCAATAGCAGCAGCGCCCCGCCGGTGCGGTTGTCGAGCCGGGTGTAGTTCAGCACCCAGGTGAGCTGCCCCATAGCGAGGGCGAGCAGGGCAGCATATAGCCAGGGGCGCCAGGCAGCGGTCTCGGTGTTGCGCAATAGCTCGAGGGCCAGCACGCCGCTGACGGCCAGAACGGCGGTGCCCGAGATCAGGCTGCGCTGGCGCGCGCCAAAGATCAGGCTAAAGAGCACATAGGCGATGCCATAGGCGACGCCGTTCAGGACGAGGCGCAGCCCTCGGCGGGGCGTGGAATAGAGCGACTGGGTGGCAAGCTGCAAGACGATGATCACGGCCACCGCGGCCCCCACGCCCAGGGCCAACCCGACCCGATAGCCCCACCATGCCATGCTTTGCAGGGCCACCAGGCCCAGGATAGCGATCAGGGCGGGCAAAGGCCAGAACATGGCGCTGATGGCCAGGCCGGAAGGGCGGCGCCTGGACGGTTGCGCCTCGGCCTTTAAAGGCGCACGCGCCAGATTGCTGCGCACGAGGCTATCCACGCCGGCGCAGACCAGGATCGCCAACAGGATCAGCGACTGGATCGGGCCGGAAAAGCGCAGGGCGAGCTCGGAGCCGAACAGCTCCAGGATGATCTCCCACGTGGGCAGCGGAACCAGCGCCGAAAGCGCCAGCCCCAACACCAACACGGTGATCAGGATCGGCAGACGTTCATCACGATAGGTTTCAGACGCCGATTCGGGCACACTTGCTCCTTTGCGACTGGCCGCATTCTAGGGGCGGCCCGAGGGCGTGTCAAACCGGGGCTCGGGGTCGGCGGTTTCGGCCCTGCGCCTGTGCGAGGCGACGCTGCGAATGAGCAGGGCAGTGTGCTCCCCGCTCTCCGTTCCAGCAGAGACGCGTCAGAGGGGATGCGCGGGGAAAACCAAGCCGCCCTGCGCTCGGTTGGGCAGGGCGGCCAGAACGGGCTATTGGCTTGTGCGGTGGGCCTACCGCGCGACGATGTTCACCAAGCGACCGGGCACGTAGACCAGCTTGCGGATCGCGAGCCCATCCAGGTAACGCTGCACGTTCTCGTGGGCCAGCGCCAGCTCGCGGGCCTCGTCCTCGGCGATCTCGGCAGGCACGTCAATGCGCGCCCGCACCTTGCCATTGATCTGGACGATCAGGGTGATCACCTCGTCGGCGGCCAACGTCTCATCCCACGCGGGCCAGCGCTGGTCGTGCACGCTATAGCTGCCGCCCACGCGCTCCCACAGCTCTTCCGCCACATGAGGCATGATCGGCGCGATCATCAGGATCAGGCTGCGGATGGCCTCATCCCAGGCGTCCGTCGCCGCCACCGGCGTGCCCTGGGCCTTCATCAGATAGTTGTTGAACTTCATCAGGCTGGCCTGGGCCGTGTTGAACTTGAACGCTTCGACATCGCGGGTCACGTCGCGGATGGTCTGGTGGGTGATGCGGCGCAGCTCGGCGATCTCTTGCTCCGTCGCCTCAGCCCCGGGCGCCACGGCGCTCGGCTCCACCGCCACCGACCAGACCCGGTTGATGAAACGGTGAATGCCCTCGATGCCGGTGGAGCTCCAGCTTCCGCCCAGCTCCCACGGCCCGATGAACATCAGGAACGCCCGCACCGAATCGGCGCCCAAGGTGCTCACATAGTCATCGGGATTGACCACGTTGCCCCTGGATTTGGACATCTTTTCATTGTCCTCGCCCAAGATCATGCCCTGGCAGAACAGCCGCAGCATCGGCTCGTCGAAATCCACCAGCCCCATATCACGCATCGCCTTGGTGAAAAAGCGCGTGTACAGCAGGTGCATGGTGGCGTGCTCGATGCCCCCGGTGTACTGGTCCACGGGCAGCCAGTAGCGCCCGATCTCGGGGTCAAAGGGCGTCTCCCCCTCATAGTAGGGGCTGATGTAGGCATAATGATACCAGGAGGAGCACATAAAGGTGTCCATGGTGTCGGTCTCGCGGGTGGCGGGGCCGCCACACGTGGGACAGGTGGTGTTCAGGAACCCCTCATGGTAGCGCAGGGGCGATTCGCCTGTGGGCAGGAACTCGGCGTCATCGGGCAGCAGCACGGGCAGGTCCTCATCCGGCACCGGCACGATCCCGCACTTGATGCAATAGACCATGGGGATCGGCGCGCCCCACATACGCTGCCGGCTGATCAGCCAGTCGTGCAGGCGATAGTTCACCTCGGCGTGGCCACACCCCTGGCTCTCCAGCCAGCGGGTCACGTCCTCTTTGGCCGTCTCGCCGGGCGTGCCGGCAAAGACCCCCGAGTGGATCATGGCGCCATACTCGGCGTGATAGAGCGCGTCGCGGTAAAAGGGCAGCGTATAGAGCATCTCCATCGCGGTGCGGTTGCCGCTCACCGAGGGATTGAGCGCCTTGCAGCGGGCCAGGATCGCCGCGTCCTGGGCAACCGAGCCCAGCTCTTGGACGCCGTCCTGAAAGACGAACAGCCAGCGCGCGCCCACGATCTCGCTCCAGTAGCCCGGCTGCAGGTGGGCGCGTATCAGCGCCAGGTAGCGCTCGCTCTCGTCATCGCCGTGCAGCGTCACGAACAGGCCCTCGCCCAGCTCGCCCATCGCCTCGGCATAGAACGACAGCCCCTCGGCGCGCAGCAGATCGGCGAATCCATCGGCCACCGAGCCGGGAAAGACCAGGCTCTTGGCCAAGCCATCGGGCCGGTCAATGACGGGGATGATGGGCAGCCCGAACTTGAGCGCAAAGGCGAAATCGCGCTCGTCGTGGGCGGGCACCGCCATGATGGCCCCGGTGCCATAGCCCATCAGCACATAGTCGGCGATCCAGATGGGGATGCGCTCCTGGTTCACCGGGTTGATGGCATAGGCGCCGGTTAAAACGCCCGTCTTTTCCTTTTCCAGCGACAGGCGGTCAATCTCGGTCTGGCGAATGCTCTCGGCCACATACGCCTCGACCACGGCGCGCTGGCCTTCGGCCGTCAGCTTGGCCACCAGCGGGTGCTCCGGGGCCAACACCATGAACGTGGCGCCCCACAGGGTGTCGGGCCGGGTGGTAAAGACCTCGATGGGGTCGCCCTGCTCCGAGGTGAAAACCACATGGGCGCCCGGGCTGCGCCCGATCCAGTTGCGCTGCATGGTCTTGACCCGCTCGGGCCAGTCTATGGTCTCCAGCCCATCCAGCAGCTCGTCGGCATAGTCGGTGATGCGAAAGAACCACTGCTCCAGCTCGCGCTTGACCACGGGCGTACTGCAGCGCTCGCAGTGCCGGTCATCGCCCCAGACCTGCTCACGGGCCAGGGTAGTGTTGCACTTGGGGCAAAAGTCCACCGGCGCCTTGGCCCGGTAGGCCAGCCCGCGCTCGTAAAAGCGCAAAAAGAACCACTGGGTCCACTTGTAGTAGCCGGGCAGGCACGAAACCGCCTCATGCTCCCAATCCCACATGGCGCCCATGGCGCGCAGCTGCCCGCGCATGTACTCCACATTGGCCATGGTCCACTTGTGGGGGTGGATGCCATGCTGGATGGCGGCATTCTCGGCGGGCAGGCCAAAGGCGTCGAACCCGATGGGAAAGAACACGTTATAGCCGTGCATGCGCATATAGCGCGCCTTGGCGTCCGAGGGCGCCATAGCGTACCAATGGCCGATGTGTAGATCGCCGGAGGTGTAGGGCAACATGGTGAGGGCATAGTGCTTGGGGCGATCAGGATCCTCCACGCGCTTGTAGAGGCCCGTCTCGACCCAACGTCTCTGCCACTTGGCCTCGATACGCTGGGGCTGATAGGTGCGCTCAGCTTCTGCCATTGCCGACCTCCAGGGGACTATCTGCGGGGATAGGGGCATCCTCGCGGCGAGAGTGGGCAGGGGACCCAGCGCCTGTTTCCCCCCTGGCGTCGAGTCCCCACATCCCATATTGCGCCGGGCAGTGGTCCTGTGATCATCGGGCGGTCGAGGGAGGATGCGCGCCGCCCAGACCCTCTCGCAACAGATGGCTCTAGACAAAGAGCCCCCCGGCCCAAGGGCAAGGGGGATCCACCTACCTGATCAAGACCCACTACCTAGCAGGTGGAGCTGAGGGGAGTCGAACCCCTGACCTCTTGAATGCCATTCAAGCGCTCTC
>CAYZWT010000026.1:0-20261 GCA_964482225.1 uncultured Anaerolineales bacterium
AGCGCGGGCGTCTCGCCCGCGTGCCGCCGATAGGCGGCTCATCCTGCGCGAGCTACAGTCCGGACAAAGTAAGCTGCACTTGCTTTGTATGGTATGGCGCTCTGTACGATGCGTACGCATACATGCGTCTGCATCGTCACGATGCTGAGCAGCGGACGAAGCTGCGCTTCGTAGGCGGGCGAGACGCCCGCCCTCCATAGCCGAGCACATGTACTCACCGACTGCGGAGTGTTGGCATCACCGTTCTGGACAGTCAAGAACTCGTCCCCCCATATCTGAGTAGACACCGTGTCACAAATTGCTTGACAGATCACGTTACTTGCGCAACACTGACCACACATCTGTCCCGCTGCTTGTAGAAAGTAGGCGCTGAGATGCTTGTTCCGAGAGAGCAGGGGCATGAGCCTGCCGCTCAAGGCTATGCTAAACCAAACGGTGCGGGCGCAGAAGCCAGCCTCGCCGAGCTGCTGCGCTATTTGGAACGGAGCCGACCTGAGACGAATCACAGAGGCCCAACGGAACGCCCTGATAGGCCTCGTGGCCTGCATGTATCTTGAGCGCAAGATGGCCACTCGCCTGAGGGACTATGATAGCCGTGCCGTGGACCTCGTGCATAGATTCGAGCGCATGTTGGCTCGCCAAAGAGTATCGCACTGACTGAGAGCAAGTTCTGCTGCCGCATACGGGGGAGCGTCGCCAGGACGCTCCCCCGTTCTGCTTGCTGCTATCCGATTGGGTCGGGCATGGGGATGTCCAGCCGCGCCGAGACCTCGCGCAGGTTGGCCGCCGTCCCCTCGGGCAGGGGGATGCCGTTGGCCGTGCGCTCGGCCTTGACCCGGTTCTCCAACTCGCCCGGCACCAGCACCTCACTGAATCCCTCGGCTGTGGGCAAGCTCTTGATGCCCCTTAGCAGGTTGTCAATTTCCTGCTTGTACGTGGCCAGATCGGTAAAGGTCGCCACGTCAATGGCGGCCACCACGCTGTTCTGGGTGCCCGGCTTGGGCCTGTCGCCGCCCAGCAGAAAAGGCGTCAGCAGGCTGTTGCCCGCCATCACGCTGGAAAGGGTCTCGAACATGAGCGCCAGCGACGAGGCTTTATAGGTGCCAAAAGGCAGCAGGATGCGCGCCTTGTTGGGGTCGGTGGTGGGGTTGCCGTCGGCGTCCAGCGCCCAGCCTTCGGGGATGGGGATGCCCTTGTCCACGGCCAGGTTCACCTTGCCAAAGGCCGCCATGCTGGTGGCCCAGTCCATCACCGGCGGATCGAACTCGCCGGCGGGCACCGAGATGGCCAGGGGGCTGTTGTGCACCCCCGCCGCCCGCGCGCCATAGGGCGCCATATTGGGCGGGTTGCACACGAACGCCAGCCCGGCCATATCGCTCTCGGCGGCCATCAGCGCGTAATAGCCCATCGCGCCCTGATGGGTCGTGTTGCGGATCACGGCCCAGCCCACGCCCACCTGGCGCGCCTTGGCGATCACCGTGCGCATGGCAAAGGTGGTGACCACGGGGCCAAAGGCATGGTCGGCCTCGATCAGGGCGATGGCCGGGGTCTCTTTTTCGATGCGGATCTGGGCGCGGGGGTTCATGCCGCCCCGCTCGATATTGGCCAGGTACGAGGGCACACGCAGCACGCCGTGGGAATCCACGCCGCGCAGGTTGGCCCACACCAGCACATGGGCCTCGGTGGCGGCATCCTCCTGGCTGAACCCCACCTTGGCAAAGACCTGGGCCACGAACGCCTCCAGGGCCTGATGATCGAAGCGTAGCTCTGCCATTTCGTTCGTTCCTCCCTCGGGTAGCGGTGCGAATCTGGCCGTAGGGTAGTGCGTTGCGCGCGCCGCGTCAACAGGTTGCGGGCGCCCGCTCTTTGACACCCTTGGCACCCGGCCCTATAATCGCATCGTACACGAGTTCACGCGCTTGGGCGGAAGCAAGGGAGTCGTCATGGCCAAGAGGAGTCGTTCGAAGCGATCCGGACAGTCCAGAGCTGCGGCCGAGCAGGCCCCCGAGGTGGATTTCTCCGTCGAGTATCACTATGTGCTCAGTGACCTCAAGCGTTTCGGAATCCTGGCCGTGGCCATGTTTGCCCTGTTGATCGTGTTGGCGGTGGCGCTGCCCGCCCTCTAGCGCACTTGCCCTGGGACCACAACCGCCGGTCTTGCCAGGCCGGCGGTTTTCGCGTCTCGCTGCTGCGGGCTAACCCGCTTCGATGGAGCCCTGCCGCTTGCGGCGGCGCGCCCAGGCATATAGCCCCCTGTGAATCAGATTGGCCGCCAGGTGTCCGGCGGTGCGGGCGATCAGGCTGGCCCACAGGCTGCCCGAAACCACAAAGCACCCCGCCGCCACCCAGTCCATGCCCCAATCCAGGTACACAAAGGGCCGCGCTGCGTCATCGGCCAGGCGGCGGCGCACGCCTGGGCTGGCGAGCGAGACGAGCCCGCGCACCAGAACCGCCGCCCAGGCGCCCCAGTACAGACCCAACGCCGGGATCAGGGCGCCGCGCAGGATGGCGGCCCACGCTTCCTCGCCGACCAGGTGGGCCGGCAGGCCCAAGATCGTGCCGTATGCGCCCCGGGGGCTCGCATCCTCCTTGGGGCCGAGATCGCGCCATGTGGCGCCCCACAACGTTGCTGCCCATAGCGCCGTCAAGCCTGCGACGGCGGGCAGCCAGGGCGCCAACGCCCCCCAGGCCAAGGGCTCCAGCCCGATATCGAGGGGCGCGATATAGGCGCCCCAAAAGGCGAGGTACACGCAGCCGAGGGCATACACCAGTGCCAGGATACGCCCCACATAGGGCCAGGCGGAGGCGGCCGCCAGCTTGTGCCAGCGTTGGTTTCCCTGTCGCGCCAGTATGCGGCGCAAGAGGCCAGGGACCTGGGCGGCCAGTGCCCACACCAGCAGAAACAGGCCGCCTGCCATCAACGGGCGCGCAGTTGCGGGCGTCAGCAGGCTTTCCAGGTTTGGCACGGTTGCTCCTCAGATCTGGCAAGGCGTGGGCATGACGTGGGCGCAGTATAGCATGCGCCAGGGGGGCGCGCCATGTACCTGAGCGCTACGCCAGCTCTGTCCATGATTTTGAGTAACCGGACCTGACCACGAGTGGGACGTCTGGCGCACAGCACGCGTGGGGCGGAGCCCACATGGAGGGCGGGCGTCTCGCCCGCCCCCGATATTCCCTGGCGCATGCCAGCTATGCCTGGCCGCGAATCTCCCGGATCCAGGCCAGGCACTGGGCCGTCAGATCGCTGATGGCCTGCCAATCCTGCGCCTTGATCAGGTCGTTGCGCACCAGGGCCGAGCCCATGCCTACGCAGACGACGCCGGCATCGAACCAGCCCTTGAGGTTCTCCTTGCTGGCGCTCACGCCGCCGGTGGGCATCACTTTGGACCAGGGGCAGGGCGCCAGGATCGCCTTGACAAAGCTGGGGCCGCCCAGCTCGCTGCCGGGAAAGATCTTGACGATCTCGACGCCCAACTCCTCAGCATACGAGACCTCGGTCGCCGTGCCGCAGCCCGGGCAATAGGGGATCTTGCGGCGGTTGCACAGCCTGGCCACATCGGGGTTGGTCACCGAGCCGACGATGAAATTGGCCCCCAGGTTGATATAGAGCCCGGCAGTGGCCACGTCCAGCACCGAGCCCGCGCCCAGGATCAGGCTTGGATCGGCCCGCTCAAAGTGGGCCGCCAGCTCACGGAACACCTCAAAGGCGCGATCGCCCCGGTTGGTGAACTCGATCACCTTGGCGCCGCCCGCCGAGAGGGCCTCGATCACCTTGATCGAGGTCTCGACGTCGTCAAGGTAGAATAGGGGCACCAGCCCCAACGTCTCCATCGTGCTCCAGACCTGCACACGCGAAAACCGCGCCATGTTCTTGTCCTCCTGCTTGATGTCGCTCCACTACCGCGAGACCCGCCCCGAAAGATCGCCGCCCATGAGCTTTTCCACCTCGGCTGCCGTCACCAGGTTGAAATCGCCCAAGATGGTGTGCTTGAGGGCCGAGGCCGCCACGGCAAAGTTCAGGGCGTTCTGCTTGTCTGTATAGGTGAGCAGGCCATAGATCAGGCCGCCCATAAAGGCATCGCCGCCGCCCACCCGATCTACGATGTGGGTGATGTCGTAGGCGGGGGCCACGTACACCTGCCCTTCGTCCCAGAGGATGCCCGACCAGGTATTGTGGCTGGCCGAGAGGGAGCCGCGCAGGGTGATGGCAATCGTCTTGAGGTTGGGGAAACGCTGGTGCAGGCCCTCGCACACGCTGCGATACTTGGCCGCATCCACTTGGCCCGAGGTCACATCGGTATCGGGCGCGTGGATGCCAAAGACCTGGGCGGCGTCCTCCTCGTTGCCGATGGCCACATCGCAATAGGACACCAGCTCGGCCATGACCTCGCCGGCCTTTTTGCCCCACTTCCAGAGCTTGCTGCGGTAGTTCAGGTCGCAGGAGACCGTCAGGCCACGGGCCTTGGCAGCCTGGGCCGCCTCCAAGCAGACCTCCGACGCCCCCTGCGAGATGGCCGGGGTAATGCCCGTCCAGTGGAACCAGGTCGCGTCGGCGAACACCTCGTCCCAAGGGATCATGCCCGGCGCGATGGTGGCGATGGACGAGTTTGAGCGGTCATAGACCACCTGGCTGCCGCGCATCACGGCGCCCATTTCGAGGAAATAGATGCCCAAGCGCTCGCCGCCCCAGGCGATATGCCCCACCCCTACGCCGTTCTCGCGCAGGAACCGCAGGCAAGCCTGGCCGATCTCGTTCTCTGGCAGCCGCGTGACATACTCGACTGGCACGCCATAGTTGGCCAGCGAGACGGCCACGTTGGCCTCGCCCCCGCCATAGACCACGTCGAACGAGCGCGCCTGGGCCAAGCGCAACATGCCCGGCGGCGATAGCCGCATCATGATCTCGCCAAAGGTCACTACCTTGCCCGCCATAGCACTGCCTCCCTCTTTGCGTCATCGGTATCCCCTCAAAGGGTCGCTTTGGAGGCAGGGTACACGAGGGCTAGCTTGTCGTCAAGGCTGGCGGCAGTGGGGCATACGCATTTGCTTCATATGCTGACTGCCCAGCAAGAGAGGGCCGCCGCAACTGCCCTCACCCCGGCGAAACTCGCCCTGGGGCGCAGTCGCAGACTTGATACGTCAACGTCCGGGGGGGTGAGGGCCGCGCAAGCTACCGGCAGCGGCCTTGCTCTGAGCGGACTGCCAACGCAATCATCCTGGGCGCGCCGTTACAGCGCCGAGAGCGCCTCGCGGGCCGCCCGACGCACCCCCCAATCGGGATCGCGCCGGCCGATGTGCATCAGCGCCTGGGCGGCGGTGGTATCGCCCAGCTCACCCAGGGCGGTGGCAGCCGCCTCGCGCACCGTGGCCTGGTGATCGTTGAGCAAGAGCAGGAGCTGTTCCAGGGCGGCGCCATCGCCAATGGCGCCCAACACCTGGGCCGCCGCCCGGCGCACGTTCTTGGAGCGATCCTGCAGGGCGGCCAGCAGGGGCGGCGTGGCGATGCTTTCCTGGCCATGCCGGGCAGCGATCAGCCCCAGGGCTTCGATGGCCGCCGCCCGCGTCCAGTAATCCCGATGGTCCAGGGCGCGCAGCAGCGCAGGAACGGCGGACGCCCCCAGGGTCGCCAGCGCCCGGATCGCCTCCCTCTGGATCGGCAGGTATTGATCGTGCAGCAGGGTGGCCAGGGGGCCAACGGCGGCCTCGCCCAGAGCCGTACAGCGGGCGCATTCGCCCTTGGCGATCCAGTAGTAGACCAGGTGCTCGTCTGTTGGCTCCCAATGGATGGCGTCCAGGGCCTCGGCGGCGCTGATGCGCACGCTCCAGGCCTCATCGCGCAAGGCCGTGGTCAATGAAGCCACTGTCGGTGCCGCCCCCAGGGCGATCATGGCGTTCAGCGCCGATTGGCGCATGATGCGATAGTCGTCCGCGCGCACAGCGTCGTGCAGCCACCTGGCCGCCCATGCGATCAGACGCGGGTCTTGGATGCGCCCGGCCAGGCCCTCGATGGCCCGCGCCGCATGTTCGCGCACCCACCAGGCCGGATCGCGCAAGGAGCGGATCAGGGTGGCCACGGCCTCTTCCGGCAGGCTCCCGGGCATGCGGTTGAGCAGGCGCTCCAAAGCGCGCACCGCCGCCCAGCGCACGGCGGTCTCTTCGTCAACAGTGGGTGGCAGCAGAAATAGGATCGCCTCGACGGCGCCCAACTCTGCCAGGGCATCGGCAGCCATTTCGCGGATCTTCCAATGCCCGTCGCGCAGGGAAAGCTTTAGGGCAGAGACGATCTGTGGATCGAGCGCTCCTGTCGCCTCTAGCCCCAAGTCGTGCAACGCTTGCACGGCATCGCGGCGTAGGACCCAGTCATAGCGATAGCGCGCGGCCTTGGCCAGGCCGCGTATGTTCCCTGCACTCTTGTACTGACCAACATCGGGTGGCCCAAACAAACCGAATAGCGGCATGGATCCGGTTCTCCTATTGATATTCAGCAGCCCCGACCTGGGCGGACGGGGCGCAAATGGGTGCGGCGCGCCGGGGCGCGCGCCGGCTGTGGCGTATCTACAACGCCAGGTTGTTCATGGCGTGCACCAAAAAGGGCGGCAGCAGGCTGCGCGTCTTGGCAAAGATCGCGCCCAGGAGCATGCCCAGCACCACCAGATACACCAGCGAGAGGGCGCTCTCGGGCGTGACGGGGCGGGCAGGCAGCATATGGTTGATATAGTAATGATAGAGGCCGAAAAAGGCCCCCGTCACCATCCATGCCTTTACAACCCCCATGATGGCCTCCAGGCGGGTCTGCAATAGCCCGCGAAAGATGGCCTCTTCCAGCATGGGAAAGATCACCACCGCCGCCAGCGAGCGGCGCACGGCCAGATAGTGGCCCGCCGCCACCTGCAGCGGATCCACGATCTTGGAAAGGGCGATCATGGCCAGGATCCAGCCTACCGTCCCCATGACGCGCCGGTCTCTCGGCTTGGTGAGCCCGAGTTGCAGCAGGGTACGGCGGCGCACCAACAGCCCCAGGATGATGATGGCGCCCAGGCCATAAAGGAGATAGACCCCCAGCCAGTTGGGCAGCCAGAAGACCTGCAACTCCACATGGGGCACCGCCAGCAGGCCCGTCACCAGCAGCAGCGACTCGATCACCTCGCGACGACGGCGTCGCCGGGGCACAGGCGCCGCCGGATACTCGCCCGCATGCACCCACAAGACGAACACGGCGCAAAAGAGGATCCCGACCAGTCGCACGGTCATGGCTCTACTCCCGAGGCGCTCCTCCGACTCTGGTGCAATGGCAATAGTATGCCCTATAAAGGAACTCTATGTCAAGTTGGGCTGCATCCGCGCGCGGGCGGCCCCTGCAGGACGCACTTGCGTTTGGCATGGATACGCGAGAGGAGTAGAATACGGCTTGCGTGATGGGGCGGGCCTGCATCTCATCGGTCGAGAGGTGCAGTATTGCTCGATCCGGAAGGAGGCTGCTCTGGAAAGACAAACCTATACGCAGCTATCGGTCGCTGCCCATTGGGGCAGGGCAACCAGCACGGCGCTTGGTGCGCCGTGCGCCAGAGATGAGGAGTAAAAGAATGGCTCAAAAGCACACGCGTAGAGACTTTATCCGGCTGACAGGGCTGGCCACGGCCGGGGTTGTCGTTGCGGCTTGCACGCAGCAGCCCGAGATCGTGGAAAAAGTCGTCAAAGAGACGGTGGTGGTCGCAAAAGAGGTCGAGAAACAAGTCACCGTCGTCGTTGAAAAAGAGGTCGAGGTAGAGGCCACGCCGCTACCCGATGCGCCCACGCCCGTGCCTAGCAAGTACAAGGAATCGCCCATGATGGCCGAGCGCGTGGCCAAGGGCGAGCTCCCGCCCGTGGACGAGCGGGTGCCCGAAGAGCCCCGCGTTTGCGAGGTGCTGGATGAGATCGGCGAGTATGGCGGCAGCCTGACGGTCGCTTCTCTGACCTCAACACTGCTGGGTGACGATGGCCTGCGCGCCATGGACATCCCCAACCAGCTCTGTATCTCCCAAGACCTGACCCACGCTATCCCGCACATGATCAAGGACTGGGAGCAGAGCGACGACTTTATGGAAGTCACCTGCTACATG
Source organism: uncultured Anaerolineales bacterium (assembly GCA_964482225.1). Lineage (GTDB taxonomy): Bacteria > Chloroflexota > Anaerolineae > UBA1429 > UBA1429 > UBA1429. Next base: position 8,103 of record CAYZWT010000026.1, read on the forward strand.
CGCAAGGGCATGAAGTGGTCCGATGGGCATCCCTTCACCACTGAGGACGTGCGGTTCTGGTGGGAAGACATCATGCTGAACACCGAGATCACGCCGCTGCTCTCGGCGCAGTTCCGCCCGCAGGGCCAGCCGATGAACATGCAGATCATTGACGACTATACCTACAAGTTCATCTTTACGGTGCCGTACCCCAGCTTCCCGCTGTTGTGCATGACGCACCGCTACGGCTTTGGCCACAACCACTTTGCGCCGGCCCACTACCTGAAGCAGTTCCACATCAAGTACAACGACAAGGCCGGAGACCTGGCCAAGGAAAAGGGTCTGGACTTTTGGTACCAGAACTTTAACAACGAGAACAACCGTTTCCTCAGTATCGAGCGCCCCAAGATGGAAGAGTTCATCCCCGTGCGCGACACGCCGCAGATGGCCTTCCACGAGCGCAACCCGTACTATCATGCGGTGGATGCCGAGGGGCAGCAGCTCCCGTACATTGACCGGATGTACATGGATCGCTGCGCCGACCTGGCGATCCTGGATGCCAAGACCGTGGGCGGCACCTATGACTTTGCCGCGCAGCAGCTCCGCATCCTGTTCTATGCCACCTATGCCGAGGGCGCTGCCGCCAAGAACTCGCGCATGTTGCTCTGGCAATCGGGCAAGGGTGGCGAGGTGGTCTACAACGTCAACTGCAACTGGGCAGACGACGAGTGGCGCGGGGTCTTTCAGGATGATCGCTTCCGCCAGGCCCTGTCCTTGGCCGTCAACCGCAAGGACATCAACAACGTCATCTACTTTGGCAACGCCTCCGAGACCCAGTTCACCGTGATCCCCGTCTCGCGGCACTACAAGCCCGAGTACGCGGCGGCCTATGCCGAGTTCGACCTGGATCGGGCCAATGCCCTGCTGGACGAGATGGGCCTGGAGTGGAACGCTGCTCGCACCCATCGCCTCTGGCCCACGAGCAAGCAGCCCATGATCATCGCCTGGGACCTGGTGGAGACCGAGACCCCCAAGGGCCCCATCACCGAGCTGATCACCGAATACTGGAAGGCCGTCGGCATCGAGATCCAGTGGAAGTCCATCACCCGCAACCTGCTGACGCAAAAGATCCTGGCCAACGAGGAGCCGATGTCCCTGTGGCACGGCGACGAGACGGCTGACACGCTCTTCCTGCGTCGTCCCAAGTTCTTTGCGCCTCTGGATGGCGACGAGAGCTGCTGGGGTGTGCTTTGGGGCCGCTGGTACAATACCCGTGGCGAGCAGGGCGAAGAGCCCCCGCAAGAGATCAAGGACCTCTACAACTGGATGGACGAGTACATGGAGACCGACTCGAACGAGCCGGCCGCCAAGGTGCTGGAGAGCCAGGCGGAGCACATCTGGACCATCGGCGCCATCGGCAATGCGCCGCACCCGCTCATGATCCGTAACAACCTGATGAACGTGAGTGAGACGGGTGGCTTCTGGACGTGGGATAGCCTCTGGTCCTTCCCCGAGCACCCGGAGCAGTGGTTCTTCAAGCAAAGTTAACAGCTTTGACCAGAGCTAGCCTCTGTCTGCAGAGGGTAACTTGGCCCAAAGCTAGGCTTTGTCTGCAACAAGCCACGCGGCCCCCAAGGGAGCAATCCCTCGGGGGCCGCGCTGTGTTACGCCAATTGACGCCGCGCCCCTGCGCCCGTAGAATGCCCCCAGCAACATCACCGGAGGAGGCGTTCCATGGCGGAACAGGTGTATCTGCGCGATATCGCCGGCCGTGTCGGCCAAGAGATCACGATCAAGGGCTGGCTCTACAACCGGCGCGATAGCGGCCGCTTGCAGTTCCTATTGGTGCGCGATGGCACGGGCATGGTGCAGGCCGTGGCATTCAAGCGTGAGGTGACCCCGGAGGCATGGGAGGCCGCCAACCAGGTCACCCAAGAATCCTCGGTGATCGCCACGGGCATCGTGCGCGCCGACGAGCGCGCCCCCGGCGGGTTCGAGCTGGGCCTCACTGATTTCCGCGTCGTCCAGTTGGCGGGCGAGTATCCCATCGCGCTCAAATCCCACGGCGTGGATTTCCTCATGGAGAACCGCCACCTCTGGCTGCGGGCCCCCAGCCAATGGGCCGTGCTGCGGGTGCGGGCCGCCGTGGTGCGCGCCATCCGCGATTGGCTGGATGACAACGGCTTCTTACTGGTGGATACCCCCATCCTGACCCCCGCTGCCTGCGAGGGCACCACCACCCTGTTCGAGACCGAGTATTTTGGCGAAAAGGCCTACCTCAGCCAGAGCGGCCAGCTCTATAACGAGGCCACCTGCGCCGCCTTTGGGCGCACCTACTGCTTTGGCCCCACCTTTCGCGCCGAAAAGTCCAAGACGCGCCGCCACCTGATCGAGTTCTGGATGGTGGAGCCCGAGATGGCCTATGCCGATCTGGACGAGTGCATGCGCGTGGAGGAAGAGCTGGTCTCCTACATCATGCAAACCGTGGCTGCCCGCTGCGCCCCTGAGCTAGAGATCCTGGAGCGGGATGTCACCAAGCTGACCCGGATCACGCCGCCCTTTCCGCGCATCAGCTATGACGAGGCGCTGCGCATCCTGGAGGAGGCGGGCGAGCCGCTGCCCTGGGGCCAGGATTTCGGCGCCCCCCACGAGACGATCCTGGGCAACACATTTGACAAGCCGGTGTTCGTCCACCGCTACCCGGCCCAGTGCAAGGCGTTCTATATGGCGCCCGACGAGGAGAATGAGCAGCTCTCCCTCTCGGTGGACCTGATCGCCCCCGAGGGCTATGGCGAGATCATTGGCGGAGGCCAGCGCCTGCACGACCTGGCCCTGCTAGAGCGGCGCATCGCCGAGCACAACCTGCCCCAAGAGGCGTTCGAGTGGTACCTGGATCTGCGGCGCTATGGCGCCGTGCCCCACTCGGGCTTTGGACTGGGGGTCGAGCGCACCGTGGCCTGGATCTGCGATCTGCCCCACATCCGCCAGACCATCGCCTTCCCCCGCACCCTGGGGCGCATCTACCCGTAGGCGCATGAACAAAGGGACGTTGGCTTTTGCCAACGTCCCTTTCGCATTGCCTGGGGCGCGTGTCTATCTGCGGCGCAGCACCTCGCGCACCCCGGCGATAATGTCCTCCACGCTGGGGATGGCGGCGGCCTCTAGCGTCTCGGCCATGGGCACGGGCACATCGGCGGCGGCCACCCGCACCATGGGCGCGTCCAGCCAGTCAAAGGCCACCTCGTTGATGCGCGTCAGCAACTCGGTGATAAAGCTGCCCGTCTTGTACGCCTCGGTGACGCCCACCACGCGGCCCGTCTTGCGCACCGAGCGGGCCACCGTCTCCATGTCCAGCGGCTTGAGCGAGCGCAGGTCCACCACCTCGGCGCTGATGCCCTCCTCGGCCAGCTTGTCCGCCGCTTCCAGGGCGCGCAGCACCATACGCGAGTAGCTGATGATGCTCACGTCCATCCCCTCGCGCTTGACATCGGCCAGCCCCAAGGGGATGACATAATCCTCCTCGGGCACGGGGCCTTGCATGCCATAGAGCATCTTGTGCTCGATGAACATGACCGGGTTGCCGCCCCGGATGGCCGCCTTGAGCAGGCCCTTGGCGTCATAGGGGGTGGCGGGCATGACCACATAGATGCCCGGGAAATGCACCCACAGGGCCTCCAGGCTCTGCGAGTGGTGGGCGGCAATGCTGCGGCCCGCGCCGCCCTCGGTGCGGATCACCATGGGCACCTGGGTCTTGCCGCCGAACATGTAGCGGTTCTTGGCCCCCTGGTTGGCGATCTGGTCCATGGCCAGGGGCGTAAAGTCCACGTACATGATCTCGGCCACGGGGCGCAGGCCCGTCATGGATGCGCCCACGGCGGCCCCGCCGATCAGCGCCTCCGAGATGGGCGTGTCCTTGACCCGCTCCGGCCCAAAGCGCTCGTAGAGGTCCCGGGTGGCGCCATAGGCCCCGCCATACAGGCCCACATCCTCGCCCATGACGAACACGCGCGGATCGCGCTCCATCTCCTCCGCCAGGGCGTCGCGGATCGCCTCCCAGTAGTATTTCTTGGACAGCTCGGCGTCGGTGCGCACCCTTTGGGCCAGCCGCTGCTCGGCCTCGATCTCTTGCGGCGTGGGCGGCGCCAGCACATAGACGTCCTCCTCCACCTCCGAGGGATCGGGCATGGGCGAGGCCAGGGCGAACTCGGTGGCCGTCTGGATGGCCTTCTCGGCCTGTTGCTCGATGGCGTCCAGCTCCTCCTGAGTGGCGATGCCCAACTCGCCCAAGCGCCGGGCAAAGGCGTGGATGGGATCGCGCTCGCGCCACTCTTGCTCCTCTTCCTTGGTGCGATAGACCCGTGGATCGGAGCGCGAGTGGCCGTACCAGCGATAGGTCTTGCACTCGATCAGGGTGGGGCCCTCGCCCTGGCGGGCGCGCGCTAGCGCCGCCGAGACCGCCTCATACACCGCCAGGGGGTCCATGCCATCCACCACCACGCCGGGGATGTCGTAAGCTTGGGCGCGGGCGGCCACGTCGGGCAGGGGGCTGACGGCGTCAAAGGGCACCGACATACCGTACAGGTTGTTCTCCACGACATACACCACGGGCAGCCGCCAGGCGGCGGCCATGTTCAGCGATTCGTGGAAATTGCCCGTGTTGGTGGCGCCATCGCCGAAAAAGCAGAGCACGGCCCGATCCTGGCCCTGCATCTTGACCGAGAGGGCCGCACCGGTGGCGACGGGGATGTTGCCCCCCACGATGCCCGTGGCCCCCAGGTTGCCCTTTTGCACGTCGGCGATGTGCATCGAGCCGCCGCGCCCCCGGCAATAGCCCGTGGCGCGCCCGCACAGCTCGGCCATCATCTTGTTCAGGTGCTCTTGCTTGTCCTCTGCGGTGAGGGCAAAGGAATCGCCGTGGGCGTGGCAATGGCCGTGGCCGCGATGGGTGCTGGTGATATAGTCGTCTTCGCCCAGGGCGGCGATGGCCCCTACCGCCACGGCCTCCTGGCCCGCATACAGGTGCGAGGCGCCCTTGATCACATTCTGGCCCAGCAGGTCATAAACCGTGATCTCGAAAATGCGGATCTCCCACATGCGCCGCAGCATGTCCAGCAGCTCTTGGCGGGAGAGGTCCTGCACGTCAACCGGCGTTCCTTTTTGCGTCATGTCCTTGTCCCTTTCGATAAACCTCGCATCAGCCCAGGCGCTCGATCCGCACCCGGCCGTACAGTTCCTCCACCACGTCTCGCGTGGGAAAGGTGGTGCCGTCGGTTTGGGCCGTGGCCGTGCCGGTGGCCACCGCCCAGCGGGCCAGCTCCTCGGGCGGCAGCCCTTGGGCCCAGGCATAGAGCGCCCCGGCCAGGGTGGCATCCCCGGCGCCCACATTGTTCACCTCGACAATGGCGGGCGGCGTGGCCTGCCAACAGCCCTCTTCATCGGCATAGGCGGCGCCCAGCGCCCCCTGGGAGAGCAGCACCCGCTGGGGCCCCATCCCTCGCAGGGCGCGCAGCTCGCCAACCAGGTCGCCCCCCACCGGCCGCCCCAAAAGGGCCTCGGCCTCACTCTCGTTGGGTTTGATCAAGTCGGGCGCGGCGCGGCAGCCCTCTCGCAAGGCCGCCCCGCTGCTATCCAGGGCCACGAGCGCCCCCCTGGCGTGGGCGGCGGCGATCAGCCGCGCATAGCAGTCCTCCGGCGCGCCGGGGGGCAGGCTGCCCGCCAGAGCCACCAGGTCGCCGGGGGCCAGCAGCGCGCACAGGCGTTCCTCCAAGGCAACCAGGTCCCCCTCGGCGACGGGCGGCCCCGGCTCGTTCAGCTTGGCGCTGCGGCCCGTCTCATCCTCGATCAGGGTGATGTTGGAGCGGGTCTCGCCCGCGATCTCGACGAACGCGCAGCGATAGCCCTGGGCCGTCAGCCCCTCCACCAGCGCTCGGCCGGACACACCCGCCGCAAAGCCCAGCATGACCGATTCGATGCCCAACTGTTGCAGGGCAATCGAGATATTGACGCCCTTGCCGCTCAGGTCCAGCCGCGAGCTGGCAGCGCGATTGACCGCGCCCCATGCCACCCGGGCATAGTGCAGGGTGCGATCCAACGACGGGTTGAGGGTGACGGTATAGATCATGGCGCCCAAGCCCCCTGGCGCAGCCGCGCATATCTCTCCAGCACCAATCCCCCCAGCGGCTCCTCCGGCGCGATCCGGCACACACAAGCCAGCACGGCCCCTATCCCCTCCTGGGCGATGCGCGTCTGTAGCTCTTGGGCGGCGGCATCCTCCGGCGCGTCATAGGCCAGGGCCGCCGCAAGGCCCCAGGCCAGGTTGCCGGGGATCACGCCCGCCGCCTCGGCCAGCCGCGCCGCGCCCACCAGCCGGTCGCCGGGGGCCAGCTTGCGCAGCGGATCGCGGGCCAGGCGGCGCACCGGGTCGGCCAGGGCACGGTTCGCCAGCCGGGGCCACAGCCCCGCCAGGTGGGCGCGCAGCCCGGCCTCGTCCAGGCCGTGGGCCGCCGCAAGCCCGCGCAACGACTCTTCCATGGCCCCCTCGACCACGCGCCGGATCACGGGATCCTCCAGGGCCTCATAGCCCAAAGCGTGGCCCCGCTGGTGGCCCAGGTAGCCCATCAGGGCGTGGGCGGCGTTGTGCAGATAGAGCTTGCGCGCCACATAGGGCGCGATCGGCGACACCGGCTCTAGTCCTACGATGGCAGGGATCTCGCCCACCCAGGCGGCGGCATCCACGGGCAACTCTTTGTAGGGCTCGGTGACGATGGCGCTCACATCCTGGGCGCGTAGCTCGGGGGTGGGCTCGGGCACCATGCGGGCGATGACGGCATTGGCCAGCCCCACATGCGCCCTCAAATAGGCCCGGCCCTGGGCGTCCAGATGCCCCTCGACCAAACCGCGCAGGGTGGCCGCCGCGTCGGGCAGGTTCTCGCAGATGATCAGGTTCAGCGGCTGCGCTTCGCCCGCCGCTTGCCGGCGCGCCACGGCCCTGGCGATCAGCGGCGCGATCTGGGGCAGGGCGCGGGCCCCCACGGCCGTCGCCCCCAGGGTTGTCTCCGCCAGGGCGGCAATCACCGCCTCGGCATCGCCGCTCAGCAGGCCGCGCACCGGCCCGACGGTCGCCGTCGCGCGGCGCTCGTTCTCCACCAGATGGATCGTATAGCGGCCGCGGGCGTTCAGCGCCGCGATCAGGGGGGCGTCAATATCCACGAACACGACCGTATAGCCCGATTCGCTCAGGAGCTGGCCGATGAACCCGCGCCCGATGCTGCCCGCGCCAAACACCACGGCCTGGGGCATGCTCAATGCATCTCCTGTCCGCCGGTGACGTTGATGGCCTGGCCCGTCATGTACGACGACTCGTCCGAGGCCAAAAAGACCATGACGTTGGCCACATCCTCATAGGTGCAGCCCCGGCCCATAGGCACTTGGGCCAGGTAGCGTTGGCGCACCTCTTCCTCGGTGATGCCCCAACGCCTGGCGTACTGGCTGTAGAGGCTATCCACCCAGAGGGGCGAATCCAGCAGGTTGCCGGGGCAGATGGCGTTGACGCGGATGCCGTGCTCGGCCAGCTCCAGGGCCAGGCTCTGGGTGAGCCCGATCCCGCCGAATTTGCTGGCGGCATAGGCCGAGTTCTTGCTGCTGCCCCGCTTGCCCGATTTGCTGTTGATCTGGATGATGGCGCCGCCCTGTTGCGGCTTCATTACCCGGGCGGCGGCGCGGGCCACGTGGAAATAGCCCACCAGGTTCACGTCAATCACGGCGCGCCAGCGAGCGGGCTCGATCTCGTCCACCGCCCCGGCCAGGACGATGCCCGCATTGGCGACGACAATATCCAGGCGTCCCCAGCGCGCAGCCGCCTGATCCACGGCGGCCTCCACCTGCGTCAGGTCGGTGACGTCCACGTGCAGCGCCAGGGTCTCTACCCCGTGGGTATCGGTGGCCTCGGCGGCGGCCTGTTGGGCGGCCTCGTCGGCGATATCGGCCAGGGCCACCCGGGCACCCTCGCGGGCCAGGCGCTCGGCCAGGGCGCGCCCCAGCCCCTGGGCCGCGCCGGTAATCAGGGCGGTCTTGCCCTGCAGCCGTTTGTACGCGCTCATGGCAACAACTCCCGCAGGAACGCTTGCTCCGCCTCGACGGTCCACGACTCGTTGGGCCCCAACTTGGCATACACGCCGGGCAGGCGCTCCTTCAGGTCGGGCAGCAGGGTCAAGGGGAAATCCAGCACCTGGGGATAGATGACCACCTTGCCGGGGAATTGCTGCTCGATGACGCCCACGATCCCCTCTTTGGCGGCGCTCAGGCCCGCCACCGCCACCACCGAGAGGTTGGGGTCAATGCGTCCGCTCTCGGCCTCGACCAGCATGCGGCGCAGGTCGGCGATGGCCGAGCCGCTGCTGCCCACCAGACGGATGCCCTTGACGGCCACGTCGGCCAGGGGGATGGGGGCCGTGGTGCCCCGGGGCAGCCCCGCGAAAATGTTGATCACGCCGCCCGGCGCCAGCAACTCTGCGGCTTCGGCCACCACCTGGGTGCTGGGGGCCATGATGATGATGTCGTCATAGCCCAGGCCGCCTGAATGGCCCGTCTCGGCGCGCAGCTCGGCGTATAGCTCGGGCGCGGGCTGGCGGCCCGTGGCCTGCACAGCCACGCGGGTGACGTCGCAGCGCGCCTCGATCAGTTGCGCGAATTTCTGCGGCAAGAGCGCCAGCCGATCCATGACCCGCGAGGTGGCCAAGATCAGCCGGGGGCACTCGGCGGCCTGCAGGGCGCGCTGAAAGTGCATCTGGCCCATGGGCCCGGCGGCGCCCATGAGCAGCATGGCCCCACCCGGGCGGAACTCGGTGCGGATGGGGGTATAGCCATCGGCGATGCAGGCGCTAACCGTGCCCACCAGCCCCAGATGGTCATAGTGCAGGCGGCCCACGTCCACCTGGGCCAGGCCGCGCAGGGCCCCCGCGCCCACCAGGTTGATCAGCGCGCCGTTGGCGGCCAGGGGTTGGGCCGCCTCGTACAGGGCGTTATCGGCGCCCAGCAGCACAATGTCGTCATAGGTCTGGCCCGCCAGTGCATCGAGGGAGGGTACCACTTCCACCCGGTGGCCCCGGTCAGCGGCCTGGGCCTGTAGCTCGGCCAGCAGCGCTGTGGGCAGCCCCAGGGCAACTACCACCTCGGGCGGGCCCTCGGCAGCGTAGGGATCGCCCAGGGTGGCGCCGGCGTCGGCGGCGGGGCCGCTGACGATCAGGACGCGCCCGCCCGGCTTCCAGGCGCTGCGATACTGGATGCCATAGGCGGCCACCACGCAGGCCCACGGCTCGGTGAGCGCCCCCTGGGCATAGCCCATCTGCGGGGCCAGGGGCAGCAGGTAGCAGCCCTCGTCGCCGTTGAGGATCTCTTCGCCCACCAGGTTGTACTGGGAGAGGCCGCCCTGCAAGGCATAGCCGTAGGCCAAACCCACGCCCTTGTAATAGATATCGGCCTGGATGATGAACCGTTGGCCCTGGTGGAACCGGTCGGCCAGGTTCTCGCCCACGGCGACGACGGTCAGGGCCACCTCGTGGCCCAGCACCACGGGATCGGTGCGCATGTTGCGCCCCAACAGCCGGGGGTGGGCCTCGCCCACGTTGATCACCTTGGTATCGGAGAAACAGAGCCCCACGGCGTCATGGCGCACCAACAGTTGGTCGGGGCCGGGCTCGGGCAGCGGAACTTGGATGGGCCGCTCGTCGCGCCCCAGGTTGTCCAGTCCCTGGCCGTAGAGGGGCCAGAGCCAATGGTCTTTTGGCAGGGGTGTCGTCCCCCGCAGGTAGGCCTCCAAGCGGGCATCTCGGGTATCCAAAACGCGCCCCCTTATTGAATGTGCAGCGCCCGGCGGCGATAGCCCTCGTCCGGGCGGGTGTGAATGCGGTCCACATTGCCCTCGCTGAGAAAGTGCGGCCCGCCCAGGGCATAGGAGCCCAGCAGCACCCGGCAGGTCTTGACGTACATGGCGGTGATATTGTCCACCTCTTGGGGCGTGGCCCCCAGGGCGATCAGGCCGTGGTTCTGCATCACGATCACCTTGGGCGCCATGCCCCACTGGTCGGCGTAGGCGTGCATGGTGCGCCGCACCGTGACGGCCAGCTCAAAGCCCGGGTCGGTGTAGGGCACATAGGCGGGGGCCGGGCCGCAGACGACGATCTCGTCGGGGAAAAGGCGCCCGCGCACCGCCTCCTCGGCATAGATGGAGCACATGATGGCGTTGACGGCCACCGGATGGGTGTGGGCGATGAAACGTACGCCCATCTCCTGGATGGCCAGGGCGTGGAGCACCGTCTCGGTGGAGGGGCGGCGGGGATTGTCAGGGTCCACCTGCGCCGCCTCCAACAGGGTCTTGAACTCGTCATCGGAGCAGGCGGGCCGGTCGGCGATGGCGCACACCGGCCCGGTATAGAGGCGCACAAAGCAATCGGGCGCGGCCTGGGGTAACTGGGTGCCGCTGGCCTTGACCCAAAAGGTGCCGTCGCCCACATCGGCGGAGGTGTTGCCCTCGCCCAGGATCACCAGGTCGCGCTCTGGGCGGCCGATCTCTAGCGACATGGCCACCAGGGCGTCCAGCGTGGTCTGTGCTGCGTCGCTCATGGTCACGCCCCCTGGAACCCAGAGCCGCCCGCCGCCACGCCGCGCTCGGCCACGATCTTTTGCTGGTAGCCGCTGCGGGCATAGGCCGCCAGCGGGTTGGGGTCCAGCCCCATCTCGGCGCGCAGGGCGGCCAGCAGCGGGCGCACGTCGGTGCGATAGGCGGCCAGCAGCGTCTCTTCGGCGGCGATGATGTCGCCCTCGGCCTGGGCCTGGCGCAGGCGCGCGCGGTCAATTAGCAGCGCCTGGGCATAGGCCACCTGGACGTTGATCACCGACTGGATCATGGCCGGGATTTTGGCCTTGACGTTGATGCTCTCGTCCAGCATATAGGCCACGTCCATGTTCACGGCGGGGTCGCGCTCGCCGTCAATTAGCTCGTTAAAGATCAGGAACAGCTCATACGGGTTGATAGAGCCCACCACCAGGTCGTCATCGGCGAACTTTTTGGCGTTGAAATGGAACCCGCCCAGGCGGCCCTCATCCAGCAGGATGGCCACGATCTGCTCGATGTTGGTGCCCAAGGGGTGGTGCCCCAGGTCCACCAACACCTGGGCGCGCTCGCCCAGCTTGGTCGCCAGCAAGAGGGCCATGCCCCAATCGGGGATGTCGGTGTGGTAAAAGGCGGGCTCAAAGAACTTGTACTCGATCAGGAGGCGCATGTCGCCGGCCATGGCGGCATAGACCTCTTGGAGCGACTCGGTGAGGCGCTGCTTGCGGCCCCGGATGTGGTCCTGGCCGGGATAGTTGGTGCCGTCGGCCAGCCAGAGGCTGATATCGCGAGAGCCCACGGTGCGGGCGATCTCGATGCACTCGAGCACATGGTCAACGGCCATCCGGCGCACGGCGGCGTCGGGGTGGGTCAGGCTGCCCAGCTTGTAGGCGTCGTCCTGGAACAGGTTGGGGTTGATGGCCCCCAGGGCGAGGTCCAGCGAGGCGGCGTGGGCTTGCAGCGCGGCATAGTCAGCCACCTTGTCCCAGGGGATGTGCAGCGCCACCGAGGGGGCCACGCCGGTGAGTTTGTGCACCTGGGCGGCATCCTCCAGCTTTTCATAGGCGCTGCGGGCCGCCCCGGGTTGGCTGAACACCTTGAAGCGGGTGCCCGCATCGGCATAACCCCAGGAAGGCGTCTCGATGTGCTGGGCCTTGAGCGCCGCCATGATGGCCGCCGGATCCAGGCCGCGGGCGGCCAGGTCATCGCTCAACACGCGAAAGGCTGCTTGCCAGTTGGTCATTGTCTGCTCCTGTTTGTGTCTGGGGCGATGGTGAGCTACAGGCGCGGCACACATGGCGCGGAGCGCAGGCTTGCGCCTGCAACCGAGCCGGTGCGGGATGAATCCCGCGTTCCCACGCGCGAGCCTATGCCAGGATCACCTCAATGCCACGCTCGCGAAACGCGGCGGCGAGCCTGGCCGCGCACAGCGCCGGGCGCTAGAGCCTATGCCAGGATCACCTCAATGCCACGCTCGCGAAACGCGGCGGTGAGCCTGGCCGCGCACAGCGCCGGACGCTAGAGCCTATGCCAGGATCACCTCAATGCCACGCTCGCGAAACGCGGCGGTG
>CAYZWT010000026.1:20361-52765 GCA_964482225.1 uncultured Anaerolineales bacterium
GCACAGCGCCGGACGCTAGAGCCTATGCCAGGATCACCTCAATGCCACGCTCGCGTAATGTATCAACGAACGCGGGCGGCGCGTCGCTGTCCGTGATCACGCGGTGGATCTCGTCCAGCGAGACGCAGGTGGCAAAGGCCACCTTGCCGATCTTGGTCGAATCCACGATCACGTTCACCTCGGGCACCGTCGCGATCAGGCGGCGCTTGAGGGCCACTTCATCCTGGTTGGGGTCGGTCAGCCCTTGCTCCAGGCTCAAGCCGCGCCCGCCGAAAAAGGCGCGACGCAGGTTGCCTTGCCCGGGCAGCGCATGATCGTCGCCGCCGATGACGGCGGCGGCCTCGCGCCAGATGCGCCCGCCGGGCATCATGACCGAGATGCCTGGGGCGCGCAAGAGGTCCAGCGCCACATACAGCCCGGTGGTGAGCACCGTCAACTCGCGCAGACCCAGAAGGTGACGGGCCATGTGCCAGGCCGTGGTGCTGGCATCCAGGATGATCGCCTCGCCATCGGATACCAACCTTGCTGCGGCGGCACCGATGCGCTCCTTGGCCTGCACCTGGTCGCGCTGTCGGGCCGAAAAGGAGAGCAACTCCTCGCCCAGGTGCACCGGCACGGCGCCGCCGTGGGTGCGCAGCAGGTGCCCCTCGCTCTCCAGGGCATCCAGGTCGTTGCGCACCGTAACGGCCGAGACGCCCAGGTCGTCGCCCAACTCAGAGACGGCGACATAGCCGGTTTGCGCGAGTTTTTTCAGAATGATCTCGTGCCGTTCCTGGCGGTACAATCTGCGCGGCATGTTTTCTTTCGTTTACTTTCGATTGCCTTTTCAACGCAACGAGGTGATTGTAGCATGATGGCGCGGCAGCGTCAATCCGCGCCCGTGCTCGCCCAGGGTTTCGTGCCCTGGTTGGCGACGGCAGGTGGGTCAGCGGTAGATCGGCGCCCTGAAAGGGCGCCGATTCTCAAGTTTCTCGATTAACTATTGACATTGTCCGGCGCTCGTGCTATGCTTTTGACACAAAGGTGTGCCGTAGATGTACATCCTGTGGGCTTGCAGCTTTTGGGAGGCATGACCATGAAATCGTTCGTGAAAACCCCTTCAACCTTGTTCCTTTCTCGTTTTACCCTGGCGCTCTTGCTTCTGTTGGGGCTGGCCCTCACAGCGGCGCTGCCCACGGCCCTTGCGGTGGGGCACGCGATCTTTGATGGTAGCCCCGGCACGGACGCGCCGCCCGCCACCCTGGGCCCTTACGCCATGACGCCTTTTGGCGCCGATGCGCGCCCTGCAGGCTATACGCCTGTTACAACGGTGCCAGGCCCTACCGGTGACCTCACCTTTGACCGCGAGGCGGGCCACGCCATCGTGGGAACCGACTGGGGCACCTGGAGCCACGGCTACACCGGCTCCATCTACTTTGTGGACGATACCGAGGTGACGATCACGTTGCCCCCCGGCACGTATGGGTTCTACCTGTATGCCGAATCCAACAGCTTTGGCACCCATCCGTTCACCGTTGTGGCCGATGGCACCTCCTCGGGCGCCATCATGGTCACGGGCAACGCCGGGGCCAAGTACTTTGGCTTCTATAGCACCACAGCCCCCATCGCCAGCGTGACCGTGTCAACCGTGGGCGATGCCGGCGGCTTTGCCATCGGCGAGTTCGGCATCAACGGCGGCGTCGTGACTGGGCCGACTAACCCCCGCGCCGATGTGGCAGCCATCATCTATGGCGGCTGGAGCGGCATGCCGGTGAGCGCCTGGGTGGGCGGGACGATGCAGCCTGTGCTGACGACGGCGCCCAACCACCAGGGCTATGCCTCGGTGCTGTTCACCTTCTGGCCGCCCGCCGGCGCAACCTGGCAGGTGAGCGTGGCGCCCAGCCTGCCCGCCGGCCTGGACCCGGAGCGCTGGGAGATGCAACTGCTCTGGATCGAGACGCCGGCCGGGTTCATGGCGCCCACCTCGGGCACGGTGACGGCGCGGCAGGGCTCGCACCATGTGCTGCACTACCAACTGGTTGACAAGGGCATCGCGCCCTGATCTCGGTCTACTCTTTGGACCAAAGCGTGACCAATCAAAGGCCCCGGGCTGCGGCCCGGGGCCTTTGGTGTATACAGCAACCGGAGGCTCAGGTAGTGATGGTCTCTGGCCATGTGAGGCTGAGCTGAACGTAGCGACGGGATGTGGCGGCTTGCGTTCTGGCGGCCAGCTAACCAGAATCTGGGCAGATCATTAGCTTGGGGAGGTAGGCCATGATCCTGTATGTGTCCGGCAACCTATCCCAATCCCCCGCCCAAGTCCTTGTCAACACCGTGAATACAGTGGGTGTCATGGGTAAGGGGATTGCTCTTGAGTTCAAGAGATTGTACCCTGACATGTTCAAGGAATACCAGAGAAGGTGCGAAGGCGGCGATCTTGATATCGGGAAGCTCTTTCTGTACAAAACTCCCCATAAATGGATTCTGAACTTTCCTACCAAGAGACATTGGCGCGAGGCATCGCGGGTTGAATACATCGAGAGAGGGCTCGAAGAGTTTAGGCGTGTCTACTCGCAATCGGGCATACACAGCATCGCCTTTCCCCCTTTGGGATGCGGGAACGGGCGCCTGGATTTCAAGACCCAGGTACAGCCGATCATGCACAGGCGTCTTTCGGTGCTCCCCATTGATGTATTCATCTACCCGGTCCAGCGCGATGACTTGATTGCTGAGCATGAGCAGCCGAATCAGATGCAGCAATGGCTCAGAAGCGAACCAGAGTTTGCCGTTCTCGGAAGTTTGGGATGATATCCTTTCAGGACTAGACGCGAGTGACGTCTTTACGACTCCTTCAGAATCCTCGACGTTTGCCGTCAGGGTCAGTGATTCCAGAGATGCCCTGGTGATCACCTCAGAGGGACAATCGCGACACACTGTATCCTATGATGCTCTGCTCGCGATGTGGCAGCAATTGAGGGATCACGGCTTTTCACGACGGGACACGCTGCCGGGGATCAACCCCAGGCTGTTGACCTATCTGATCCCCATCTTTGCCCGCTTGCCCTATGTGATACCGGTAAAGCTATCCGATAGTTGCGAAAAGTTTGCAAATGCTTCTGCTACCGGCTTGCAGGTGCTCCCCAGGGCGTCTGCGCGCGAAGAGCAGGTTGCCCAACTAGAGCTGTTCGGAACCGCATAGCATGGTAGCGCGCAAGCCGGTAGGTTTGCGTCTTGTCAAGTGGTGTAAAAGGTGCGCTCCCTTGCAGAGCAAAGTCCTATACTCGGTGTCTAGCGGATGGGCTCCAGGTGTAGTGGGGCGGCCATACGCGCCAGCCTCTCCTCGGGTGTGAACAGCTTGTGCATCGACTCCTGGCTGAAGTAGCGCCTGCTGACCTGCCACTCATCATGGATGTCCATAAGGATCGCTCCCACCAGACGCTCTACGGAGGGGATGTCCGGGAAGACGCCCACCACGTTGGTGCGGCGTTTGATCTCCTTGTTCAAGCGCTCCAGAGGGTTGGTCGAGTAGATGCGCGTCCAATGCTCGCTGGGGAAAGCCATGTATGCCAACACGTCTTGCTCTGCTCTCCGCAGCAGTTCAGCCGCCTTTGGCCAACGTGGCGCCATGGTCTCGGCGACCAACGTCAGTTGCTGGCCAGTCGAGGCTCGGTCGGGCTGAGCAAAGATAGTACGCAGCGCCGCCGCTACCATCGATCGGTCCGTCCGAGTGACGTGAGCCAGCACGTTGCGCATAAAGTGCACGCGACAGCGCTGCCAGGAGGCGCCTGCCAGGACTTGGTTCATGGCCGCCTTCAAGCCTTCATGGGCATCACTGATGACCAGACACACACCTCGCAAGCCGCGATGCACCAAAGTGCGCAGAAACTCTGTCCAGAAGGATGCCTCTTCGCTCGAACCGATCGCAAATCCCAGTATCTCTCGTTCTCCCGTCTCGCGCACACCGATGGCTACCACCACGGCCATGCTCACGATCCGATGGTTCTGCCGCACCTTCAGATAAGTGGCATCCAGCCACACGTAAGGGTAATCCCCTTCCAGCGGACGCTCACGGAAGGCACGCACGGGCTCATCCAGTTCTTTGCAGATACGGCTTACCTGACTCTTGTCGATGCCGGTAAGCCCCAGCGACTGGAGCAGATGATCCACCTTGCGCGTGCTCACGCCCTCCACATACGCACTTTGCACCACGGCCAGCAAGGCCTTCTCCGCTTTGCGCCGGGGCTCCAGGAAGGATGGAAAGTAACTGCCCTCCCGCAACTTGGGCACCTGCAGCGTCAGTTCTCCTACGCGCGTTTGATAGGGTCGCTCGCGATAGCCGTTGTGCTGAGTGACTCGCTCGGGACTGCGCTCGTAGCGTTCTGCCCCGATACGTTGCGCCACTTCCGCTTCGATCACTGCTTGGATCAAGACGCGGATACCTTCGCGCAGAAAGTCATCATCGATCTGCAGACCAAACTTGCAAGTACTCCATCAGTGCCATAGTAGGGTCGGTCATCGTGTGTCCTCCTTGTTGTGTTGGTTGCACTGCAAGGATACAGCATGCGATGACCTTTTTGGTCAAATCCTTTTACACCACTACCTGAGACATTATCCTCACCGGCGGCGAATAGTTGACGTGCGCCGCATCCCTCCCCCGCCCCAAGTTTGCGTCCCGCGCCCTCCTGTGCTATAATCCCGCCCGTCAAGCATTGCTGCGGGGGAAGGAAAGACCAATATGGCGCTGACCAAGACGGAAAAGACCGAGATCGTTGACGACTTTCATCGGCACCCGGAAGACACCGGGTCGCCTGAAGTACAGATAGCCCTATTGACCAAGCGCATCACCCGCCTGACAGAGCACCTGCGTGAGAACCGCCACGATGAGCACTCTCGGCGCGGCCTGCTCAAGCTGGTCGGCCAGCGCAGGCGCCACCTGAACTACCTGAGCCGCGAGGATGACGCCAAATACCGCGAGATCATCGGACGGCTGGGTCTGCGTCGCTAGTCCGGGTATCGCAGGCATAGCCAGGCATGTCAAGAGTAGCCGGAGCCCGGTTGTCTGGCTACTCTTTTACGTGTTTGGATCTCGATTGCCTGTTGAATGCTAAGTAACATGTGTCATTGGGAGATCGCGAACGTCTTGCGCAGGAATTGGGGAATGGGCCTCAGCCAACGGGGGCGCATTCCCCAGTCCCTGGTCAACACGTTCCGATCTCCCGCACCTCCCTATAGGGGAGAAAGGAACCTCTGATGGAACACGAATTCACTGCCGATTTTGGCCGCGAGCAGATCAGCATCCGCTCCGGCAAGCTGGCGCCCCAAGCGGGCGGCGCCGTGCTGGCCCAGTGGGGCGACGCCGTCGTCCTGGTGACGGCCACCGCCTCCAAGGAACCCCGCCACGGGATAGACTTTTTCCCGCTGACGGTGGACCTGGAGGAGCGCCGTTACGCCGCCGGACGCATCCCGGGGGGCTTTTTCAAGCGCGAAGGCCGCCCCTCCACCGAGAGCATTCTCACCATGCGCAAGGTGGACCGCCCCCTGCGCCCCCTGTTCCCCAAGGGCTACCGCAACGACGTCCAGATCGTCATCACGCCCCTCTCGCTGGATGAAGAGCACAATATTGACATGCTCTGCATCGTCGGCGCCTCTGCCGCGCTCATGATCTCGGATATCCCCTTTGATACGCCCGTGAGCGCCGTGCGCGTGGGCTATGTGGATGGCGAGTATATCATCAACCCCCTCGCCAGCGAGATGGCCGTGAGCGAGCTCGACCTGGCCCTGGCGGGCACCGAGGAATCGGTGATGATGATCGAGGTGGGCGCCAAAGAGGTCTCGAATGAGTTGATGATCGAGGCGATCCGGCTGGGCCACGAGGCCCTGCGCAGCACCATCGAGCTGCAAAAGCGGATGCGCGCCGAGATCGGCAAGGAAAAGGTCACTCCGGAGCTCTTTTTGCTGCCCGCTGAGGTGAGCGAGTACGTGCGCGTCCAGGTGGGCGACGAGCTACGCGCCCTGGTCGAGGGCGGCCTGGGCCGCCAGGAGCGCCGCGACGCCGAGGAGGCATTGCTGGCGCGCGCGCTGGAGAACGCCGATCCCGAGATGCCCGCTGCCGAGATCAACGAAGCCTTTGAGCTGCTGCTGCAGGAGGCCATGCGCAACCACGTGCTGGATACGGGCCTGCGCATAGATGGCCGCGGCCTGGACGAGATCCGCCCCCTCTATGCCGAGACCAGCCTGCTGCCCCGCACCCACGGCTCGGCGCTCTTTAGCCGGGGCGAGACCCAGATCCTCAACCTGGTGACCCTGGGCTCTGCCGACGATGAGCAGCGCATCGAGTGGATGACCAGCGAGACCACCAAGCGCTACATGCACCACTACAACTTTCCGCCCTACTCCACCGGAGAGACCTGGCCCATGCGTGGGCCGCGCCGCCGCGAGATCGGGCATGGCGCCCTGGCCGAGCGCGCCATCGAGGCCGTGCTGCCGGATGAGGCCGCGTTCCCGTACACCATCCGCACGGTCTCTGAGGCCCTCTCGTCCAACGGCTCTACCTCCATGGCGAGCACCTGCGCCAGCAGCCTGGCGCTGTTCGATGCAGGCGTGCCCCTCAAGGCAGCCGTGGGCGGCATCGCCATGGGCGTCATCACCTCTGGCGAGCGCTATGTGGTGCTGACCGACATCCAGGGCCTGGAGGATCATCTGGGCGACATGGATTTCAAGGTCACCGGCACCTCCAAGGGGATCACGGCCATCCAGCTCGATATCAAGATCCACGGCCTTTCGTACGAGATCATCGAGGCTACGCTGGCCAAATCCCGCGTCGCCATTGACAAGATCCTGGATGTGATGAACGCCGCGCTGCCGGCGCCCCGCAAAGAGCTCTCGCGCTATGCGCCGCGCATCGAGACGGTCACCATCCCCATCAGCAAGATCGGCTCGCTCATCGGGCCGGGCGGCAAGAACATTCGCGGCATCATCGAGGAGACGGGCGTTAGTATCAACGTCGAGGACGATGGCGTGGTGACCGTGGCCTCCCCCGATGGCGACGCCATGGCCAGGGCCCTGGCCCGCGTCCAGGCATTGACCGCAGAGCCCGAGATCGGGCGCATCTATACCGGCAAGGTGGTGCGCACCACCGATTTCGGCGCCTTTGTCGAGTTCCTGCCCGGGCAGGATGGCCTGGTACACATCTCGCAACTGGCCGATTTCCATGTCGCCAGCGTCGAGGACGTGGCCCAGGTGGGCGATGAGATCATGGTCATGGTCGTTGACATTGACAACACAGGCCGGGTGCGGCTTTCGCGCCAGGCCGTGTTGGAAGGCTGGACCGCTGAAGAGGCGCGCGAGCGCGACCGCAGGCCCTCGGGCGGCGGGCGCGGCGGCGATTCGCGCGGCGGCTCGCGGGGAGACTCGCGCGGCCGGCCCCCGCGTCGCTAGGCGCCTGGCCTCACGTAGAAATAACGGTTCTGGGCAGGCGCGCAAGTGCGCTTGCCCAGAATGGTAGTCGGGAGCATACTGGCTACGTCCAGCTCCCATCGAGATGAACCAAATGGCTGATCAACCGGAACCTGCCCCCACCAAGTCGTGGTTGCGCGAGCTGCTCGAGTCGGTGTTGCCGGCCCTTGTCATTGTACTGGTGGTGAATCTGTTCTTGGCCCAGGCGACCCGCGTCGAGGGCCAGAGCATGGAGCCCAACCTGCACAACAACGAGCGGCTGATCATCGAAAAGATCACCTATCGCTTTCGCTCGCCAGAGCGGGGCGATATCGTGGTCATCCGGCCTCCTCGCCATACCTCGGTGCCGCTGATCAAGCGGGTGATCGGCCTGCCCGGCGACATGGTCGAGATCAAGCTGAACAAGGTGTATGTCAACGGGGAGCCGCTGGACGAAGAGTACCTGGAACAGCCGACCCTGGGGAACATGCCCGCGCACCTGGTCCCCGAGGGACACATGCTCGTGCTGGGGGACAACCGGCGCGCCAGCAACGACTCGCGCTCCTTTGGCATGGTGCCCTATGAGGACATTATCGGGCGCGCCTGGCTGCGCTACTGGCCGCCTGACCAGTTCGGCCTGATCGAGCATCCCTGATCCACATGGGTTCGCGCGCGGGGGCCTGGCGTCCCCGCGTTTTCTATTGGGTTCGCCAGCATCTTGTATAGGGAGGGCAGCATGGCTTACGAAAAGACCTCGTATCTACAGCACGTGGCCGTTTATGTCAAGGATATTCAGTGGCACATCCGCTTTTTCGCCGAGGCGCTGGGCATGCCCGTGAACCGCGTGGCCGGGGATGCCGATAACCCCCAGCAGGTCTGGACCGTGGGCGGGATGCAGCTCGTCTCGGCCCCCGATTTCGAGGGGCCCGAAGGCCGCGTGGCGCACCTGGGCATCTATACCGACGACCTGGACGCCGCCCTGGAAGAGGTCTACAAGTGGGATGTGACCGCCCTGCCCCAGGGGCGTAACTGGGTCAAGCTGCCGGATGGGCTACAGATCGAGATCATGCAGGACCCCAAGGCCAAGTAACGGCGCCCGGCTGTAGCTTGGCGTACGCGCAACAATCACAAGCCGCCGGTGAGAGCATCACCGGCGGCTTGTCGCATACCCAGGGCGCAGCCTATGGGTTCACCAGGGTCAGCCAGCCGTAGCGATCCTCGGTTTGGCCCTGGACGATCGCAAAGAACGCCTCTTGCAGCGCCGCCGTGACGGGGCCGCGATGCCCCGGCCCGATGATGATGCGATCCACCGAGCGGATGGGCGTCACCTCGGCGGCGGTGCCGGTAAAGAACAGCTCATCGGCCATATAGAGCATCTCGCGGGTGATGGTGGCCTCGCGCACCTCATAGCCCATGTCGCGGGCCAGGGTCACAATCGAGTTGCGCGTGATGCCACCCAGGATCGAGCTGGCCAGGGGCGGCGTATAGAGCACGCCATCCTGCACCATGAACAGGTTCTCGCCGCTGCCCTCGCTCACATAGCCATAGACATCCAGGGCGATCCCCTCCTCATAGCCCTGATCCGTGGCCTCCATGCGGATGAGCTGCGAGTTGGTATAGTGGCCACCCGCCTTGACGCTGGCCGGAAAGGTATCCGGGGCCATGCGCCGCCAGGAGGAGACGCCCACATCCACGCCCTGCTCCAGCGCCTCGGCCCCCAGGTAGGCGCCCCACTCCCACACCGCCACGATGACGTTCACCGGGCAGGTGCGCGGCTCGACGCCCAGTTGCCCATAGCCCCGGAACACCAGGGGCCGAATGTAGCAGGAGGCCAGCTTGTTGCGCCGGATCGTCTCCAGGATCGCCTCCCCCAGCTCCTCTTTGGCGAATGGTATCTCTATGCGGTAGACCTTGCAGGAATCGTACATGCGCTTGAGGTGGGGCCCCAGCCGAAAGACGGCCGGGCCGCTGGGCGTGCTGTAGCAGCGGATGCCCTCGAACACGCTGGAGCCATAGTGCAGCACGTGGGCCAGCACATGCACCTTGGCCTCATCCCAGGGCACAAACGCGCCATCATACCAGATATACTCGGATTTGGGCATGGGCATGGACGGTTGCTCCTTTTTGTGATGCGGCGGGCTCAGGCCCGCACGCGCTGGACGATCAGCATCCCCATCACCTCGGTGGTGACGGTTTCGGCGCCCGGCTCGGCGATATCGCCGGTGCGATAGCCCTCGGCCAGGGTCTCTTGCACGGCCCGCTCGACGGCCTGGGCCTCGGCCTCTAGCCTGCACGAGTAGCGCAGCAGCAGCGCCGCGCTGAGGATGGCCCCGATGGGATTGGCGATCCCCTGCCCGGCGATATCGGGCGCCGAGCCGTGGATCGGCTCATAGAGGCCCATGGTCCCCTCGGCCAGCGAGGCGGAGGGCAGCATCCCCATCGAGCCCGCCAGCATCGAGGCCTCGTCGGTGAGGATGTCGCCGAACATGTTCTCGGTGACGATCACGTCGAACGTGGCGGGGCGGCGGATCAGGTGCATGGCGCAGGCATCCACCAGCAGGTGCTCGAAATGCACATCGGGGTACTCGAGGGCCACGCGCGCAGCCGTCTCGCGCCAGAGCCGTGAGGTCTCGAGGACGTTGGCCTTGTCCACCGAGGTCACGCGCTTGCGGCGCCCACGCGCCAACTCGCAGGCCATGCGCACCACGCGCTCGATCTCCTCGACGGTATAGATCATGGTGTCATAGGCGGTGCGGCCCTCATCGCGGCGGCCCCGCTCCCCGAAATAGATGCCGCCTGTCAGCTCGCGCACCACCAGCAGGTCGGTGTCGCGCAGCACGTCGGCCTTGATGGTGGAGGCATCCACCAGGGCGGGCGCCAGCTTGACCGGGCGCAGGTTGGCAAAGAGCCCCAGGCCCTTGCGGATCGCCAGCAAGCCCTGCTCCGGGCGCACGGCGGCGGTGGGGTCATCCCACTTGGGGCCGCCCACGGCGCCAAACAGCACCGCGTCGGACTCGCGACAGAGGGCCAACGTCTCCTCCGGCAGGGCTACGCCGTGGGTATCAATGGCGATGCCGCCGATCAGGCCCTCTCGAAAGGTGAAACGATGCCCATAGGCGGCGCCCACGGCCTCTAGCACGCGGGCGGCCTGGGCCGTCACCTCTGGTCCAATGCCGTCGCCGCCCAATACCGCGATGTTGTATTGCATAATGCTCCCTTGAACAATAGACTCGACAGTGGGCGCCCACAGGGGGTGCCCTTACTCCAAGTGTCCCGTAAGGGCAGGCCGTGACGCACGCATGTATGCGCAGCCTGCCCTCTTGGCGTCTCTGCGCTCTCTGTGCAAAAGCCCGCCTTCTCTGCTATTGGCCCTCGATCCAGGTGGCGTTGGCGCGCGGGTATGTGCCAAAGACGCGCACAAAGGTGCTCATCTCGCGCAGGTGCTCCAGCGCCCGCCGACAAACCTCGTCCTGCAGGCTGCCCGCGAAATCCACGTAAAAGATATACTGCCAGGGCGCGCCCTTGAGGGGGCGCGACTCGATCTTGGTCAGGTCAATCTCGCGCAGGGCAAAGGCGCTCAGGCAGCGAAAGAGCAGCCCGGGCCGGTTGATGCCCGCAAAGGCGATGGAGGTCTTGGCCTCCACCTCGGGGCCGGGGGTCAGCGCCTCGCGAGAGAGGGCCACAAAGCGGGTATAGTTGGCCTTTTCGTCCTCGAACCCGTGGCGCAGGATCGCCATGCCATAGACCTCGGCGGCGCGCTCGCTGGCCAGGGCGGCGGCATCGCGCTCGCCCCGCTCCTGCACCAGGCGCACGCTGCCGGCCGTATCGTGGGCGGCGATCACCTCCACATTGCCCAGGGCCGCCAACGATTGCTCGCACTGGGCCAGGGCCTGGGGGTGCGAGTAGACCCGCCGGATCTCCTCCAGGGCCACGCCCGGATGGGCGATCAGACAGTGGGAGACGCGCAGCACATGCTCGGCCACGATGTGCAGATCGTGCTGCAACAGCAGGTCATAGTTGCGATGGATGCTGCCGGCCAGCGAGTTCTCCATCGGCACCACGCCCAGGTCGTACCGGCCGGCCTGCACCCCATCGAACACCTGGTCAAAGGTCTCGCAAGGGGCCAGGTCGGTCTCGGGGCCAAAGAGGGCCAGTGAGGCCGATTCGCTATAGGCGCCTGGCTCCCCCTGAAAGGCGACCACGCGGCGCGGCGCGGCGGCGCTCACCTCAGCCCTCCGCCGCAAGCTGGCGGCGGGTGTATTCGATCAGGCCGCCCGCCTCGATCAGCGCCAGCATGAACGCGGGATAGGGCTGGGCCGTATAGGTCGCGCCCGTATCCAGGTTGCGGATCACGCCGCTGGCCAGGTCAACCTCCAACGTCTGGCCCGCAACGGTGGCCTGGGCCGCCTCGGGGCATTCCAGGATGGGCAGCCCGATGTTGACGGAATTGCGGAAAAAGATGCGCGCAAAGTTCTCGGCCACCACGCAGCTCACGCCGCTGGCCTTGAGCGCCACCGGCGCGTGCTCGCGCGAAGAGCCGCAGCCAAAGTTCTTGCCCGCCACCACGATATCGCCGGGGCGCACGTTGCTGACGAACGTGGCGTCCCAATCTTCCATGCAATGGGAGGCCAGCTCCGCCTCTGACGTGGTGTTCAGGTAGCGCGCCGGAATGATGGCGTCGGTATCCACATTGTCCCCGTACTTCCAAACACGGCCTCTGATGCTCACCTGCTCGTTGCTCCTTGTGCGATCTGTTGCCCCTGGTGATCCAGGTAGCGTTGGATGGTCTCCTGCACGTCGCCGAGAGCGGCGGGCAGCTCCACAGGGGGGTTGCGCCGCCAGGCCTCGATCCCGGGCAGGCCGTTTTCGTGATAGGCCAGCTTGAACTGGCTGAACTTGAGCCCATGCGCGGTCGAGATGACCACCACGCGGTCGCTGGGGCGGATCTGGCCCCGCTCCACCAGCTTGAACAACGCCGCCAGGGCGACGCCGGTGTGGGGACAGGCGTACATGCCCGTCAGATCGGCGCGGGCCGCCGCATCGGCGATCTCGGCCTCGCTGGCCTGCTCCACCAGGCTCTCGAACCGGCGCATGACCTTGACCGCCCGCTCATAGCTGACGGGGTTGCCGATCTGGATGGCGCTGGCGACGGTCTCCTGCGCCTGCACCGTCTCGGGCGCAGCAAACCCGCCCAGGTAGCTCCGGTAAAAGGGGTTGGCGCGTTCGGCCTGGGCCGCCGCCAGCCTGGGCAGCTTGTCGATCAACCCCAGCTCGTACATGAGCAGGAGCCCCTTGCCCAGGGCCGAGATGTTGCCCAGGTTGCCCACCGGCAGGATGATCCAATCGGGCACCTCCCAATCGAACTGCTGGACGATCTCGATGCCCACGGTCTTTTGGCCCTCGATGCGCAGCGAGTTCATCGAGTTGGCCAGATAGAGGCTGTTGTCCTGGGTGATTTCCTTGACCAGGGCCATGCAGCCGTCAAAGTCGGTATCCAGCGAGAGCACCAGGGCGCCATTGGCGATGGGCTGGATGAGCTGGGCGGCCGAGACCTTGTTGCGGGGCAGGAACACGATGGTGGGGATGCCCGCCGCCGCGCCATAGGCCGCCAGGGCCGCCGAGGTATCCCCCGTCGAGGCGCAGGCCACCGCCCGCACCGGCGCGCCCTGGGCGATCATCTGCTTGACCACGCTCACCAGTACCGTCATGCCCAGGTCTTTGAACGAGCCGGTGTGGCTGTTGCCGCACAGCTTGACCCAGAGATCCTCGACGCCGATGGACTGCCCCAGGCGTTGCGCCCAAAAGAGGTTGGTGTGCCCCTCGTACATGGAGACGATGTGCTCGTCCTCCAGGGTGGGCAACACCCACTCTTTTTTGCCCCACACGCCGCTGCCATAGGGCCACTCGTTGGTGCGGGTGCGCCCGTCGAACAGGTCACGCCACTCGCTCGCCGAGCGCCCGGCCAGGGCGGCGGTATCGTGCGCCACCTCTAGCAGGCCGCCGCAGGTGGAGCAGCGATAGACGATGTCGAACACCGGGATGCGCCCCGGGCACCCGCGCACGCACTGGAGCCAACAGTCATAGCCCATGCTCTGCTCTCCCGGCCTCAGGCGTTCGCCGGAGGCAACTGATCCGGCCCGCCGATATAGCCCAGCACGGCGCTGGCTGCGGCGATGGCCGGGCCCGCCAAATAGACCTCGCTCTCCACATGGCCCATGCGCCCCACAAAGTTGCGGTTGGTGGTGGAGACGCAGCGCTCGCCCGCCGCCAGGATGCCCATATAGCCTCCCAGGCAGGGGCCGCAGGTGGGCGTGCTGAACACGGCGCCCGCCTGCACATAGATCTCGGCCAGGCCCTCTTGCACGGCCTGCAAGTAAAGCTCCTGGGTGCCGGGGATGATGATGCAGCGCACATCCTCGTGCACCTGGCGGCCTTCGAGGATCTGGGCGGCTTGCACCAGGTCCTCCCAGCGGCCATTGGTGCAGGAGCCGATCACGGCCTGGTCAATGGCCACATGGCCCACCTGGCTCAGGGGCCGGGCGTTGCTGGGCAGGTGCGGGAACGAGACCGTGGGCTCGATCTGGCTCACATCAATCTCGATCACCTGCGCATACTCGGCGTCGGCATCCGCCGCCACCGGCTGGTAGGCGCGCTTGGCCCGCGTCGAGACGTATGCCTCGGTGATGGCATCCACAGGGAATATGCCTGCCTTGGCCCCCGCCTCGATGGCCATGTTGGACATGGTCAGGCGGTTGTCCATCGAAAGATCGGCGATGGCGGGCCCGGTGAACTCGATGGCCTGGTAACGCGCGCCATCCACCCCGATCAGGCCGATGGTGTGCAGGATCAGGTCTTTGCCGCCCACCCAGGGCTGGCGCTGGCCGGTGTAGACGATCTTGAGGGTCTCGGGCACGCGCATCCAGATGCGGCCCGTGGCCATGGCCACGGCGATATCGGTGGAGCCCATGCCGGTGGCAAAGGCGCCCACGGCGCCATAGGTGCAGGTGTGCGAGTCAGCGCCGACCACGACCTCGCCGGGCAGCACCAGACCCTCCTGGGGCAGCAGGGCGTGTTCGATGCCCATGCGCCCCACCTCCCAATAGTGGACGATGCCATACTTGCGGGCAAACTCGCGCATCTGCTTGCACTGCTCGGCGGACTTGATGTCCTTGTTGGGCGCAAAGTGGTCCGGCACCAGGGCGATGCGCTCCTGATCGAACACCCGGTCCACGCCCAGCCGGGCAAACTCGTTGATGGCGATGGGCGCGGTGATGTCATTGGCCAGGACCATGTCCACGTTCACGTCCACCAACTCGCCCACGGCCATATAGTCGCGCCCCGTGTGGGCTGCCAGTATCTTTTGGGCCAGGGTCATCGGTTTCTGGTTGCTCAACGTTGCCTCCCTCTTGGCGATACAAACGTCTGGGGGCTCCCCAGTTTTGACAACCCCCAGACAAAAGCTCTCCTATGCGTCCTTGTCAGGGAACAGGCCCCTGACGGCGATCAGCTTGTTCAGGGCACTCATATAGGCCCGGCCGCTGGCAACGATGATGTCGGTGCTGGCGCCGTGGCCGCTGAATAGATAGGTGCGGCGCCCCGTCTGGGCGTTCATGGGCAGGTTCTCGTCGCCGTTGCCCTCGGCCTCGATGCGGATGGTCACCTCGCCCACGGCGTCAATGCCCTCGGTGACGGCATTGACCGCAAACTCGACCAACTCATTGGGCACGCCCACGATGCGGTTGATGGCCTTGTACACGGCGTCCACCGGGCCGGTGCCGTGGGCCGCGTCGGTCACAATCTCGCCCCCCGGCCCCTGTAGGCGCACGGTGGCCGTGGGGATGGCCCTGTCGCCCGCCGAGACCTGGATCTGCAGCAGGCGGTAGACCTCGGCCGGCTGGAAGACCTCGTCGGAGACGATGGCCTCCAGGTCGCGGTCGGTGATGATCTTTTTGCGGTCCGCCAGCTCTTTGAAGCGAGCAAAGGCGCGGTTCAACTGGTCGTGATCCAGATGGTACCCCATCTGTTCGAGTTTGTCACCAAAGGCGTGGCGCCCCGAGTGCTTGCCCAGCACCAGTGTGTTGTCGCTCAGGCCTACCATAGTGGCGTCCATGATCTCGTAGGTCTGGCGATGCTTGAGGATGCCATCCTGGTGGATGCCGGCCTCGTGGGCAAAGGCGTTGGCGCCCACAATGGCCTTGTTGGCCTGCACCGCCAGGCCGGTATAGGTGCTCACCATGCGGCTGGAGGGGTACAGCTCGCGGGTCTCGATGTTGGTGCTGACCCCAAAGTAGCTACGGCGCGTATGCAACGCCATGACGATCTCTTCCAGGGCGGCGTTGCCGGCCCGCTCACCCAGGCCGTTGATGGTGCATTCCACCTGGCGGGCGCCCGCACGCACGGCGGCCAGGCTGTTGGCCGTAGCCATGCCCAGGTCGTTATGGCAATGAACCGAGATGATCGCGCCCTCGATGCCGGGTGTGCGCTCGCGGATCTCGCGGATCAGCTCGCCAAACTCGCCCGGCGTGGTATAGCCCACGGTATCGGGGATGTTGAGGGTGGTGGCCCCCGCCTCGATAGCGGCGCCCAGCACTTGGCACATGAACTCGGGGTCCGAGCGGGTGGCGTCCTCGGGCGAGAACTCGATATCCTCGCACAGCGAGCGGGCATAGGCTACCATCTCGCGGGTGCGCGCCAGCACCTGCTCGCGGGTCATGCGCAGCTTGTGCTCGATGTGGATATCCGAAGTGGCGATGAAGACGTGGATGCGGCGGCGCTCGGCCTCGCGGATCGCCTCCCAGGCGGCATCAATGTCGCTCTTGACGCAGCGGGCCAGCCCGCAGATGACGGGGCCGCGCACCTCGCGGGCGATGCGCTGCACGGCCTCCAGGTCGCCGGGGGAGGAGGCGGGAAACCCGGCCTCGATGATGTCCACACCCAGACGCGCCAGTTGGCGGGCGATCTCGAGCTTTTCGTCGGTGTTCAGCGTTGCGCCGGGGGATTGCTCCCCATCGCGCAGCGTGGTATCGAATATCAGAACGTGATCCAGATCCATGGTTTTCTGCTCCTGCTTGTCATGATAGGCGGGAGGGTCGCTTGCTTTAGGCGGGCCTCTCGATCCTGTGCCATCCCCGTGTGGGCCAGGATCCCCTAAGCAGAGGCCCGCCGAAGTAGCGGCAGCTCCAGGCTATCAATGAGGGCATGAAAGCTGGCCTCGATGATGTTCATCGAGCAGCCCACGGTGGTCCAGGAATCCTGGCCATCGCTGGCGTCAATCAGCACCCGCGTCAGCGCCGCCGTGGCGGAGCGCGGGTCAATGATGCGCACTTTATAGTCGGTCAGTTGCACCGGCTCCAGCTCGGGATAGATGGGCAACAGCGCCTTGCGCATGGCCCTATCCAGGGCGTTCACCGGGCCATCGCCCTCGGCGGCGGTGTGCATCATCTGGCCGTTCACCCGCGCCTTGACCGTGGCCTCGGCCAGGATGTCGTTATCGGAACGTTTCTCCACCAACACGATAAAGTCCAGCACCTCAAAGGGTGGCTTGTAGCCGGGCTGGGCGCGGCGAATGATCAGCTCAAAAGAGCCCTCGGCGCCCTCGAACTGGTAGCCCTGGCTCTCGCGCTCTTTGACACGCTCGGCCACCATGCGGGTTTGCTCCGGCGAGAGCTCCATGCCCAGGCCCATCTCGGCTAGCTTGTGGATGATGTTGCCACGCCCGGCCAGCTCGGAAACCAGCACCCGCATCCGGTTGCCCACCTGGGCAGGGTCCATGTGCTGGTAACTGGTGATGTTCTTGAGCAGGGCGTTGGCGTGCAGCCCGGCCTTGTGGGCAAAGGCGCTATCGCCCACATAGGGCGCCTGGCTGCTGGGCCGCAGGTTGGCGATCTCGCTGATGGCCCGCGAGGCCTCGGTCAGGATCGAGAGATCGCCATTCGCCAATGCCTGGCAACCCATCTTGAGTTGCAGGTTGGGGATCACGGCGGAGAGGTCGGCGTTGCCGCAGCGCTCACCGTAGCCGTTCATGGTGCCCTGGACGTGGACACAGCCCGCCTCCACGGCCACCAGGGTATTCGCCACGGCCACGCCTGTGTCGTTGTGGGCGTGCATGCCCAGGGAGGCATCGGGCAGGCGCGCATGGGTGGCGGCGATCACGCTCTGCACGCCAGAAGGCAAGGTGCCGCCATTGGTATCGCACAGCACCAGCAGATCGGCGCCGGCGGCGTGGGCGGCCTCCAGGGTCGCCAGGGCATAGTCGGCATCCAGGAGATAGCCGTCGAAATAGTGCTCGGCGTCGAACAGCACCTCCAGCCCGCGCGCCTTGAGATAGGCCACGGTATCATGGATCATGGCCAGGTTCTCGGCCAGGGTGGTGCCCAGCACATCGGTAACGTGCATGGCCGAGGACTTGCCCACGATGACGGCCACGGGCACCTGAGCTTGCAACAGGGCCTGGATGCTGGGGTCCTGCCCAACTGTGATGCCTACGCGGCGCGTGCTGGAAAAAGTCGCCAGCCGGGCATGGCGCAGGGCAAGCTGGCGCGCCCGCGCGAAAAACTCGGCGTCCTTGCTGTTGGAGCCGGGCCAGCCACCCTCGATATAGGCGACGCCCAGCTCGTCCAGCTTGGCCACAATGCGCAGCTTGTCGTCCACGGAGAACGAAACGCCCTCCATCTGGGCGCCATCGCGCAGGGTTGTATCCAAAACGGATACCCGTCTCACCATAGATCGGTTACCAGCCTCTCTTCAGACATCGGTCATAGGCGGGGCGGGGCAGGCACAGGGGCCTGCCCCTACAATTCAAACGCCCCGCCATCACAATCCTTACTTGGCGTCCAGCCAGGGCATCATGGCGCGCAGTTGGCGGCCCACCTGCTCGATCAGCAGGTTCTGCTCGCGCTTGCGGATCAGGTTGAAACTCGGGCGCCCGGCCTGGTTCTCCAGCAGCCACTCGCGGGCATAGGTGCCATCCTGCACGTCTGCCAGCAGCTTTTTCATCGCCTTGCGGGTCTCTTGCGTGATCACCTTGGGCCCGGCATGGTAATCGCCATGCTCGGCGGTGTCGCTCACCGAGTAGCGCATGTAGGTCAGCCCGCCCTGATAGATCAGGTCCACGATCAGCTTGAGCTCGTTGAGGCACTCGAAATAGGCGATCTCGGGCTGATAGCCCGCCTCCACCAGGGTATCGAACCCGGCCTTGATCAGTTCGGTGACGCCGCCGCACAGCACGGCCTGCTCGCCGAACAGATCAGTCTCGGTCTCTTCGCCAAAGGTGGTCTCCAGGATGCCCGCTCGGGCGCAGCCGATAGCCTTGCCATAGGCCAGGGCGACCTCTTTGGCGGCGCCGCTGGCGTCCTGGTAGACGGCCAACAGCCCGGGAACACCCTGCCCCTCCACAAAGACCTCGCGCACGCGGTGGCCGGGGGCCTTGGGGGCGATCATGGCTACGTCCACATCCTCGGGCGGCATGATCTGGCCGTAATGGATGCAAAAGCCGTGGGCGAACATGAGCATCTTGCCGGCGGTCAGGTGCGGCGCGATAGACTCTTTGTACAGGGCGGCCTGCACCGTATCGGGCGCCAGGATCATGATGATGTCGGCCTCGGCGGCGGCCTCTGCCGAGGTCTTGACCGTCAGGCCGGCGGCCTCGGCCACGGCCCACGAGCGGCTGCCCTGATAGAGCCCGACCCGCACATCGCAACCCGAGTCCTTGAGGTTCAACGCATGGGCGTGGCCCTGGCTACCGTACCCGATGATGGCGATCTTTTTCCCCTTGAGGACGGCTAGATCGGCATCCTTGTCATAGTAGATCGTTGCCATTGGATTCCCTCCGTAAGTATGTGAGCCGCCCGCCAACCGGGCGACCGGTATCCCGAACGGTTAACCCCGGTTGGGGGTGGTCGAGCCGCGCACCATGGCCACGCGCCCGGTGCGCGTCAGCTCCTTGATGCCAAAGGGCCGCAGGATCTCGACCAGCGAGTCCACCTTGTCCTCGGTGCCGGTGATCTCGATGGTCATGGAATCGTGGGCCACATCAATGATCTGGGCCCGGAAAATGTCCACCAGTTGCTTGATCTCGGCACGGTTGGTCGAGATGGCGTGCACCCGAATCAGCGCCAGCTCGCGGATCACGGCATCGTCGTCGGTGATGTCCGTCACCTTGGTGACGTGGATCAGCTTGTAGAGCTGCTTGCTCACCTGCTCCAGCACGGCGTCGCTGGCATAGACCACGACCGTCATGCGCGAGATGCCGGGCGTCTCGCTATGCCCGACGGTCAGGCTCTCGATGTTATAGTTGCGTCGCCGAAACAGGTTCGAGACATTGCTGAGGACGCCGGGCTTGTCCTCCATCAGCACCACCAGCGTGCGGCGCGAGTGGTTGTTGTATTCCTTGGCACAAGTCATGGCATCTCCTCCTGGCGCCGCTGGGTTAGCCCTGCTTGGGGCGGCGGATCATCTCGTGAATCGGGCGGCCCGCAGGCACCATGGGGAACACATTGTGCTCCTGCTCGATGCGAAAGTCTATCAGCACGGGCCCCTCGATCTGCATGGCCCGCTCCAGCGCCGCGCCCACCTGTTCCTTTTCGCACACGGTAATGCCCGCAATGCCATACGCCTCGGCCAGTTTGGCGAAATCGGGGCCCAGGAGCGGCGTTGCGCAATAGTTGCGCTCGAAAAAGAACTCTTGCCACTGGCGCACCATGCCCAGGTAGCCGTTGTTCAGCAGGGCGATCTTGACGGGCAGCCGCTCCTGCATGATGGTGGCCAACTCCTGGATGGTCATCTGCAAGCCGCCATCGCCCGCCACCACCCACACAGCGCATTCGGGCCGGCCTACCTGGGCGCCGATGGAGGCCGGCAGGGCAAAGCCCATGGTGCCCAGCCCGCCGGAGGAGATCAGGCCGCCAAAGCGGTTATGGATATAGTACTGGGCCTCCCACATCTGGTTCTGGCCCACGTCGGAGACCATGATGGCCTCGCCCTGGGTGAGTTCGCACAGGCTGCGGATCACGTACTGGGGCACCAGGGCATCGCCCTCTTCCCAGTGGCGGCTGTGCTCGCGTGAATCGGCCCGCCAGCCCTCGATCACCTGCAACCACTCGTCGTGGCGCGCCTCTTGCACTAGGGGAACCAACTCGCGCAACACGTTCAAGGCATCGCCCACGATGGGCAAATCCACCCGCACCCGCTTGGCGATCTCGGCGGGGTCAATGTCCACGTGGATGATCTTGGCCTGGGGCGCAAAGGTGTGGGCCGCGCTGGTAAAGCGGTCGTCAAAACGGGTGCCGATGCCGATGATCAGATCGGCCTGTTGCAGCGCCAGGTTGGCATAGGCCTCGCCGTGCATGCCGCCCATCCCCAGGCAAAGGGGATTCGACTCGGGAATGGCGCTCTTGCCCAGCAGCGTCGTGGAGACGGGGATCTGGGCCTTTTCGGCCAGCTCGAGCAGCTCGGCCTGGGCGCGGGCGATGATCACGCCTCGTCCGATCATCAGCACCGGGCGCTTGGCCTTGTTGATCATCTCCGCCGCCTGGGTCACCTGGCGGATGTTGCCCGTGGTATGGGGCCGGTAGCCCGGCAGGTTCACCCGCTCGGGATAGGCGAACTCGCACTGGCCCATTTGGGCATCCACCGTCACATCCACCAGCACGGCCCCCGGATGGCCGCTGCGGGCGATATGGAACGCCTCGCGCAGCGCCTGGGCCAGCTCGGAGGCGCGGGTCACCAAATAGTTGTGTTTGGTGATGGGCATGGTGATGCCGGTGATGTCCACCTCTTGAAAGGCATCGGTGCCCAGCTCGCCAGAGGCCACCTGGCCGGTGATGGCGACGATGGGCACGGAATCCATCTGGGCATTGGCGATGCCCGTGACCAGGTTGGTGGCGCCGGGGCCAGAGGTGGCCACGCACACCCCCACCCGCCCCGTGGCGCGGGCATAGCCATCGGCGGCGTGGGCAGCGGCCTGCTCGTGGCGCATGGTAATGTGGCGGATCGGAAAGCCGGGCAGCTCGTGATAGAGCGGGATGACCTTGCCGCCGGTGATGCCGAAAACGACCTCGACGCCCTCGCGCACGAGACATTCCCAGATGATCTGCGCTCCGTTCATCTTCATGGCCTGCTCTCCTCTTGGGGCGTGTTGGGTCGGCTGCAATCTGTCATGGCTAATCCTCAAACACGGCGCCGGTGCTGGCCGAGGTGACCAGCCGTGCATAGCGCCGCAGATAGCCACTCTGCACGCGCGGCTCGAACTCGGGCAGGGCCGCCAGCCGCCGGGCCAGCTCGTCCTCAGATACGCGCAGCTCCAAGCGGCGGTTGGGGATGTCTATGCTGATCAGATCGCCATCCTGTACGGCGGCGATGGGGCCGTGGGCGGCGGCCTCGGGCGAGACGTGGCCGATGGCCGAGCCTCGCGACGCGCCGGAGAAACGCCCGTCGGTGATCAGGGCCACCTTGCCATCCAGCCCCATGCCCGAAAGCAGCGAGGTGGGGGTGAGCATCTCGCGCATGCCGGGGCCGCCCTTGGGGCCCTCGTAGCGGATCACCAGCACGTCGCCCTCGCGGAACTCTTGGGCCAGGATCGCCTTGGTGGCGGCCTCTTCGTCCTCAAAGACGCGGGCGGGGCCGGTGTGGGTGAGCATGTTGGGGGCCACGGCGGCGCTCTTGACCACGGCGCCCTCCGGGGCCAGGTTGCCGAACAGGACCGTCAGCCCGCCGGTGGGAGAGTAGGGGTTCTGGCCGCTACGCAACACACTGCGATCCACGCTGGCGTAATCGGGCGCCCAGCGCGATCCCACCGCCAAATTCTCGGCGACCGACTGGCCTGTGACGGTCATGGCCTCGCGCTGGAGCAGGCCCAGCTCGTCCAGCTCGTGCAACACGGCGCCGATCCCGCCAGAGTGGTACAGGTCCTCGATATGCTGCTCGCTGGCGGGCGACAGCTTGACCAGATGAGGCGTGCGCTGCGAGTACTCGTTGAGGGTGTGCAGGTCTACCTCGATGCCCGCCTCGTGGGCGATGGCCAGCAGGTGCAGCACCGAGTTGCTAGAGCCGCCCATGGCCATATCGGCGGTAAAGGCGTTGGCAAAGGCCTGCGCGTTCAGGATATCGCGCGCGCGGATGCCCCGGTTGAACATCTCCATCACGTGCATGCCGGCCAGGCGGGCCAGGGCCACGCGCCGCGAGCTGACGGCGGGCGTGGTGCCGTTGCCAGGCAGCGCGATGCCCAACACCTCGCACAGGCAGGCCATGGTGTTGGCGGTGAACATGCCAGAGCAGGAGCCGCAGCCGGGGCAACAGCTTTGCTCGATGCGCAGCAACTCCGCCTCGGACATCTCGCCCGCAGCGGCGGCGCCCACGGCCATAAAGGCGCTGTTCAGATCCAGCACCTCGGCGCCGCGCCGCCCCGCCAGCATGGGGCCTCCGGTGATGACGACGGTGGGCA
Source organism: uncultured Anaerolineales bacterium (assembly GCA_964482225.1). Classification (GTDB taxonomy): domain Bacteria; phylum Chloroflexota; class Anaerolineae; order UBA1429; family UBA1429; genus UBA1429. Next base: position 43,214 of record CAYZWT010000026.1, read on the forward strand.
GGTTCAGGCGCGCGGCGGCCATCACCATACCTGGGATGATCTTGTCGCAGGAGGGCATCAGCACCAGCGCGTCAAAGGCGTGGGCCTCCACCACCGTCTCTACCGAGTCGGCGATCAGCTCGCGGGAGGCCAGCGAGTACTTCATGCCCTTGTGGTTCATGGCAATGCCATCACACACGGCGATGGTGTTGGCCTCAAAGGGCGTGCCGCCGGCCATATAGACGCCGTTCTTGACGGCCTCGGCCAGGGTGCGCAGTTGGGTGTGGCCGGGCACGATCTCGGCATAGGAACTGATGACCCCCACAAAGGGGCGCTCCATCTCCTCTTCGGTCTGGCCCAATGCCCACAGCAAAGAGCGGTGGGGGGCTCGCTCGGGGCCTCGCTTGATGGCATCGCTTCGCATGGCTGGCGCTCCTTCTGTGAGAGTATCCCTTGAAAACAGCAGCGCGCCACGTTCTAGGGCCGTTGGCCCTGGATCATGGCGCCCTTGCGCATGTGCCCCCCGCATCGAGGGCCTGTATTCCACGGAAAAAGCCTCACCCCGGTTGGGTGAGGCTTTTGTGTGTCATCTCGTCCTGGTGCAATCGGTCTAGCGAGATCCCCTCCCAACCGGCAGCGGCTCCTCAATAACGAGGAGCTCAACTAGAACGAGAATAATGCCGGTCGGCGAGACAAAGGATGGCACTGCCATGCTCTCTTCTCTGTTAGGATTGGCGCGAGCATAGCATAGCTCGCGCGGGCTGTCAAACCACGCGCGCGAACGCACGCGCCCAACACATCAGTGATCCGGGAACGTCACAGCCAGCACGTCGCGCATCAACTCGGCGAACAGGCCCGGCTGCTCGAAATTGGGTCGGTGCCCGGCGCCCTCAAAGACCACCCTCTCCTTGAGAGGAGCATCCAGCAGATCGAACCACTCGTTGGCCAGAGTAGCCCGGCCCCTGGTCTCGTGCTCGCCGATGAGCATGTACGCAGGCACATCCAGGCTGGGGACATCGTCCCGAAAGTCGATCCCCTGCAACTGGGGATAGAGAACCGAAAAGGTATCCAGGAACGCCCGCAGCCCATTGATCTTGTCCATCAAGCTGTATTCTGGCACGAACAGGATTGCGGGCATCTCTTTGCTCACATCCAGCGTCGGATAGGGGTTCCAGTCGTGCTCGTGGGCCAGTGCTGGCTCATAGTTCAGCAGGTCATCGTACGGAGGCGGCCCGCTCTGGCGCAGCGCCGCAATGAGGGTCGCGTTGCCGGTTCGCTCTGCCCATGCCAGCGTGTCTTCATAGTGCATGATGTCTGTCTCGCGCTGGCTGACCATCTGCCCGGCCCCCACAAAAGCGTGGTAGAGATCGGGACGCTGCTGCACGACAAGAACCCCCAGGGTCGTCCCCCAGGACTGGCCTACCAGGAATATCTTGTCCTGACCAAAGCGAGCACGCAGGTAGTCTGTCAGCTCGATCGTGTCAGCCACGGCTTGTTCCAGTGTCAAAGTATCCACCGGATCCAGAGCCGCATACGACTTGCCAGCGCCGCGCTGATCCCAGGTGACCACGACGAAATCCTGCTCCAGCCCGGTGTCGGCACGCATGGCGCCCATCTCAGTGCCGCCCGGCCCGCCTGCCAGAAACAGCAAGACAGGATTATCCGTGCTCCTGCCCCGGATCATTAAGGCCTGATTGTGCCCGCCGATGGGGACCTGGATCAGTTCTGCTACGCTGCCAGGCAGAGGCGCACCATCCAGTCCAACGATAGGATGTGTGATGGCCGGGCGGGCGATAGAGTAGGCTAGGGCAAACATGGCCAGGGTGAAAAGGCCGGTGAGGATCCATCCAGACGGGCGCACAGGCGCGGCCGTGGATCCGAGCAGGACCGCAGCCGAGATCCCGTACACAATACCCAGCAGCATGGGGGGCAGCACCAGGATCGCGTGCATCAAACGTCCTACGACGAACGCAATGATGCCATAGGTGGAACGCAGATGAATGGCATCCACCGTGGGGCCACGGACGCCAAGACGGGCAAGCTCAAATGCGGCGACAAAGGCCAGCGGAGCGACGAGCATGCTCCAGCGACTGCCCGTGACGAGACCCACCAACAGGCCGAGGGCAAGAGCCATAGCCATGGCCACTAGTGCCTGGGCAGTGGTCACCGGGCCGCGCGGAGTGAGCCAGGCGCTGAGCAGGCCAATCGCCGCCGCCGCGAGGGCGGCGATCATCAGGCCAATGCGCCAATTCGACCAAATAGCCTCCAACAATACGCGCAACTTTTCTCTCCTCTTGTTCGTTCTGCGCAGGTTTCACAAGCAGCCTGGCAGCGACGACGATATCTCTGACGTAAAAGGCCTTGGCTCGGCCAGAGCCGAGCCAAGGCGCGAGTGTAGTCCTCGAGCGTAGGATTGTCAAAAAGGAGAGGCGTCAGGCGCCTTGGTCACAGCCTTACGCTCGCATGGCCTGGGCCTGACGCAGCAGCCAGGCGCGGATCAGTGGGCGGCAGAGGCGCACGAGATGGCGCCGAAAGCCCAGCTTGCGCGAGACGTCGTGCAAATAGTCCTGCAAGGTGTGGTACTGAAAGTGCAACGCGCTCTGGCTCTCGCGGGTATCCAGCCAGTCCACCGGATAGGGCCGCGCCGCAAAGAGATCATCCGGCAACATGCCCACACCCACTGCCTCCAGTATCTGCTGCACCAACTCGCGCTCGGTGAGCTGGCAGCTCGGCCCGCCGCCGATATTCCAGATGCGCCCCCAGACCTCCTCGTTGTCCAGGGCATTGGCCATAGCCAGGGCCACATCGCGCTGGTGCACGAACTCGATGCGGGTATCCAGGGGCACCTCGAACATGCCGCGATCCAGGATCAGGCGGGTGGGCATGGAGGCGCCCAGGCGAAAGATCGCCCAGCGCAGGCGCGAGCGGCGCACCAAGCGCTCACAGATGATCTTGTGGTGGGAATAGTGGTCGGTGGGCGCCAGGGGGTCATCCACCTTGCGGTAAGGATTTTGATCCTGGGTGCGCCCATAGACGTGCAGCGACGAGGCGAACAGGATGCGGGGTGGCCTGGGCTGGGCCCGCATGACATTCAGCAGATTGCGGGTGCCGCCCACATTGATCTCGCGGGCCCAGAGGGGCTCGTCCTCGCTGCTGATGCCCGTGGCCGAGAGCTTGGGCAGCACAAAGGCCAGGTGAATGACGGTATCCTGCCCGGCCACGGCGCGCTCCACGTCGTCCGGACGGCGCAGGTCGCCCCAGACCACCTCGAGATCACGGCCAAAGCGGCGGGCCGCCTTGCGGCTGGCTTTGGTATCCAGGTCAAAGGCGCGCACCTGGTGCCCGTTGCGGATCAATTGCTCGGTCACAGGCTGGCCCAGGTTGCCCAAGGCGCCGGTTACGGTAACTTTCATCGGTTCACTCCTTTGCCAAGCCTTTCAATAGAATACGTAACGCTTCGGCAGCGGCCTGCTGCCAATCGGCGGCCTCGGGGGCCAGCAGCGCCTGCACCAACAGGCCCATCACCAGCCCCAGCACGACGCTGGCCGTGGCCTCGGGCGGCGCGGGGCGTAGGCTGCCCTCCTCCACGCCGCGCCGGATCAGGGCCGCGATGCGCTGGTGATAGCGCGCATAGGGCGCGCCGGTGGCGGCCTGTAGCTCGGGGTCGCGCAGCGCCTGGGTGAGATACTCGATATAGATGGGCAACTGACCGGCGGCGGCGGCGAGCACATGGCCCACCACACCCGTCATGGCGACGAGCTGGTCGGGGACAGACTCGGCCCCCTGCTCCAGCAGGCTCAGGCGCCCATCCAGCCCATCCAGCCACTGGGAGAGCAGCTCCCAAAAGAGGGCCTGCTTGCTCTCGAAATGGTGGTAAAAGCCGCCCTTGGTGACCCCGGCGGCGCGGCAGATGGCGGCCACGCTGGCGCGGTCATAGCCTTGCTCGGCAAAGGCGGCCTGGGCCGCGGCGAGAATGCGGGCGCGGGTCTGATCGGGCTGCCGCTGCGAGCTTGGCATTGCGCCTCCTTGTGGAATACTGTCCAAACCGACCGGTCGGTCTGTTAGGTATATTGTAGACAAAAGGGGGCAGATGTCAAAAACGGGGGGCACGTGGGCTCGCCCCCCGCGCCCCTTTCGTGCTACACTATGCGCATCCCGCCCGGCAAAGGAGGCCCATGACGCGCCTGATCTATCTCAGCGACAGCCACCACGGCGGCGGCCCCCAGGGCTACCACCGCCAGCCGCCCTACATCGAGCGGCTGCCCCAGCTCATCGCCGCCCTGGAGCTCTGGATGCGCCGGGAAGGGGGCATTGATCTGGTGCTCCACGGCGGCGACATGGTGGAATGGGCGGAGGCGGACCAGATCGCCCGGGCCGTGGGCGATTGGGCAGCCCTCTCCGTGCCCCTTTACCTGGCCCTGGGCAACCACGACCTGACCACCCCGGATGCCTTGCACCACTGGCGCAAATTCGGCGGCCACCTCTTTCCCGGCGGCGAGCCCGCCTATACCCTGGACCTGGGCGATTGCCTGCTGCACATCGTCCCCACCCAATGGGGCGTGCGCCCCTTTTTCTGGGATGGCGCGCACCCCCACGCCTGTCTCTATCCCGAGCAGCTTGCCGAGCTAGAGGCTCGCATCGCCGGGGGCTATGGCATCCCCCAGCTCCTTTGCTGCCACGGCGCGCCCCAGGGCGTGCCCGCCGCCCAAACCGGCGCCGACCACGATTTCGACGCGCCGCCAGCGGCCTATACCGAGGCCCTGGACGACCTGGCCACGGCCTACCCCGACCTGCGCCTGATCCTCTCGGGGCATAGCCACGTCAACGCCCTGGGAACCCTGGGCGAGGGCCACTGGCTGATGTCCGGCAGCTTTTCCGAGAGCCCCTTTGAGTTCAAGGATATCGAGATCACCGACGAGGGGCTGACAGTGCGCACCGTCTCCCTTTATCACGAGGTGGGCTGGCGCGCCGCGTACGATTTCGACGCCGCCTATGTGCAGGGGCGCCCCCGCGACCGGGCGCTGCAAGTAGAGTGGTAGGAGCGCGCCTGTGATGGATGCCGCGCTCTTGGCTCCCGTCTGTCGCCTCTGGCGGCTGCGGCTGGCCCGGTTGCGCCCCGAGTTGGCGGCCAGCGGCAGCCCCGACCGCAGCCTGGCCCGCGCCGTGATCGAGGACGAGGCCGGGCGGCTGTTGCTGGTCGAGCGCCTGGCCGCCGAGGCGGCGCCGCACAAGCTGCGCATCGCCGCGACTCTGGCCGCCCTCGCAGCCGGGGGGCTGTCTGTTGCCCATCCGTACCTGGCCGATGGCAGCGGCCAGTATGTACTGACCATGCGGGGCAGCTACTGGCAGATCAGCCCTTATCTAGCGGGCGAACCCCTGCCCCGCCCTGACTGGGTGTGTGAGGCCTGGCGCGGGCGCGCCCTGGCCGATTTCCTCATCGCCCTGCGGCGCGTCTCGGTCAACCTGTCGTTGCCCGCCGGCGAGCCCTTTCGCATGGGCGCCTTTGTCGCCGAGTTGTATGAACGGATCGCCCGCCTCCGCCCCGCCCTGGCGGGCGAGCTGGCGCCCATCGCCGGGCCATTGCTGGCCCACTGGCTGCCCCCTGATGAGTCGCTGGCCTATGCTTTTTGCCACGGCGACCCCCATCCACTCAACGTGATCTGGCAGGGGCAGGCGATGCTGGCGGTGATAGATTGGGAGTTCTTTGGCCCCAAGCCAGCGCTCTATGACCTGGCGCTCATCATCGGCTGCGTGGGCAGCGAGGAGCCAAGCGCGCTGACGGGCCCGCTGGTGCGGGCGCTGCTGGCGCGCTTGCGAGCGAGCGGGGGCTCTATCCTGGATGACGGCGCGCTCTGGCCCTTGGTGCTGGCCATCCGCTTTGCCTGGCTCTCTGACTGGCTGCGCCGTGGCGATGAAGAGATGGTGGACTTGGAGATGGCCTACCTGCGGCTGCTGATGGAGCGGCGTGAGGAGCTGATGGCGACTTGGGCGGGGAGGTGAACAGAGCTCCTCGGCCTATCAGGCCGGCGGCTCCGCTTGCGGGCCATCGTCGGCCCGCGTGACGGTGAGGGCATACACGGCGCGGGCGCCGGCGGCGTGCAGCGCCTCCGCACAGGCGGCCAGGGTCGCGCCGGTGGTGAGCACGTCATCCACCAGCAACACCCGCTGCCCTCGGAAACCATCGGAGCGGCAGGCAAAGGCCTCCGCTACATTGGCGCGGCGCTCTTCTAGCGTCAGCCCCACCTGAGAGCGCGTCTCGCGGTGGCGCACCAGCTCCCCCGGACGATAGGGCAGGCCCGATGCCGCACAAAAGGCCCGCGCCAGCAGCTCGGCTTGGTTATAGCCCCGCTGGCGCACCCGCTTGATGTGCAGAGGCACCGGCGCCACCACGTCCACCGGCAGGTGAACGGGCTGCCAGGCCGCCCAGAGCAGCCCGGCCAAGGGCGCGGCCAGGGCGCGCACCCCCTCGTACTTGAGGGCGTGCACTGCTTCGCGCAGGGGCGCGACATGGGGCGAGAGAGAGTAGACCCCCGCCAGCCCCCCGGCCCGCAGCCGCGACCAGCGCACCCGCTCCAGTCGCCCTTCCCCAGGGATCGCACTCACGCAATCGCCGCACAGCCAGGCCCCCGGACGGCGGCAGGCCACGCAATGGGCCGGAAAGAGCAACTCCAGCAGCGCGCCCCACAGGCGCTCGATCCCCGTTGACTCGCCGGCAGACATGGTACACCTCCGTGCAACGGTTGACCGCCCCGTTGCACGCTGCTATGCTACCCGCGTTGCCCGATCCGCTCAAGTGCGACGCACCCCCAAACAAGGAGACGCGCCTATGGATAGGCCCCATGTGCTCGTGACGGTCCCGCAACCGCTGAGGGACACGGTCCTCAGCCAGGAGACGTTGGCGGAGCTGGCGTCCTTTGGCCGGGTGACGCTGAACGAGGACGGCCACAACTGGCGCGGCGCCGAGCTGGCCGCACGCCTGCCCGGCGTAGACGCCCTGTTGGGCAGTTGGGGCATGCCCGCCCTGACGCCCGAGGTGCTCGCCCAGGGCGACCGCCTCAAGCTGATCGCCTATGCCGCGGGCAGCGTCAAGTATTTCGTCACCGATGCCGTCTATGACCGGGGCATTCGCGTGACCCACGCTGCCGCCCGCATCGCCGATTCGGTGGCCGACATCACCCTGCTGCTGGCCATGATGGGCTTGCGCAAGCCCCAGGATTTCGACCGCCGCATAAAAGCGGGCGAGCCGTGGCCCGAAAAGCGGGACGTGGCCACCTACGAGATCCGTGGCAAGACCGTGGGCCTGCTGGGGTTGGGCTATGTGGGGCGACGCTCGGCGGCCCTCTTGCAAGCCGTGGGCGCCCAGGTCTGGGGCTATGACCCCTACCTGTCCGAGACGGACGCCGCCGCCCTGGGCGTGCGCCTGGTGGGCCTGGACGATCTCTTGCGCGGCTGCGCCGTGATCTCGGTGCACCTGCCCATCACCGAGGAGACCCACCACCTGCTGGGCGCCCGCGAATTGGCCCTGATCCAGGATGGCGCCGTGTTCATCAACACGGCCCGCGCCTGGGTGGTGGATCAAGATGCCTTGTTGCGCGAGCTGCAAAGCGGGCGCTTTTGGGCGGCCTTGGATGTGTTCGATCCCGAGCCGTTGCCCGTGGATGCGCCCCTGCGCAAGCTGGACAACGTGCTGCTGACGCCCCACATCGCCGGGCTGACCCGCGACGCCCACTTGGGCATGGGGCAGGAGATGGCGGCGGAGATCCGGCGCCTGCTGGTCGAGCGCGCCCCGCTGCGTTACGAAATCACCCGCGAGCGCCTGGCCCAAATGGCCTGACAAGACATATAGAGGAGAGGAGCCGCTATGGATCGTTACGAGATCGGCAAGAGCAAATGGGAGATTGATACGCCCGCCCTGGTGCTGGATCTGGAGGCGCTGGAGCGCAACCTGGCCCGCATGGCGGCCTTTTTGCGCGATAGGCCCGCCCGCGTGCGCCCCCATTCCAAGACCCACAAATGCCCCACCATCGCCTGGAAGCAGCTCCGGGCAGGGGCCATCGGCATCACTTGCGCCAAGCTGGGCGAGGCCGAGGTCATGGCCCGCGCCGGCATCCGCGATATCCTGATCGCCAACCAGATCATCGGCCCCACCAAGATCAGGCGCCTGGTGAACCTGGCGGTGGATACCGAGGTCATGGTGGCCGTGGAGGCCGCCGAGAACGCGCGCCAGCTCTCCGAGGCAGCGGTGGCGGCCGGGGTGCACCTGCGCACTTTGATCGAGGTGGATGTGGGCATGGGGCGCTGCGGCGTAGCCCCCGGCGACGAGACCTTGGCCCTGGCCCGTGAGATGGCCGCCCTGCCCGGCCTGCGGATGGAGGGCATCATGGGCTATGAGGGCCATGCCGTCATGCTTCCCGATCCCGAGCGCCGCCGCGCCGCCGCCGAGCAGGCCATGGCCCTGTTGGTGGGCGCTCAAGAGACCCTTGAGCGAGACGGGCTGCCCGTGGGCATCGTCTCGGCGGGGGGCAGCGGCACCTACAACATCACCGGCGCCTACCCTGGCGTGACCGAGATCCAGGCGGGCTCCTACGCCACCATGGACGCCCGCTACAAAGGGGTGATCCCCGAGTTCGAGACGGCCCTGACGGTGGTGGCCCAGGTGATCAGCGCGCGGGGCGACCACGCCGTGATTGACGCGGGGCTCAAGACGCTGACGCCCGAGTTTGGCGCGCCCGAGCTACAACACCCGGCCGGCTGGACCCTGGGGCACCAATCCGAGGAGCACAGCACCCTCAAGCATGGGGATGGCGCGGCCCTCAAGCCGGGCGACCGGGTCGAGATCGTGCCCTCCCACGGCTGCACGACCATCAACCTGCACGATGCCTACTATGTGACCTCTGGCGAGCGGGTGGTGGCCATCTGGCCCATCGCCGGGCGGGGGCAGGTGCGGTAGGGGGGACGGTTGCCTGGGCAGATGCCGCATACCACCGATCTAGCAAAAGCGCTAGAACGGGATCTCGTCATACTCTCCGGCATAAGTCAGGTGTTTGTCGAGATAGAGGCGAATAGTGTAGCGGGCAAAATCGCGACCAAAGGGCAGGTACAATTGGGGCTTGCGGGGAGTGATCAGAAAGCTGTCTTGAACGCTGGTCCGGACACAATCTCCATCATCTACCTCTACCCTGAGGACAAAAGGCCCCGGCGACTCTGTATCCGGCGAAAAGGCAAACGAGCATCCGTCCGCGAACAGGTCAGCCGTGATGACGTATGTGTGCCTTCTGAAATACAGGTTGGTGGATGAAGTGGCTAGAACTCTGTTTCGGTACTTTTGCCATATGTCTGGGGCCATCAACGTCCGCAACGTATCCTTCTCAGCTTGAGAACGACAAAAGACGTACTTGAGCGCATCAAGGGATAGCCTACGGGGTACTATGACCTCTGCGCTTCTGTGGAAGTGTAATGGTTCAGCGTCAAATGGAGAATCGCCCCCTCACACAAAGCGACAACCAGCATGGGCTGGCGCACTTGGAGCTGCGGCTGGCAACGCGCCATCTGCCGGGCCTGGCGCGCGGCGGC
>CAYZWT010000027.1:0-49361 GCA_964482225.1 uncultured Anaerolineales bacterium
TACAGGATCGTCTCCCCGGCCTTGACGATATTCGGCGTCAGCGTTGGCTGCCGCGCGATAAAGGTCCGAACATTGGCACGCTCGTCGATCTCGAGGATGATCCGCTCCTGGTTCGGGTCCGGGTTGGGCAGCCGGATCTCGTTGTCTCCGGTCAGCCAAGCCGTGATCAGAACGCTGGACGAGTTCCCCTGGGCCAACCACATGCTGCTGACCTGGACTTCTATGGCAAAGCTACCGGTAAAGGTAGCCCCGCCTACGCCCGCAGGGGGCTGGCTGCCAAAGTCAACAACGATGGTCCCATCCGGAAGCTCGACAAAGTCCCGAGACGCATTCCCCGTGGGCGTAATGCCCGATGGGAGGAACACGTTCAGATGCAGGTCTTCCGGAAAGGCGCCGAGTGGATACTGAAGGGAAAACGTATAGTTGAGCCACTTGGTGTTGCCAGCCCGCAACGAGTCGTTAAAGGCCCCAAAGGCCGTGTTGCTCGGCGTGCCGACAAACGAGTTGACGTTCACGACGCCGCCCGCCGCCACAGGCAGGGCCTGGAGCAGGGGCATCACGAGGAGAGAGAAAGTAATCAAAAGCTGTATTATTGGGTGAATTCGTCGTTTGGGTCTCATGTCTCGCTCCTTGATCGAGAGGCAACAGAGGACCACCGGTTCAACACGTGCGGCACCATCCTTTCTGTGGGTGAGGTACGGGCGGGCTTGCCAGAGGCGCCTGGCGCCTATGCAGGGGGAGATAGTGGCCACGATGAAGGTTCCCCGACATCGGCGGCAGGCAGACAGGCACAGAGACACCCTCCTCAGATATGTATTACCCGGGGTTTACGCCACTATCTGCATTAAAACACATGCGCCAAGGCATGTCAAGCCATTTCGCATCCAGTTTCCATCTCGGCGCAACCCGCGCAGCTCTCCGTTTTGGCGCTGATGGCCGTGGTTTGCGGTCTTGACCAAGTGGCCGTCATTTGCCCCGGCAAGACATTGCCAGCGCCACGGCGCAGACTTGTCCCTTGCACGTTTACGCACACCTAGCTACCGTGCACTTTGGTTGAAAGGATAGCCCGGCAGGATGGATATGCTGTCGGCGGCCTAACCTCGCGCCTTAAAAGCCCTCACCCCGGCGAAATTAACAGCAATATTGCCCAATATATCATCCAAGCGTGCCCCTTGATTCTGCAACTCGCACTGCTCCTGAAACTGTCCGGTAGCTAGTACGCACACGGCGCATTGACGCCCCCTGTTGCCCATGCTATCATCCGCCTGCTGGCAAGCAAGCGGATAGGAATCGCCGCTGCGACATGCAACCGGGGTGCTGCATATGAACCAAGGAGGCGCTCTCATGCTCAAGATCCGGATACGCAGGGTAGCCGTGTTGGCGGTCTGCGCGCTGTTGGCGCTGGCGGCGGCGAGTTGCGTGCGCGCCAAGCCAGAAAGGGAGCGGGAACCTTTGCCCACCCTGCCGGTTACGGTCTCGCAGGAGGCCGAGGCAGAGGGTGAGGCGCTGGCGCTGGCCGAACCGGGTGAATCCGCCGAGACAGAGGCCGAGATAGAGCTGGCCGGCGAGGCCGCCGAGCCAGCCCAGGGCGAGGAGCCCCAAGTGGCTGAGGAAGAGGCCGCCGAGGCCCAGGCGCAAGAGCCGGCGGTCACGGTTGCGGTCATTGCCGCGCCCGAGCCCACGCCCGAGCTGCCGCCCTATGACGGGCCCCTGTACGTGGTGCAGCCCGGCGATACGCTGGCCTCCATCGCCTTGTTGCACGCCAGCACGGTGACGGCTTTTATGGAGGCCAATGGCCTGAGCAACAGCGCCGCCATCGCCCCCGGCCAGGAGCTGCGCCTGCCGCCGAGCGCCGTACGCTATGACCCCGAACAGCTCTCGACCTATGTCATACGCTCTGGCGACACGTTGGGCCAGATCGCTGCCTGGCACCGCATGTCGGTGGAGCAGTTGCGGGGGCTCAATCCACAGATCACTGACGCGAGTTTTTTGCGCGCGGGCGCCAAGCTCACCGTCCTGATCCAGCCGATCCCCGAGGGGGCGACGGTGCACACGGTGCAGCGCGGCGACACCCTGGCCTCCATCGCAGGGCGCTATGGCGTCAGCGTGTATGACCTGGCCCAGGCCAACCATATCAGCGACGCCAACCGCCTGGATGTGGGCCAGCAACTGGTGATCCCGCAATAGCGAGCGGCCAAAGGCATGCTCGGCGTGGAGAGAGGGTGAACAGGTGAACCCTGGCGACAACGACACGCGCGCGCGCAACCGCAACTGCCTGCTCCTGGCCATTGGCCTTGGGCTGCTGTGCGCGGCGGCGACCTGCTGCATCGGCCTGGCGCTGTGGGGCCAGGCCGCCGGTTTTTTTGACCGAGAGATCGCGCTCCCGCCCTTGGAACGCACGCCGGGCGCACCTGCCTCCGCAAGCACGCTGCGCCTGCCGGGCGATCTGCCGCCCACGCTGGACCCGGCGATGGTGCAGGACGCCACCTCGGCCGAGTATGTGGTGCATCTGTTTGCCGGGCTTGTGCGCTTGAACGCCGAGCTAGAGGTGACGCCCGATCTGGCCGAGCGCTGGGACACGCTGGAGGATGGCCGCGTTTACCTGTTCCACCTGCGCGAGGACGCCGTCTTTGCCGATGGTTCACCCATCACGGCGGACGATTTCATCTATTCCCTGGAGCGGGCCTGTAGCCCCGAGCTCGGCTCCCCCGTGGCCCTGGCCTACCTGGGCGATATCGTCGGGGCCGAGGCTTTTGCGCAGGGGCTGGCGGACCAGATCGCCGGGCTGGAGGCCGTCGGGCCCCAGACGCTGCGCATCGAGATAGATTCGCCCAAGGCGTACTTTATGGCCAAGCTGACCTATCCCACGGCGCTGGTGGTGGATCGCCGCCAGATCGAGCGTGAGGGCGAGCGCTGGATCCTGCAACCCAACGGCAGTGGGCCGTTCGTGCTAGAGGAGCTTGGCCGAGAGCGCATCATCCTGCGACGCAACGAGCGCTACCACGGCGGCCCGCCCGCGTTGGAGCGCGTGATCTTGGAACTGAGCGGCGGCCTGCCCATCACCATGTACGAGAACGATCAACTCGATATCGTCTGGGCGCCCGCCGACGAGCTGGACCGCGTGCTGGACCCCCACCACCCCCTCTCCCAGGATGTGCGGGTGGTGTCCGAGCTCAGCACCGAGTATCTGGCGATGAACGTCAACCAGCCGCCCTACGATGATCCCGCCGTGCGCCAGGCCATCCTGCACGCCATTGATCGCGACAAGCTGGCCGAGCTGGTGCTTAACAACAGCGCCGATGCGGCCCGAGGCATCGTGCCGCCCGCCCTGATCCCCGAGGGAGACGATCCGGCGCAAGCGGCCATCGCCTACGACCCGGCCCTGGCCCGCGAGCTCCTGGCCGGCTCCCGCTACGGCCAGGAGGGGGCCATGCCGCCCCTGGTGCTCAATATCAGCGGCTATAGCGGCTATATGGGGCCGGTGCCCCAGGCGGTGCTGGCCATGCTGGAAGAGAACCTGGGGCTCGAGTTCACAGTCGAGCAGGCAGAGTGGAGCGATTTCCTGCAGGATCTCAACCGGGGGCGCTATGGCATGTACATCAGCGGCTGGATCGCCGACTATCCTGACCCGCAGAACTTTCTCGATCTGCTCTTTCACAGCGCCAGCGCCCAGAACCATCTCGGCTATGCCAATCCACAGGTAGATGCGCTCTTGGAGCAAGCCCGCACCGAGCCCGATGATGGGCGCCGTGCAGCCCTCTACCAGGAGAGCGAGCTACTGATCCTGGCGGATGCGCCCTGGGTTCCACTGACCCACGGCGTATCGTACATCCTGGCCAAGCCCTGGGTGCAGGGCTATCGGGCCGGCGGCAGCCTGTACCCCTGGCTCAAAAACATCTGGCTACAGGCGCACTGAGGCGCCTCAGATGCGCGAGGACGCCCCTGGCGCGAAAGATGCTCTCGCGCGCGCCTTACTCCAACAGGCGATGCTTGAGGGCCATGGCCACGGCCTCTGTGCGGCTGGCGACGCCCAGCTTGGCGATGATGGTGCTCACGTGGGATTTGGTCGTGGATTCGGTGATCCCCAGTTCCTGGCCGATCTGGAGGTTGGTGCGCCCTTTTACCAGGAGCGCCAACACCTGTTGCTCGCGGGGGGTTAGCGGCTCGATGGTAAAGCGGATGTCGGTCGCAGCTTGAACCAGCGCCTGGGTGGCTTCGGGCGAGAGCGTCGAGCGGCCCTGGGCAGCGGCGCGCAGGGCTGTGGCCAACTCTTGCGGCGATACGTTCTTGAGCAGATAACCGATGGCGCCCGCCTGCAGCGCACGCGGCACCAGCTCGTTCTCAACGAAACTGGTCAGCGCCACCACTTGGGTTTCGGGGCAACAGGCGCGGATCTGCCGCGTGGCCTCGACGCCGTCCATCACCGGCATCTTGAGATCCATCAGCACCACATCGGGCCGCAGGGCCTGGGCCTGGCGCACAGCCTCCTCTCCGTTGGCGGCCTCGCCCACCATTTCCATATCGTGAAACGCCCTGAGACAGGTACGCAGGCCGCCCCGCAAGATGCTGTGGTCATCCACAACGAGCACCCGAATCGTTTTGCCCCCCATCGCCCTCGGCTCCTTTGCTCTAGCGTGATTCTGCGTTGCCTTGTCCGTCATGGCTCCAGAGCACCCGCACCGAGGTGCCTCCCCCCGGCGCGCTCTGTAGAGCCAGCGTGGCCTGGATGTCGCTGGCGCGCTCGCGCATGATGGACAGCCCCAGGTGGCCGCTTTCCACCGCCAACGGGTCGAACCCCTGCCCATCATCGCGGATCAGCAACTCGACGCCCCAAGCGCCCTGCATACTGCGCCGCCGCAGCCTGATCCATGCCTGGTCGGCAGCCGAGTGCTTGACGACATTGTTGATCGCCTCCTGGGCGATCCGATACAGGGCCACGCGCACCTGCACGGGCAGATCCAGGCCGCTTTCCGCCGATACATGCACGGGCATGCGGGCGCTGCCCGCCGTGCTCTCGCCCAGCCGTGTGAGCAACTCTTCCAGCGGCGTCTGCGCCAGGGTGGCAGGGCGCAGCTCTAGCAAGAGGGCGCGCAACTCGTTCAGAGCGCTCCTCGCGAGTTGGCCCAGTTCGTCCAGATGAAAGCGCGCCTCTTCCGAGTTCTCCTCATAGATCATGGGGATCACCCCCGCCAGCAGATTGACGGTAAAGATCGTCTGGGTGACCGAATCGTGCAAGTCTTGGGCCAGGCGGTTGCGTTCGGCCATGGCCGCCAGGGTCCCCGCCTCGCGATACAGGCGCGCATTCTCGACGGCGATGCCGATCTGGCTGCCGATGGCGGTGAGCAGGCCAAGCTCCTGCGCCCCAAGCTCCCTTGGGGCGCGGGCCCGCAGATTCAGCAGACCGATCAACTCCCCCTTGCACATGAGCGGTACCAGGATCACCTGCGCCCAGCCCTCACGAGCCAGGGCGAGCCACAGGCCGCGCTGGAGGAACTGGGGCCGCAGCCACGCCTGGGCGCCGGCCGCAAGCACCTCTCGGGGCCCCAGCGCATCCAGCGCTATCTCGCGGCCCGGGTGCAGCTCTTGCGAGGGTTGGCCGCGCCGCGCAACCAGCCGCAGCACATCGCTGCCAGGCTCTAGCTCATAGGCCGTGCCGGTGCCCATGCTCATCAACTCCAACACCTTGTCCAGAGCAGAGGCCAGGATATCGTGCAAATCGAGGGACTGGCTCACCACGCTGGCGATGGCGTTCATGGCCGAGAGCTCGCGTGTGCGCGCGGCCACCCGCCCTTCCAGGTCGGCATAGTAGCCCTGCAAGCGAGAGGACATGTCGTTAAAGGCCGCCGCGAGCTCGCCCAGCTCATTATCCGGCGGCGCATCAACGATCTGTTCCATCCTGCCTTGCGACATGGCTTGGGCGCTCTCGGTGAGGCGTCTGATGGGCCTGGTGATGCGGCGGATCGCATGGGCCACCACCCCGGCAGGCACCAGCAAGCCAAAGAGCAGAATGAGCACCAACACACGGCCATATCCCCAAGAGATTCTGCGCAGGTCGGCCCAGCTCTCCTGTTCGACCAGGCTGCACAAGGTGTGCGGGATGGGCGCATAGCTGGCTACGATCTCCCTGCCGCCGACATCCTGGCCCCGCCAGGCGCCGACGAACCCGCCCTGCACGGCCTGCACGGCGGCCAGGCCCGACATGTCGCTGCCAATCAGCTCGGGGTCGTGGTGATAGATCGCTCTCCCCTGGCTATCCACCAGGTAGGCCAGACTCTCCATGCGGAGATCCAGCCGCAGCAGACTGCGGTAAAAGGCCGAAGCGGTTTGTGGCTGGATGGCAAACAACCCTGCCACCACCTCGGCAAGCTCGCCCTCGGCATCCAGCACAGGAATGGCGACCGCCACAACGGGGCCTCCCTCAGGCCCGTCGTTCTCGATATCGGAAAGGAGCAGCGGCACGGGCTGGGTCTGAATGCGTCGAAAGTGGCTGCGATTGGACCAATCGTGTCCCAGCAGATCGAGACGTCGGGGATCGGCGGCGATCACGGTGCCCGCCTCATTGAGCACCACTACGCCGCTATCAAAATCGTGCAGATAGGGTTGGCGCGCATCCAGGTGGGGGAGCCAGGGAAGAGGCGGCTGTCCCTCGGCGGATGTGCGAGTTTCTACCAGCGCACTGAGGCGATCGGCATACTCGGCCAGCTCCAAGCCCATCTGCCCCGCCAGCAAGCGGGTTAGCTCGCGGTTGCGATCCATTACCAGAAGCTCTGTGACGCGCGAGTAGGTCCAAAAACTGAAAAAACCCACGGTGAGCAGGATGGCCAGGGTCGGCAGTACCGACCAAGCCAGGATCTGTATGCGCAAACCCCGCAGACGGAAGCGACGGAGCATGGGCACCTCATCAGTGGGTGCGCCCGAGAGGGCGCCAGCCGTCCACAATGACGCTACAACCTGATTATAGCGCAAGAGGGGCGCCAGGGCCTAAAGGCGCGGCGTTGCCATCGCCGGCGCAAGCGCTGACCCTCGAGATTCGCTTTCAGATGCACAGCAAGCGATTTCTGTGTATACTCGAATTGGCCTGCTTGCGGAGCGCTGCTCCGCGACGCTAGGTGTCGCAATGGGGCGGTATCATCGGCATAGCAGCCACCATCGAGAGGAGAGGGCCATGACAGAGAAAAGCTACACCAAGGCGCAACGGCTGAGCCGTATGAACCATTTCCTGTATCGCAATCCCCAGGGGTTGAGCGCCGCCGAACTGGCGCGCCTCTGCGGGGTCCACAAGCGCACCATCCAGCGCGACTTGCACGATCTGGAGAATATGGGCGTGCCCTTGTGGGATGATGAGGGCGACCCTCCCCGGTATGGCGTCATCAGCGGCTACTTTTTGCAGGCCATCCATCTGAGCCTGAACGACGCCCTGGCGCTCTATCTGGCGAGCAGGCTGCTGGCGCGCCAGGCAGAGCTGTACGATCCGCACATCGTTTCGGCGCTATCCAAGCTGGCGGGCATCCTGCCCGAACCGATGGCGCGCCACATCCATGCCGCCATCCGCCAGATGATCGGCTTTCAGGATAGCCACCTGACCCAGGTGCTGGAGACGCTGGCCACAGCCTGGGCCACAGGGCGCGTGGCGCGCATACGCTACCAGGCCTCAGGCAGCGAGAATGTGCACGGCTACCGGCTCAAGCCCTATTTCATCGAGGCTTGCGGCGATTATCGCGGCACATATGTGATCGGTTGGGCCGATTATTTCGATGCGATCCATACCTTTCGCGTCGAGCGCATCCTGGAGGCCGAGCTCACCGAGGAGACCTTTGAGCTGCCCGACGAGTTCGATGGGCCCCAGCTCATGCGCAATGCCTGGGGGGTCATGTTTGGAGACGAGTGTCAGGACGTGGTACTCCGCTTTGCGCCAGAGGCGTTTCGCCGGGTACACGAAACCTGCTGGCACCCGAGCCAATCCCTGGCCGAGGAATCCGATGGAAGCTGCACGCTGCGCCTGCAAGTGGCCCACCCGAGAGAGATGCTGTACTGGATTCGCGGATGGGGGCCGCTGGTGGAGGTGCTAGAGCCCGCCTCGCTGCGCGAGCAGGTCGCCGCCGAGGCGTTGGCGACGGCAGCCATGTATGACGGCCACAGTGAATAGACGGCGCTCGGCCTGTTTGACAAAGCCAGGGCGCCCTGCGCATAATGCCCGGGCAGCGCAGAAAGGTAAGGATCCGTCTCGTGCTAGCAGGGCATAGCTTTGGGAGGGAGTTGACCCATGACACAGGAGAACACCGCCGCCTCTACTATCGCTCGGGTCGAATCGCGGCTGGGCAAACTGCACCAGGATGCCCTGCTGAACCGGCAGAGGGAACGCTTGGGCGAGACCGATGCCCTGCTGGCGCGCCTGCCCCAGCAACTGGCGCAACTGCGCTCCCAGGGCTATATCTACAAGGCGCACCTGGAAGACCAGGTGGCCCAGCTTGCCAAGCGTTGGCCTTCTGTGCGGATGCAAGCGTCTCGAGACCTGGAGCGCCAGGCGACCACGCTTCAGCCCGAGATCGCCCGCGCCGATGAGTCGGTGCGTCGCTTGCAGCCCTTCAAGACGCAGAGGCTCAGCATGGTTCAGGCCGGGATCCAGCGGGTGGAGGACGAGCTTGCGGCCGTCGAACGGCGCATCACCGCCGCCCAGCAAGCGGTGGAAAGCATCATCGCGCCTGTGGTCAGCGAGGTGCAAGCGGTGGCCCGCGAGATCCAGGGTTGCGAGCGCATCCTGGAATGGTTGGGCGGCGCGACGTTCACCGTGCAGCCTGGGGAGGGCCTTGTGGCCGCCACTGAGGCGAGCTTGATCGAGGGCAACGACCAGACCGAGGGCATCCTCTTTCTCACCGACCAACGGCTGATCTTTGAGCGCCGCGAAAAGGTGGCCCGCAAAAAGGTCCTGTTCATTACCACCTCTTCTGAAGTGGTGCGCGAGCTTCGCTGGCAGGCGCCCTTGGCCGATCTGGAGCGGCTGGATGCCAGCGAGGTGCGCCGGGCATTGGCCAGGAACCGCGAATTGCTGGCGGTGGAGCCGAGAGGAGGCGCCTCGGTCCCCCGCGCCGCATTTCAGCTCGGCACCGATTCCGATGGCTGGCGGGCGCTGGTGCTGCGCTGCCAATCGGGCGAGATCGGAGCGGAGCGGGCGGGCGGCGCGCCCGAGGTGCCCGAGTATCTGGTGCCCGCCAAGTGCTCTTCTTGCGGCGGCTCGCTGCCCCAGGCCGGGCGCATCCGGGGGGTATCCTCGCTCCGTTGCGAGTATTGCGGCGCCACGATCCCTCTAGAGCGCGCCTGACCGATACCAAACACGCATCCGGCATCGGCGGGCTAAAGCGAAACCGCGTGGGGGTCTCCCACGCGGTTCGTTTGTGTTGACGTTCGAGGGCTAGTAACGACGTCCGCCGCCGCCACCGCCGCCAGAACGGGGCCTGCCGCCATCGCGGTAGCCACCGCCACCGCCGCCGCCGTCGCGATAGCCGCCACCACCGCCGCCACCGCCACGCGAATCCGGGCGGGGGTTGGCCGCTGCGACGCGGATGGTGCGGCCGTCGAGCTCGGTGTTGTCGAGCTGCTGGATCGCCTCTTGCGCCTCGTTATCCGTGGCCATTTCGACGAATCCAAAGCCACGGGAGCGACCGGTCTCGCGATCGGTGATCACAGTGGCCGACTCGACATTGCCGATGGCGCTAAAGGCCTCGTACAGTGTTTCGTCCGTCGTACGGTAGTTCAGGTTGCCGACAAAGAGCTTGTTGGACATGGGACCTTCCTTGGGAAGTCGTGCGCCCAAATGGGCGCCGGTGAATGCGAGGACTGAGATGGCTCTCGCGGCGTACCAGAACGAGCAGCAAATGCCGGATCTCACAGCAACGACCGACGGACAGGGCTTCTCAGTCCGGGGCAGATTATGACATGGTTGCTCAAAAGATGCAAACAGGGGGATGACAAGTGCGAAAGGCGGCGTATGTTGGCTTTTCCTTGCACACCCGGCCTCTGCACGGTATACTTGTGCCCAATATGGCTGCCGGGAGAGGTGGCGGCGCAATACGGCTCGGGCATGGTTGCTCATCACACAAGGGAGTGTAGCCTATGCAGGCGTGTCCGCTGGACGATTTCGAGTTCCTGGATCCGGGCGAACTGGTGGATGGCGATCTGGAGCTGCGGCTCCTCTTTTGCTTCCCCGGCGATCCCCAGCGTGGGATGGTGCCTTCGTACGAGTTTCAGATGCAACTCACAGGGAGCGCCACGCGCATCGGCGGCATCTCGTTGCGCGTGGGCGATACGGAGCACATCATCTATGTGGGACACATCGGCTATGGCGTCACCAAAGGGTTCCGAGGCCACCATTACGCGGCGCGCGCCACGCGCCTGCTGATCCCATTGGCCCGCGCCCACGGCATGAAAGAGCTGTGGATCACCACCGATCCGGACAACCGGGCTTCGCAGCGCACCTGCGAGTCTTTGGGGGCCGAGTATATCGAGACCGTGCCCGTGCCCCCCACGGATAGTCTGTATGGCCGGGGCGACCGGCAAAAGTTGCGTTACCGGCTCGAGATCGAGCAATAATGATTTCAGGAGGCAAGAGTGCGTATTCGCGTCGTTACCGATAGTACCTGTGACCTGCCCGCAGAGACGGTCGAGCGTCTTGGCATCCATGTGATCCCACTCTATATCCACATGGGCGGCCAGAGCTACCTGGACGGGGTGGATATCAGCCGCGAGGCATTTTATCAGCAGTTGCCCGGGTTGGTCACGCAACCCACCACGGCGGCCCCCGGCTCGGAGCGCTTTGCCCAGGTCTACGACAGCCTGGCGGAGCAGGGCGCCGAGCAGATCCTTTCGATCCATATCGCCCAGAGCCTGAGCGCGACCCTCAACTTTGCCCGCACCGGCGCCGAGCAGGCCCGCATCGCCGATGTCACGGTGCTGGATAGCGGCCAACTCAGCCTGGGCGTGGGCTATATCGTCCAAGAGGCCGCCGAGCGGGCCGCCCAGGGGCACACCATGGAGCAGATCCTGCATGCCGTGGGCGAGGTTGCCAAGCGCACCTTTGTCTTTGCCGCCCTGGATACCCTCGAGTTCCTCAAGCGCAGCGGGCGCATGAGTTGGGCCATCGCCGTCCTGGGCGAGGTGCTGCGCATCCGCCCGATCCTGCGCATGAACGATGGCGTCAGCGAGGTGGAGCGGGTGCGCACCGAAAGCCGCGCCCTGGCCCGCGTGGCCGAGATCCTGCGCGAGCGGCTGCCCGTGGAGCGGCTGGCCCTGGTGCACACCAACGCTCACGAGCGGGCAGAGGCTCTGCGCCATCTGGTGGCCGATCTACTGCCGCCGGGCGAGCTGCCCACGGTGAATATCACGCCCGTGATCGGCGCCCACATCGGCCCCAACGCCGTAGGGTTCGCCTGCGTGTCGGCGGCCCGCTGAGCATGGACGAGAGCCGCACCTGGCGCGCAACGCTGTTCGATTTCGACTATACCCTGGCCGATTCGTCGGCGGGAGCGGTGGATTGCATGCGCTATGCCCTGGCGGAGCTGCGCCTGCCCGATGTGGACCCGGTGGCCTGCGCCCGCACCATGGGCCTCTCGCTGCCCGCCACCCTGGCGGCCCTGGCCGGGGAGCAGCACGCCCACCTGGCCCCCGAGTTTGTGCGGCTGTTCATGCAGCGGGCCGATATTGTGATGGTGCCGCGCACGGTGGTCTATCCCGAGACGCCGCCCTTGTTGGCGGCCCTGGGGCGCCTGGGCTGCCGCCGGGCGATTGTGAGCACCAAGTATCGGTTCCGCATCGAAGAGGTGCTGGCCCGCGACGGGCTGGCCGGGCTTGTCGAAGCCATCGTGGGGGGCGAGGATGTGGCCGCCCACAAGCCTGCCCCTGATGCGCTGCACCTGGCGCTGGAGCGCGTGGGGGCGGCTGCCGACGAGGCCCTGTACGTGGGCGATAGCCTGGTAGACGCCCAGGCCGCCCAGTCGGCCGGCGTGGCCTTTGTGGCCGTCACCAGCGGGCACACCCCCGCCGAGGCGTTCGCACCCTATGCGCCCCTGGCGGTGCTGGGCGGCGTGGGCGAGTTGCTGGGGTGGATGGGGGACGGGGCGGATCGGGAACAATGACGCGAGTGATGCCAGGCTGAGCCCATGGGCTGGATGGGGCGCTCGGGATCACTTGTGTGCATGATATTGTGACTGCACAAGTCCCGTGCAAAGGAGCCTGCCATGATCGCTCAAGTCGTTCTCTCACCCAGGCGCTCGTTGGCCACCCTGCTCTCCGTCGTCCTTATCCTGGTTCCCATCCTGGGCATGAGCCGCTCATCCCTGGCGGCCGGGGTGCTCTATGCGGCCCCCACGGCCAGCGGCAACGCCGATTGCAGCAGTTGGACGGATGCCTGCACCCTGCAAACCGCCCTGGCCGCCGCCGCAAGCGGGGACCAGATCTGGGCGCAGGCCGGCCTGCACACGCCCGGCGCGGCCCGCGCAGACACCTTTGCCTTGGCCAATGGCGTCGCCCTGTATGGCGGGTTTGCCGGAAGCGAAGTCACGCTGGAGCAGCGCGATTGGCAGACCAACCTGACCGTGCTGAGCGGCGATATCGGCGGCGATGACCTCGCCGATCCCCAGGGCGTGGTCACCGATACCGCCCATATCGTGGGCGGCAACAGCTACCATGTGGTGACGATTGCCCCAGACGCCGGCGCGGCCACGCGACTGGATGGCCTGGTCATCACCGCCGGGCGCGCCGATGGCGTTGACCCCGATATCCGCGGCGGCGGGGTCTATAACGTCGGCGGCGATCCCACCCTGGCCCATGTCACCCTGAGCGGCAACCTGGCTAGTCTAGGTGGCGGCATGTATAGCGAGGGGATCTATACCAACAACAGCTTCCCCACCTTTACCGATGTGACCTTCCACGGCAATGCGGCCAACACCGGCGGCGGCCTGCACAGCTACTACTTTTGCAGCCCAACCCTGACGGAGACCACCTTTACCGAGAATGTGGCTGTATATGAGGGCGGGGGGTTGTACAGCTCGTATGACAGCCACCCGGCGTTGACCGATAGCGTGTTCATCGGCAACTCGGCCGAATCGGGCGGCGCGATCTACCACGTGTACATAAGCAACCCCAGCCTGACGAACGTCGTCCTGGCCGATAACACGGCCACCGGCAACGGCGGCGCGATCTATAGCTTTAACATGGCCCACGCCTACCTGACCAACGTCACCCTCACGAACAACGCTGCCGTCAAAGGGGGAGGGCTGTACAGCGATTGGCACGCCGGCCCGTGGCTGGTCAACGTGACATTCGACCAGAACGAGGCCGTGGATGGCGGGGGCATGTACCTGCACCACCACCGGGATTATACATCGGGCAACAAACTGACCAATGTGGTGTTCCAGGGCAACTCCGCAACCAACAGCGGCGGCGGCCTGTTCCTCAACCATGCCGTCTCGACCCTGACCAACGTCACGATGAGCGGCAACACGGCTGTGGTCAGTGGAGGCGCGGTCTATAACTATGATATCAGCGACCCGCTGATCTACAACACGATCCTGTGGGGGAACAACGCCCCTGTTGGCGCCCAGATCGTGAACGACCAGAGCGCCGCATCCATCTCTTTCAGCCTGATCCAGGGCTCGGGCGGCTCAGGGGCGGGCTGGGACGCCACGCTGGGGACCGACGGCGGCGGGAACCTGGATGCCGACCCTGGCTTTGTGGATGCCGCCGGGGGCAACCTGCGCCTGGGCAACTTGTCGCCCGCCATTGACGCCGGGGACAATGCCGCCGTGCCCGTGGCCGTCACCACGGACCGGGATGGCAACCCGCGCTTTGTGGATTGGCCCCTGGTGGCCGATACCGGCAGCGGAACCCCGCCCATCGTGGATATGGGCGCGTACGAGGCTTCCTATACCCAGGTGACGCTGGCCAAGGAGGTCTCGCCGGAGTCACTCGTGCCAGGCGATGCCATCACCTTTACCCTGGCCATCACCGGCAGCGACGCATTGACCGCCACCCAGGTCATCATCACCGACACCCTGCCGACCTCGGTTCTGGTGGATGGGGTGGTCGCCCAGGGGATCGTGATCACCGGCACGGGCGCGTTGCCCGCCTATGAGTGGGAGGCGCAAGACCTGGCTCCAGGTCACAGCAGCGTCATCACCATCACGGGCAGCCTGGCCACGCCGTTGGCGGCCGGCGTCTATACCAACACGGCCCGCATCGCCTCTGTCATCGGCGCTGCGAGCATGGTCTACTCTAGCACCGTCACGTATACGGTGCTGAACGTGGCCCCGGCTTTCACCAGCACGCCGGTGGTGGCGGCGACGGAGAACGCGCTCTATAGCTATGCCATCGCTGCCGGGGATGCCAATGGCGACGCGCTGGCCATCACGGCGCCGACCCTGCCGGGCTGGCTCGTGCTGAACGACGCGGGCGACGGCACGGCGACCCTCTCGGGCACGCCCACCGGCGCCGACCTGGGCGACCATGCGGTGCAGTTGCTGGTGAGCGACGGCGGCGGCCTGAGCGACACCCAGGCGTTCACCATTACAGTGCGCGCCGAGTACCCGTTCCGGATCTATTTGCCGATAACGCTAGGGGAGCGCTGATCGGGAGGAAGAGTGGCAGGCCGCTGACACAAGGGGGGAGCCACGGGGGGCTCCCCCTACATGCTTTGCAGCGGGGGCGGCTGGCGCATATACGCGCCAGCCGCCCTTGTTCGTTGCGAACGACTCGCTCTCTACCGCCAGTCGTCCACCAGCACCGTGCGGCCATAGTTGCAGCCCATGATGCGCCAGTAGCCGTTGGTCTCGCCGCCAACGACCAGCACGTGGACGTCCTCGCGGCGGTACATGGGGATCAGTTCGTCCGGCGCGGCATTGAGGTAATCCGCCCAGGGCTTCTCGCCGTTCTCGGCCCTGGGGTAGACATAGTTCTGGATAAGCTGGTCATCCCAATAGACCGAGGCGGGCAGCTTGGCGTGCTCCCAGATCCAGTCCTCCAGCTTTTCCGGGGTGTCGAACCCGCCCCGCTCCACAAACAGGTTGGCCGTGATGGGGTCCAGGATCAACGTGGGCGGCGTGTGGGGGTTCAGCCCGCGCAGCAGGTTGGTCACATGCTCCTGCCAGTGGTCGCGGCGCAGCCCCAGCAGGTACGAGGTGGCGCGGCAGCCGGAAAAGCAGCTCACCGTGCTATCGTAGCGCTGGTAGCCGTGGCGCACGTGGAAAGGCGCCCACGGGCTACGCTCCTCGTTCTCGGCGAATGTCAGGCTATTGTAGGCATAGTTGTTGCCCTGGGAGCCCAGGTAGGTGTGGCCGGGCACCGAGCCCCCTTGCAGGTTCTGGCTCAGCAGGCCATAGGCGCGGCCAATGGTGGCGTTGGCATGGTTGTAGGGGCCCAGGGCGCCGGTGCCCCAGTTCATCCCGATGCTGCGGCGAATGGGGCCATTGACCACGGCCATGGAGGCGGCGGAGCTGGTGGTGCTGCCCCTGGCCGTGACGCCGCTGGCCGCCAGGGCCAGGATCACGGGCAGATAGGCAGGCTTGGCCCCCGCCATGACGGCGTTGATGGCCACCTTTTCCACGTCGAACTGCCAGGCCTCGCGGGTGGAGGTGGGCCGCAGGCGCCCGACGATCTCGTCGGGGCGGCGACTGGTGCCCGCGAGCATCTCTTGCACCCGCTCTTCCGTGGGCAGGATGATGGGCATATAGTCGGTCCAGTGGCTATCCATAAAGAGCTGGTGCAGGGCGGCCTCGCTCTCGGCGACGGCATCGCGGGGGGTGGAGCGGTCGAACCGCACCGCCTGGCGCTCGGTCTCGGTCAGGGGCTTGGTCAGAGCCTCGATCACCTCCTCCATCACGGGCCGGCCGGTGATGGGGTCGTTGCCATCCAGATAGGCGCGCAGCTCTTGGGGGGATTTGCCCATCACGGGCTGGGGGACATAGACGAAGCGTTGGTGGGGCATGCCCTCGGCCCACGCCGTCTGGCGCACGGCATCGAAAAAGATGTCCGTCTGCATCGAGGCGGTGGGCACGCCATAGTTGACCTCTAGATCAATGCAAAGCTCGGCGACCGCCGGAGCGCAGGTGCTTCAATGCCCCACGCCGACGACGGCGGCGGCGCCCTCGTCGCGGATGCGGGCAAAGAGCTCGGGGTCGGGCTGGGTATAGATGCCGCGCTTGGCGACATAGACGGCGTTGATATCGGGCCGGTTGTCGCGGAACCAGGCCTCCATCTGCTGCATGAAAATGTCGCTGTCGTCAAAACGGGCATCCACCAGGTAGACGGTCTTGCCGCGCAGCGTGCCCATGCGCGGGGCCATCTGGACCTGTTGGACATCGGGCGGGTAGCCCATCGGGTTGAGAGCGCGGACGGCGCCCATGTGGGGCCTCCTTTCGGGTGCGGGGCGGCGGTTACGGTGATGTGAGTATAGCCGAGGGCGGGGCGGGGGGAAAGCTACTCACCCACCTCGCGCAGGCCAATGCGGGACATGGTCTGAGCCAGGGCCTCGCCCTCTGAGAGCACCAGCAGGCGGTCTCCCGCCTGGAGGATCGAGCCGCCGGAGGGGATCAGGAACTCGTCGCCACGGGCGATCAGCAGCACCAACAGCTCTGGGGGCAGGCCCAGCTCGACAATGGCCTTGCCATCGGCCGTAGAGCGTGGGGGCACCTGTAGCTCGCGAAAGATGCTCTCCATACCCGTGCTGCCCGTGTACTCCAAGGGGTAGGCGGGCCTGGGCACCATCGGTTTGTCTACATGCAAAAGCTTGGCAACTGGCGGGATCAAGGTGCCTTGCAGCAGAACCGAGGCCAACACGACAAAGAAAACCACGTTAAAGATCAGGTCGGCGCCAGGGGCGCCCGCGATCAACGGAAAGGTGGCCAACAGGATCGGCGCCGCGCCGCGCAGCCCCACCCAAGAGACGAAGAGCTTTTCGCGCCAGCCCAGGAGCCTGGTGGGGAGCAGCGTCACAAAGACCGCAACGGGCCGCGCAACGAACATGAGCCAGAGGGCGATCAGGGCGGCATGGCCCGCCTCGGGGATCAGCCGCGAGGGAAACACCAGCAGCCCCAGGGTCAGGAACATCATAATCTGCATCAGCCAGGCCAGGCCATCGTGGAAACGGATGAGGCTGCGCTTGTGCACGAAATCGTGACGGCCCAGAATCAGGCCAGCCAGGTAGACGGCCAAAAAGCCATTCCCACCGGTCCAGGAGGTGAGCCCGTAGATCAGCAGCGCACTGCCCAGGGTCAACACCGAGTAGAGGCCGTCATAGTTCAGACGCAGGCGATTGATCATATGCGCCAGCCCCTCACCCCCGAGAACCCCTAGCGACGCGCCAATCGCCATCTGCCGGAGGAACGCCAGGGCGACGCTCGTCCACGATCCGCCCGTACCGGCCAGCAGCCCCAGCAGCGCAACGGTCAGAAACACGGCCATCGGGTCGTTGCTGCCCGATTCCAGCTCCAACAAAGGCTGCAGCGGGCCTTTGAGGCTGACGCCCTTGGAGCGCAGGATGGTGAACACCGCCGCCGCATCGGTGGAGGAAATGATCGCCCCGATCAGCAGGCCGCTCAAGAGGGGCAGGCCAAAGAGGTGGGCGGCCAGCAGGCCCACGATCAGCGCCGTGATCGCGACGCCGATGGTGGCCAGGGCCATGCCCTGGGGCAGCACGGGGCGCACCGTGCGCCACGAGGTGCCAAGTCCGCCGGCGAACAGGAGCAACGCCAGCGAGACGATGCCCACCATCTGGGCCAGGGCCGGATCGTCGAAATAGATGCCGCCGATGCCCTCGGAGCCGGCTATCATCCCGATGCCCAAAAAGAGTAGCAGAGAGGGGATACCGAACCGATCCGAGACCTTGCTAAGGACGACGCTAACCAAGAGCAATACAGAGAGGGCAATCAGGCTCTGTTCCAGCGATGCAAACATGACATACCTCGCGCGTAAGATGTTTGCCTTTCCCCCAAGAGCCAACCCCGGCGGGATGCCGGGCGCCATCTCCCAGGACAGGGAGGCAACACAACTTAGCCGTTCGGCGGCGCTCTGTCAAACGCCAGGTGGTTCGGATGCGCTTGTCGCCCATGTCCTGTACAATGATGGTGCAGAGAGGGCCCTCTCTCGCACTCCGCAACAAAGGAGTTTTGCATGACCACCGAGATCATTCTGCTGGCCCTGATCATTATCCAGGCTCTCTGCCTGATCGGCGTGACGGTGGCGCTGCTGCGCCGCAGCGAGGGCGGCGGCCCGCAGTTGCAGCAGCAGATGGGCCAGATCCGCGATCATCTCGTGGATCTCAAGAGCCGGGTGCGGGCGAGGGAGGCGCTAGAGCTGCGCACGGCGGACGCCATCCGCCGGTTGGAATTGATCCTGGCCGGCACCCACACCAAGGGCGCGGCGGGCGAGCAACTGCTGGATACGGTCTTTAGCAGCTTGCCCCCCGAATGGCAGGTGCGCAACCTGGCGGTGGGCAACAAGGTGGTCGAGTTTGGGCTGCGCCTGCCCAATGGCCTGGTGCTGCCCATTGATAGCAAGTGGGCCGGGACGCCCCTACTGGAGCAACTGGCCCGCACGGAGGATACCGAGCGGCGTCAGCGCATCAAGGCCCAGCTCGAGGCGACGGTGCTGGCGCGGGCCCGTGAGGTGCGCAAGTACATTGACCCGCACCTGACCACCGGATTTGCCGTGGCCGTGGTGCCCGATGCGGTATACGAGCTGAGCGCCGGCATCCAGGGCGAGGCGCTGGCCTCGCAGGTGGTGCTGTTGGGCCACAGCCTGTTCCTGCCCTACCTGCTGCTGGTTTTTCAGATGGCCCTCAAAACGGCGGGGCAGATGGACCTGCAACGGCTGGACCGCTATCTGGATACCTGCCAGCGCAGCCTGGCCGAGATGCAGGAGGAGCTGGAGGGCCGCTATGCCCGGGCCATGACCATGCTGGGCAACTCGCGCCAGCAGATGGCGGGCAGCCTGAGCCAGATGCACGGCGCGCTGATCAGCCTGCAACAGAGCGCCGATCTGCTGGTCGCCGTGGAGGAAGGTCGGTTCGAGGATGACGGGGAGTGGCGGGCGTAAGTACGTGATGGATCTAGAGAAGGGATAGGCGTAATGGGCAAGTTCCTGGAAATGGAAAGAGTGCGGCAGATGGCATTCAAAGCCGACTCGCCGACCGTGTCCGAGGAGGCGCGGAGTGATGGTATCTACAGGGGCAGGGCGCGCCCGTTCTGCCTGCCGCGCGACTATGCCCTGGAGAACCTCTACCCCGGCATCCGCGCCAGTGCGCTGCCCTATTTCGCCCGCCACGGCATCAAGTGGCACGATGGCAGAGACGGCAACCCCAGCAACCACCTGTGCGACTCGCAGGTCTGTTGCGTCAACTTTCTGTTCCACTTTGCCGACCAACCCCGCGCCCTGGGCGAGTTGCTGCGTCCCATCTATCCCGCTCTGCGCAAGATGCTGCCTATCGAGGATGGCGGCTATGTGGCTCACGAGTGGATCGGCGAGCACAACTATCTGGGAGAGATCTCTCGCAATGGCCTGCGCACCCGGGGCGCCAACTATACCAGCGCCGACGCCGCTGTCATGTTCGAGCGCACCGACGGCTTGCGTCAGATCGTCCTGATCGAGTGGAAATACACCGAGTCCTATGGCAGCACCTGGCTCAAGATCGCTCGGAGCGGAACAGACCGGACGACCATTTATCGGCCGCTCTATGAGCGAGACGATTGTCCCATTGACAAGCAGCGCTTGCCCGATTTTGACGCCCTCTTTTTCGAGCCGTTCTACCAGCTTTTGCGCCAGCAGCTCTTGGCCCACGAGATGGAACGCGCGCACGAGCTGGGCGCCGATCGCGTCAGTTTGCTGCACATCGCTCCCGACCAGAATCGGGACTTTCGGCGCGTTACGTCGCCGCAGCTAGCCGCGCTGGGCGACACCCCTACGAGCATCTGGAGTACCCTGGTGCGCTCTCAGGACAGGTTTCTCAGCGTTAGCGCCGAGAGGTTGTTCGGGCGACTCTCGTCTGAGCAGATGCCCGAGATGCAAGAATGGCTGGCGTACATTCACCGGCGATACGCCTGGGTTCGACAACCCGTGGGCGCGGCGCTGTGATCAGGATGCTCGTTTTTCCTTGCCTCTCGATGACATACAGGAACTCGATCGCACCCAGCAACCCTCCGAAGATGTCCGAAAGAACACTGACCAGGAAATCCCGTATCCTCGTCTCCTACGCCCGTTCCAGCGCCGCGCTCACCGCCTGAGCCAGCGTCCGGCAGTAGACCGGCGTGGCGCCCATGCCCTGCAACTGGCCGTCGCCGCGCAGGCGGGGCATCAGGATGCGGCCAAAGCCCAGCTTGGCGGCCTCGCGCAGGCGGCGCTCGCTTTGGCCCACACTGCGCAGCTCGCCCGCCAGCCCTACCTCGCCAAAGATGGCAAACTCGGGGTGCACGGGACGGTTGTGCAGGCTGGAGGCGATGGCCGTGGCAATGGCCAGGTCTACGGCGGGCTCTTGCACCCGCAGCCCGCCCACCACGTTCACAAACACGTCCTGATCGCCCAGGGAGAGGCCCACCCTCTTGGAGAGCACGGCGATGAGCAGCAGCACCCGGTTGATATCCACGCCGTTACAGGTGCGGCGGGGGCGCTCGGGCGCGCCCTGGCTCACCAACGCCTGGATCTCGACCAGGATCGGGCGGGTGCCCTCCATCGTCACGGCCACCGCCGAGCCTGTGGCGTGCTCGATGCGCTCCTCCAGGAACACCTGCGAGGGGTTGAGCACCTCCACCATGCCCTTGTCGGTCATCTCGAACACGCCCACCTCATTGGTAGAGCCAAAGCGGTTCTTGACGCTGCGCAGCAGCCGGTAGCTGTGGAACCGCTCGCCCTCGAGATAGAGCACCGTATCCACAATGTGCTCCAGGATACGGGGTCCGGCGATGGCGCCCGTCTTGGTGACGTGGCCCACCAGAAAGGTCGAGACGCCCAGGGTCTTGGCCTGGCGCTGCAGGGCCGAGGCGCATTCGCGCACCTGGCTCACGCTGCCGGGTGAGGAGGTCAACTCGTCAGAGTAGATGGACTGCACCGAATCCACGATGGTGATGCCGGGGCGATGCTGCTCGATCTGCCCCAGAATCTGGCCCAGGTTGGTCTCGGCCAGCACCAAGAGGTTGGGCGAGTGCATGGCCAGCCGGTCGGCGCGCATCTTGATCTGCTGGAGCGATTCCTCGCCCGAGACATAGAGCACGCGCTCGGGGCCTGCGCCCAACAGCGCCGCCAACTGGAGTAGCAGGGTGGATTTGCCGATGCCGGGGTCGCCGCTGATGAGCACCACGCTGCCGGGGACTATGCCGCCGCCCAGCACGCGGCTCATCTCCTCCAGGGGCACGGGCACGCGCTGCTCGCCGTGGCCCGGTATCTCGGCCAGGGCCAACGCCTCGGCCACCAGCTCATGGGGCCGGGCAGGCCCCCCAGAAGCAGAACGCGATGGGGAATCCACTAGGGATTCCACCATCGTGTTCCATTCCCCACATTCCGGGCACTGGCCTGACCAGCGCGCCTGCGCCGCGCCGCACTGTTGGCAGACAAAGCGCCGACGCGTGCGCGCCATGCTATAGCGTGCCCCCTGAGAGCAAGGCGGCCGGCTCATCCACCGCCTCGATGAACTCAAAGACGATCTCGTTGTCCTTGACATCGGCGATCACGCGCATCACCGTGGCATCCAGCCCCAGCAGCTTTTCGGCCAAGGGGTCTTCGATCAGCCGCTGCATGGCGCGGCGCAAGGGGCGCGCGCCAAACTGCGGATCAAAGCCCTCGTTCACCAGAAACTCGCGGGCTGCCTGGGTGATCTCCAGGGTGATCTCGTGTTCGCCGAGGCGCTGGTTCAGATAGCGGACCTGAATATCCACGATCTGCTCGATATCCGCGCGGGTGAGCTCGTGGAACACCACCACCTCATCCACGCGGTTCAGGAACTCGGGCCGGAAGAGCTTGCGCAGCTCGCGCATCAACTTGCTCTTCATCTCGCGATAGTCGGCGTCGCTACCCTCTACCTGCTGCGCCGAGGTAAAGCCCAGGGCGCCCTCGCGGGTGATGGCCGCACTGCCGATATTAGAAGTCAAGATGATGATGGCGTTGCGGAAATCCACCTTGCGCCCCTTGGCGTCGGTCAACTTGCCCTCTTCCATGATCTGGAGCAGCATGTTGAACGCTTCGGGGTGGGCCTTTTCGATCTCGTCAAAGCAGATCACCGAGTAGGGGCGCCGCCGGATCGCCTCGGTGAGTTGGCCCGCCTCCTCGTAGCCTACATAGCCCGGAGGGGCGCCCACCAGCCGCGAGACCGAGTGCCGCTCCATGAACTCGGACATATCGAACTGGAGCAGGGCATCCTCGCTGCCAAACATGAACTCGGCCAGCGCCTTGGATAGCTCGGTCTTGCCCACGCCCGTCGGCCCGAGAAAGATGAACGAGCCGATGGGGCGACGGGGATCCTTGAGCCCGGCGCGCGCGCGGCGCACCGAACGGGCCAGGGTCTGGATGGCCTGCTCCTGGCCGACGATGCGCTCGTGCAGGGCCTCTTCCATGTGCAGCAAGCGCAGCGACTCTTCCTCTGCGATGCTGGCAACGGGCACGCCGGTCCACATGGCCACGATCTCGGCAATGTCCTCTGCCGTCACAACCAAGTCGGCGTCGAGTTCGTCGTCCAGATCGAACTGCTCGCCCAGGCCAAAGCCAGATTCGCTATCATCCAGCGGTCGCAAAAAGGGGCTACGCTCGCCGCGCCGGCCCTGGGCGTCCTCGCGTTGCAGTTGCCGGGCCACGCTCTGCTCGGGGTGCAACACGCGGAACACGCGCACCCGCGAGGCGGCTTCGTCCACCAGGTCAATCGCCTTGTCGGGCAAAAAGCGGTCGGGCACATAGCGGGTGGCCAGGCGCGCGGCGGCATCCAGGGCCTGATCGGTGATGCGCAGGCCGTGATGCTCCTCATAGCGCTGGCGGATGCCCTTGAGGATCTCTAGCGTCTCCTCCTGGGAGGGCTCGTCCACAAAGACGGGCTGGAAGCGTCGTTCCAGGGCCGCATCGCTCTCGATGTGCTTGCGATACTCGTCCAGCGTGGTAGCGCCGATGCACTGCAACTCGCCCCGCGCCAGGGCCGGTTTGAGGATATTGGCCGCATCCATCGAGCTGCCCGCCGAGCCGGCGCCCACGAGCATGTGCAGCTCGTCAATGAACAGCACCGTCTCGGTGGAGCGGATCTCGTCAATCACCTTCTTGAGGCGCTCCTCGAACTGGCCTCGGTACATGGTGCCCGCCACCAGCGAGCCCACATCCAGGCGCACCAGGCGCTTGTTGCGCAAGTCGCGCGGGACACGCCCCGCGATGATGCGCTGCGCCAGCCCCTCGACGATGGCCGTCTTGCCGACGCCGGGCTCGCCGATGAGGGCCGGGTTGTTCTTGGTACGGCGCGCCAGGATCTGGATCACACGCTCGATCTCGGTCTGTCGCCCAATCACCGGGTCCAACTCGCCCTGTTCCGCCAGTTCGGTCAGATCGGTGCTCAGTTGCTCTAGCAGCGATTTCTCTTTGCTGGCCGAACCGCGACCTCTGGGGGCGGGCGTCGCGCTCGGGGGCGTGGCCCGCTCGTTCATCAGGTAGCGTAGGCGGCGATGGACGATCTCTAGATTGACGCTGAGGCCCTCCAATACGGCAGCCGCCATCGAATCGGGCAGGCGCACCAGGGCCATGAGCAGGTGCTCGGTGCCGATATAGTCATGCCCGCGCTTTTTCGATTCGTCAATGGCGAGCTGGATGACACGCTTGGTCTGATCGCCAAGCTGGAGGCTGGAGGGCGCGCGGTCGCCGGTGCCCACCATGCGCTCGACTGCGTCGCGCAACTGACCGATCGAGAGACCCAGTTCGGTGAGGACGTGCGCGGCCTCGCTCTTTTCCTCACGCATGAGCCCCAGTAGGAGATGCTCAGTGCCGATATAGCGGTGGTTGAGCCGACGGGCCTCCTCCTGAGCGAGGCTCAGAGATTGCCGTGCGCCCCTACTGAACCGATCGAATCCATTAGCCATGATTCACCTTGCTTTCATCATCATATCAATAAACGCCCGACACCTCAGATTGGTTTCCGATCGGTCGAACGACAACCATCATCTACCCGGTCCAGCGTCCGAAGGATCACGCCCCTTCACCTGTATTATACACCATCCGGCGAGCGCGTGCCGATTCGCCTTGCGTACAAGCGTACCATCGGGCAGCGGTTCGCCGCCTGCCCCAATAAGGCAAAGGGAGCCGTGTAAGAACACCGGCCCCCCTCGTAGGTTGTATCGAGGACTATGGACAGCGAGCAGGGGCCACTCATGCATCAGTGCAGCATGCCTACACGTGCGGCCTTGCCCGTGAGCCTAGTCTGAATCGGTATCTTCTGCGTCTTCTTCCGGCAGTTCGTCCTGGTCGCCGGCAGCCCAGTCAAAGTCCTCAAAGTATTGCTCTTCGTTGACGCGGCGCAGGCTCAGGCCCATGCGCTGCCGCGCGGCATCAATGCGGATGATGCGCAGATCAATCTCCTGGCCTTCGCGGACCACTTCGCTGGGGTGCCCGATGCGCTCTTCGGAGAGCTCGGAGATGTGCACGAGCCCTTCGATCTCCTCATCCAGGCGGGCAAAAGCGCCGAAATCGGTGATCTTGGTGATGGTGGCCTTGACCAACTGGCCGATCTCGTAGCGCTCCTCCACCGTGGTCCAGGGCTCGGCCTTGAGCCGCTTGACGCTCAGGGCGATGCGCTTGCGGTCGCGATCCACGCCCAGCACATACACATCCACCTGCTGGCCCACCTTGAGGACCTCGCGGGGATGATTGACCCGGCTCCAGGACAGCTCCGAAAGGTGTACGAGGCCATCTGCGCCGCCGAGATCCACAAAGGCGCCGAAATCGCACAGGCTGCTGACGGTGCCCTTGCGCACTTCGCCCTCTTGCAGATCATCGAGCAGGCGATCTTTTTGCTCCTGGCGCCACTCGCGCATGGCGGCGCGCTCAGAAAGGATCAGCCGATTGCGCCGGCGATCCAGCTCAATGATCTTGAGCATGAGCTTTTTCTCCAGGAGTTCGTTGAGGTGCTCGATGCGTTCCTCTTCGCTATCGCCGCGCGGCAGGCGGATGCTGGCGATCTGCGAGGCAGGCACAAAGCCGCGCACGCGCCCCACGCGGACGATCAGGCCGCCCCGGTTGCAGTTGCTGATCGTGCCCTCAAAGACCTCTTCCGCCTCGAACATCTCGGTGGCTCGCTGCCAATCACCTTCGAGCATGGCGCGGGACAAGGACAGGATGCTGTTGCCCGAAGCATCCTGGGAACGCACTACGTACACATAGACGGTATCCCCAACGCTGAGTTCATCCAGGAACTCGGGATCCATACGCTCTAGATCGCGCGCCGGAACGATGCCCTCCGACTTGCAGCCGATATCAACGACGATCTCATTGGCGCTGATCCCAACGATGGTGCCCTCAAGCGTCTCCCCGTGCTGGGGGATGACATGTGAGAACTCTTGGTTCAAGAGTTCCGTCATGGGATGCTCGGCTTGCCCAGATGCCTCCTCTCCATAGCTAGATACGTAACGCTGCTCCTGATTGTCCACGCTCTCTCTCCTCGTAGGTTTCGGATCGGCCCCATTATACGAGCATTCGCTATAAAGCGCAAAGCAGACGTAAACAATCCGCCAACTTGGCGTGTCCCCAAGGAATCTGCCGGTTGGCTTTCATGGGCCAAGCCAGAGCGTGGCCAACCCCGCCACACGCAGACCATCGCTGCCGAATTGCACCGTGCGCAGTTCCATCCGCAGATAGATGTCGTTCCGAAGCCGCCCCTCCCAGACGATGGAATCACCCACCTGCCGATAGGGGTATTCGTTGTACAATCCCCCCAGCTCCGCGCCCTGTTCCGTCTCTCCCACATAGGTCAGGGTCGTGCCGGGGATATAGCCATCAACGGCGATGCCATAGGCGACGGGGCCGCTGAAACTCATCTGCGAGGAGGTGTCCATCACGCCGGCTTGGGGCCTAACATCTTTGACGACGACGGTCGCCTTGCCCGCCAGGTTCACCTGCTGCTCGGTGTGCCGGACAACGCGCAGATCCAACTCTACCTCGGCGCCCGTGACGGGCGAGCCCGCCCACTTGACCGAATCCCCGGCGCGCTTGAGGGCGCGCTGGCCATCCACCAGCAGATAGATGCCGTCATCGGAGGAGGATTCATAGCGGATGTCGGTGCCGGGCAGAACGGCGCCGCGCTCGATGGTCAGGGTGGTGGGGAGGCTGAAGGAGAGCCGCTCAGGGGTGGCTCCCACGCGCGTCAGGCAACTGCTCAGAATCGGCGCCAGAATCAGCAGAATCGCCGCCAGGAATAGCCGCTTGCGAGCACAATCCACCATCGGAGGACACTCTCCATCGTTGGTATGGATGCAACACTGCCAAGCTATTCTACCCGGCACGTTTTCCAGTGTCAAACAGATTGCCTGGGTTTCACGCATGTGCTATGCTGCGTCTACTTGCCTGTAGCCGCATTCCGGCCTATCAAAAAGGAGCGCTATGCCCCGTTATGTCATCATTACCGATACCGATTCCAGCCTGCCGCCCGATCTGGCAGAGCAACACGGCATCGGCCTTGTGCCCATCAATATCCAGTTCGATGACGGAACGACGTTCAACGATCTGACCATAGACAATGCGCGCTTGTTTGCGCGGGTGGATCGCGAGGGGCGCATGCCCAGCACGGCAGCCCCGGCGCCGGGCGCTTTTGGGGTCGCGTTCGAGGCGGCGTTGCAGGGCGGCGCCGACGGCGTGATCTGCTATTGCGTGAGCAGCGCCATCAGCGCCACCTATAGCGCTGCCATGCTGGCCGCCGAGTCGCTGCCCGATGGCGCTATCACTGTGGTGGATACGGGCACCCTCTCCATGGCCCAGGGCTTTGTGGCGTTGGCCGCTGCCCAGGCGGCCCAGGCGGGCGCCTCCAGGCAAGAGATCCTCTCTACTGCCGACGCGGTGCGCGAGCGTGCGACCCTCTATGGCGCCCTTTCGACCCTCAAGTACCTGGCGATGGGCGGGCGCGTGCCGCACCTGGCGGCGGGCATGGCCGGCCTGCTGAACATCCGCCCGATCCTGGGCGTGCAAGAGGGCAAGCTCGATCTACTGGAAAAGGTGCGCACCCGCCAGCGGGCCTGGGCGCGCCTGGCCTCTCTCTGCCAGGAGACGGTGGGCGGCGGCCAGATGGCGCGCTGGGCGCTGCTGCACGTGAACGCCCTGGAAGAGGCCACAGCCCTGGGTGAGCTGCTGCGCGGCGAACTGGCCTGCCCTGCGGAGCCCCTGGTGATGGCGCTGAACCCCGGCCTCTCGGTGCACACGGGCGCCGGGCTGGTGGGCGTGGCCTTGGTGCGAGAGTAAGGCAACGCGGGGCGGAGCGAAAGCGCGGGGCAGGGCCAGATGGCCCTGCCCCGCTCGTCGTCGCTAACCAAGGGGCTCCAAGGGCGCGATCTCAAAGAGCAGCCGCGAGAGCTCGGCCCCCGGGGCGCGCAGGGAGAGGTGTAGCAGCTCGATGCCGATCACCCGATTCTGCTCGTCATAATCCAGGATGACACCCGGCGCAATCTCCTCGGATTCGGTTACGGCGGATTCGTCCAGGGTCAGATAGAGGGCGTCGGCCTGGCGGTCCAGCTTGAGTTTCATAGGGCGCCTCCCTCTTTTGCGTATCCCTACCCCACCCGCACTCTGCTTGTGTTCGCCAGCACCTCCGGGTTCACCAGGCCATCGGGGAGACGCCCCCCGAACACGGCGATGATGTTCTCGGCGGCGGCCACCGCCATATTCACCAGCGCCTCGGCCGTTTGCCCGCCCACGTGGGGCGTCACGATCACGTTGGGCAGCTTGGGCAGGGGATCGTCGGCGGCAAAGGGCTCCTGCTCGAACACATCCAGGGCGGCAGCCGCCGGGCGCCCGGCCAGCAGGGCCATGTGCAGGGCCACGGGGTCCACCAAGCCGCCTCGCGCCGTATTCACCAGGATGGCCGTCTCTTTGAGCAGCGGCAGCGTCCGCGCGCCGATGATGTGGTGGGTCTCGGGCGTCAGAGGGGCGTGCACCGAGACGAAATCGCACAGGGGCAGCATCTCCTCCAGCGCCATCAGGGTCACGCCCAGCTCGGCGGCGCGCTCGGCATTGGCATAGGGGTCAGCGGCCAGCACCGTCATGCCAAAGGCGTTGGCCAGGTACGCCACCTTGGAGCCCACGCGCCCCAGCCCCACCAGGCCCAGGGTCTTGCCCGCCAGTTCCAGGCCCAGGTAGGGCTCGCGCTGCCAGTTGCCCGCCTTGAGGGCGGCGTCGGCCTGGGGCACCTTGCGGGCGGAGGCCAGCATCAGCGCCAGGGCATGCTCGCTGACGGCGGTGGCGTTGGCCTGGGGCGTGATGGTCACCAGCACGCCATGCTCGGTGCAGGCGGCCACGTCCACGGCGTCATAGCCCACGCCGTGGCGCGCCACGATCTTGAGCTGCGGCGCCGCCTCCACCAGCGCCCGGGTGACGGCGCCCGTGCGCACCAGCATCGCATCGGCGGTGCGGGCGGCCTCGATGCGCTCTTGCTCGGTGCAATAATCGCCCACTTGCGATAGGCGCGCGATGGGCTCCAGCAGGCTGCGCCCCTCGGGGGCGATGACATTACCGCAGAGCAGAACATGGTAAGGCTGGCTCATAGTTGGGCTCCTCTCGATCGTGGATCTTTGGTTTGGGGCAGACGCAACCAGTCTACACGCGATGGGCGCCCGAGGGCAAGGCGACCCCAGCGCGTGCCAATCCCACACGCGCCCTTGCTTTGCAGCCCTCAAGGTGTTACGATCTCGCTATGGTCAGTCATCAAAGGGGAGGCAAAAGATGAAAAGGATCCTAAAAGAGTTTCGCGAGTTCGCCATGCGCGGCAGCGTCCTGGATCTGGCCATCGGTGTGATCATCGGCGGGGCGTTCAGCAGCGTAGTGCGTTCCTTCACGACTGACATCCTGACGCCGCCCCTGGATCTGCTGCGCTCCGGCGAGTTCACCAACCTGTTCATCGTGTTGCGCGCCGGCAGCGCGCCGCCGCCCTATGCCTCGCTGGCCGCCGCTGCCGAGGCGGGCGCCGTAACGCTGAATGTCGGGGCGTTCATTGATAGCCTCGTCGCCTTTTTGATCACGGCGGTGGCCCTGTTCCTGGTGGTGCGCGCCATCAACACGGCCAAGCGCAAAGAGGAAAAGCCGACCCCAGCCGCCCCCACAACCAAGAAATGCCCGTTCTGTCTATCCGATCTACCCATTGGGGCGACTCGCTGCGCTTTCTGCACCTCTCATCTGCCCGTAGAGGGCGAGGCGGCGGGCGAGGGGCAGGCTGCCTGAGGGCGACGATCCCTGACAGGAGGCCGCAGCGGCCGGTTTCCACAGCAAAGAGGGTGCCGACCGGCCTTGGGCCCATTCACAAAGAGAGGTTTGCCTATGGACATCAATGCCCTGCTGCATGAACTGGCCCACGGCCCCGGCATCGTCCGGGCCCTGATGGGCGGCGTTCCCCGCGAGGCGCTGCTCCAACGCCCCGCCCCCGACGCCTGGTGCATGCTGGAGGTGCTCTGCCACCTGCTGCATGAAGAGCGCCACGATTTTCGCCCCCGCCTGGAGGCTACGTTGCACCGCCCCGGCGAGCCCTGGCCCGTTAACGATTGGGATGGCTGGATGCCCGCGTATCAGGCGGCCCCGCCCGACCTGGACGAGACGTTGGCCGCCTGGGATGCCGAGCGCCAGCGCTCGCTCGAGTGGCTGCGCAGCCTGGATGCGCCCGATTGGGACGCCACACACCAGGCCGGATGGGGGCCAATCCACGCGGGAGACGTGCTGGCGGCCTGGGCCGCCCATGACATCCTGCACGCGCGCCAGCTCGTGCGGCTGCGCTACGGGCGCGTGGTCGAGCTGGGTGCGCCCTATGGCGTGCGCTATGCGGGCGAGTGGTAGAGGGCGCTCTCTCAGCGCGTCAGCCTGCCGAGCGCGGCGCCGCCGGCTGCCGGATGATGGTCCTGAGCCTGTCGGGCGCCGTTCGGCGCGGGTCGCCCAGATAGATCTCGTGGTGCTTGCCCTGTAGCGTATAGCCCTGCTCGGCGATATAGGCGTGCAGCCGGGCAATGGTGGGCGCCTCTTCTGCATAGGGGCCGACGTACAGTACCTGGGCCGCCAGTCCCTCGTCGAACACCTCGAACCGCGCCAGATCGCAGGCAGCGAGGCCCTTTTTCCGGCGCACCTCCGCCGCAACCCCCAGCACCCGCTCCCCGGTTACATACTCAGGCTGCATGATCATGGCCGTCCAGAGCCAGGCGTCCTTGTCGCCAGCGGCGAACGAGACCGGATCCTCTGCCCACCAGAGCCCCTCCAGGGGCATGACGGCATAGTCTACGCCCTCCGCTCGCTTGATGGCAAACTTGAGCCCATACGACAGGGCGTACAGCGCTTCGACGGCCTCCTGGTAGGCCGGGGAGGTGTTGGGGTCGCCCTGGCCATCAATCATCAGGAATGCCATGGGCGGGACGGTCAGCATGACAGCCTCTCGGGTGGAGGGGCTATAGAGATGCTTCCACTCTTTGCGCAGATCGATTTTGGTCATGATGCCTCCCTATCATCCTGAATGGACCGGATCAGTATTGCGCCAGAACGGATCTTTTGTCAACCAATCAACCTGCAGCGCTTGATGCTTTGTCAGGGACAAAGTTCAGGCCGGTCTGCATTACTTTGGCAAGAGCGCCGTTCTGTGGTAAGATCCTGCTAGAGAGACGCCTTGTAGCAGAAACATCCGACACAGCGAGCCCCGCCGTCCGGCCCATGCGCCGGGGACGAGGCCTTTTTGTTGCCCGAGGCGGGTGCATATGACGCGCCCGTCCAGGCCGCAAGGCAGGAGGGAACCCGCATGCTCTACCTCGAATCGTTGGCGCCGCTCACCCGGGGCATCATGGGGTTGGCCTGGCAGAACGTGGTCATGATGGCCGTCGGCAGCCTGCTGATCTGGCTGGCCGTCAAGCACGGCTACGAGCCGCTGTTGCTGCTGCCCATCGGCTTTGGCTGTATCCTGGTCAATATCCCCTATGCCCCCCTGATCGAGGAGGGCGGCCTGCTGGATACCCTCTACCACGCGGGCATCTCCAACGGGCTCTTTCCCAGCCTCATCTTTTTGGGCATCGGGGCTATGACCGACTTTGGCCCCCTGATGGAGAACCCCAAGTATGTGCTCTTTGGGGCCGCCGCCGAGTTTGGCTGTTTTGCGGCGCTGCTGTTGGCCATGCTGGCGGGGTTCAACACGGCCCAGTCCGCTGCCATCGCCATCATCGGCTCCGCCGATGGCCCCACAGCCATCCTGGTCGCCTCCCTGGCTGCGCCCGAAATGCTGGGGGCTGTAAGCGTCGCGGCCTACTCGTATATTGCCATGGTGCCCGTCATCCAGCCGCCTATCATCCGGCTGCTGACGACGCGCCGCGAGCGTGCCATCCGCATGCCCAACACTTCCCACAGCATCCCCAAGATCCAACGGATCGTCTTTCCCATCGCCGTTACGTTGGTCTGCGGGCTATTGGCGCCCGAGTCGCTGCCCCTGATCGGAATGCTCATGTTCGGCAATCTGGCGCGGGAGAGCGGCGTAGTGGACCGCATCGAGCAGGCCGCCCACCACGAACTCTCGAACATTGTGATCATCTTTTTGGGCATCACCGTGGGCTCGACCATGAACGCCCAACGGTTCCTGCGGGTCGAGACCCTGATGATCCTGGGGCTGGGGCTGCTGGCCTTTATGTTCGGCACCTCGGCAGGGCTGCTACTGGGCAAGCTCATGAACCTGATCTCTGGCGGCAGATTCAACCCGCTGATCGGCGGCTGCGGCATCTCGGCCTTTCCCATGTCCGCTCGGGTGGCCCAGCGCCTCGCCCATGAGGAGGACCCTGATAACTTTATCCTGATGCACGGCCTGGGCGCCAGCACCTCGGGGCTGATCGCCTCTGTGATTACGGCGGGGTACCTGCTGTCGCTGGTGCACTGACCAGTGGCACCAGGGTTTGGCCGGCAAGGCCCTGGTGCAGCAGCGACCCCATACACACCCCCCGCACGATCTTGACCATTCCCACACATTTGCCCGGTATGATAGCGGCAGCACACTGATTTCACATATCTACCCAATCGGATAGGAGCCGCTCCGCCCATGTCCAGGCAAACGAGTCGCAATTTGATCCTCAATGTCGCCCTTGCTCTGGCGTTCCTGGCCTCTCTCAAGCCTTTTGTCACCGGGTTGGCCGTACACGAGTGGCTGGGCCTCGCTATCGGCGCCGCCATCGGCGCACACGCCCTGCTCCATCGCCGCTGGATCACCGGCATCACCCGGCGCTTGGCCCGCCCCCTTCCTGCCCGCACCCGCCTGTGCTATGCCCTGAATGCCGCCTTGCTGCTCTCGTTTGCTTTTCTGATCGGCAGCGGCCTCTGGATCTCCCAGTCGGTGTTGCCATTGCTTTGCCTGCGCACCCTGCCCAGCCTGGCGCTGGCCACGGCCCACCGCCTCTCGGCCTGGGTAACCCTCGGCTTGTTGGCCGCCAAGCTGGCGCTGCACTGGCGCTGGTTCGCCCAGGCGTTGGCCCCGCGCCCGCGCGCGTCCGCTCTGGCCACAACTTGTCCCCAACGCCTGAGCCGTCGCCGCCTCTTGCTCTGGGGCGGCAGCGCGGCTTGCGCCCTGGCGCTGTTGGGTTGGTTTCGCTACAGCGCTGCGCCGGAGGGCGAGCCCTCTGGCGAGGACGAGGCGGCCCGGGGTACAAGGCCGGCCGACCCAACTGTAACGGCGACGAGCATCGCCGCGCCCGATCCGACTGATGCGGGGCTGGCATCCACCGCACCGGCGACGCCCGGCCCGACCATGACGCCAACAGCGCTGACCCTGCCCGCTGCCACGGCCACCCCGGCGCCTACGCTGGTCCCTACGGCGCAGCCCGTGGTGCGCACCCGCTGCCCCTATGGGCTGGTGAACGATCCCTACCCCGGGCGCTGCCGCCGCTATGTGGATCAGGACGACACCGGCTACTGCGACTTGTCGGAATCGGCCTAGCGTATCAGTTCAGACTTGGGGGGAAGCGGCCAACGCGTAGGCAACAGCGACGGGTGAGCTTGGGGCGCGGGCGTCTCGCCCGTTACGCTGCTTCGCAGCGTCTGCCGCCCGATAGGCGGCTCACCCTGCGCGAGTTACAGTCCTGTGCAGTATTGCGCTTTGGACGCTGCTGCGCATCGGACGAAGCGTAGCTTCGTTGGCGGGCGAGACGCCCGCCCTCCATATCCGAGGCTGTGTACTCACCGATTGCGGAATGTTGGCATCACCGTTCTGGACAGTCAAGAACTCGTCCCCTCAACTCTGAACAGACACGGCCTAGCAGTAGCGCCCCATTCCGCTTGCCCCCGTGCCTGCGTTGCGGTATCCTCGACCGCGTGACCCGAACCCGCGTGTATGGAGGTGTTCGCATGAAACAAGAGCTCCCATCTACCACGCCCGAGGCGGTGGGTATTCCCTCCGCCGCCGTCCTGGCCTTTCTGGATGCCGTGCAGGAGCGTTGCGGCGGCCTGCACAGCCTGATGCTCCTGCGCCACGGCCAGGTCGCGGCGGCGGGCTGGTGGCAACCTTACGCCGCCGACCGGCCCCATATGCTCTTTTCCCTCTCCAAGAGCTTTACCGCCACCGCCGTGGGGCTGGCCATCGCCGAGGGACGGCTCACGCTGGATGATCCGGTGCTCGCGTTCTTTCCGGAGGAGGCGCCCGCCCGGGCGAGCCGCAACCTGGCGGCCATGCGGGTGCGCCACCTGCTGAGCATGAACACCGGCCACGCCGAGGACACCATCCCCTCGCTGCTGCGGCGGCGCGATGGCGATTGGGCGCGGGCGTTCCTTTCGGCGCCCGTCAAGCTCAAGCCGGGCAGCCATTTCGAGTACAACTCGGGCGCCAGCTATATGCTCTCGGCCATCGTCCAGCGCCTTACGGGCATGCCCATCGTCGAATATCTCCAGCCGCGCCTGTTCGAGCCCCTGGGCATTGCGCCGCCGCGCTGGGAGACCTGCCCCAAGGGCGTGAACGCCGGCGGCTGGGGCCTCAACCTCAAGACCGAGGATATCGCCCGCTTTGGGCAACTCTACCTGCAAAAAGGACTGTGGGGCGGCCAACGTCTGCTGCCCGCGACCTGGGTGGAGCAAGCCAG
Organism: uncultured Anaerolineales bacterium; assembly: GCA_964482225.1. Lineage (GTDB taxonomy): Bacteria > Chloroflexota > Anaerolineae > UBA1429 > UBA1429 > UBA1429. The sequence goes on from CAYZWT010000027.1 coordinate 34,266, forward strand.
CGCCTTTCACTCGGATAACTCGCACCGCGAGACGCCCGATTGGCAGCAGGGCTATGGCTTGCACTTTTGGCTCTGCCGCCACGGGGCCTATCGGGGCGACGGCGCCTTTGGCCAGTATTGCATCGTGATGCCCGCCCAGGAGGCCGTGCTGGCCATCACCAGCGGCGTGCGCGACATGCAGGCGGTGTTGGATCAGGTGTGGGCGCATCTCTTGCCCGCGATGGGGGCCGAACCCTTGCCCGAGGACCCGGCCGCCCAAAGCGCCCTGGCCGAGCGGCTGGCCGGGCTGGCCGTGCACCCGCCTCAAGGGGCGCCCGTATCCCCCATCGCCGCCGAGATCGCAGGGCAACGCTGGCTCATGGACGATGGCGCGCCCGGGATCAAGAGCATGGCCTTTGGGCTGCAAGCCGATGCCTGCACCCTGGCCGTGCGCGACCGCGCGGGCCTGCACCAGGTGACCTGTGGCCTGGGCGCCTGGCGCGAGGGAACCACCACGCTGGATATCGCCGCCACGCGCACTCTGCCACGCGGCGCCATCGAGCGGCCCGTGGCGGCCAGCGCCGCCTGGGTGGATGAGCACACCCTGGCGCTCAAGCTCTGCTTTTACGAGACGCCCTTTCACCCCACCCTCACCTGCCGCTTTGAGGGCGAGAGGTGCCACTGTTCCCTTTGCGCCAATGCGGGCTGGGATGGCGCAACCGAGCTGCAATGGAGCGGGCGTGTGGCCCGCTAGTGCGGCGGTGTCGCCAGGCGCGCAAGTTTGCGGCATCGGCTGGATTGTGTATGATAGGCAGAGTATAGCGATTTCGATGAGGAGCCTCAGATGGATGTGATCTTGCTCAAGGATGTCAAGGGGGTCGGCAAGGCCGGCGACCTGGTCAAGGTGGCCGATGGCTATGCCCGCAACTATTTGATCCCTCGCAAGCTGGGCGTGGTGGCCACCCCGGCAGCGCGCAGGCAGGCCCAGGAACAGGCCGCAGTGCATGCCCGCCAAGAGGCGGCGGCGGTCAAGGCGGCGCAGGCCCACGCAGAGGCGTTGCAGTCTATTGAACTCGTGTTCAAGGTGCGCACCGGAGAGACCCAAAGGCTCTACGGCTCGATCACATCGAGCGATATCGCCCACAGACTCTCCGAGCGGATCGGCGCCGAGGTGGACAAGCGCAAAGTCCAGCTCCATGAGCCGATCAAGGAACTCGGCTCATTCCCGGTAGATGTCAAACTGCACAATGACGTTCAGATCACCGTCACGGTGGTGGTAGAACCCGAAGCGTAACGCGGGCGGTCGGTATGGCCCGGATCGCGGGCTTTCTTGCGGTCCGGGCATCTCTCCCCGGCGCGGCCCACTCAACAGGACGGGGCAGGGCCGGGCTCGCAGCCTTTTCCATCCGAACACAATCTTTCGTTTACATATTATTGCAGGTTTTGCAGGAGCGCTTTTTCGGTATATCATAAGGCCCGTGTATGACAATGGTGTTGCCCGAACGGAATCGTGGCTCTGCATGAGGATTGTGTAGCCTTCGGCAACTCTCCCACCGTGCAGAGTCGTTGCTTTGGTTGAGAAACCAATTCATCCGAGTTTCCGAGACAGGAGTATAGGTAATGCTGTCCAAACCCCGAGCCCTGATCCTGGCCATCTTGGCCGTTGCGATGATCGCTATCGCAGGGTGTACCGCTGTCACCTCGTCCGGCAAAGAGGAACCTACCCCTACACCTCTTCCGCCCCCTCCGGTATCTGCACAGACGACATATACCGTGCGACGCGGCGAGGTGGTTGACGACCTGACCTTTACGGCGCGGGTGTCGCCCGTGGTCGAGGAGGAACTCTACTTTCGGGCGGCCGGGCGTGTGGATCGGGTACTGGTGCAGCGCGGCGAGATCGTAGAACAAGGCCAGCTCTTGGCCGAGCTACAGAATGAAGACCTCAGGCGACAACTCGCCCAGGCTCAGATCGAGCTGGATACCGCCGAGCTGAACCTGCGCCGCTCCACAGAAACCCAGGAGGATCGGGTTGTTACCCTGGAGGGCCAGCAAGAGATCCGGCGGTTGCAGCTCACCAAGATGCAAGAGGCCCTCAGCGGCCTGGACATGGATATACGGCTGGCTGCCGCCCGGTTGGCTGCGGTGCGCCAGGGGCCCGGCCCTGAGGATCTCGAGATCGCCCAGCGGCGGGTCGAGCGGGCGCGCAACTCCCTCTGGGCCGATCAATCCAGGCGCGACGCCACCTGTGGCGTGCCCAGCGCCGCGTGCGATCAGGCACAGGCCTCGGTAAACAACTCGGAAGAGGCTCTACGCATCGAAGAGCTGACCCTGCAAAAGCTGCTGGCCGGCCCGAGCGAAGAAGAGCTGCTGACCTTGCAAGCCAACTATGAAAAGGCCCTTCAACGCCGCCGCGACGCCGAACTCGACTTGGAGATCAAGGGGCTCGAGATCTCGATGGCAGAGGACGAGATCGCCCGCGCCAGAGAGACGGTGGATACCCAACTTCTCAGCGCCGTCGAACGCAACCGGTTGACCGTCGAGCGGCTGCAAGCCCAGGTCGAGGCTACCCAGGTGGTCAGCCCGATCAGTGGCCGGGTCGCCTCGATCAACGCCACAGAGGGCCGCGAAGTGAACGCCTATGCCACGGTGTTCGTGGTCTCGGACGAGTCCGAGGTCGAGATCACAGCCGAACCGACGACCGCCCAGCTCGAGCGCCTGGCCGAGGGGATGGTCGTCGAACTCGTGTTCTCGCAACACCCGAACCAGGTGGTGCCCGGCGAGATCTATCAGCTCCCCTACCCCTATGGCCGGGGCGGCGGCACGTCGCTAGAAGTTACCGACCGCAAGACCCGCATCTCGTTCGACCCGCAGGGCCTGAGCCTCAAGCCGGGCGACCTGGCGCGCGCGGATGTCACCGTGGCGCAAAAGACGGATGCCCTCTGGCTGCCGCCGGCAGCCATCCGCACCTTTGCCGGGCGCAGTTTCGTCGTGGTGCAAGAGGATGGCGTCGAGCGCCGTGTGGACGTGAGCCTGGGCATCCAGGGGGTCGAGCGTATCGAGATTCTCGAAGGGCTGGAGGAAGGGCAGGTCGTCGTCGGACAGTAGAGGCGGTAGCGCAATCAGATGCATGCAGCAGTGACATTCGAAAAGGCAGTCTCGTGATGACATCAAATGGCCCGATGATCCTGTGCGACAACCTGGTCAAGATCTACAAAGTGCAGGATCTGGAGATGGTCGCGTTGCAGGGCTTGGATCTCATGGTAGATCGGGGCGAGTTCATGGGCGTCATCGGCCCCAGCGGCAGCGGCAAATCTACCCTGATGAATATCCTGGGCGGGCTCGACCGCCCCTCGGCGGGCAAGGCTATCGTGGACGGACAGGACCTGCTCAAGCTGTCTGTCTTTGCCCTGACCCGCTATCGCCGCGAAAAGGTGGGTTTCGTGTGGCAGCAGCCCTCGCGCAACCTGATCCCCTATCTCTCGGTGCAGGAGAATGTCGAGCTGCCGATGTTGATGGCCGGCATGTCGGCCCAGGAGCGCCACGAATGGTCTCGCGAGTTGCTGGAAGCCGTGGGCCTCTGGGAGCGCCGCCAGCATAGCCTCTCGCAGCTCTCCGGCGGCGAGCAACAGCGCACCGCCATCGGCGTGGGGCTGGCCAACAAGCCCGTGTTGTTGCTGGCCGACGAGCCCACCGGCGAGGTGGATACGGCCACGGCCCAGACCATCATGGATACGCTGCGTCACCTGAACGAGAACTATGGGCTCACCGTCGTCATGGTGACCCATGATGTGCGCGCATCGAGCCAGGTGGACAGGGTGGTGACCATCCGCGATGGGCGCACCAGCAGCGAGCGGGTGCGCCGCCTGCGCGCCGAGCAGGGCGATGGCGAGGACGGCGAGTCCGCCCCCGATGGCCAGGGCCGTGATGCAGGGCAACACGCCCACTCCGAGGTCGCTTATCACGAATACGTGGTGCTGGACTATGCCGGGCGATTGCAGCTCCCTCGCGAGTTTCTGGAGCACCTGGGCATCTCGGATCGGGCCCAGGTGGATCTGACCGAAGAAGGGATCCTGATCCGCCCGGCCGTGGGCCTGAACGATACCACGGCCCAGGCAGCGCGCCTTTCTGACGTGGCCGAGACATGGGGCCCCCAGACCCGCTCGCGCGATTGGCGGCTGCGGGTGAATGACGCCAGCCGTGGGCTGCGCAACCTGTTCAAGCGACCCAACCAGAGCGGTAGAGCAGAGGATGACAAGTGACAGACTCTTACGATGAAACCATCGTCAAGACCATTGACGTCACACGGGTATTCCGTGTGGATCACAACGAGGTGCATGCCCTGCGCGGCGTCAACATCGAGATCCTGCCGCACGAGTTCGTCGGGCTCATGGGGCGCTCGGGCTCGGGCAAGACCACGCTGATGAACCTCATCGGCGGGCTGGATCACCCCACTGCCGGGCAGGTGTTCGTCTTTGGCGAGGATATCTCCGGGCTCTCGGACAACAAACTGACCAACCTGCGCCGGCATCGCCTGGGGTTCGTGTTCCAGTCTTTTGCCCTCATGCCCACCATGTCTGCCGTAGAGAACGTCGAATTGCCTCTGCGCCTGATCGGGATGTCTCGGCGCGGAAGGCGCCAAAGGGTCATGGAGGTGCTGGATCTGGTGGGCCTGACCCGCTGGGCCAGGCATCGCCCGCAGGAGCTCTCAGGCGGCCAGCAGCAGCGTGTGGCCATCGCGCGCGCCCTGGCCACGCGGCCCGGCCTGATCCTGGCCGACGAGCCCACCGGCGAGCTAGATAGCGTCTCTGGCCGCGCCATCATGGAGCTGTTCCGCGACATCGTCCGGCACGAAGATGTGACCGTGCTGATGACCTCACACGATCCGGTGATGCGCGAGTATGTGGATTACACCTACGAGATGGCGGATGGGCAGATCCTCAACGAGCGCCAGCCGGCGCCGGTTGAGAGCGACCGCCAGTTCCAGCGCCGCTAAGGCTCTCTAGGGCGCGGCAGTGGCCTGAGGGACCTTGGGGGCGGCGACGGTGGGCAGCGGGGCCTCGCCCGCCTGGGCCTGGCTGCATAGAGCATCAATTTGGTCGTAGGCCAGCAACCAGAGGCCGTTGGCCCTCTCCGCCAGTTCCTCTGCCTGCGGGCCGGTGCGTTGGTCGCTGCGCTTCAGGGTCTCTAGCGCCAAGAGCGCGCTCCCCCAATAGGTCCTGACCGCCTCCACATAGGCCTCGCGAATCGGCTCAAAGCGCGGCTCTACCCCCACCTGCGCGGCCCGGTTGGCGTGAGACTCCCAGCGCCGCGCAAATTGCTCCAGCTTGAGCTCATGGGCCTGTGGTGAAGGGGGGTCCTCAGCGATCCAGAGGTGCCATTCGTCCACCAGGTTTTGCCCCGCGAGCATCAGGTCCCAGAGCAGGACGCATTCCTGGCGCAGGTCCCCGACCGGCTCTGGGGTAGGCTCCTGGACCATGGGCGTCGCGACTTGGTCTGCGGTGGGCGCTGGCGCCGCCCCCCGGCCGCGCGGGGTGGGCGTCAGGATAGGGGTATGCATGGGCGTAGGCACAGACACCGTGGCAGCGACCGTTTCGATCTCGGCAGAACGTTCGCTGGACTGAGACATCGTTTCCAGCTCGCCGCGCACCGCCTCAGAGATGGCCTGGCAGCCAACCAGCCACACACACAATAGCATCAGTAGCAGCGCGATGGCGCCTCGCTTCATATATGCATCTCCCGCCCGCCGGGGCGATACAAGTCTCGAATCTGACTGCATCATAGCCTCAGACGGGGCTGGGTGTCAAGGTTGCAGTACGAAAAAGGCACCGCCAGGATCGAGGGACAACCGGGCAAGGCCAAACCCCCAGGGACATAACCCGTTCGACACGCATCCCCTCGCTGCGTATACTGGGGCCACGTGGGCTCGCAATCCAGGAGGGCGTTGCCTTGAAGGTTGACCTCCACGTTCACAGCCACTATTCCCAAGACTCGTTGGCCCGGCCAGAGGAGCTGGTGTACTGGATGGCCAAACGCGGGCTGGGCGCCATGGCCATCACCGACCATGACGCCATCGAGGGCGCCCGTGAGACGGCAGCCCTGGCCCCTGGCGCCATCATCATTGGCGAAGAGATCCGCACCAGCCGGGGCGAGATCATTGGCCTGTTTCTGCAAGAGCTCATCCCGCCGCACCTCTCGCCGCGCGAGACCATCGAGCGCATCCACCAGCAGGGCGGCCTGGTCTACATCCCCCATCCCACCGACCGGCTGCGCGGCTCGACCCTGGCGCCTGAGGCGTTGCAGGCCGTGCTGCCCCTGGTGGATCTGATGGAAGGCTATAATGCGCGAGCGCTCTGCAACCATGTGAACCGCAGGGCGGCGGCGCTGGCCCGCGAGCATGGCCTGCCCGTGGGAGCGGGCAGCGATGCCCATCGCGCTTGCGATGTGGGCCTGGCCTATGTCGAGATGGCTCCCTTTCGCGACGCGCGGGGCTTGCTGGCAGCGCTGGCAGAGTCGCGCATCCAGGGACGCCTCACAGGCCCGCTGGGCAGGCTCAGCTCTCTGCAAGCGCGCCTGGCGAGGAGAGCGGCGCAACGCCGCGAGAGCCCGAGTGCCGACCCAGGAATAGAGGATTGACCATGCTCAAGGCCATCACGCTGGATTTCTGGGGCACCCTGGTGAACGACCGCCACAGCGCAGCGCCCATGCGCGTGGCGGCCCTGGCCGAGCGGCTGCCCGGCCTGGCGCCTGAGCGCATCCAGGCCGCCTACGATGCGAGCTGGCGCCGTTTTTTGTCCGGCATGGCCCAGGGCTGGGGGCTGCCCCCCGCCGCGCTGTTGAGCGATACCCTGGATGCGCTGGGGATCGCGCTGCGGCCCGAGATCTGGGCCCGGGTGTTGCGGCGCTGGGAGACGGAGCACATGGCGAGTCCCCCGCCCCTGGTGCCCAAGGCGGTGGAGACATTACGGGCGCTGCGCGCCAGGGGCCTGGCCATCGGCCTGATCTCGGACACGGGGGCCACCCCCGGGCGCGTGTTGCGCCAGTTCATGGCGCAAGTCGGCCTGCGGCCCCTGTTCGACTGGCTGACCTTTTCCAACGAGACGGGGGTCAGCAAGGCGCGCCCGCAGGCATTTCTGCTGACCCTGCGCGCCCTGGGCGCGGCGCCTGGCGAGGCGCTGCACGTGGGCGATACGCCCACTGCCGATGTGGATGGCGCCCACGCCGTGGGCATGGCCGCTGCCTTGACCATCGAGGTTCGCGACAAGCGCCGGGGCGGCGAGCGCCCGGATTTGGTGCTGGAGCGCCTGGCCGATCTGCCAGAGGCCCTGGCCCTCCTGCGGGCCGCGTAGGGCGAGAGGACTCCCGAGGGACGCGCTTTTGCCCTCTCTTGATCTTGACAAACTTGGTCATATTAGTTATAATGCTGGCAGATAGAGTTCCTCTATCGAGACGAGAGTGTCCGAGACCGCGCACGGCCCAGGCCGTGGCATATCGTTACAGCACATGAGGGCCAACGCCACTTACTCTATTCCCCGCCCTCCATCCTAACGCGGTCCGGACACTCTCTTGCTATGCCTGCGAGATCACATCGTCGCCCCGCGTCCCCCATCCACCAAGCCTTCATAGGCGCGCTCATAGGCCGCAAAGGTCTCTTGTTCGTCGTGGGGTTGGGCGATGCGCAAGCTGGCGACTCCCATTTCGCGGGCCAGCGCCGGGTCGCACAGGATGCGCGCACAGGCCTGGCCGAACTGCTTGGCGCGGCCCGGCTGCGCCAGATAGCCGTTGATGCCATCGTGCACCAGCTCGGGCAGAGCCAGGGCATTGGCTGCCACCACAGGCAATCCGGTGGCGCAGGCTTCGAGCGTAGGCAGGCTCTGCACCTCGGTGGTGGCTGCGATGGCGAACAGATCCACGGCGCGATAGAGCGCCGGCATATCCGCCTCGGGCACAAAGCCCAGCAGATGACAGCAGCCCCCCAGATCCAGCTCCTCGATCTTGTGCTCCAGGTGCTCGCGATAATCCCCCCGCCCGACGATCAACAAGTGGGCATCACACGCCTGGCGCACGGTGGCCATCGCCTTGATCAATATGTCAATCTCCTTATCTTTGGCCAGCCGCCCCACGAACAGGATGCGCTTGCCCTCCGGCAGATGGTAACGCTCGGCGATCTCCCGACCTTCGCCGGCATGCCCCGGCTGCGGGCGATAGCGGCCGATGTCCACCCCGTTGGAGATGATCGTGGTGGGGGCGTGCAGCCCGGCCTCGAAAAAGCTCTCGCGATGCGCCTGGGTGGCAAAAACGACATGATCGTGCCGGTTGTAGAACCAGGTGGCGATGCTCCACACCAGCGATTCCACCACGTCGCTGGGCTCACGCGACAGGGCCAGGTGGCGCGCCAGAAAACGCGGCACATAGTAGCAGGTGGCCAGCAAGGGAACGCCACAATCGTCGCTCACACGCTGGGCCTGTAACCCAAGGAGGCCCGAATCGTGGCTATGAATGATATCGGGCGCGTGATCGTGGGCCAGCTCCTCCATCTCCTTGTGGCTGGCATACGGGATGGGCCCCTCCTGCCAGAGGGGATTGGGCGCCGCGTGCAGCCGCACCAGGTGCACCCCCTCGTCGTCGTCCTCGTAGGGCTCTCGCGTTTCGGACGAGGTCACCACGCAGACGCTATGGCCCCGCCGCACCATGGCGCGGGCCAGCTTTTGCACCACCAGGGTCACGCCGCTCACCGTGGGCGGATAGCCGTGGCTCACCATCAAGATCCTCATGCTGCTCCTCTTCCACTGTCGGGTTCGCCTGCAAATCATGTGCAACCAAAGCATAGCAGAGAATACGGCGGCATTCAATGGCTATACAGGGAGATTGCGGGCGCCTCGGCAGCGCAATTGGGCCGGAGGCCCTTTTCGTCCTGCGGCTTGGCGTTTGCGCGGGAAAAAGGCGGGATGGTGCGCTGGTTTCGACAGATATAGGGCATGATCCTATAATACCGCTCTGCTTCCGCGTCATGCGCTTGCCAAGGAGACTGCTATGTTTGATGTAACCATCCGCCCAATGGAGATCGACCGCGACTGTGAGGGCGTGGCCGCTTTGTTCAACGCCAGCAACCCCGGCTGGCCCGGGGGATTCACCGAGGGCATCCCCTTTACCACTCAGCTCGTGCGCGAGTGGGTGGAAGAAGAGCGCAACCTGGTGATCTATCTGGCCGAGGCCGGCGGCCAGATCGTGGGCTATTGCACCTTTATGGAGAACACCCCCTGGCCCAGCGGCCTGTATGGCGCGGGCTATCTGGGCCTGCTGAATGTGCACCCGGACTATCACGGGCGCTCCATCGGGCGCCGCCTGCTGACGGCCACCATCGAGCGCTCGGTGCAAGAGGGCTGGGCGCGCCAGACCCTGGGCACCTGGTCGGCCAACTTCAAGTCGGTGCCCGCCTACAAGCGGACGGGCCACTTTTGGCGGCCCGATTCCGCCGTGTGGATGGAGAACTTTGTGCCGGGAGCGCTCCAGATGCCCCTGGCCAAGCCGTTCTTTGCGCGCCACGATTGGTACGCCAACTATGTGCGCAAGATCGAGCAGACGCCCGACGACCAGCGCTGGGAGGGCCTCAAGGTCTATACCCAGCATTGGGAGGCCGATGGCGAGTCGCTGACCATCTGGATCGATCGCGAGGCCCTGGCCCCCTGCGCCATCGAGACCGACGAGGTGGCGGTGGCGGCCATCGCCCAGGATCTGGAGCCGTTGCAGGGCAGCGAGGCAACGATCCGCTGGCGCATCCAGAACAAGCGGGCCGAGCCGTTGCGGGTGCACATCCACGCCCTGGGCGCCGACGGTTTGGAGATAGACCACCGCGAGGGCTTTGTCGTGCCGCCGGGCCTGAGCGTCGAGCATGTGGCCCAGGTCAAGGTGACGGACAAGGCGCCCAAGGCCAAGCTGGATGGCTCTGCGCCGGCCGTGCGCTCGATCGTCAGCCTGGATCATGACGAGGTCGAGCTGTTCTCCGGCATGCGCCCCCGCAAGCCGCTGAGCCTGGGCATCGAGCCGGAGCCGGTGACCATGGCCCCCGGCTGCCCCATGAGCCTGGGGCTGGCGCTGCACAGCGAGTTGGACGCGCCCCTCGCGGGCACGCTCACCCTGATGCCGCCCGAGGGCGTGACGGTGGACTGGCGCGAGCAACAGGTGACGCTGGAGGCCAAAGGCTACCTGCGGCTGCCTGTGACCGTGCAGGCGGCCCAGGCGGGGGTCCATACGCTCCATGCGCGGCTGGCCCCCCAGGGGGACGCCGCCAAGCCCCTCAAAGAGGATCTCACCCTGTTCTGCCTGGCAGCGGGCGGCGTGCTGGCCCACCATGCGGGCGACTCGGTGCGGCTGGAGACCGACACGGTGCGCCTGAACGTCGCGGCGCGCAACGGCAGCATCAGCCTGGAGCACAAGGAAGGCCAGATCAACCTGCTCACCGCGCTGCCCCTGGTGGGGCCGCCCTACTATCCTGGCGATTTCGACAAGAACCATTTCGATCTGCGCCTGGAGCAGCGCGACGGCCGGGCCGTGGTGCGCATGTCCGCGGAACCCCAGTTCTATCCCGATACGCGCCTGGAGTTGGCGGTGGCGTTAGCGGCGGATGGCCTGGTGACCGTCGAACAACAGTTGGAGAACCGCGGCGCCGAGCCCTTTACGCGGCGCCTCGCCCTGCGGACCCGTTGGCAGAACCAGAACAGGGCGCTGCTCACCACGCCGCTGCAGGCCGGCTATGTGCAGGCCCCTGCGAACCTGTATCCCAAGCATGGCGACGACGCCCCGCGCGACCCCGAGGCCTATGCCGAGCCGTGGATTGCCACGCAGCAACAGGGCGCCGCCGCCGGCGTGGCCTGGGCGCCGGGCGTGGCCTGGGTGGAGCATACCTACTCGCTCTGCCTGCACAGCCCGCTGCTGAACGTGGCGCCGGGCGAGCGCTCGCCGCTGATGCGTTACGCCCTCTGGGCGGGCAGCGGCGATTGGCGCGCCGCCCGCGAGCACCTGGTTCACTGGGCGGGCAACGCCGCCCGGGGCCAGGAGCCGCCCCGGTTGGAGACGCGGCCCGTGGCCCATGCCCGGCTGGAACGCCCTGTGCTCGCCACCGTGGATGACGCCGTGACGTCAGACCTGATCGTGGACTCGGTCTCGGTGCGCAAGCTGGATGGCGAGGTGCGCATCGAGGGCGCGGGGCTGGCTCCGCAGCCTGCCACCCTGGCCGTGGGCGAGCTGAGCCGCGAGCGCTCGCTGCGCCAGCCGGCGACGCTGGCGGCGCCCAAGGCCGTTGGCAGCGCCCAGGGCGCGGTGCACCTGGAACTGCTCACGAGCGTGGGCGTGGCGCCTTTTGCCGTGCTGCGCCTGGGTACGCGGCGCGATGTGCATGTGGCCCAGGGCGAGGCCCAGGGGCAGGCGGTCTGGACGGTGGACAACGGCGCGACGCAGTTGACCGTGGCGCCCACCTTTGGCCCCAGCGCCATCAGTTGGCTCTGGCAGGGCCAAGAGATGTTGGAGAGCCCCTTCCCCACGCCGCGCGGCTACTGCTACGAATATCCCTGGTATGGCGGCATCCAGCTCAACCTGCGCATGCACGGCGACCAGGGCTCCCACGGCTGCCTGGTGGATGACGCCTGGGCGGCAGAGGCAGTGTCCGTGACCGACGCCCAGGGCCTGCCCTGGCGGGGGGTACGCCTGAGCGCGCGCCCGCAGCGCAAAGAGCTGCACGACCTGCTGGTGTCCTACGACTATATGACGCTGGGCGATTCGCCGGTGCTCAAGGTAGTCTATCGCCTAGAGAACCTGCGGCCCACCCGCCAGCAGGTGGTCATCGGCGGCGTCGCGGCCCTGCGCCTGGGGGCTGCCCTGGAGCAACTGGTGCTGCAGGGCGAGCGGGCGCGCCACCTGCCCAGCCCCTGGTCAAACTGGCACACCCACACCACCTGGGGCCTGCTGACCGAGCCCCAGAGCGGCCGCAGCGCTTTGGGCGTATGCCCGCAGGGCAAGCTGGCCCTGGTGGACAACGGCCACTATGGCCGACTGTTCGAGTTGTACGATCACGTCACCCTGGAGGGGGATGCCACCCTGGAGGTGGTCCTCTACCTGGCCCTGGCCGAGAGCCCGCAGGCCGCCGAGACCTTCCGAGGGCTGGCGGAGCTATAGCGCGTAGAGGTAGGGGCGCGCCGAACGTGACGAAACGGTAAGGGCGAGGCAGGCCTCGCCCTTACTCACCATCGCCCCAATCTGCGCCGTTTGGCGCGCGTCGCCGCCCGCGCTATCATAGCGGCAACGAAAGGCGGGCGCCGATGCCCGGCGAACGGCTGCGCGCATCGGCCTGCCCCGCGCGCGCCTTCGCACCCCCGTAGCAACGCGAGGAGGTGAACGATGAACCTGCGTGTACCCGGCCCCACGCCGCTGCCGCCCCATGTGCTGGCCGCCATGAACCGCCAGATGATTGACCACCGAGGCCCCGAGTTCGAGGCCCTCTACGGCCAGGTGGTCGCCTGGCTCAAGCTCTTTTTCGAGACCCAGCAGGACCTCTTTGTGCTGACCTCCTCCGGCACGGGCGGCATGGAGGCCGCCCTGGTCAACACCCTCTCCCCCGGCGATCGGGTGTTGGCCGTGAACCTGGGGGTGTTCGGCAAGCGGTTCGGCGCCATCGCCGAGCGCTATGGCATGGACGTCACCTGGATGAACGTCACCATGGGCCAGGCCGCCGACCCCGCCGCCTTGGGCGCGCTGCTGGCCGAAAAGGGCCCCTTTGCCGCCGTGCTGATCACCCACAACGAGACCTCGACGGGCGTGACCAACCCGATGGAGGCCCTCTGCCGGGTGGTGCGCCAGGCCGAGCCCAGGCCCCTCTTGATCGTGGATTCCATCTCCGGGCTGGGCGCCCTGCGGATGCCCCAGGACGAGCTGGGCATTGACGTGGCGGTGGCGGGCTCGCAAAAGGCCTGGATGGCCCCCCCAGGGCTGGCGTTCATCTCGTTCAACGAGCGCGCCTGGCAAGCCTATGAGCAGGCCCGCTGCCCGCGCTTTTACTTTGACCTGGGCGACGCCCGGCGCTATGCCCGGCGCAACCAGACCCCCTCCACCCCCAACGTGCCCGCCCTATACGCGCTGCACGCCGGGCTGGAGACCCTGATGCAAGAGGGTGTTCAGGCCGTTCACGAGCGCCACCGGCGCATCGGCGCATACTGCCGCCGCCTGGCGGTGGAGGCCAGGCTGAACCTCTATGCCGCCGAGGGCGTGCGCTCGAATACCGTCACGGCCCTGACCCTGCCCGAGGGGCTGGATACCAAGTGGATGCTGAACGAGCTGCGCACCCGCTATGACATCGTGTGCGCCTCGGGCCGCGATCCCTCCGTTGACATGATCCGCGTGGGGCACATGGGCTATGTCAGCGAGCAAGACCTGGACGAGGTTTTTGCCGCCATGCGCACCCTGCTGGCCGAGATGATGTGACCGAGGCGCCGCAGATCGAGCCAACCGAGGCCCCGCTGGGCGCCATTTCGCCGCCCGTGATCGGCGCCACGCCGGGCGCTGCGGAGACCGGCGGCCTGATGCGGGCGGCGGGCATCAACTCGCTGGGCAACGTGGCCTCGCGGGTGCTGGGCGTGGTGCGCGAATCGGTCATCTCGGGCGCCTTTGGCGCCAGCGGGGCCACCAGCGCCTTTGACGCCGTCAGCGCCGTGCCCAAGATGGTCTACGAGCTGCTGGTGGGCGGCATGCTGAGCGCGGCCCTGGTGCCCGTGCTCAGCGAGTATGCCGCCGAGGGCGACGACCGCCACGCCGAGCTGGAGGACGTGCTCTCGATCCTGCTCTCGCTGGCGGGGGCGGTGCTCCTGGCGGTGACCCTCTTCCTGGGCGTGGCGGCCCCCTGGATCGCGCCCCTGCTGGTGGGTGGATTCGACAGCGAGCTGCTGGCCACCACCACGATGCTGCTGCGCCTGATCGTGCCCGCCATCCTGATCTATGGCATCTCGGGCATCCTGCAAGCCTACCACTATGCCCGCAAGGCGTTCGTGTACCCCTCTATGGGCGCGCCCGCCCACAACCTGGGCGTGATCGTGGCCGTGGTGCTGCTGGCCCGGCGGCTGGATATCTACTCCCTGAGCCTTGGGATCGTGGCGGCGGCGGCCTGCCAGTTGCTGGTGCAGCTTCCGGGCATGCGCGGCGTGCGGCTGCGCTGGCGGCTGGATTGGCGCCACCCGGTGGTGCGCCGCATCCTGATCCTGTATGCGCCCGTGGTGGTGAGCATTGTCATCCAGAACCTGGGCATCGTCATTGACCGCAACCTGGCCTCGCGCACCATGCCGGAGGCCATCACCTGGATGAACAAGGCCACCTTTCTGATCCAGCTTCCCCTGGGGCTGGTCTCCATGGCGATCTCGCTGGCGGTGTTGCCCACCCTCTCGCAGATTGACGCCAGGCGCGAGCTGGATGCTTTCAAGCGGACCTTTTTCCGGGGGCTGCGCCTGGTGCTGGTGGTGATCCTGCCGGCGGCGGCGGGCCTGCTGGCCCTGGGGCGCCCGCTGATCGAACTGATCTTTGAGCACGGCGTCTTTACCGCCGCCGACACGGCCCAATCGTGGCAGGCGCTGCGCATCTATCTGATCGGGCTGCCCTTTGCCGCCATTGACCTGCCCCTGGTCTTTGCCTTTTACGCGCAAAAGGACACCCGCACGCCGGTGATCGTGGGCATTATCGCCGTGGCGATCTATCTGGCGGTGGGGCCGTCGCTAGCGTTCCTGTTTGGGTGGGGATTCCTGGGGCTGGTGGCGGCCAACTCGGTGCAGCTTGGGGCCCACGCCCTGATCATGCTGGCGCTATTCTCGCGCCGCTTTGACGGGCTGGGGGGCTATCGGCTAGGGCGCACGACGCTGCAAGCCCTGGCGGCCTCGCTGGCGGTGGCCCTGGTGGCCTATGCCAGCTACCGGCTGTTGCTGCCCTGGGCGCCGGGGGGCCTGCTGGGCAAGGTCGTGCTCACGGGCGCGCCCAGCACGCTGGCGATCCTGGCCTACCTGGCCTGCGCCCGGGCGCTGCGCATCCACGAGTGGGAGCAGCTCTGGGGCATGTTGGCGCGGCGTCTCAAGCGCTGAGAGTACACGT
>CAYZWT010000027.1:49461-51882 GCA_964482225.1 uncultured Anaerolineales bacterium
GGCAAGGCATGCCTTGCCCCTACCGTCGCGCCCTCCCCCCATCGTACCTCTTGTTGATCAGTCGCGCCGAGTTGGCCAGGGTGGGCACCGAAGAGACCTCGTGCAGGATGGCGCCCACCACCGGGCCGATGGTCCCCAGGCCGCCCAACACCAGGGAGAGCAGGTTGAACGCCAGGGAAAAGGCCACGTTCTGCTTGATGATCACCATGGTGCTGCGCGAGAGATCAATCACCTGGGGCACCCGCCCGATCTCGTCCTGCATCAGGCCGATGTCGGCGGTCTCTAGCGCCACATCCGTGCCGCTCAGCCCCATGGCGATGCCGATATCGGCGGCGGCCAGGGCCGGGGCGTCATTGACGCCATCCCCCACAAAGGCCACCCGCTTGCCCTCGGCCTGCAACTCGCGCACGATCTCCAGCTTGCGTTCGGGGAGCACCTCGGCATAGTAGCGATCCACAGCCAGCTCCTCGGCGATGGCGGCGGCCACCCGGGGGTTGTCGCCGGTGATCATAATGATCTGGCCCACGCCCAGCGCTTTGAGCTGGGCGATGGTCTCGCGGGCATCGGGCCGCACCGTATCTGCCAGAGCGATCAAGCCGGCGGGCGCATCGCCAATGGCGACGGCGATGACGGTCTGCCCCTTTTGCTCCAGCCCGGCGGCCAGGCTCGCATGGCCCTCGCCCCAGGCCACCTGGCGCTCCTGCAACAGGGCCGGCGTGCCCAGCAGCAGGCGCTGCCCATCCACCAGCGCGCTGACCCCGGCGCCGGGCAGGGTCTCAAAGTCCGTGGGCTGCCCCAGACTGAGTTGGCGCGCCTCAGCCTCGGCCACGATCGCCCGCCCGATGGGGTGCTCGCTGTGGCGCTCGACGGTGGCGGCCAACGCCAGCAGCGCGGCCTCATCGCGACCATCCAGGGGAACCACGGCGCGCACCCGGGGCTCGCCTATGGTCAGGGTCGAGGTCTTGTCAAAAGCCACCACATCCACCTGGCCGACCCGCTCCATGTCGCCGCCAGTCTTGACCAGGATGCCGCGCCGGGCCGCGTTGCCGATGGCGGCGGCCACCGCCGTGGGCGTGGCCAGCACCAAGGCGCAGGGGCACACCACCACCAGTACGGTGACGGCCCGCATGATCTCGCCGCTGAGCCACCAAACGAGACCGGCCAGGACAAACGTAAGAGGCACCAGGTAGCGGGCGTAACGGTTGGCGATGCGCTCCACCGGCGCCTGGCTGGCCTTGGCGCTCCGGACGAGCTGCACGATGCGCCCCAGGGTGGTCGCCTCGCCCACACCGGTCACCTCGATAGTTAGCGAACCAAGCTCGTTCAGGCTGCCCGCATACACAGCGTCGCCGGGTTGCTTTTCCACCGGCAACGACTCGCCGGTGATGGCGGCCTGGCCCACCGAGCCTCGCCCCTGTAGCACGCGACCATCCACCCCGATACGCTCGCCGCTGCGCACCAGGATATTGTGTCCCGGCCGCACCTGAGCGATGGGAACCTGGCGCAGGTCGTCGCCCTCGACCAGGGTGACGACGGTGGGCACCAGGCTGGCCAGCTCGCGCAGGGCGTTATCGGCGCGGGCCACGGTCAGGTTCTCCAGCCATTCGCCAATGGTGAACATGAACACCACCAATGCGGCGGCGCTATACTCGCCCACAACGATGGCGGCGATCATGGCCGAGGAGGCCATCACGCCGGCGGTGATGTCGCGGTGTATGAACAGCCCCCGGGCCGAATAGATGAACAGGGGCGTGCCGCCGATCACGGCAGCCAGCAGGTACGACCACCGGCCGAGCTGTGGCTGCCCGGCCAGTTGCAGGATCAGGCCCAGGAGCAGGAACAGGGTGTTGGCGGCTGCAAACAGGGTCTCTTTAGAGAGCAGGAACGCCTTGTAGCGTGTGAACAGGCTGTTGGCGCGCAGGGTATCCCCCGTGGGAGCGGCGAGGCTTGGGCTAGTCATGGGTCTCTCTTTCTTGGGACGGGTCCGCCGGGCGCGGATGGTCGGGCAGGTTGCGCCGCACGTGGTCCAGGTGATAGAGCGCCTCGCGGAAGAGGGCCTCCACGTGGGCGTCGTCAATCGAGTAAAAGACCTGGTTGCCCTCGCGGCGGGTGTGCACCAGGCGCACGGCCCGCAGGCGCGACAGGTGATGCGAGACAGCCGAGGGCGAGACCGGCACGAACTCGGCCAGCTCGTTGACGCTGTACTCGCGCTTGGTCAGCATATAGACGATCTGGGCGCGGGTGGCGTCGGCCAGCATGCCAAAGGTGTCGGCAATGTCCAGCAGCACATCCTCCGGCAGCGGCGTGGGCTCGCGGCCAACGGGATGGTCAATCGGCATGGCGCGCCTCCTCTGAGTATCTGAACAGTTATTCAGATTATAAGCAGAAAAGAGCCGCCTGTCAAGGGAGAGAGGAAAGACG
>CAYZWT010000028.1:0-51505 GCA_964482225.1 uncultured Anaerolineales bacterium
CTGGATGCCGAGAGAGAGTACTCTCTCTACTCGTCGCACAAATCCGAAACGGCGACGTGCTCCAGCAGGTGCCGCCGCAAGACGGCGATCTTCTGCTCGGCGCTGAACTGTCTGCGTGTACCGACCATGGAGTCCTCCTGTAACCAAGATACTAACTTCTTCAGGCGGACTCTCCAATTTCGTCTGAATCATAACACTCTGGCCAACGCCACCAGCGAGCGTTGTAGTAGTACAAGCCCAGCGCGGCCTCGTGGCGCTGCCCCGTGTATTGGTACGCCGTGCTCACGGCGCCTACGCGCGTATCTCCATAGGGCCAGTAGCGGGCGCTTTCCTGCTCGCTCGAGGCCACCGTGCTGCCCAGGTGGTCGTGGTATAGGTAGGTTACCGGGCTCGCGCGCCCCTCCCGCTGGGCGATGCGCAGGTGGCGACCAGGGTTCTCACCCTACCCCTGACCGCTAATCCTCGAACATGTGACGCTGAATGCAGTCGCGATAGGCAGCATGCCAAGCATAAGGCTCGAAGCTGCTTATGTCGTAGAGGATAAAGACTTCTTCTACGGGTTCGCTGCGTACAATGACCACATCCGCCTTATCGTACTTGCGACTGCCAAAAAAGAACAGATCGTCAATAGTGATAACGTTGGGGCAGGGCTGATGATACCATGCGGTCTCGCTCAGTATCCGGATGGCGTCGTCACGTGGCGTGCCAATGGGCACCAGCTCCCTTGCCTCCTCAAGCGGCGATGGGCGGCAAGCAGTAACGAGGATCAGCAAAGCCACAGAAATGAGCAACAGCTTGTATATTTGACCGCGACTCATCAATAACCTCCCATAAGGTCACCATACAAAGCGATCAAACATGAAAAGGTGCCATGCACGCGTATTGTCGTTCATCCCCAGTAGCTGAAAGCTGAGGCCGAGCCCCGCGCCCCGGGTGCCGATCATGATGTCCGACCACGTGTTGCGCCAGTCTCCACGGAACTGAGTGATCTCCCGCCCTGTGTTGATCAGGGTGGCTCCTGGGCCATACGCAGCTCCCATGGTCAGGCACCAGGCCCAATGATGGACATTGGCATCGAGGTCAGAAGTACCCATGAGATAGGGTGGCAGACCTGCTGAGCTGAGATACACCCAGACGCGAATCGGGTTGTTGGCGTCGCTCACCGCAGACCACGCGCTGGGCGTCTCGAACCGATTGGGCAGGCCGCCAAAGAGGCTGCCGATATCGCGTGTGTATAGCCCGTTTTCGCCACGGCCATACCATCCTGCCAGGCGCTCCAGCGCGCCGGGCATATCCTCCCAGGTCCGCTCAATCGGCCTCTCGACCACAAACACTCTTTCCAGGCTGCCGGGAATATAGCCGCCTCTGGCATCATAGAAGGCCGACCAGTCCCACTCGTCGGGGAAAGCGATGGAGAAGAGACGAATGAGTATGTCCTCGGCGGCGGGCTCGCGGCCATGCACGCGCTGAAACTCACTCTGCCACGCGTTATCCAGTGGATCATGCCCGCTCGGGTCCGTGTACTTGAGCGGGTTGTTGTACACATACGCGTACCGGTTCAGGCTCTGCGGGTTCCCCGGCGCCGGCACGAGCGTGTCGGCCTGGATGAACCGCCCCAGCGACGGGTCGTACCATCTGGCCCGATAGTAGTACAGGCCGCTGGCGGCGTCCAGCTCCTGCCCGGTGTATTTGTACGCCGTGCTCACCGCGCCCGCGCGTGTGGCGCCATAGGGCCAGTAGCGCTGCATCGGCTGGGGTGGCAGCTCGGGCTATTGCCCTCGCATTGAAGCGGCCACTTGATTCACTACTTCCTGTATGCGATTCGCTCGAGGACGAGTCGTCGTCTCATCAAATCTCCAGACCGAATTGTCATGGTGCAGCATAACCGAAGCCCAATGATACGTTGATGGCAGGCAACGCCAAGATAGCGTATCTTCTTGGTCCCCACGGAGATATGTGACACAGTAGGCGACTCCATCCTCAACACCGCGGATAAATGCATCGGGGCGCTTGTATACGTCTGGCATACTAGCCTCGCCGAGTCCACACCATGCCTCATACAAGTCTCGGGCTGACTCTGCGTCATCCATGATATATACCGTTACCGAAACGCGGCTGAAGCTCTCAATGTGTCCAATTACTTCCATGAGCACGGATATGATGCCCCGACTCTCTTCGTAGTCGAATCGGCGGTGCGCGTAGCGCCCATCCGGCGATACGCTCCAATCCGAAAGGGCAGTAGACTCCACGAGATCGCTAACACTTTTCGTGCTCTTCCCTGCCATCCTCTGCGTCAAGCTACTCATATCTAGTGGTCGATAGCTTACTATCTCGCTATCGCAGGCCGCTACCCAATCTCGGATTCGGGGCATCATAGCTATCAGCAAAATGCCCAGGAGCAGCAGAACCATCAATGGAAAGGCGCAACATGCTCTCTGTCGGTTCATTTTACGCTCCGCACCAATCCTCGCAACAGTTCTACTCAGTTGGCCTTCTTTGGTTTCACCGTTAGGCATATTATGTATCCTCAATGCCCGTTCTTCTTCTGTTAGTGCCAAATGACCGATTTCCCTAACGAGGACGACCCGCCATGCCTGTTTCGAGATCCTGATGGTGGCGACCAGGCATAGAACTGAGCAACATATGCACCTACGTACCTAACGGTCTCTTCTATCATCAGGTTATCTCCAGGATAGCTGCCAAGCGGTGCATCGGGGTTCAGTGCCGGGGACCACAGTGACGGAAACAGATGACGAGTAGCCTTCTCGCGGACGGAAGCTTGAAGGTGGCCCCAGTTGCGCGCATCAAGCAGAAACGCAAAGAAGTCGAATTGCTCACCGTCGCACACCACATGCCACAAGTACTGCATCTGCCCGAATCTGCCGCTCATCGCAGTGAAGCCAAGCCCTCTGTGGCGGTGATAGTCCTGCACCGCGTGAAGTGCCCTGCCAAAGTCCGCTGGCGATGCCGGCTGACCATGTTCGTACTGGCGAAGTGTACCCTCCATGAGTCCCTGAGCTTGTCGATGACTGAGAAAGTGCACGTTGCTGTGGGTCGGTAACGCGGAATTATCTAGCGACACGAGCCGGTCGGTCGCGTGGTTCGCTTCAGCGATAGTCCTCGCTAGACCACTCGCATGTGTCTCGGCATCCAGAGGATTGAGCCCGTAGTCACTCATGAGGACTTGCTTCGCTATGTTGGTGATGACCAATGCCGCCCAGTATTCGTGAACATCTTGCCCGTAGCGCCCGCTCGGGTCCGTATACCGCAGCGGGTTGTTGTACACATACGCATACCGGTTCAGGCTCTGCGGGTTCCCCGGCGCCGGCACGAGCGTGTCCGCTTGGATGAACTTGCCGATGCTTGCGTCGTACCACCTGGCCCGATAGTAGTACAGGCCGCTGGCGGCGTCCAGCTCCTGCCCCGTGTACTTGTAGGCCGTATTGATCTCGCCGGCGCGACTCTCTCCATACGGCCAGTAGCGGGCGCTTTCCTGGTCGCCCGAGGCCACCGCGCTGCCCAGGTGGTCGTGGTACAGGTAGGTCACCGGCCCACAGCCTCAGTTTCACCGCCGCAGAACCACCCCTACTCGATCAATCACTTCCTGCAAGTGGAGCACACGAGATGTCCAGGTGATCTCGTCAATCTCGATCACCATGTTTCGTTTCTGAACAACAACGAACCAGTGGTGACTGTGATAGGGCCAACAAGCGTCGAGCGACTGATCCTCCACAAACAGCTTCTTGACGTATGAGTAACAGTAAACACTATCCGCTTGCTGCCCGTCTACGAATATCTCAGGGTGTGCAAAACCCCAGCGCTCGCCAGAACACCTCCGCTCGAATGCCTCAGTAGCCCAGGCATCGTCGGGATAGACCCGGACGTTTACCGAGACCACCGATTGGTTTCTCGATAGCAGCGAATGTACGAACTCACACAACCATCCTGCCTCACCGTCATAATCTTCGTAGTTGAAGAAGACATCCAGTTCTGTCTCGTAATACGAGGCGCCAAACTGATTGAGATGGGGGGACTGATACAACAGGGAAACATCGAGAACATCGTCTATCGTCTCGACATCCTCTTGCCAAAGAGGCAACAGAAGGGGGTTCACATCGACCGTCGGGCTCAGTGCGGCTTCTGTGCAGCCTGCCCTCTCTGCCAAGCGAACAGCAAGGCCCGGAACCCCGAGCACTCCGGTCACTATGAGGTTCAGGATGACTAACAGCAAGACGATGGCAGCGCCACAGCCAAGGCAGAGTTGCCCCCTCCCTCGCTCCCTGTTGGATCGCGTGCTCCCCAACGAATGTGAGTTCATTATGTGTCCTCCTAGCCTATCGACTCGCCGGTTACGTGAGAGGGCGTCGATCTACCGCATCTCAACGCTTGCGGTCGTTGAGGGGGTGGCAGAGGAGAACCACAGAATCAGGTACTGACGTATCCAATAGCCCGTCTCTTCGATAGCTTCCGCATCTCCAGGATAGGTCCCGAGCGGAGCATCGGGCTCGGCCAGCAACCAATCCAGGAACCCCAATCCAGGAACTCTGCTCACATACCTCGTGAGAAGTGAGGTAGCACCATGGCCCGGCTGAGGCGCATGCAGAAGAAATGCACCCAGATCAAACGACTCGTCGTGCTGGGCCACATCCAATAGGTACTGAAGCATCCCAGCTCTACCCCATGCTGGCGTATATCCACGTCCGCGATGCCGATGGTAGTCCTGGATCGAATGAAGCACTCGGCCGAACTCTTCCGGGGTGCCGAGCCTGTCACTGCCCCATAGAAAGCGCTCCATCTCCTCCTGAGCAGCAGCATGAGCCAAGAAGTGGGGATTGCCACGATCTGGCCTGAGAGACGTATCCCAATGGAGGCTTGGAGCATCTACTGCCTTGTTACCGGCGACGATCTGCTCGGCAACTCCTGTGGCAATTCCTTGCGCCACCTCCGCATCCATGCCGTACATCATGATCAAGATGTTCTTGCCTTCGTCGATAGCGAGCCTACGGGTCCTACGAACGTGCATGTCGTCACCGAACCGCCCGCTCGGGTCCGTATACCGCAGCGGGTTGTTGTACACATACGCGTAGCGGTTCAGGCTCTGCGGGTTCCCCGGCGCAGGCACGATGCTATCCGCCTGGATGAACTTGCCGATACTTGCGTCGTACCACCTGGCCCGATAGTAGTACAAGGCCGCTGGCCGCGTCCAGCTCCTGCCCGGTGTATTTGTACGCCGTGCTCACGTCCCCCGTGCGCGCATCCCCATAGGGCCAGTAGCGGGCGCTTTCCTGCTCGCTGCTGGCCACGGCGCTGCCCAGATGGTCGTGGTACAGGTAGGTCACCGGGCCCGCGCGCCCCTCCCGCTGGGCGATGCGCAGGTGCCGACCAGGGTTCTCACCCTACCCCTGACCGCTAATCCTCGAACATGTGACGCTGAATGCAGTCGCGATAGGCAGTCTGCCAAGCATAGGGCTCAAAGCTACCTAACTGGCGGACAATCAAGATTCCTTCTACCGATCTACTTTCCACAATAACCACATCCGCCCTATCGTACTTGCGACTGCCGAAAAAGAACAGATCATGAACGGCCACGTCCGACCCGCAGGGCTGATGATACCATGAGGTCTCGCTCAGTATCTGGAGGGCATCGTCACGTGGCGTGCCAATGGGCACCAGCTCCCTTGCCTCCTCAAGTGGCGATGGGCCGCAAGCAGCAATCAGTATGAACAGAGCTATAAAAGTGAGCGATAGTTTATAAGTCCGAGCAAGACCCATCACTAGCCTCCCCAAAGTCACCACACAAAGCGGTCAAACATGAAAAGGTGCCATGCACGCGTATTGTCGTTCAGCCCCAGTAGCTGAAAGTGGAGGCCAAGCCCCGCGCCCCGGGTGCCGATCATAATGTCCGACCACATGTTGCGCCAGTCCCCACGGAACTGGGTGATCTCTCGCCCTGTGTTGATCAGGGTGGCTCCAGGGCCATACGCAGCCCCCATGGTGAGGCACCAGGCCCAATGATGGACATTGGCATCGCTGTCAGAGGTACCTACGAGATAGGGCGGCAGCCCTGTTCGGTTGAGGTACACCCAGACGCGAATCGGGTTGTTGGCGTCGCTCACCGCCGACCACGCGCTGGGCGTCTCGAACCGATTGGGTAGGCCGCCGAAGAGGCTGCCGATGTCGCGCGTGTATAGCCTGTTTTCGCCACGGCCATACCATCCTGCCAGGCGGTCCAGCGCGCCGGGCATATCCTCCCAGGTCCGCTCAATCGGCCTCTCGACCACAAACACTCTTTCCAGGCTGCCGGGAATATAGCCGCCTCTGGCATCATAGAAGGCCGACCAGTCCCACTCGTCGGGGAAAGCGATGGAGAAGAGACGAATGAGTATGTCCTCGGCGGCGGGCTCGCGGCCATGCACGCGCTGAAACTCACTCTGCCACGCGTTATCCAGTGGATCATGCCCGCTCGGGTCCGTGTACTTGAGCGGGTTGTTGTACACATACGCGTACCGGTTCAGGCTCTGCGGGTTCCCCGGCGCGGGCACGAGCGATGTACTCATCGCCACTGTCGGCCTGGAGAAGCCAATCGTGGCGAATCAGCGAGTGCCGGACCTAATGAACACGTATAATGCAAAAGCTGACAAAGATAGCTATACTGATTAAAAGAGTCAGGATGCCTCCCGTTACTTCTTTTCGAGCCTGATCGCTTATTTCTTTCTTGGTTAGTTCTTTGCATCCACGTGACCAATTCCACCATATTATACGAGTATACATGCCTCCATACCGCCAGTGCCCTCGATGGACTTTGCTGGGATCTCGATAAATGCGCCAATTCGAAGCTATCCACCAAAGGCTTCCGATAATGCCAAATAGGCCAACAAGGCAGGTCCCCCTTATGGACATCAGCGTATGACCTCTACATAAAGGCTGCTTCCTAGGTTGACTGCAAGGCTTACACAATCCGGCCAATACTGATAGCGCAAACTCAGCATACCGAGACCAACATCGGTAGCAGCCAATCCCACTTCAGTTGGGTTTCCCTCGCTTTCAATGGTCTCTATCAATCTCCAGACGTCTCTGGCCCCGCCTGTAATCGCGATAACTCCCGCCACAATGGCCCAGCCTCCCGTCGTCCCTGCTGCAGCCATTCCGGTCAAGAGAAGGCTTGCTGCATCCAGGACCGCTCCCACAGAATCTACCTTGTATGGATCCATCGTGACGATAACGTGCCCGCTTTGGCCTCGCATCCAACCGCGACTATCCCTCGTAGCGGACTCCCAGATATCTCCTTGGCTCCCAGCCTCAATAGGGGAGATGGGGCGAGCTGAGCCATTCGGAAGATGTTCCAGCAGCGTCAACGTACCATCAACAGTCCCCGAGCTAATAGTCCTTACTATAGAGTCTGTTGACGGATATGGACGACCATGGTCAAAGCGATCGCGCGGCCCAGATCTGGACCGCCACAGATTGGCTGACTTGATAGGCCCAGTGATTAGCTCTCCTGGCGCGGACATACGAGTGAGTAATGCCAGAAAGCCCCAGCGGCCCTCTAGTTGCCCCCCCACTCTGAACTCCGCGAGCACATCCTCCCAGGAACCAGCCCCAAAAAGTCTCATGATGTTACTGTTAGAGATATGTCCCGTGGGGTCCGTATACCGCAGCGGGTTGTTGTACACATACGCATAGCGGTTCAGGCTCTGCGGGTTCCCCGGCGCCGGGACGATGCTATCCGCTTGGATAAAGCGCCCGCTGCTTGCATCGTACCACCTGGCCCGATAGTAGTACAGGCCGCTGCCAGAGTCCAGCTCCTGCCCCGTGTACTGGTACGCCGTGCTCACGGCGCCCGCGCGCGTGTCGCCATACGGCCAGTAGCGTATACCCTCCTGCTCACTGCTGGCCACCGTGCTGCCCAGGTGGTCGTGGTACAGGTAGGTCACCGGGCCTGCGCGCCCCTCCCGCTGGGCGATGCAAGCGTTAGCGCCTCTGAGGCCAAACCAACAGCCTTAGTCGATATCTCCCTCACATCCCGAACCTGCGCTGGCGTCAGTGCTCGAACCAAGTCGAGCCGCCGCGATTTCGGGGGGCAGATCCAGTAGCCAGACTCCTGCAAGCGTACCAGACTGATCTATGTCTAGCACGACCTGTTCTGCAATCGCTACATGCTGCACGGCGCGTTCACCCTCCTCCGCCCCCAGCCGCGTATAGAGAACGGTGTAGCCAGGATTCGTCAAGAAGGCTTGGGACCTGGCATCATTAATGTCCTCTTGTACAAAGACCTGGCCTGATTCTGCGAGCGGGACACGGAGATCATCCTGAACCTGCCAGTACGCTGAGCTCAAGAGAAGCTCCATCGAGACAAGTGTGCAATTCTCATCTTTATCCAATATGAGCGGATAGGAACCCTGCAAAGTTTGCCACTTTCCTTGTGGGCAATCACGCGAGCTATACAGGAAATCATGCCGTTCCCAAAAGTCATGCTCCCAACTGGGTCCCATCGTCCCAAGCACGACTCGCACTCTCACGGTCATGCTTCCATCCTTTCTGATGCTGTGGCAACGTCTTTCAACCGTTCATCTCAGAAGCCAAGCAGGGATGTCAAAGGGACTCAACGGTGTCCAACCCTGTAGCGGCGTTGTCGCAACGTAGGTTGTTATGATCTCACGGGTTGTTTGGTCTACTATAATCACTATATCTTTCACGCTTGACCATATTGCGATATGCCCCTCAATCCCTGACTCATAGAGACGAGTACCATATCCCTCGGCGCGTCTGTGGATATCGGCCATCACGCTTGGGCTGATGCCTCTCTGCTGAGCCCGGACCAACGCATGCCCATAGATGTCAATACCCTTCTCCTTCAAGAACATAAAGTCCTGGTAAGCTCTGTTCAGGTCGGTACCGTACCTGGCGGCGCCTTTCTCCAACTGGCGAATGCCCTCTGTGGCCATCCCTGCATCACGGAACGCTTTCCAGGGATTCTGGGGATCGAATCCGCCCTGATTGGCTGTCCTTCCAGACTGATCCCCCGAACGCGGGGGCACATTGCCTGACTTAGCCGATGCTTCCAGAAGCATCGGCAGCTTGTCGCCGTATAGCTGTAACCACTGCAAGACCTGTGGGCCATATTGAATCACCAGCCCTTGCGCCTGGGCCCACAGGGACGAAGCCTGCTGGCCAAGCTGGTGCAGGACGCTCTGCCCAACGGGCGATGATCCCCACTGAATCAGCCAGAGAGCAGGGTTGTGTCCCGTGGGGTCCGTATACCGCAGCGGGTTGTTGTACACATACGCGTACCGGTTCAGGCTCTGCGGGTTCCCCGGCGCAGGGACTATTGTGTCGGCCTGGATGAACCTGCCGATACCCGGATCATACCAGCGCGCGTTGTAGTAGTACAGGCCCAGCGCGGTTTCGTGGCGCTGCCCCGTGTATTTGTACGCTGTGCTCACGGCGCCTGCGCGCGTGGCTCCATAGGGATAGTAACGGATACTCTCCTGCTCACTCGAGGCCGCCGTGCTGCCCAGGTGGTCGTGGTACAGGTAGGTCACCGGGCCCGCCCGCCCCTCCCGCTGGGCGATGCGCTTGCCCCCCAGCAGATAGTGCTTGGTGGCGACGCCAGGCTGCCCGTCCAGGGCAAAGCCGCCCCCGCCCGCCAGCAGCGGCAGGGCGTAGGTGTAGCTCACCGGCGGGGCCGGGGGCGGGTCGGGTGGATCGGGCGGATCCGCCGCCACGAACAGCTCGAAATGCGGCCCCACATACACGGTGACCCCGGCGGTCGCCTCTTTGCGCACGAGGTCGCCATCGCCGCTGTAGGTGTAGGTGATCGTCTCGGTACCGCTGACCACCTGGGTCAGCCGGTTCTCGGTGTCGTAGGCCAGGGTCTGGGTGATGCCATCCACGGCCCGCAGCGTCAGGTTGCCGTTGGCGTCATAGCCGTAGGCCTGGCCGTCCACCTGGGCGGGCGCATGGGGCCGGGGCTGCCCCGGGCTTGGATAGGTCAGGTTGCGCGTCACCGGGCCCTCGGTCTTGGTCAACAGGTTGCCGATGGCGTCATAGCTATAGCTGGCGGTATAGACGCCGCTCGCCGAAAGGAGGCGATCCAGCTCGTCATAGACAAAGGTGGTCGCCTGGCCGCCATCGGTCAGGGTCAACACATTGCCCACATCGTCATAGTCGTATTGCAGGTTCAGCACCCCCTGCACCTGGATGCCGCTCAGGCGATGGTGCTGGGGATCATAGCTGTAGCTGGCCGCCGTGTCGTTGCCATAGCCAAGCTGCGTGATCTGGCCCAGGGCGTTATAGCTGGCCTCGCTGATATAGCTGGTGAACTCTACCGACTGGTCGCCGCTGAGGGAGATCGGGCGGTTCCAGACGTCGTATGCATAGAATACGATCTCCCCATCTGGATAGACCATGCTGATGGGCAGGTCGTCGGTGCGGTAGATGGTGCGCGTGGTATAGCTCTGCCCGCCTATGATGCGCGTCTCGGCGCTGGTGCGCCCCCGCGCGTCATAGCGCCAGTGCGCGCTGCCAGAGGCGTCGCTCATGCCCGTTCTGTAGCCGATGCCATAGTTGCCCGCTGCCGTATCGTCATAGCTATAGAGCACATCCGGCTGCGAGAGGGGAGCGGGGCAGGTGTCGCCATCAACGTACTGCTTGGCCGTCGTGCGGCCCAGGGCGTCATAGGCAAAGCAGACGCTCTTGTCGCGGGCGTCCGTCTGGCGCACCAGGTGCCCCTCGGGATCGTAGGCATAGCTCCAGGCGCCCATATCCGGGTCGCTCATGGCCACTTTGCGGCCCAGGGCGTCGTAGGTGATGCCGGTCACATTGCCCAAGGCATCGCCCACGCCCGTCAGGAGGTCCAGCAGCGAGTAGGTGTAGACCGTGGTCGCGTACAGGCTCGCGTTGGGATACTCGCCGGTGAACTCTTGGACGCGCACCAGCCGCCCCAGGGCATCGGTCTCTTGCGCGCGCTGGTGGTCGTTCGCGTCCACCAGGGTGATCTGCCACCCATTGGCGGTCGCCTCATACAACGTGCGGGTCGTCGCGCCGTCATAGTTGGTAATGGCGGTCTCGCGCCCCAGGGCGTCGTACGCGCGCTCGATCCTTTGCCGGGATGGATCGTCCACGAGGGGCACATAGTTATGGACAGTCCCAGAGTCGGTGGCTATGTTATAAGGAAGATAGCTCCTTGCCAGCAACCCTTGAGCGTTGTAGGCGTAGTGGCTCACTGTGATCGTGTAACCTTCGGTCGCTCGCAGGTTCTCCTGGATCATTTGCCCCAGGCCGTTGTAAAATCGGATGGCCCGCAAGCTGGTGTCCGAGCCCGCCTGGATCCGCTCCCGCGTGATGATGCGCAGCGGCGAGCAGGTATCGCAGTAGGTGTACGCCACCGTGGGGTGGCTGCTGCTATCGCCCGGGCGGATCACGGCGGTCAACCGGCCGTGGTCGTCATAGGCATAGTGGATGGCGGTGTCGGCGCCGTTGGGACCCGTCACCGTGGTAACCTGCCGCGACACCTGGTCGTAGGCATAGCTCGTTGTCTGGCTCAGGGCGTTGGTCACACTGATCGGATAGAGCTGCCAGGTGGCGTCGTATTCTGTGGTGGTCGTGTTCCCGTTCGCGTCGGTGACGGCCACGGGCAGATAGAACGCGTTCTCATCGTATGCCATGGTCTGCACCGTAAGCCAGGTATCCGTCGGGCTCATGCTGACGGCCTTGTCCACCTGCGTCACGTTCCCGCGCTCGGGCGGCGTCGTCAGGCCGGCGGCATCATAGTAGTAGCGTGTCTTGGCCTGGGGGGCGCCGGCGCCATCCTTGACGACGATCTCGGCCGGCCGGTCTATGATCCAGTAGCTTGTGCTTGTGTTCCGGTTGTAGGAGGTCTCGGTCTGGCGATAGAGCGCGCCGCCGAGATACTCTTTCACTAGCTCCAGATTGCCATAGTCCGTATCGTACTGGTATTCGGTTCTCCTTTGAGGTGTGGCAGGCAGCGCATCCTCTACATAGATGTACTCATCGATTACCGAGGGGTAAACAAAGTAGCTGCTCGCCGTGCTGGTGAAAACCCCCCAGGTGGTAACGATCTCTTCCAGGGGGTTGCCCTGGGCGTCCTCACGCACCTGCAACAGCTCGCGGCCCAGGTCGCGCCGGGGGCTCTCTGCCCGGTTCAGGGCGTACTCGTAGTAGGTTTTGTTGACGGTTTCGGTGTTGTCTACGGTCGTGAGGGTGACGGTGCAGGTGCGGAACCCCACCAGCGCCCCGCCGTTGTCGACCGCCGGATCGCAGATGCTGTCGTTGTTGCCATCGTAACAGCGATCATTCGCCGCGCTGGGCCAGGCATAGTGGAGGCGATGGCCCCCTCCCTGGCCGTCGTGCACGCGCTTTACCCCAACGATGTGATTCCAGGGATTCTGATTCGAGTCCCACGACTCGCCAACGGGCAGGGTGAAGTCCACTTGGATGAGGCCGCCGTAGCCGTTGTCAACCTTGTTCAAGCGCTCGTAATGGAACGACGACCGCTCCCACGGACACTCTTCTGGCGAGCAGCTATCATACGAGCCCTTGTTGGCATCGGTATAGTAGTCAAAGGTCGTGGGCGGCAGGGCGGGCCCAACCCCCTGCCCGCCGCGCCCATATTCGGTGATGCTCTGCAAAAGACGAGTGTGATTATCGTGCCGTTGCGCAGGGGGCGTGACCTGCATGTATGACAGCACATACTCGCGCAGGATCTGGTACTGGCCCTCTGCATAGTTCTCGATGCGAATCTTTTGCAGGAAATCGTTCTGATACCAGGGGCGGCAGTACAAATGTCCGCCTCCGGTGATCACGTCCCCGATGCCGTCCGTATCGCGCGCGGCGCGCACGAAGGTGATCTTGGTGCCTGTTTGCTCGCCCGCATGGTTGTAGTGAATCTGATCCAGATAGCTGGCCGGCTCGCGGGCGTCTCCACATCCCTCAATGAGCACAGGTTCGTGGTACGAGAATGAGATCTCGGTTCCGAGGGTGTCCCGGACCCGGTCTACCCGCCAGCGAAAGGCGATCCAGTTGGTATAGTCCCCTGCATACGGATGTTCTGGATTATTAGGATTGTACTCTCTGCGCAGCGTTTGCTCCGCGTCGCCGTTATACCCCAGGCGATACTCGGTGCCATCTCGCAGGCGCACAATCCAGTACTCGGATGTGGTGTTGACAGGAGAGCCACTATAGCCGTATCCATCGCCCTTGGCGTTTCTTCGCTCGACATACAGGAACTGTTCGTCTTCTGTGTAGTAGCGCCCGTATGGTTGTCCGTCTGGTGGACCATATGTTTCATTAATTGTGGGGATGAGCTTGTAGCCCGTGCCGTTGTATAGCAGAGTAAAGGTATTCTCATAGTGAAATCCTCCTGAAAACCAGTATGGTGTGCCTTGCCAATCACCACTCCAGTTAGGCGACACCTTGCGTACGATCTCCATGGTATCCAGGGTCCAGCCCAGGCCCGCCCAGTCGCTCTGCACCCAGGTCAGGATGCCATTCACGCGGTGGCTGTTGTAGCTCAGGCGCACATCCGGCGTCAGCCCACCCCGCCCCGCCGGCGCCTGGATCGGGTACTCATAGGTCAGAGCGCCGCTAAAGGTGGATACCTGGGCATCGTTGTATGCCAGGAGCCAGCCGGACTGTTCCACATTGCCCGTTCCGGCGCCGAACAGGGTGAAATGCTCTAGACGAGTCACCAACCAGGTTCCATCGCGCTGCGTGGGGAGCTCGCGCCACTGGCCCCGCTCGTCTTGATAGGATAGAAAGGCATATTGCCACTGTGGCATGGCGCTCAGGTCAATGAGGCCAGAGACATCCACGCGCAGCTCGAGCTCTTGCCGGAACTGGCTCACCGGCTCTGCCCGGGCGTCGTCGGTCTCGGCAACCAGTTCGAACTCGAGCGCCCGGCCGGCCTGCTGCGCCGGAAGCGGCTCGGAGCGCACCGGGCGATGCTCAAAGCGCAGGGGTTGCTCGGTAGCCCCGGGGGGCACGATCAGGTGCACGCGGCCATCGGCCGAGCGCAGCTCGCCGCCCTCTTCGGGGGTGATGCGAGCCTGAACGGGGGCAACGACCGTCTCGGTCTCAAGGATGGCGGGGGCCGTCTCCTCTTCGATTGTCGGAAGGTCAGACGCATCGTCCTCGGTTGGCTCAGGAGGGGGCTCGGCTTGCTGCTCTTCAGCCGTGCTCTCCCCAAGGGTAGCGGCAACTATCTGCCGCTCCGCAAAAGTCGCTGTGATTGGCGCGGGGATGTGGCCTGCGGCGGCCATCGGGGGCCTCAGAAGCGGGGTAACCATGCCGCACAAGACGGCTACCAACGTACAGACGTGAACGAATCGGGTAACGAATGAGACTCGTCTTGGCATGATCCCCTCCAAGTATGCAGAGCAATAACAGCCCCCTGGCCTCCAGCAGGCTGAACCCAGATTAACCCCTTAACACTGTGGAGTCAAGGCCTTTTACGGTCTCCGAAAGGGAATTCACGGCGTTCTTACGGTGCTAACCGGGACTTCCGAGGCCATACCTGCGCGCGGGAGATGCGGACAGGCCTCATGTGTGGGGAGATTCGGGATGCAAGCCAAAAGACTCACACCGGGTCTGCTTTCTACTACGATCGCTGCGCATGTGCATCGCTTGATTCCGCTACAATGGGCACATACATCATCTATCACCACCAACCGCCTCAACGCTCTCATCCCCAGCAATGTCCTTGAGACCGCCAACCGTCTGCTGGGCCTGGGCCAGCGCCTGGCCATCTGGGTGCAGGAGCGCCGCACCCAGGGGTTCTACGATCTGCTCTCCCTGCGTCGCACGGTGACCATGCATGACCCCGAGGGGCGCGTCGTCACGGTGGATACCGTGCAGCAGGTGCGCTTTCGCCAGAACCAGGTGGCCGTCCTGCTGGACTATGTCTGGGGCGACGGCGATATCCTGCGGGAGTATACCTGTTCGCCGGGCGTGCCCGTTGACTGCTACAAAGAGGGCACGCGCCACGTGGTGCTCATCTCCCTGCGCGAGCTCAAGAGCCGGGGCGACGAGCTCTCCTTCACCACCCATCGACAGGTGATCGGGGGGGGCACCCGCCCCAGCGAGTGCTGGGAGAGCGAGGTCTATCATCGCACCCGGCGCATGGAGGTGCGCCTCTTGTTTCCACCGGAGCGCAGATGCCAGAGGGCGGCCGTCACGGTGCAGAGCACCGGGCAGACGACCGCCCTTGGCAAAGACAACTGGAGCTACCTTCCCGACGGCCAGCAGGAGCTCGTTTGGGTCTGCCTCAAGCCCAGGCTCAACGAGTGCTACCTGCTGCGCTGGGAGTGGTGACGCACCCTACCGGAGCGCGGCGGTGCCGCCGCCGCCGCTGGCCGCGACCATGGCCTCCTCCTTTCCCCCAAAACGCAAAGCGCCGCCTTCCCGCAAATCAGCTGGGAGGCGGCGCATGGCTACAATGCAAGCAGCCCCCGGCTGGTTCCCTCAGCTGGCGGGTCAGAGGGCTGGCGGTGCTACCAACACCGGCGGCCCTCGTCTTGTCTTTCATGGGTAGGATAGCACATTTGGCCCAATATATCGATTTTGTTGCACCATCTCGTCTTTTAAAATGACTCGGTACGTTATTCTAGAATCCAGTTGACACAGGGTCTTGTGGATGCCATCGTGAGAGCAGTCCTTCGCACAACAGCGATTGGGTGCCGGTAAGACAGGTAAGAAACGACCTTTATCGCTGATAACCGGCCTCCGATGCACCTGTTGGGCGAAGCCGAGTATGCCATCACACGAAACCACCACCATCCACGACCTGCGCGAGGCCCTGGGCTCGTACGAGCGCACCTACATGCCCTCGCGCAACTGCTGCCAAGACCCGCCGCGGCTACACAGAGGACCTGCGCGATCTGCTGCGTTTCTTGCAGAAGCAGAGACGCACCGATCCAGCACACGTGACCCCCGCAGACCTGGTCGCCTACCTGGCGCACCTGGACACCAGGGGCTTGGCAGGGGCCACGAGACGGCGCAAGACCTACGCGGCCAAGTCGCTGTTCGGCTTTCTGCACCGTGCGGGCCACATCCCTCACAACCCCGCCCAGGGTATGCTCCCGCCACGCAGCGAGCAAACCGAGCCGCGGGTGCTGAGCGTCGCCGAGTATCAGGCGCTCCTGCGGGCCTGCAGCCACCATCCGCGGGATGCCGCCATCACCGAGCTGTTCCTGCAGACCGGCATCCGCCTTTCTGAGTTGACCCGGTTGCAGGTGGGGGACGTCCAGCTTCCGGGCCGCATCACGAGAGAGGCCGAGACGGTGGGGCGTCTGCACATCCTGGGCAGGGGCCGCAAAGCGCGCTGGATCCCGCTCAACAAAAAGCCCGCCGCGCCGCAAAGGCATGGCTAGACGTAAGGCCACAGGGGTAGGAAGCCCTGTTTCTCACCCAGTTCGGGCTCCCCATGGGACCAAGAGCGGTCCAGCGGATGGTGCACAAGTATCTGACGGAGGTGGGCATCACAGGAGCCGGCGTACACACCCTGCGACACACCTTTGCCACCCACCATGTGGCCCAGGGCACCTCCCTGCGCACAGTGCAGGAGGTGCTGGGCCACGCCAGCCTCAAGCCGACATCCATCTATGTGCAGTTGGCCCAGGAGGCGGTCAAGCGGGAGTTGCAGGAGCATGCTCTGTGAGAAGCTGACTCTTGCGGAGGTGGATAGAATAGCATGTAGATTCCAACAAGTGCAGACGTTTTTGTCCAGTTCACGCCCGTGGGATGCCCGTGCTGAACCGTCGCGCGCTCGGGTTCCCGCTGGCGCCCCCCTCGGCCCGGTAGCGCTTGAACTCCTCTGCGCAGCGCCTATAATACGCCCACTGTATCCTGCACCCAGAAAGGCGCGGCATGGCCGAGACCATCACGCAAGAAGAGATCAACGCCATCCTGTGGCGAGCCTGCGACACCTTCCGCGGGACTGTTGACCCTGCCGAGTACAAGAACTATATCCTCGTGATGCTCTTTGTGAAATACATCTCGGACGTGTGGCGCGACCGCCGCGCCCAGTACGAGGCCCGGTACGCCGGCAACGAGCAGCGGGTAGCGCGCGCCATGCGGGCCGAGCCCTTTGTGCTCCCCGAGGGCTCCTCTTTCGACGCGCTCTATGCCCAGCGCAACGCGCCCAACCTGGGCGAGGTGATCAACATCGCCCTGGCCGCCATCGAACAGGCCAACATCGAAAAGCTCGAGGGCGTGTTCCGCAACATTGATTTCAACAGCGAGGCGGCGCTGGGCCGGGCCCGCGAGCGCAACGAGCGCCTGGGGAACCTGCTGAACGACTTTGCCGACCCACGGCTGGACCTGCGCCCCTCGCGGGTGGGCAACGGCGCTTTGGCGGGCGCTGACATCATCGGCAACGCCTACGAGTACCTGATCGCGCGCTTTGCCGCCGGCGCGGGCAAAAAGGCGGGCGAGTTTTACACGCCGCCCGAGGTCTCGCAGCTCCTGGCGCGGCTGGTGGCCCCCCAGCCCGGCGACCGCATCGGCGACCCCGCCTGCGGTTCGGGCTCGCTGCTGATCAAGTGTGCCCAGCAGGTGGGCAGCGACGACTATTACCTCTATGGCCAGGAAAACAACGGCTCGACCTGGGCGCTGGCCAAGATGAACATGTTCCTCCACAACGTCTCCAGCGCGCGGGTGGACTGGGGCGACACCCTGCGCAACCCCACGCTGTTGGAGGGCGACGGCCTGATGACGTTCAACGTGGTGGTGGCCAACCCGCCCTTTTCCCTGGACAAGTGGGGCGCCGAGGCTGCCGCTGACGATCCCTACCAGCGCTTTTGGCGGGGCGTCCCCCCCAAGGGCACCGGCGACTATGCCTTTATCAGCCACATGATCGCCACGATGGACGCCCACGACGGCCGGGTGGCGGTGATCGTGCCCCACGGGGTGCTCTTTCGCGGGGGCGCCGAGGGACGCATCCGCCAGCAGTTGATCGTCGAGAACCTGCTGCACGCGGTGATCGGCCTGCCGCCCAACGTCTTTTACGGCACCGGCATCCCCGTGGCGGTGCTGGTGTTCCGCCGCCAGCGCCCCGATGACGCCGTGCTGTTCATTGACGCCAGCCGCGCGTTCGAGGCCGCCACGCCCCAGAACCGCCTGCGCCCCCAGGACCTGGACCGCATCCTGGCGGCCTACCGGGGGCGGGCTTTTGTCGAGCGCTATGCCTATCTGGCGCCGAGGGCCGAGATCGCCGAGAACGACTATAACCTCAACATCCCCCGCTATGTGGATACCTACGTGCCCGAGCCGCCGGTAAACCTGGACGCCGTGGCCGCCGAGATCGCCGACCTGGACGCGCGCCTGGCCGTCGTGCAGGGCCGCATGCAGGGCTATCTGCGGGAGCTGGGGCTGTGAAGGTGCCGGAAGGGTGGCGTAGCACGCGCATTGGTGCTGAGGTGGCGACTTACAGCGGCGGCACTCCGCGCAGGGATGAGTCGTCTTACTATGGGGGCGACATACCCTGGATCAAGTCGGGGGAGCTCAACGGCGGGGCTGTGTTCTCAACCAGCGAATCTATAACCAAAGAAGGACTGCGGAACTCGTCGGCGCGCATGGTTGAGGCCGGTACGCTCCTGCTGGCGCTCTACGGTGCTACTGCGGGGGTTCCCGCGATCTCTCACATCGACGCGGCCATCAATCAGGCGATCTTGGCGATCAGACCAATGGATACTCTGGACCGAATGTACCTGTATCACTGGCTGTGTATGAGCCGCGAGGCTGTTGTGGCCAAGTACACCCAAGGTGGGCAGCCAAATCTGAGTGCAGATCTTGTGAGGAGCCTGCGCATTTCCTTGCCCCCGCTCCCCGAGCAGCGCAAGATCGCCGAGATCCTGGGGACGTGGGACGAGGCGATCGCGCTGGTGGAGCGGCGGCTGGCGGCGGCCCGCGCCCGCAAGCGGGGGCTCATGCAGCGGCTGCTCACGGGGCAGGTGCGCTTCCCGGGCTTCACCGAGCCGTGGCGCGAGGTGCGGCTGGGCGAACTCGGGCACTGCCTACGCGGAGTCAGTTACAAGCCCGACGACCTGCGAGCGACTGACGGTACTGACACTGTGCGCTTGCTTCGAGCCAACAACATTGTTACTGACGGACTTGACCTAACCAGCATCCAGATTGTTGATGCGGCACGCGCAAAGAAGGCCCAGTTTCTGCGAGCGGGCGATATCGCAATCTGCATGTCAAGCGGAAGCCATGATCTGGTGGGCAAGGCGTCCGCGTATCATGATTCCGACGGGCAAAAGTACGTGGTTGGCGCCTTTTGTGCCATCTACCGGCCGCTACGACGCGCTGACGCTTCGCTCGTCGAACAGATATTTCAGAGCGAGGTCTATCGCAGACAGATACTGGTGTTAGGTGCTGGCACGAACATTCGTAACCTGAAGCCAAGCGACATTGAGGGAATCATGCTGCGGCTCCCCTCGGTTCCCCTAGAGCGGGAGCGCATTGCAGCGGTCCTTGGCACGTGCGACGCGAAGATCGGCCAGCTAACCGCCAAGCTCACGGCGCTGCAGGCGCAGAAAAAGGGGCTGATGCAGCGGCTGCTGACGGGCGAGGTGCGGGTGAGGGTATGAGGACAGAATCATGGAGAGTGATGTGATCTCGGAGAAGCAGAGAGAACTGATCGACCGCTTTATCGAAGCATACAACGGCATTCAAAAGCGCCTGGCGCGTGCGCTCAGGGAGGATCCTGGGGAGCAGTTGCACCGCCTCATCGATACGTATGGTGACCGGAACCGCCCGTGGGACGCTTCAGATGGGCGCTGGCTGCGCGACATCGCCCCCCTGCGCAACGTGCTTGTTCACGACCGCCTGCCCGGGCGCCCGCATCTTGCGGTGCCGCTGGCGTCGGTGGTGGAACATATCGAGGCCATTCTGGAGCGTCTCGACCATCCGCGCATGGCCATCCCCACCTTCCAGCGCGAGGTGCTCACGCTTGACGACAGCACCACCATCGCCGATGCGCTGCGACATGTGCGCGAGAAGGATTACTCACAGTTCCCGGTGTACGCGGAGGACCGCTTTTCGGGCCTGCTTACGGAGAACGGACTTACGCGCTGGCTGGCTCGCATCAGTGCCCATCACGCAACAAGCATCGTGGATCTGGAGGAACAGCCCGTGCGGGTGGTGCTCGCCCTGGAGGAGGCCCGGGAGTCGTGGGCCTTTGCCTCGCGGGATGCCCGGGCCGACGAGGTCGCCAGCCTGTTCGCTGACAAACCGCAGCTCGAGGCCGTGCTCATCACGCATTCCGGGCGCGAGCACGAGAAACTGCTCGGGATCGCCACGCGGTGGGATGCGCTTATGGTGCTGGTGGGGCCGCAGGCGCAGTAAGCGGGGCTGGTGCAGCGGCTGCCGACGGGCGAGGTGCGGGTGAGGGTGAACAGGGCACCGCACAC
This sequence comes from uncultured Anaerolineales bacterium, assembly GCA_964482225.1. GTDB lineage: Bacteria > Chloroflexota > Anaerolineae > UBA1429 > UBA1429 > UBA1429. The sequence goes on from CAYZWT010000028.1 coordinate 20,430, forward strand.
CGCCAATGAACGAGCTGCCCATAGTCTGGGAGCACAGTGTCCAAAGGAGGTCGTAATGAATCACCATATCACAGAGGTGGCCAACCGGTTTGCGGACAGTCTGGCTCTAACCTGCGCAGGTGCCGGCCTCTCGCACGAGGGAGTACGGCACTTGTTCCTGGAAGCCATGTCTCCTCAGATCAGCGCAAGTGACATCAGATATGAATACCCGCACCCTTCCCTGCCAGGAGCCAAAGTGGACGTCTACATTCCCCTGGACCCAGGCAAGGCATGGGCGTTTGAGTTCAAATTCCACCAAAAGATACAGAGTGGAAAGAACCAACCAAGAACCCAGCATGCTGGGCAGCTCTTCCGCGATATCTTTCGCCTGGCAAGATTCCAACCGGATCATCAGGCCGTCGAGCGGTATCTTGTTTATGTCACAGATGGCGAGATGGCTGCTTATCTGAGGAAGCCTAGTAATGGTCTCAATCATCTATTCTCGCTGCGTCCAGGTGAGGCCCTAGAGATAACCAAGGCAGAAGTCGCACAACGTGCCGAAACGTTTCGACGATCGTGCCAAGAGACAGCGTGCGATTGCAGAGTGACCGGCCGCTTTGGGCTGTGCATCAAAGGCCGCCTTTGGGTCAGGGTCTACGAGGTCGAGTAGCACCCATTAGCAGCGCAACAGCACGTGGCCCCAGAAGGGATGATGGACTATACTCTTTCTGTATCAAGTCGCTCGCTTGTGATCTGGCGCGGCGCTTCAAGCTGCCGTTCAGGATCAAGAGGAGATCGCCATGCTCTCGCTCATAGAGGAGAAACGCGCCGAGCTAGAGGCCCTCTGCGCACGCTATCGGGTGCGCCGCCTGGCCTTGTTCGGCTCAGCCACCGACGAGACATTCGACCCGAGCCGGAGCGATCTCGACTTTGCCGTCGAGTTTGCGCCACAGAGCCCAGCCGAGCACAGCGAGTGCTACTTTGGCCTTATGGAAGCGCTGGAAGAGCTGTTTCAGCGCACGGTTGATCTGGTCGAGTACCGGCCCATCAAGAACCCCTACTTTCGCCGCGCGTTGGAGGCAAGCGAGGTGGTACTCTATGAGGCGGCGTGACATACGCGTGTACCTCTACGACATCGTCCAGGCGGCAGCCAACCTGCAAGAGTTCATCCAAGGCCGCACCCTGGAAGACTATGCGCAGAGCTTGCTTTTGCGTTCGGCTGTCGAGCGCCAGTTCATTACCATCGGCGAGGCGCTACATCGGGCATTGCGCATGGCTCCCGAGCTGGAGCGACGCATCAGCAATGCGCAACGGGTCATCGGATTCCGCAACCGACTGATTCACGGCTATGCACTGACAGATGATGACATCGTCCGGAACGCCCTCCAGGTTGATCTGCCCGTGCTGCGACGCGAGGTGAGCGCTTGGCTGGACGAGTTGGATGAGGCCGAGGGATAGGCGCCGGTTGCGTCAAGCCCTGGCGGGGTCACCGTCCGGGCCATGAGCGTAGAGATAGAGGCACGCCATGATAGGCGAGACCCCCTCCTTTCGCAAAGCCCTGATCTCGCAGATTCCCGCCGTGCGGCTGCTGATGGCGCTGGGGTACAGGTGTTTCACACCGGAGGATGCGGCGCGTGCTTTGCTGGGAGGCAACTGTCAAGGATTACTTGCAAGTTTGCCAGGAGTCTGCTCAGAGTGGAGTCGTAGCGGGGCCGTCAAAGTCGTCGCGTTTTTCTGTAACATCTCTTGCCGGGTTACAGAATCCTGTAGCTCGTCTGCACCATCGGGGGTGCCGCCATGTCCATCGCCTTTCGCGAAGCTCTGATCTCGCAGATGCCCGCGCTACAGCTCCTCATGGCGCTGGGGTACCGGTATCTGCCGCCTGCCGAGGCGCTGGCGTTGCGGGGCAACAGCGAGCGGGAGGTCTTGCTCAAGGGCGTGCTGGCGCCCTGGCTGCGCGAGCACAACGCCATCCAGCGGCGCGGCGAGAGGGTGCCTTTTAGCGAGGCCAACATCCAGGCCGCCATCCGCCGCCTGCGTGATGAGCCGATGGCAGACGGCTTGATCAAAGCCAACGAGCGCGTCTACGAGCTGCTCACCCTGGGCACCAGCCTTCCCCAAACCATCGAGGACGACACCCGCTCCCACACCCTGCACTATATTGACTGGCAGCGCCCGGAGCGCAACGTCTACCACGTCACCGACGAGTTCCCCGTGCAGCGGGCCGGCCGGCACGACACACGCCGCCCCGATATCGTCCTCTTTGTCAACGGCATCCCCCTGGCGGTGATCGAGTGCAAGCGGCCTGACCTGGAAAGGGGCAAGAAAAAGGCCGTGCAGCAGGCCATCAGCCAGATGATCCGCAACCAGGGGCGCGACGAGGTCCCCGGGCTGTTCCTCTACCCGCAGCTCTTGCTGGGCATCAGCGTCAACGATGCCCTGTACGGCACCACCGGCACGCCCCTGGAGTACTGGGTGGCCTGGAGCGAGCAGGCCGTGGATGGCGCTGGCAACGCACGCCCCACCGACCTCGACCCGCCCGTGGCCGCCCTGATCAATCGCCCCCTGACCCCTGACGAGCGCAAAGGGCTATACGGCTGGCGTGAGCATGGCGACGCGGTGGCCGCACATTTCGGCGACCTGGGCGAGCGCCTGCCCACCCCACAGGATCGGGCTCTGTACGCCCTCCTGCGGCCCGAGCGCCTGCTGGAGCTGGCCTATCGCTTTATCGTGTTTGACGGGGGCATCAAAAAGATCGCCCGCTATCAGCAGTATTTCGCCGTCCGCCAGACGGTGGAGCGGGTCGCCCGGCTGGGCCACACGCGCATGCGCACGGGGCCCCAGCGGACTGGGGGCGTCATCTGGCACACCACCGGCAGCGGCAAGTCGCTGACCATGGTGTGGCTGGCCAAGGCCCTGGCCCTGCACCCGGCCATCCCGAACCCGCGGGTGGTGATCGTCACCGACCGCATCAACCTGGATGACCAGATCACCCGCACCTTTCGGCACTGCGGCAAAAGGGTGGCCCAGGCGACCTCTGGGCGGCACCTGGCCAGCCTGGTGCGCAGTGGGCGGGCCGATATCATCACCACGGTGATAGACAAGTTCGATACGGCGGCGCAGGTCGGCGCCGGAGCGCCGGGCGACGTGCGCGACACGGACTATAACACCTTTGTGCTGGTGGACGAGAGCCATCGCAGCCAGTATGGCACGGCCCACGCGCGCATGCGCCAGGTGCTGCGCCACGCCTGCTACATCGGGTTCACCGGCACGCCGCTGCTCAAGGCGGAAAAGAGCACCGCGGCGCGCTTTGGCGGGTTCATCCACAAGTACACCATGCGCCAGGCCGTCGAGGACGGCACGGTGGTCCCGCTCATCTACGAGGGCCGCCTGGCAGAGCTGTCGGTGGAGCAGAACGCCATTGACCAGTGGTTCGAGCGCGTCACCCGCGATCTGAGCGAAGAGCAGAAACTCGACCTAAAGCGCAAGTACAGCCGCGCCGACGCCATCTATGAGACCGACCAGCGCATCAAGATGGTGGCGTTCGACATCAGCGAGCACTATCGGCGCAACTGGCAGGGCACCGGGTTCAAGGCGCAACTGGCCACCTCCAGCAAGGCCGCGGCGCTGCGCTACAAGGCGTACCTCGATGCGTTTGGCGCGATCAGCAGCGCGGTGGTCATCTCTGCCCCCGACACCCGCGAGGGCCACGAAGAGGTGGATTCTAGCGCCCCCGAGGTGCAGGCCTTTTGGCAACGGATGATGGAGCGCTATGGCAGCGAGACACGCTACAACCGGGAGATCATCGCCGATTTTGGCCGGGAGGATGGTGTCGAGCTGCTCATCGTGGTGGACAAGCTGCTGGTGGGCTTTGACGAGCCGCGCAACACGGTGCTCTACCTCGACAAGGACCTGAGGGAGCACGGCCTGCTGCAGGCCATTGCGCGGGTCAACCGGGTGTTCGAGGGCAAGCAGTTCGGCTATATCGTTGACTATCGGGGCATTCTCGGCGAGCTCAATGAGGCCCTGGATACCTACAACGCCCTGGAGGGCTATGACGCCGAGGATGTCGCAGGCACCGTCACCGACGTCTCCGCCGAGATCGGACGCCTCCCGCAACTGCACAGCGCGCTCTGGAGCGTGTTCGCGCCGGTGCCCAACCGTCAGGACATCGAGGCCCTGCAACGCTTCCTGGAGCCGGAGGACGTGCGCGACCGGTTCTACGCCGCCCTCACAGAGTTTGCCAAGGCGCTCAAGGTGGCGACCGGCTCGGTGCGCTTTTTCGACGAGGTGCCTCTAGAGCGTATCGAGGCATACAAGCGCGACCTGGCCTTTTTCCATAACCTGCGCGCCGCCGTACGCCAGCGCTATGCCGAGGCGGTGGACTATGGCGCGTACGAGGCGCGGGTGCGCAAACTGCTTGACGAGCATATCTCGTCCTACGAGATCTCGGTGGTCACAGAGAGCGTGGACATCTTCAGCGGCGCCGCGTTCGACGCCGCCGTGGAAAGACTGAGCACGCCCGCCGCCCAAGCCGACATGATCGCCAGCCACATCAAGGCGGCCATCAGCGCCAATCTGCAGCGCGATCCGGCGCTGTATCGCCGGTTTTCAGCCATGATCCAGGACACCATTGATGCCTTTCGGCAGCAACGCATAGACGCGCTGGAGTATCTCAAGCGCGCCCGCGACATCTTGCGGGAGGTCCGCAGCGGCCAGGCGGAGGGCATCCCGGCTCGCCTGGGCGCCTACCGTGACGCACCTGCCTACTATGGGCTGCTCATAGACGCGCTGGACCAACGCCAGTGCGTATCCGCCAACGTGCAGGAGCTCTGCGCCCAAGCCGCTATCGCTCTAGAGGAGGTCATCGCCGCGCAAAAGCGCGTGGACTGGGCGGCGAACCATGACCTGCAGAAGCAGATCAAGCTGGCCATGGATGATCCCTTGTACGCGCTGCTGGACGACGTGGGCATAGTCCTCTCTGACGCCGAGCTGGACATGATCGAGGAGCAGGTCATCGAGGTCGCCCGCCACCGAGACCCAACATGAGCCACGCACAGGGCAGACAGCTCACGTACGGAACCCGAATCATCCCGTACACGCTCCGCTACGAGCCGCGCAAGACGCTAGGGGTTACGGTGCATCCCGACCTGAGCGTGGTGGTGCAGGCCCCGCCAGGCACGCCACAGGCGGACGTCGAGAGCGTTCTGCAGCGACGCGCGCGTTGGATCGCCAAACGCCTGGACGACTATGCGCGCTACTCGCCCGACCTGCCTCCGCGCGAGTACGTGAGCGGCGAGACGCATCGTTACCTGGGCCGACAATACCGGCTCAGGGTGATGGATGGAGAGCCCGAGAGCGTATCATTGGATGGCCAGTTCATCCTGGTCTCGGTTCGCGACAGAGCCAAAGGCCGCGTCGAAACCCTCGTCAAGCGCTGGTACCGCGCCAGGGCGCGCGAGGTGTTCAGCGAACGGCTGGCGGCCTGCTATCCGCGGATCGAGCAACTGGGTGTGGCGCTCCCGGCCCTCGCTGTGCGCAAGATGCGCACGCGCTGGGGAAGCGCCAGTCCAAGTGGGCGCATCAGCCTCAACGTCAAGCTAGTGCAGGTGTCAACCTTGCTCATTGACTATGTCGTTCTGCACGAGCTTTGCCATCTGGTGGAGCCGCATCACGGCAAGGGCTACTATGAGCTACTCAGTCGGGTGCTTCCCGATTGGCGCCAACGGCGCGAGCGATTGAACTCCTTCGAGCTTGCATGATTCACATGAGATCGTTTTCCGACCGTCCTGGTCTAGCCGGACGATGCCCTCGTTTGCGCTGCCCCATCGCGCGATGACGCGATCGAGAACCCAGGTCGCTACCGGGGCATGTAGTATAGAGATCATCTGGTGAGCTCTTGGAAAGGCTTGGTGGCCTACCTCGAAAATAGAGTGCTATGCGGCGGCGGTCTGGAGTTTGATGTTGACAGAGCTGCCGGTTAGCTGCTCCAGCCGCCGAACCAGGTAATTGACCTTGGACTCCTTCCTGCGCTGGTCAAAGTAGTCGCCACCCAGCTCCTGATAGGGCTGCAGATGAGTTAGCATATGCCAAGCACTGAGCAGCATCGAGTGCGCAACAGCCACGATGGCGCGCCCCTTACCACGCCGAGCGGCCAAGCGCTGGTAGCGGGCACTCAGGAATGTATCCTTGGTTCGCACCGCCGCCCATGCGGCTTGTACCATGATGGTGGATAAAGAGCGGTTGCCCTTGTTGGTGCGCCCCGAAAGGCGTCTGCCGCCGCTCTCATGGTTCCCCGGCGCCAATCCGGCCCAGGAGGCCAGATGATCCGCTGTCTCGAAGCGGCTCATGTCTACCCCCATTTCTGCCAACATCACTTCCGCCACCCGTCGGTTGACCCCCGGCATGGTGTCCAGCAGCGCCACCGCCGTATTCCAGGTCAAGGGGACCTCCATCTCGTCTTCGGCCTCGACACTGGGTTCTGACTCGGAAAGGGGGCTGGCCGATGACGGCTCATCTGGCCAACCCATCTGATCGAGGTGCTGCTCGATCTCGATACTGAGCACCTCGATCTGCTCATCCAGAAAGTCGATATGAACCAACTGCTGAGCCAGCAGAAAGCGATGGTGCGGTTGCACAAGCCCTGTCAGCGCCTTCTCCAACTCGGAGAGCTTGTTGCGCATCCGCCCCCGGGCAAGATTGGCCAGCGCCGCAGCATCGGTCTGCCCTGCCGCGATCTCGGCCAACATCGCTCGCGCCGACATCCCCATGATGTCCGTCGCCACTGACGAGAGCTTGATATTCGCTCCTTCTAGCAGCTTCTGCACGCGATTGATCACCCGCGCCCGTTCCTGCACCAGCGTCGTGCGATAGCGCGTCATATCACGCAAGGCTTGTTGTGGTTTGGGCGGAATGAAGCTGGCCTTCAACAAGCCGTGCAGCATCAGTTCTGCCAACCACTCGCTGTCCTTCATCCGTCTTGCGCCCGGATACGCGCTTCACGTGCTGTGCGTTCACCAGCCAGACCTCAAAGCTGTCTTGGAGAACGTTGTACACCGGCTTCCAGTAGTCGCCTGTGCTCTCCATGGCCACATGACTCAACTCCCAGGCATAGAGCCAGTCATGCAACTGCAACAGCTCTGGTGTCGTGGTCCCAAAGGTCTTGGTCTCCCACTCCACCCGATCATCCGTGGTTACCCGCATCCGCGTGGCCACCACCGTCTTCTTGTGCACGTCCAACCCGCCGACCTGCTTGTAGATGACCCTCAGCATGAACTTCCTCCCCAGAGAATTCGGCTGGACGGACGCCCTCGTAGGAAGAATTCTACCTCGCGTGCTCATGGCAACAATTGATGGTGCTCCAGGGCATCCGTGGCTGTCTATTCATCAGGCTCTCAGCACCAGTGATACTCGCCCTCAGACCAGCCGTTACCGCAAGCATATCCAGATCTGCCCTGGCACCCCAAAACGCGCTCCGCTGCACCCCATTTTCATCCTTGGTGGTGCGCCCCGCGCATGAGGTCTATTCAGATTTTGGGGGACGAGTTCTTGAGTGTTTAGAACGGTGATGCCAACACACCGCAAGCGGTGAGTACATGTCCTCGGCTGTGGACGCTATGGACGCATACATGCGTCTAGCTTCAGCTTTGCCCATACGTGTTTAGTGCGCCTTTCTATGTTTTTGTGGTAGGGGCTAGGGACGGTGGTTGCGCCACCGTTGGCCTAGTCCCTACAAGGCGGGCGAGACGCCCACGCTCCAAGGGTCGCTGCTGCCGTCCACAGCGTGTTGACCGCTTTCCCCCCAATTCTGAACTGATACCCAATCTCGACGGCCTGGTGCAACCGTGCTAGAATGCCGCCCATGAGCGACCGACAACTGCTGGCTTGCTGTACCCAACTGGATCCATGTGCGCAAGAGACGCGCAAGGTGGCGCAGTTGGCCCACGAGGTGAGGGATTGGACCTCCTTTGTGGCCCAGGCCGAGCGCCACGGCGTCGCGCCGCTGGTCTACCGGCATCTGCGCGCTGCCCAGGTGGGGCTGCCCGACGAGGCGGTCCGCGCGCTCCAGGGCCTCTATCTAGCGCACCGGCACGCCAACCTGGTGCGCGCCCAGACGCTGACCCAGGTTCTGCGGGAACTGGACGCCGTGGGCATCGAGGCGCTGGTCGTCAAGGAGGGCGCCCTTTGCCACCTGCTCTATCCAGGGCCCGCTTTGCGCCCCATGAGCGATCTCGACCTGCTGCTGCGCCGGAGCGACATCGAGCCGGCGCGGCGCGTGCTGCGCGCGCCGCCGCCCGCGAGGCGTCTTGGGAGGCGCTGCTGGCCGATCCGGGCTTTGCCGGAGCCGCTGGGCTGCTGGCCCAGTGCCTCCCGCTGGATCCTGACGACCGAATGGCGGCCCAGCGGCGGGAGGTGCTGGATGCCCTGTCCGATGGCGAACTGCCCCGAGGGCGCCTCCACGCCGTGCTCGATGGCATCCGGCTGAACTTTGGCAAGCAAGGGGCCTGGGCGGGGGGCAAGGCCGATCTGGCCGAGGTCAAGCTCCTTATGGGGCCCCTGCGCGACCTGTGCCGTGAGCGCTCCGCGATGCTGACCCTGGAGATCAACGAGGCGGACCGAGCGTGAGCCGCCCACCTGCCGGCGTTGCGCGCCCTGGCCGCCTGGGTCCCCCGGCGCTATGCCCTGCACAGGGCCCAGCGCCGCGCCCTGGATTTTGACGACCTGGAGGCCGGGGCCGTGGCGCTCTTGCGCGACCATCCGGGCGTGCGCGCCTACTGGCAAGGCCAGGTGCAGGCACTGCTGGTGGACGAGTTCCAGGATACCAACGCCCGGCAGCGCGACCTGATCGAGCTGCTCAACGGCGATGGCGGGCGGCTGTTCGTGGTCGGGGACGGCAAGCAATCCATCTATCGTTTTCGTGGGGCCGATGTGACTGTCTTTCGCGAGCTCTGCCAGGAGATTGAGGCGCGCGGGGCCTGCTTTCACCTCAAGACCTCCTATCGCGCCCACGGCCATCTGATCGGCCTGCTCAACGAGATGCTCAAACCGGTGCTGGGCGCGGAGGAGTACCCGGCGCGTCCCTACATCGAGCCCTTTGCACCCCTGGCGCCCTATCGTCAGGAGCCCGTCGCCGGCGTTCGGGCGCCCTATCTGGAGCTGCACCTGGCCCTGGGCGCCAAGCGCGGCGGGGCTATGGCCCGGGCGGCCTGGCTTAGCCATGGCTGGGGCCACCTGAAACAGGCTACGCCGCCTTGGCCTAACTCGACAACAACATTTGAGGGCTCCCAGATGCCTTGACGTGCACGTGTTTACGTGCTACACTGGATTGCGTGGAGGAAGCCATGGAAAGACAGAATGTGACCCTCTCGATTCCCAAAGAGACACTGCACAAGGTCAAGTTGCTGGCCGTCAAGCGGCGGACATCGGTGTCTGGCCTGCTAACCCGGGCTCTTGAGGTGCTGGTAGAGCAAGAGGATGCCTATGCCCATGCGCAACAACGCCACCTGCAGTGGCTGGAGCAGGGCGCTGATCTGGGCAGCGGTGGCCAGATAGTGACCCGGCGAGATGAGCTGCATGAGCGAACCTAGCAACCTGCAATTCGTCGACACCAACATCCTCGTATACGCCCATGATCGCTCCGCGGGAGAAAAGCATGTCCGCGCCCAGGATCTGCTCCGTAGGCTATGGCAATCGGGCGAGGGGTGCCTGAGCATCCAGGTGCTGCAGGAGTTCTATGTGAACGTAACCCAAAAGGTCGCCAAGCCGCTGGCGGCCTCTGTGGCGGCCCGCCTCGTCGCTGATCTGGGGGTCTGGCGTGTCCATCGTCCTGGTGTGGAGGACATCCTGGATGCGATCCGCCTCCAGCAGCGCTATCAGATCTCGTTCTGGGACGCCATGATTGTCGAGAGCGCCATCCAGTTGGGCTGTCAGAACATATGGTCAGAGGACCTGAACCCGGGACAGGACTATGGCGGTGTGCTCGTGGTGTATCCTTTCTAGACGCACTTCGGGTTGGCTCCGTCCCCAAGCACATCGAGACCAACTTGGCATTCCTTGGAAGATCTAGCCTCTCGGCCTCCCACGTCGTGAGCCCATCCTTGACGCCCACTATCCCGTTTCTCAGTCAGATGGGAGGCATCCTTTGCGGTACCCAATGGCCGCAAACGCTCCCTCTAGGCGCGCCACGCATGGATGCCAGCAATGGCGGCGGACACTCGATAGCGTCCTGCTGGGCGATTGGCCCATGAGCGAGGCGGCCGACAGGCGCACGATGGGATCAACCACCTCGCCCAATACGCCATAGCGAATCACGAATCCAGATGGTAGACACGTGGACGTATTATGTCTTCAGTCGGTCCATCGGGCTGTACTGACGGTGCTGAATCTGAACCTCTTCGGGCGTGAGTTCAACATACATCCGCACCACTGCCAGGCTTGAGTGGCCGAGGATCTTCTGCAGGGTGAACAAATCGCCGCCATTCAGAAGAAAGCTCTTCGCAAACGTATGTCGGAGGGTATGTGGCGAACAGCGCACCCCCGTGATCCCGGCCAACTCTCCATAGCGCCGAACGAGCCGGTAGACCTGATCGAAAGCATGACCGCCTTTCTCCTATTCCTAGTAGTACCTTACCTCTTAATACTTATAGTGCTTATAAGCACTGCGAAGAAAAGTTAGATTGACTCGGTTCCGTTATGTGTTGGTAACAGGGGAGAGAGGAACGAATTGACAGACAAGAGCTCTGCTGCCATTCTGCCGTGGGAACAACAGAAAGGGAAGCGGAGCCCATGAACATCATAGAGCGAGCGCAACAGTTTGTCGAGTCAAAACTGGGATCGGCGAAGCGGACGGGGCAGGATTGGCGACGGTGTCCGTGGTGTGAGCAGACACAGACGCGCAAACATGGCGTCTACATGCGCTATCCATGGACGTTGGAGGGGCGCCAGGAGGTACGGGTACAACGGCATTGGTGTCTGTTGTGCAAGCGCAGCTACAGCGAAAAGTCGGCCGAGCTCGTGGAGAAGGGTCGGTACGCACGCGATGTGCGGCGTAAGGCGGTGGATGACTGGCAACACCAGGGAGGCTCTTTGCGGCGGATTGCGGAGCTATTACGCTCCGAGATGGGGCGGCAGGAGTGCTGGCTGATCTGGCATGCGCCCGCCAAACGCCCGGAGGGAAGCGAAGACTGCTACCTGGGTGCCAGCAGCGTGCATCGCTGGCTGGATGGGATCGGGCGCGAAGCACAAAAGACGATCAAGGGACAACTGGAAGGGATCGCCAACTCGGGGCGAGTGGGTGTGGATGGGCTGTGGGCACGCCTGCGAGGGGGCGTAGAACGGGTGGTGCTGGTCGTAACGGACAGTCTCACAGGGCTGGTGTATCCGCCGGTGGTCGTGGAGGGAGAAAAGAGCGCCAGCTCTTGGGGGAAGCTGTTTGGGCGTGCGGGAGTAGCAGGGCTGGACTTGCAGGCGTTACGTGGGATCACCAGTGACGGGGCGCACGGGCTGAGCGCGTACTTGCGGGAAGGGTTGAACTGGGTCAATCAGCAGCGCTGCATCCTACATGTGTGACTGAACCTGAGCAAGGAGATAGCGCGGGCGATCAGACAAGCGGTACAAGGGTTGCCCAAGGAGGTGGCTCGAACGGTTCGTAAGCAGGTTCGACGCGAGCTATTGGCGTTGATCCATGGTGTCTTGGATGCGCCGTGCTATGAGAAAGCCGAGGAAGCCTTGCAGCAGCTCCAGGCGCACGAACAGGGGGCGCGCCTGGCCGCACGGCTGGATGCACAACTGGATCGTCTGCTGGTGTACCAACTGGAGGAACAAAGGGGCTTGCTGCGGGTCGGGCCTGAGTGGCTATGGCGCGACTTTCGTCTTAGGCTGGGCCACGGTCGCAACCACGGCTGCGACGAGCGCCTGGAGCGGGCGGCGCTGGTCTGGGGAATCTATCGGAACTTTACGCCCGCTCAGATGAGGAGTGAACGCAAACGACACTACCGCCGCTCCGGCAAGAGCCCCCTCGAAATGGCCGGAGTCCCTCCAGGGGAACTGAGTTATCTAGATGCCTTGGGCCTTTGAGTGTTCCGAGGTAGGTTTGCCTGCCTCAAGATGGCAAGGGGCTAGATCCGAGGCTCAGAGGGGGGGCTACTGCCATGAGTGGCCCACCAACATATCGCCCACACATAACGGAACCGAGTGCAGATTGCAGAGAATATGCGAGTGAGCGTCGAGGGTCTGCACAGGGCTTCCCATCGTTTGAGGGTGCCCTCTGTCCTCTTATCTGCCCGCGCTCCGCTCCCTGCAGCGTCACCCTCACCGTATCCCCCGGCTGCTTGCCGATCTTGGCGCGGATGTCCTTGCGTACGCCGATGAATAGCTGAACAGGCGTGGATACACGGGCTCTACGTCTCGCCCCAACGGTACCTTTTGTTCTGGATCAATGTATCCAGGTCACACCTCAGGCAGAGCCCGTTGTGACAGCAGATCAAACCGCCGCAGGTCGGGCAGCGCCACTTTTCCTCCTCCTTTGCCAGGAACGCCTCGATGCCATGCTCCTGGATATAGGCCAGGTTCTCCAGCATGCTCATATGGTACTTGGCGCGGTAGCGTTTATCGAGCGCTTTGAGCCGCTTGCACGCAAGCGCGCCACATTCGTGGCAGGACCTGAGTAGACCGTTCTTGAGCGTATCGCACGTGTCGCCCATGTGCAGGCAGCCCTGTCCGCGGGGCAGGCAGCCTGGGCAGTACTTTCTCCGCAGGCCCCGTTTGTTCAGATCGTGAGCCATGGCCTGATAATGGACACAGAGCGCGCAGTTCATGCCGCACGGCGCGATGAGCTCCTCATTCATAGTTGTTTGCCGCCTTTTGTCCAGAGCGCGATCAGATGGAGGCTCGATGCGGATAAACCGATAAAAGGGGCGCGTGCGCTATCGCTCCCTCTCTAGCCAGGCCACCGCCTCGATATGGTACGTCTGGGGGAACATGTCCACCGGCTGCACTTCGCGCAGCGCATAGCCCAGGGCGCCCAGCCGCCCAATGTCCCGCGCCAGGGTGGCCGGATCGCACGAGACATAGGCGATGCGCCCCGCGCCCGTGGCGGCCAGGGCCGCCAGCGCCTCCGGCGTGCAACCGGCGCGGGGCGGGTCTAGCACGATGGCGTCCACCTGGGGCCGTTGGGCGGCCAGCACGTCGGCCACGTCCCCCTGCCAGATCGTCGCCTGGCCCTGGGCGTTGTGCTGCGCATCCTCCACCGAGGGCGGCCAGGCCTCGATCCCCAGGAGCGCCACGCCCTCGCCCGCCAGCGAGAGGCCCAGGGCCCCGCCGCCGCAATAGGCATCCAGCAGCGTATCACCCGGCCGTAGCTGCAAATAGCCCCGCAGCACCTCGATCATCGCCTCGGCCTGGGGGGTGTTGTTCTGGAAAAAGGCGTCGGCAGAGATGCGGAACCGGCGCCCCAGCAGGCGCTCGTGTAGGTGGTCTGCGCCGCAGAGCAGGTGCGCCGCGCCGGAGGGGGCCATGTACAGGCAACTGTAGGGCAGGGGGCGCTCCAGGGCGGGGGGCGTCTCGTCCAGGCCCGCGATGATAGCCAGCCGCTCGCCGGTGTGCACCCCGGCCCGCAGCGAGATGCGGCTGGCCCGCGCCCGGCAGCTCGCGATCAGGTCCCACATGGATGCCAGGAGGGGGTGGGCGATGGGGCAATCGTCCACCGGCGTCACATCGTGGCTCTTGAGGGCATAGTAGCCCACGCGCCCCTCTCGGTCTATGCGCAGTTGCACATGGTTGCGGTAGCGCCAGGGCTCGCCCATGCCCAGCATGGGACGCACCAGCGGGCTCTGTTGGCCGCCAATGCGCACGAGCTGGCTGCGCACGATCTGCTCCTTGAAGGCGAGTTGGGCGGGATAGGCGGCGTGCTGCCACTGGCAGCCCCCGCAGCGCCCAAAGTAGGGGCAGGGGGGCGCCACCCGCTGGGGCGAGGCCGCCTCGATGGAGACCAAAGCGCCCCGGGCATAGCCCTTGCGCTGCTCCACCAGCTCGACTCGCGCCGTCTCGCCGGGCAGGGCCAGGGGCACAAAGACCACCTGGCCCTCGTGCCGCCCGACGGCGTCGCCGCCGTGGGCCATCTCGTCCAACGTAATGTGCACCGTGCGCGCCATTGCCCTCCCGCTCGATCTGTACGTTCCACGCCAACCGACGCCACGAATGTAGCATCGCTCGGCGCCGGCGGCAACTGGGCGGGCAGGGCTCGGGCGCGCAACGTTTTGCCTCGCCAGGGGCGCCATGCTAGAATGCAGCAGCCCTGCCACTGGGCGCCATCCACAATCCGAGCACGGAAAGGGTCTGATGCAAGGGTGAAAGCGCTGGTTACCGTCGTTCGTTGGATCTGGAACCTGGCCCTGGCCGCTGCGCTGGTCGTGGTGGTGGGCGCCATCCTGCTCTGGGGCTATGCTGCGGTCAACGTCAACAACTGGGAGCGGGTGGCGCTGGATGAGGACGTCCAGGGGGGCGGCTGGCTCTGGATTGACGAGCAACCGATCTATTACCAGGAATGGGGCCAGGCAGGCGCGCCGGTGGTGGTGCTGGTGCACGGCTATGCCGTCGAGGGCTCGGCCATGTGGCTGGCCAACGCCCGCGAGCTAGCCGACGCGGGCTTGCGGGTGATCGCCGTGGACCTGCGCGGCTTTGGGCGTTCGGCCCGCGAGCTGACACCCAACTATAGCCTGCGCTCCCAGGCCAACACCCTGGCCCAAGTCCTCAATGAGCTATACGTCAGCGATGCGACCCTGGTGGGCCACGGTTGGGGTGCGGCGGTGGCGCTGCAGCTTGTTGCGGAACAGCCCCAGTTCGCCGGACGCCTGGCGCTCCTTGCGCCCATTCTGCAGGATGGCGTGGCCCCCCTCTGGCGGCAGATCGCCAAACTGCCCTATCTGGGGCCGGCGGCCATGTGGGTCGTCTCCTCAGGCGGGCCGGTGTGGCGCGCCAACCAGGCGGCGGCCTTTGCCGATGCAGAGGCCATCCCCCGCGACTATTGGGACCAAGTGCGCCCGGCCACCCGCGTAGAGGACACTGCCGAGGCGCTGCGCGCGATGGCCCTCTCGCCGGCGGACAACGATCTGCCCGAGGCCCTGGCGCGGGTGAACATGCCGGTGTTGGCGCTGGCGGGAGAGATGGACGGGCGCGTGCCCCCCGCAAGGGTGCAAGAGATCACGGCGCAACTGGGCGACGCCCAGCTTGTGGTGATCGCCGGAGCCGGGCATGCCCTGCAGATCGAGCAGGCGGCCCAGGTCAATGCCCGCATCGCCGATTTCGCGCTGCGGGGCGTGCGGTAGGGGTCTGTGCAAGGCTGTAGGGAATCCTTGCACGGCTAGGCCAAGCGCACCCTGTGCGCCGCACACCAGGTGTGCCGTACACCCGGTGCGCCGATGCCACATGGAGGGCGGGCGTCTCGCCCGCCAACAAAGCGCCCGCGTCCCAATGCCCTCTGCCGAGGCATCAAGTGGCCCACGATCGTGGCTACACCCTGCGCTGGAAAAACCTCTCGCCCCCTCAGTCCTCGCGATAGTGGCAGCCGTGGCTCTCACGGTTCTCCCAGGCCGCCCGCGCCACAATCAGGGCCGCCAGTACAGCGTTGCGCAGGCTGATGATCTGGGGCTCGACGCGGGTGGTGCGGTAGAACGCGTCAATGTCCTGGCTCAGGTTGTTCAGGTCGCGCAAGGCCCGCTCCAGGCGGCGACGGCTGCGCACCAGCCCCACATAGTACCACATGGAATGCTGGATGGTCTCCATGTCGTGGCGCACCAGGGCCGGGTCTGCCGCCTCGGTGCCGGTGACCTCCCAGGGCGGGATAAAGCGCGGCTCGGGCTGATCCAGCCCGCCGATCTGCCAAAGGATGTCCCGTGCAGCGCGGGTGCCCCAGACGAGCCCCTCCAGCAGCGAGGCGCTGCCCAGGCGGTTGGCCCCGTGCACGCCCGTGCAAGAGACCTCGCCCACGGCATACAGGCGTTGCAGGCTGGTGCGCCCCCATTCGTCCACCCAGACGCCGCCGCAGAAATAGTGGGCGGCTGGCACCACCGGGATCGGGTCGGTGGTGGGGTCCACATCAAAGCGCAGGCAGCTCTCATAGATGGTGGGAAAGCGGTCGCGGATCGTCTCGGGGGACATGACCGAGGCGATATCCAGATAGACGTGGTCGGCGCCGCTGGCCAGCATCTCCCGGTGGATGCTGCGGGCCACCACATCGCGGGGGGCCAGCTCCTGCCACTCGGGGGCGTAACGTGACATAAAGCGCTCGCCCTGGGCGTTGATCAGCCGCGCGCCCTCGCCCCGCAACGCCTCGCTGATCAAAAAGTGGGCGCGCCCCCGGTTGTAAAACGTCGTTGGGTGGAACTGGACGTACTCGGCGTTGATGATGCGCGCCCCGGCCCGATAGGCCATCGCCAGGCCGTCGCCGGTGGCGCCCTCGGGGTTGGTGGTGTGCATAAAGATCTGGCCCAGCCCGCCGCTGGCCAGCACCGTTACCTTGGCCAGGATCGGCTGCACCGTCTGCGTCTCGTCATCATAGACATAGGCCCCCACGCAGGAGAGGGGCTCATAGATCGCCAGGCGATTGGTCGAGTGGTGGGCCGGGGTCAGCAGGTCTACCGCCGTATAGCGGGTCATGATCTCGATATTGGGGTGCTCTCGCAGCGCTTGCACCAGGGCCTGCTGAATGGCGCGGCCCGTGGCGTCGTTGACGTGCAAGATGCGGCTGGTAGAGTGGGCCGCCTCGCGGGTGCGCTCCAGCTTGCTCTCGGGGGTGAGGGTAAAGGGCACCTTGTACTTTTCAATCAGCAGTTCTCGCACCAGGCGAGGCCCCTCGTGTGAGAGGATCGAAACCGCCTCGCGATTGTTCAAGCCATCTCCGGCGCGGGTCAGGTCCTCGGACAACTGCTCGGGCGAGTCCTCTTCGCCGGTATAGATGATGCCGCCCTGGGCGTAATAGGTGTTGGATTCCAGGGGGTCATCGGTCTTGGTCAGCAACAGGATGCGGGCATTGCAGTTCTCGGCCAGGTGCAGGGCCGCCGTGGCTCCGGCGATGCCGCTGCCGATGATCAGCACGTCGCACTGAATCGGGTCGCCGGCCTGGGCCAGCGTAAGAGTCTCCATGCGCACCTACCCTATCTGTAGCATTTTATCGAGCGCCAGGCGCGCCCAGCGGGCGACCTCGTCTGGCACAGTGACCACGTTGCGCGTTTCGCCTGCCACCAGCCCATCGAGGATGTAGGCCAGGTGCTTGAGCTGGGTGAGGGCCATCGAGCCGCAGGCCCGGAGGCTCAGCGGGATGACCCGCTTGTCGGGGTGCTCCTTGTCCAGGCGCTCCACCAGGTGGCACTCGGTGCCGACGACGATGGTGGCGCCGGTGGGGGCCTCTTCCACCACCTGGATGATGCGCGCCGTCGAGCCGGAGAGATCTGAGGCGGCCACCACGGGGCGGGGGCATTCGGGATGGACGATGACCAGCGCGTCGGGATATTGGGCGCGGGCCTGGGCCACGCTCTCCACGGCAAAGCCGGTGTGCACCCAGCAGAAACCTTTCCAGACCACCACGCGGCAACCGGCCAACGTGGCCGGATCGGGCGGGTGCAAGGGATCCCAAACGCCCAAGGCCGCCTCGGGCAGCCCCATATCCAGCGCGGTGTTGACGCCCAGATGCTCATCGGGCAGGAACAGGATGCGCCCGCCCTGGCCAAAAGCCCACTCGAACAGGGCGCGGGCGTTGGAGGAGGTGCACACGGCGCCGCCCTTTTCGCCCACAAAGGCCTTGAGCTCGGCGGTCGAGTTCTGGTAGGTGATGGGAATGATCGGGTCGTCCCACACGGCGGAGAGGGCCTCCCACGTGGCCTCGGCCTGGCGGCGGCTGGCCATCTCGGCCATAGGGCAGAGCGCCTCTGCCACCGGCTGCATCACCGTTTGATCGGGGGAGCAGAGCACGGCGGCGGTCTCGGCCATGAAATTGACGCCGCAAAAGACAATGTACTCGGAATCGGTGGTGGCGGCGCGGCGCGAGAGCTCGAGCGAGTCGCCCCGGTAATCGGCATAGCGGATGATCTCGTCCCGCTGGTAGTGGTGCCCCAGGATGGTCAGGCGGCTCCCTAGCGCCCTCTTGGCGTAGGCAACCCTCTGAGCCAACTCGCCGGGCGACATGGTGTTGTACTCGTCCGGCACCCAACCGATGCGTCTTTCGAGGCTCATGTTACTCCTTGCGCCCGGACGATGGCTGCATCACCAGGTCCAGGCTGATATCCAGCGCCTTGACCGAGTGGGTGATGGCGCCCACCGAGATGTAATCCACGCCGGTGGCTGCGATCTCGGGCACGCGCTCCAGGGTTACGCCCCCAGAGGCCTCTAGCTCGACGCGCCCGGCGACCCGCTCCACGGCGGCGCGCATGGTCTCGGTATCCATATTGTCCAGCATGATGCGCTCCACGTTGGCGGCCAGGGCCTCGTCCAACTGGGCCAGGTCATCAATCTCGACCTCGATGGGCAAGGCGATGCCGGCGGCGCGCACGCGCTCCACCGCCGCCGTGATGCTGCCCGCCGCCTCGATATGGTTGTCTTTGATCAGCACCATATCATATAGGCCGATCCGGTGATTGACGCCGCCCCCCAGGCGCACGGCCAGCTTGTCCAGGGCGCGCAGCCCGGGCATGGTCTTGCGGGTATCCAGGATGCGGGCGCGGGCGCCCGCCGTGGCCTGCACATAACGGTGGGTCATGGTGGCGATGCCGGACATGCGCTGTAAAAAGTTGAGCGCCACCCGCTCGCCCATCAGGATGCCGGGCCCACTGCCCGAGACGGTGGCCAGGATATCGCCCACGGCAAAGGCGTCGCCATCTTGCAGGCGCGGGCTCAGGACGATGGCGGGATCCAACTGGCGGAACACCTCGTGCACCACGTCCAGCCCGGCCAGGATGCCGGCCTCTTTGGCCAGAAACTCGCCATAGAGGTGGGCATTGGCGGGGATGATGGGCGCGCTGGTGACATCGCCAGCGCCGATATCCTCGGCCAGGGCGCGCTCGATAATGGCGCGCGTCTCGTCGTTCAGATCCATGCTTTCCTCCACCGTTGCAGCAGGGCGTCTTGGCATATCGCCGTAGCGCCGATTGTACACCCGAGTCCGAGGCGCCGCAAAAGCCCCAGGGGGCGAATCAAGACGAACGGATGTGGCGATGCTGGCGCCATTGAAGGGCTTGGCGAGACGGATGCGCCCCAATACTACCTGCCGAGATACTTGGCCCACGGCAGATTGGGCAGCGCGCTAGGCCAGCAGCAGCTCATAGGCGCGCACGGCGTGGCGGCCGGCGTTGGCGCGGTCGCCCTGTTCTGCCAGGGCCAGCGCCTGGGCCAGCTCGGCCTGGGCCTCGGGCAGGGCGGCCTTGCCCTGCGAGATGGCCACCAACTGCTGCGCCAGCGTCAGGAACTCGTCCACCGGGTCCTGGTCGAGATAGGGCAGTCCGGCATAATAGGCCACGATCTCGGCCCAACGGTCCTCGCGCCCTGCGCCGGGGAAGGGCTGGGGCTCTCGGGCCAGCTCCACCAGGCGCGCGCCGCTTTCGGGCAGCGCCGCCAGGGCCGCCTCCATGTTGAACCGGGTCACCGGCGTGGGATCAATGGCCCGCATCTGGCGGTGATAGAACCAGTGGTAGATGCTCTGCACGCCGCTGAACAGCCCTTTGCCCGAGCCCCCGGCAATGGCGATGCCCAGGGCGGGCTTGCCGTTTTCGTTGCGGATGCGCACGCTATCCATGAAATCCATGGTCAGCCCATTGATGTCCCCGAAATAGACCGGCGCGCCCACCACCAGGGCATCGGCCTGCTCGCACAGGTCGCACAGCTCGGCGGGCACAAAGCGCACGCCATCGGCGGCGCCGCCCTGGCTGGCAAAGGGCCGGATATCATAGTCAATCAGGTGGATGCGTTGCACCTGGGCGCCCTGGGCGGCAGCGCCCCGCAGCGCGGCCTCCACCAGGGAATTGCTGCGCCCCTCTTTGCGGGGGCTGCCGACGATGCCGAGTACCAACATGGTGTGTGCCTCCTTTGTCAACGGTCTGCGGGGGCAGGCACAGGGGGCTGCCCCTACCCAAAGACGTTCTGTAGGGGTAGCCCCAGGCGCATGTATTGCGCAAGCCACCCCTCTGCGCTTGGCGTTTGCCGGCCCTCAACCCCCGCGCCTTGGGCACAGCCGGGCTGCGGGCCAACGCCCCCTTCTCCCATGGCCAGCATGGGAGAAGGGGGGAGGGGGATGAGGGCCTCTGCGCGCTTGACGCTCGGAAGCGCAGCGCGGGATCCCCTTCCGCTCCTACGGGTGCGGCCTGGGCGCCGAGCGCCCCAGGATCAGAATGGCCGTCAGGTCGGTGATGCTGATATTGAACGTGGCCCGCACGCCGCTTCCCACCCCCCAGAGCACCGGCGAGGTGTTGTGGCGGCGGAGCTCGGCATCGGGGTCGAACCCTGCGGCGCGGGCCTCATCCCAGGTATAGCCATCCACAATGCCGCCCGCCAACACCGGCACCGAGGGATCGCCGCCGAACTGGTGGCCGGGGCCATCGTTGCCGTCCGAATCCACGGAGCCCATGACGATGTTCGGGCTGCCCGCGATGCGCCGGGCCGCCGCCAGGGCCCACTCCTGGTTGCGCCCGCCCATACCGTTCTCCTGCCCCACGGTGACCAACAGCTCGTGGCCGCCCAACAGCACGCAGGGCGGCTCGAACGGCTCGCCCCACTCCTCAATATTCCAGGCGATGCTGCCCGCCAGGGTGGCCGCCGGGGCCGCCTCAAAGTGGGCGTAGCGATAGAGCACGTGGGCAGGCAAGCCCAGCTCATTAGCGACGCGGCGCGCCGTGGGGATCATCGCCAGATGTTGCGGCATGGCCTCGAACACCCGAAAGCGATACTGCTCGTACTCGCCGCGCTTGACCGTCTCCAGGGCCGGATCGGCTTCCTGGAGGAACCGGCGCACCCCCGGCGAGACGGCGTCCCATGCCTGCCATTTGTGCAGCATTTCCACCGCCTCGGCGTAGGTCGAGCGCTCGGGCATGGTGTGCAGCCAGATGTTGCGATCCATGACGGCGGCATAGTTGAGCGAGCTGCCCGTCAGGATGTGGATGGCGCGGGCGGGATGGATATGCCGGGCGATGCGTCCGCCCTTGAGCTGATCCAGGTGGTTGCGCACCGGATTGAGTTCATTGGTGGGCGCGCCCCGCTCGATCTGCATGATGCGCGTGACCTCGCGGACCTCCTCCAGGCTGACGCCAGCCACAGGCAAGGTCAGCAGTGAGGACACGCCGTTGCCGATCACGGTGAACACCAGGTCGCGCTCGGTCAGGTCGCGGGTCAACTCCAGGATGCGTTGGCACCCAAGGACGCATTGCTCGTCAGGCACCGGATGGGCGCCCAGGGTCACATCCAGGCGCTCCAGGATGATGGGGCAACCCTGCTTGTCTATCACGTGGCCGCCGCTGAGCCGCTCGCCCAGGATGTCCTCCAGCGCCTTGACCGCGCGCTGGACCCCCTTGCCCACGCCAAAGATCAGGATGCGCTCCACCTGGCGCAGGTCAATCTCCTCGGGGGTCTGGCGCGGGTCGCCGGACAGGATGTAATCGGGGTGGCCGACGGTGAGCCGGTCGCCTTCCAGGCGCACCATGCGCGCCACATTGTTATAGGGGTCGGCGGCCTGTAGGCCCGCTTCCAGAATCTGCACCATGATCTGGCGCCCCGCCACGTTCCCGTGGCCGGTCAGCGCCTCGGCGTTGAGAATACGCTGTTGCGGCTGCATGTACGCCGTTGTCCTCCCTCTAGAACAGAGCGTTTCGCCCTTTTGTATGTCGCCAAGCCGCAGAGCCTACGGCCCGTCTCGTGCCTCTGCGTCTCTGCGCTCTCTGCGAGAGATTCCGATAATCGAACTCGCGCTCTCGCAATCCGCAATGATGGGTCGCGTGCTAGCGGCGCGCCCTGGGCGGCGTCCTGGGCGCGATCTCGGCCAGGCTGGGCACGTCCAGGCAGGCGCCGCCGCGTCGAGCCGATTCGCGGGCCAGCAGGATGGGCGCCAGCGAGGCCAGGCCGTCGTGATAGTCGTTGCGCAGCAGGCTCGGGTCGCCCGCCCGCACCGCCGCGATGAACTGCCGGTCGTGGGCCAGCCAGGGGTCCATCTCTTCGGTGCGCAGCGTCTCGCCATTCTCCACCAGCGACCAGACCATCTGGCCGTGGCGCACCAGGCCCAGGGTGCCCTGCTCATGATACAGGGTGATCAGCGGCTCGGCAGGGGCGGCGGCCACCCCCGTCAGCGCGGTGATATCCATGCTGGCGCCGCTCTCCAACTGGAAATGGAGCGCCTGGGAAAGGTCCACCGGCTGGCTCTCCTCGCCAAAGTAGAATGCCTGGGCGCTGACCACGTCCAGCCCCGCCATATAGCGGACATAATCCACGGCGTGGACGCCCCATTCCATGGCCCAGCCGCCGCGTCGGGCGTATTCGCCCCACCACCAGTCGCCCTCGATGCCCGCAGGCGGCGTCCAGGGGCGCGCCGAATGCACCCGCGCGTGGATCAGGCGCGAGCCCGCCATCCGCTCGCGCACCTCCTGATACAAGGGCCGGTAGCGCTCGCGAAAGCCCACGGTGCTGATCACGTCGCCCGCCTGCACGGCCCGGTCAATGGCGATGGCCACGGCCAGGTCGTCGGCCTGGGGCTTTTCGCTGAACAGGTGAATGCCCTGGCGCGCCGCGGCGGCCTCCGGGCCATCCGCCGTCCGGCCATAGGCCGGGACGATGGAAAAGAGGGCCTCGAACTGCTCGTGGGCCAGCATCTCGAACCCGTCGGTATAGGCGTGGGGGACGCCAAAGCGGGCCGCTGTGGCGCGGGCCGCCTCGCCGTCCTGGTCGCACACGGCCACCACCTGCGCCCCCTCGATACGCGCCAAGTTGGGCAGGTGGGTGCTATTGGCGAACCGCCCACAGCCCAACACTGCCACCCGCACCACACGCCCCGTTGTTGTCATACAAGGTCACCTCAGAAATGGATTCCGTGGGCCAAGCTGACGGTGGCTCTGCCACCGTACCTGGCCCATCCTCTACGCCCGTGTCGCGCGGCTCTTTACAGCCGCACAACCGTGTTCGTGCGGGCCGATTCCATGGCCGCATCATAGACGCGCATCACCTGGAGCACCTGCTCCGGCTTGACGATCAGCTCGGCGCCCTTGTTCAGCACGTCCGAGATATTCTGGTAATAGCTCTTCCAACTCCCGCGCACCGAGGGGATCACCTGCTCGTGACGCTGGCGATCCTGGACGGTGACCACCCGCGCATAGGTCTCGGGGCTCTCTTCCGCCTCCTCAATGCGGCGCTGGTTCATGGGCCCCTCTTGCGGGTCCAGGCCATACTTGATCAGCGTGCCCGCATCGCCCATGACGTACCAGCGCGGCTTGGGCGCGGCGGCCAGGTTGCCGATCTCGACCTCATAGCGCACGCCGTTGGCGAACCGCATGCGGATCAGGCCGTGGTTGCCGATATCAACGGGCAGCACATCGCGGTAGATGATGTCGCAATAGACGCTCTCCACCGGCGCGGCCACGAGCTGCAGGGCCTGGTCCATGAAATGGGCGCCCCAATCGTACATGATGCCGCCGCTGGCCGCGATGCTGCCGCGCCACCCTCGCGGTCCGCCGTAGCCCATGATGGCCGCCTGATACAGATAGGGCTCGCCGATCAGCCCATCCTCGATGACCTTGCGCACGGTGAGGTAATCCCAGTCCCAACGGCGGTTGTGAAAGACCGAGAGCATGACGCCGTTGCGCTGCGAGGCGGCGATCATCTCTTCGGCCTCGCGGGCGTTTAGGGCCATGACCTTGTCGGTCACCACGTGGCGCCCGGCGTCCATGGCCTGGATGGCCAGGTCGCGGTGGGTGTTGTGCGGCGTGGCCAGCACAACCAGTTGGATGTTGTCATCCTGAAGCATCTGGTCCAGGCTGTCATAGATGTGGGCCTCGGGGTGATCTCCCTTGGCGGCCTGCTGGACCTCCGGCCTGCGGACGGCGATGCCGTATAGCCGCAGCCCGTCGGCCAGCCCGGGGAGATAGGTGTGAAAGGCGCGGCCAGAATACCCATAGCCCACAACCCCTACATTGATCACGATTGCTGTCCTCCTGCGAAAGAGATGTACACGGGCGCCCGGCGCGCGCTGTGGCCCGCCGAGGCGCCCACATAGTATAACGAAAAATGGCAGGATGCGCCTGTCTGGGGAAGGGACGTGCGCGGGTTAGGAATTTGTGGGCCGGAACACGTCGAACGGCGGGGAATAGCAGACGAGGCCCGACACGCCCGCCAGTGCCCCCTCTGCCAACGCCAGCGCCAAAAAGTGGGGCGGCGGCGTGCCCAGATCGTCGCGCAGGCCATGGCTCTGGGCGTCCCCAAAGCCAAAACGTCCATAGTAGGCGGGATCGCCCGAAAGCACCAAGCGGCTGTGCCCCCGCTCGCGGGCGCGGGCCAGCCCGGCCCGCAGCAGGGCGCTGCCGATCCCCTGGCGCTGGTAGCCGATGCGCACGCCCAGGGGCGCCAGGCAGAGGGCCGGCCACTCGCCAGCCTCGCCCCGGATGATGACCGGGCTGAACAGAATATGGCCCACCACCAGCGCGCCTTGCACGGCCACCAGGGCCAGCGCCGGGTCGTGGTCGGGCTGGGCCCTCAGCCTCTCGATCAGGTCGGCCTCCGCCTCGCCGGTGCCATAGGCGGCCTTGAAGGCCGGGATGGTCATCTCGCGGATCTGGGCGTAATCGCCGGGCTCTTCGGGACGGACGATGGTTGCCACGTTCATGGCGCAACTCCTGCCAGGGTTGGGTTGGATGCGTACCTTGCGGGCGCGCGAGATACCAGGCTGCCAAGCCCCGTATGGAGCATAGGATCGAGCCTCCATATGGCTAAAGCGGTATTCGCGCCCCCTATGCCAGGCATCTTGGTAAATTGCGCCATAGGCCAGCCCTAACGGGCTGGTGCGGGATGAGTCCCGCGCGCCCTATTCCAGCGCCCGTGCCAGCGTCACGACAATCTCCTCCAGGCTGGGCAGGGGCCGGGGGTCCTCCGGCGTGCGCTCGCTCAGCTCGGTGCGCGCCACCAGCCGATACATCTCGGCGGCGCCGTGCAGCATGTCAGGCGTCAGGCCCAGGGCGCCAAAGGTGGCGGCGATCTCTTCCATCTCGCCGATCCAGCGTTTGGCCTTGGGCAGCATGCCGGGCACCCCGCGCTGCATCCGCGCCAGCATCGCGCTTTGGCTCTCGCCAAGCTCGCGGGCCAGCGGCTCCCAGATGCCCAGCGCCTCCGCCGCCACCAGTAGCTCGGTGCACAGGGCGGTGAGCCCCTTGGTCAGCGCGGCATAGCACATCTTGAGGCCCGAGGCCTGCCCTGCTCCGCCCTCCAGCGCCACCACGTTCAGGCCCCAGTCGTTCAGCGCCAGCATCGCCTCGGTGTGGTTGCCCGAGACGTACAGGCGGGTGCGCGCCCCCTCGCGGGGCGGCGAGCCGATGATGCTGGCATCGGTAAAGCGGCCCCCCGCGCCGGTGATGACGGCCTCGATCTCGCGGGCGGTCTGCGGCGCAATGGCGTTACAGTCCGCATAGGTGAGCTCATCGCCGGGCGCGATGGCCGCCGCCACGTTGCGGGCCACGGCCACGGCCTGGGCCGGGGCCACGATGGACAGCACGAGCTGCGCCTGGGTCACCAGGTCGCGATAGCTGGCGACCTCGAGGATCCCTGCCTCGGCGGCCAGCCCCCGGGTGCGGGCGCTGCGTCCCTCCAGGCAGGTGATCACCCGCAGGCCGTGTTCCACCAGCACGCGGCCCACGGCGTGCCCCATATCTCCTGGGCTCAACAAACCAACGGTGTGCAGGTCCATTTTGCTGCTCCCCTTACTGTAGCGGCCCCGACTATGTACCCATCTTACCGCGCTTGCACCCGCTCGTCAGGTCCGTGCCGCTCTGGAGCCGCTACTCGATGGACCCGCCGGCCGTCTCCGTGCCCTTGTTCTTGCGTGGAAAGGTGCCCAGCACGATATAGCTCTCCTCGCCGCGCGCCCAGCCTTGCAGGTTGGCCAAGCGTTCCCCGCCATCGCCGTGCTCCGGTTCGTCGAACGCCCCTTGCAGGGTCTCGCACGGCATCTCAGGGCACTCTCCGCAATGCAGATAGCCCCTCGCCAGTGAGCACTTGGCGACCTGGCATGTGCCCCAGCACATATCGCCCTCGGCTCCCTGACAGCCCGGGCAGTTCATCGGCTCTTTCCAGGTGCAGTCGCCGCAATAGGCGCCGCAGCGGGCGATCAAGGCACGGTCAAACGACATAGCACACCTCCTGCAAGACTGGTGCAACGGCCCCGGCCACGTCCCCACGGCGTTTCAAGTCCACGTTATGAGAAAAGGTCCTCTCTTGCCTTTTGCGGCCGGCGGCCCTCAACCCCCTGCCCCCTTCTCCCACAGCTTTGTGGGAGAAGGGGGTGTCCATTTTCGAGCGCTCTATTCGTGTATTCTGGGGGATGAGGGCGCTGCGGCGAGTCGGAGATCAACTCTGCCTCCGCGCTACCATACATAATCTTGACTTTGACCTTCCCCTGGCCACGCCCCTATCCTACCGCGTTTACGCCCGCTCGTCAGGCCCATCTAGTAGAGCCCGCCCAGCAAGGGCGCCAGCAGCAGCCCGCCCAGGCCCACCAGGGCCGCCAGGATGACGGTGGGGACCAACAGGCGGCGCAGCAGATCGCCCTCGACGCGGCGCAGCCCCAGCACGCCGCATACGGCGGCGATATTGAGCACCGAGACCATGTTGCCCAGGCCGCTGCCGGCGTTCTGCAGCGCCACGATCAAGGTGCGGGGCAGGCCCAGGCTGGCGGCGGCATCGTGCTGCACCACGCTGAACAGGATGTTGGACGAGGTGCTGCTGCCGGTCATGAACGCGCCCAGGGCGCCCAGCCAGGGCGCCACAAAGGGGTGGGCCTGCCCCGCTGCCTGGGCCAGCGCCAGGGAGAGGGCCTGCATCATCCCCGGCAGGCCGCCGGGGTTCGTGGCCGAGCGGATCATGATCTGGGCCATGGAGACGGCCACCAGCAAGGTGAGGGCGATGCGGGCGGTCTGGCGGAGGGTGCGTCCCCAGGCGGCCCGGGCGCGGCCCGGGGCCATGCGGTGCAGGTAGGCCGTCAGGATGGCCACCGGCATAAAGGGCATCACGCCGGGGATGTAGAGGGGGCGCAGGGTGTAGGCGATCTCCTGGCCCAGCACCCGCTCCCAGCGCAGGGCCAGCCCCTGGAGCGCCTCGCGCAGGCCCAGACCGGGCATGCGCGTCACAAAGAGCAGCAGCACCACCAGCATATAGGGCGCCCAGGCCAGCAGCACGGGCATGTCGGGCGTGCCGCTCTCCGGCCCTTGCTCCACCAGCAGCGCGCCGGCGCCATTCTCCGGCAGCCGCCAGACCACGCGGGGCAGCAGGTAGCCCCGGCGCACCAGCCAGAGGCCCACGCCCAGGGCCACCAGCCCGGCCACGGCGGTGGGCAGCTCGGGGCCCACAAACCAACCCATGAGGAACTGGGCCAGGCCCGCCAGTGCGCCCACGGTCAGGGCAAAGGGGGCCGCGGGCTGTGCGCCGCGCCAGGCGCCCCGCAGCGAGCGCTCGTTGTCGTGGCCGAACCAGTACAGCAGCAGGAACACGCCCAAGAGCCCCAGGATCGCCAGGGTGCTGCCGGTGAACACCCCGGTCCAGCCGGCCACCCCCCGCAGGAACGCGCCCGGCGTCAGCGCGCCCCCCAGGACGCCCTCGTCAATCACCGAGCCGATGCCGCCATTGACGGGCACCCCGGCGGCGCCCAGGGGCGGGTTGGGGGCGTTGAACAGCAGGCCAAAGGCGGCCGCGGCCAGCGGCGTAAAGCCCAGGCCGGTGAGCAGGGGCGCGCCCAGGGCGCCCGGCGTGCCAAAGCCCGCCACGCCCTCGATCAGGGTCATGAACCCGAGGCCGATGAGCAAGAGCTGGATGCGGGCGTCCTCCACGGTGCGGCCAAAGTGGGCCCGGATGGCGGCGATGGCCCCGCTGGCCTGCAGGTGGTTCATCAGCAAGATGGCGCCAAAGACGATCAGGATGATATCCAGCGCCTGGAGCGCGCCATAGAGGGCCGCCGCCGCCCACCAGCCGGGCGGCATGCGCCAGAGGGCCAGCCCCAACGCCGTGGCGATGGCCCAGCCGATGGCCATGGCGCGGGCGGCTGGCCAGCGCAGCCACACCATCAGCAGCAGAACGGCGACGATGGGCAGGCTTCCGGCCAGGGCCAGGGTGCTGAGAGGCATGATGGCGCAGTGTCTCCTTCTGGTGGGTGCAGGTTGGTTCGCTATGCGAGAGGGACGGTGGTGAGATGCGCCCGCGCTTGCGAGCGAGTTTGTCTACTCATCGTGGATCTCAAACAGGTGCACCTGCGTGCTCGCCAGGCTGCCTGTGTTGCGAAAGGTCTCGATCCAGCGCAGGCCGGGGAGCCCCCGTAGATTCTCCAGCACCTCGTCCGCCTGCGCCTCGGTTGTCGTCGCCAGCAGATAGCGGACGCCCCAACCGCGCAGCGTCGCAACGGCCGCCTCGTCGGGCCATGTGTCTGTGAGATTTCCGGCCTGGGCCAGATGGGCCGGCAGATGGGGGGCGTTGCCGTTCACAATCGGCTGCCCGTGGACGATCTGGCTGTACAGGGCGCTGTTGTTCCTGTGCGGCCAGGGGTATTCCACCACGGGCGTTCCGGCAGGCTGCTGTGCAAGCCACCGATCCACCGGGCGCTGCATTGCTTCGATCGCCGTCCAATCTCTATAAGGGATGACCGCCCCCTCTGCCAAGATCAGCGCCGCGGCGAGCACGGCCAGATAGGGCCCGATCCTCTTGATGGATTGCAGGGCGCATGCGCCATAGCCCACCCAGACCGCCACGCCCAGCATCGCAGGGATCATGAACCTGGCCCACGCCCGCATCATGGCATAGAACGGGACGAACCGGGCCAACAACAGCCCTGGCATGGGTACGACCGGATCGGGCGTTATGGCGCTCGTGAGCCACCCGGTAGCGCCCAAATAGGGCCCGGCCAGCGCCTCAGGCAGAGCGAGGGTAACCCGCTGCTGGTTCCAGTGGAGGGTGAGGCCCATAGACAGGGTGACCGCCAGAGCGGTGAGCGCCAGGGATGCCCGCCGTCCCGGCATCCCTTTGCCCTTCCATAGCCCCACCAACGAGAGCAGGATCGCTGTGTAGCCCAGGCTGGCCAGGTCGGCTTCGCTTTGCACCCGCCAATAACGGTGATAGAGGCCCCTCAGCAGCGTCGAGAGCGCATTGGGGACAAAGAGGCGGTCAGGGCCAACGGACCAGACATCCGAGCTGGCCAGCGAAAAGCCTACCGTCTCGCCGAACATGGCCGTATTCGCCGAGTGGGTCAACAGGGCCAAGGGCGCGGTCAGCACCGCCCAGGTGAGCAGGCAGATGCAGAACCGCTGTAGGCGAATGAGCTTGGTGTGCGCCGATGAGCCGAAAGCGAAAAAGCAGACCAGCACGGGAAAGGCGATAAAGACAAAGTACCAGGAGCTTGTGGCCGAGAGCATGTAGGCGCATCCCGCCCCGATGCTGTACCATATGGCCTGGCGACCCTCTGTTGAGACGGCCCGATGGGCCAGGAGCCCCATGTAGGGCAGAAACTGGGCGCCAAAGAGGATATTCATGTGGCCGCCAAGCCGCAGGGTGAGCATGGGCGCAGACAGATAGACCGCGCTGGCAACAACCCCCGGCAGCCTCTTGCCCGTCAGGCTCTCCACCAAGAGATAGACGCCCACCCCGCTCAGGATCAGGGTCGTCAAAAGCGCCAGATTGTACGAGACCACCGGCCCAAAAGCGCGCGTGAGCGGCGCCCAGGGAAGCATCGGCCAGATGAGCTGGGTATCGCTGGCAAGATAGTAGCCGTGCGGGTAATAGACGCCGGGGGTATACAGGAGCGCTTCTGGCCCCTCCAGCGCCCTGCCTATTCGCCAGAACTGTCAGATAACGGGGGCAGCGTCGTCAAAGGGGCGCCCGATAAAGTGGGTTCCCAGATGCATCACGAGTTGCAGGTTGAGCACGAGCACAATGCCTGCAATGCAGGCCATCGGGGCGGCGTGCCGCCTGAGTGCTTGCGCGATCATCCGGTTGGGGCTCCTTTTCGGCGGCGTGGTCGGCCTTGAGACCAAGGCGTTGCCCAATCCCCTACCCCGCGCACACCTTGTACGCCCGCTCGAGCGCCTCGATGGGGTCGCCCTTGGGCCGGAACTCGTGGCCCACGTACAGCCCATAGCCCGCGTCGGCGATGGCGCGGCAGATGCCCGTATAGTTGAGCTCCTGATCATCGTCCAGGTCGCGACGCTCTGGGTTGCCGGCCGTGTGCATGTGCCCGATCCAGGGCAGGCTCTTGCGGATCGAGCGGATCAGGTCGCCGTGCATGATCTGCATGTGATAGATGTCATAGAGCAGCTTGACCCGGGGGCTATTGACCATCTCGCACAGGGCTACGCCCCACTCGGCGCTGTCGCACTGGTAGCCCGGGTGGTTGATCTTGGAGTTGAGCAGCTCGATATTCAGGTTGACGCCCTTTTCCTCGGCATAGGGGGCGATGCGGCGCAGGCCGTGGGCGCAGACCACCATGCCCTCCAGGTCGCTCTGGCCAGGGTTGCGGTTGCCGCTAAAGCAGATCAGGCCGCCCACGCCGTATTGGGCCGCCAGGTCAATCCGCTGGCGCAGCTCGGCGATGATGCGGTCGTGGTTCTCGTACTTGTTGAAACCATCCCCCAGGCTGGCGTGGCCCACCATGCTGGCCACCGCCAACCCGTGGCTGCGAGCCGTGGCCACGATCTCGGACAGGCTCTCGTCGGGGGCCATGATCTCCAGGGCGGCATAGCCGATCTCGGCCAGGGTGCGGCAGAAATCGTCCAGCGATTGGCGGGCGGGATCGTGAAAGAGGTGCATCACGGCGCATTGCTTGACGGGCATGGGTACCTCCTGGCGTTGGGTATTCTCTGGCGACGATGGCCCTAGCATAGCCGGAACGGCCAGGT
>CAYZWT010000029.1:0-48673 GCA_964482225.1 uncultured Anaerolineales bacterium
AGAAGGTGTCTTTTTGTATAACTTGACTATAACCCTGACTTTGGAAACGCCGTGAGTGGCTCGATCTCTGACATTGACAGGGGTGGGGGGCCCTGGTAGAATCGCCCGCATCCAGGCCATGCCCCAACGAGAGGCGCACATGCCCCATAGCCACACCCGCCCCCAACGATCCATACTCTGGCTTGCATTGCTGCCCTGCGCGCTGGCGGTCTATCTCGCCCTGGCGATGGCCCATCTCGACCTGCCGGGGCTCTACTATGATGAAGCCCTGGATGCGGTGCCCGCGATGCAGTTTACCCTGGGGCAGACCCTGGATGACTTTGCCGCGGTGCGCCTGGCGGGCCGCGAGTGGCCTTTGACCGTCATGCCCTATGTCGGCGCCACCACGACCTATCTGCTCATACCGGTCTTTATGCTCTTTGGCCCCGGCCTGGCGCCCCTGCGGTTGACCCTCATCGCCCTGGGCGCCCTGACGCTGCTGTTGGCCTGGGCCGTGGTGCGCAAGCTGTTCGATGCGCGCATCGCGGGCCTGGCTGCGCTGCTCCTCGCCGTCTCTCCAGCCTACGTCTTTTGGTCGCGCATGGGGGCGTTCATCTCGCTGCCGCTTGTGCCGCTCTCCCTCGGCTTGCTGTGGGCGCTGTACCAGTGGCGCGAGACAGAAAAGGCGCGGTATTTGTCCGTGGCCGCATTCTGTCTCGGATTGGGCCTGACCACCAAGATCCTCTTTGTATGGCTGA
This sequence comes from uncultured Anaerolineales bacterium, assembly GCA_964482225.1. Classification (GTDB taxonomy): domain Bacteria; phylum Chloroflexota; class Anaerolineae; order UBA1429; family UBA1429; genus UBA1429. The sequence continues at coordinate 738 of CAYZWT010000029.1, forward strand.
TCCCGGCGCTGGGCCTGGCGTGGATTCTGCTGGCTCCCACACGCGACGATGGGCGTCGAGATTGGTTCGGGCCATTGCGGCGTGTGCGGCCCGGCGCTGCGGCAGCGGCAGCACTAGCTGGCCTGGTGGGGCTGGCGCCCTTTCTGGTCTATAACGCGCTCCATGCCGGAGAGACCCTGCGGCTGCTCCAACGCAATCTGACCGAGACCGAGCTCTATGGGGTGAGCAATCTGGACCTGCTGGCCAACCTGCGCATCGTCTTTGCCAAAGACTTACCCGAGCTGCTGGATGGGGCTTGGTTTGCCAATGCTCTGGGCGGCCTGGAGCGCAGCGCGCTGGTGTTGCCCGCGCTGGGCCTCGCCCTGCTGGTGATCGCCGCGCTGGCATGGACGCGGCGTCTGGTTGCGCCCCGGCGCGTGGCGTTGCTCCTTGTTTTGATCGCTGCTATCACGGCCCAGAGCTCTATCACCGTGAGCAGCCTGGGCGCCACCCATCTGGCCATCCTGTGGCCCTGGCCCCAGACCCTGATCGCGGTATCCGCAGTCGGCCTGCTGGATCTATCTTTGGAACGCGGGCGACTGCGCTGGCCCGCCCTGGCCCTGGCCGGTCTGCTGACGTTGGCGCCTCTTGCCAGCGACCTGCGCACTGTGTTAGCTTACCACGGCCGGCTGGAGCAGACCGGGGGAAGGGGCTACTTCTCGGATGCGATCTATGCCCTGGGAGCCGACTTGGACCGGCCCGATGCGCCCCAGGCTGTGGCGCTGGATTGGGGGTTCAAGCGCAACCTACAACTCTTGACGGAGAACCGCGTCATACCCGAGGATGGTTTCACTTATTCGCAGCGGCCCGGCGAGGAATACCGGCGCTGGGCCGAATGGCGTCTGGATCAGGGCGAGGCGTTGTACATCGAGAACACGCCGCCCTACACGGCATTTGGGGGCCATGCGGAGCTACTGGAGGAGGCGGCTTACCGCACAGGCCGTGCGCTAACCCTCTGGCGCGAGTACACCCAGCGCGATGGCGAGCCGGTCTATCGTGTGTACAGCGTCTCAGACGCGCCACCTATTCTGGCGCTGCCCGCAAATGCTGTGAGCCTGCCCGCCCGCTTTGGGGACGAGATCGCGCTTTTGGGCCACGATCCGCTGGGAGAGGTCTGGACCGCCGGCGAGCGGGTCGTGTTCCACATCTATTGGCGCGCCGAGAGCCAACCCCAGGATAGCTACAAAGTGTTCGGCCATCTGGCCGCGCCGGACGAGCGGGTGGTGGCCCAGCATGATGGGGTCCCGGTGCTATGGGCCTATCCGACCGGCGCCTGGCAGGAGGGCGAGATCGTGGCGGACCGCATCGTGCTTGCGTTGCCGGCTGATCTGCCCGAGGGAGTCTACCGACTCTGGCTGGGGCTATACGGTGAGGCAGATGGGGAGCGCCTGGCCGCCTACCACGGCGATGCTCGCCTCGCGGACGACAGACTCCTCTTGGGCGAGATCACGATAGCCCACTAGCCTGCCCTGGGCTGTCGTTTGCCAACTGCCGACTCTTGCCCTACCATCACGGCCAGAGACTCGTTCCCTGACGCGCCCCACACAGGAGGCCCCCGTGCGCATCGCCATCAACGCCCTCTTTTGGGGGCAGCCAGCCACCGGCAGCGGCCAGTATGTGCGCCACCTGGTGCGCCATCTGGCCGAGGTCGCTCCCGAGCTGGAGTTGATGCTGGTGGCGCCCCAGCACGTCTCGCTGGATGACGCCCTGGGCCATGCCTGGGCCGTGCCGATGGAAGCGCCGCTGGATAGCAACCTGGGCAAGCTACTCGGCGAGCAGTGGCTCATGCCCCTGGTGGCCCAGCGCCACGAGGCCGACCTTATCCATGTGCCCTACTTTGCGCCCCCCTGGCGTAGCCCGCTGCCCGTGGTGGTCACCATCCACGATCTGATCCCGCTGCTGTTGCCCGACTATCGCGGCGGCCTTCTTGTGCGGGCCTATACGGCCTGGGCGGCCCGCGCCGCCCGCCACGCCCAGCGGATCCTGACCGATTCGCGCGCCTCGGCCCGCGACATCATCGAACGGCTGCGGGTGCCGCCGGAGCGGGTGCAGGTGATCTACCTGGCGGCGGAGGAGAGCTTTTGCCCGGTCCCGCGCGAGGCGGATGGGGAGTTGCGGGCGTTGCGCCAGCGGTTGGGCCTGCCGCAAGCGTATCTGCTCTACCTGGGCGGCTTTGACCGGCGCAAGCACGTGACCGAGCTGCTGCAAGCCTACCAGCGCGCGAATCTTGCCCGCGAGGGTCTCCCCCTGGTGATCGGCGGGCGCCTGCCCGATGCCGATACACCCTTTGCGCCCGATCCCCGGCGCATTGCTGCCGAGCTGGGCTTGGGCGATGCCGTGCAGTTTCTCGGCTGGGTGGACGAGGCCGACAAGCCCGCCCTGTATCGCGGCGCGCGCGCCTTTTGCTTCCCCTCGGCCTATGAGGGCTTTGGCCTGCCGCCGCTGGAAGCCATTGCCTGTGGGACGCCCGCCATCGTCGGCAGCGGCTCCTCATTGGAGGAGGTGACAGGCTCCGGCGGGTTGGCCGTCCCGCCCGACGATGTAGACGCCCTGGCCGACGCCCTGCGCCGCATGGCCGGCGACGACGCCCTGCGCGCCCGCTTGAGCGCCGGGGGATTGGCTCACGCCGCCCGCTTCTCCTGGGAGGCCACCGCCCGCCAGACCGCTGCCGCCTATCGGGAGGTGGCCGGTGGCTAGGGCGCGGCTGTGGCTTGCTCGCCTGGGCCGGCTCGATGCCCTCGCCCTGGTCGGCCTGGGCCTCTATCTGGGGCGTGTGGCCGCCGAGGCGCTGCCCGGGGCGCGCCGCCCCTGGGAGGCTCTGCTGCTGGCCGTGGCAGGTCTCGTCCTGGCGTGGCTGGCAAGCGCCGCGCCCCGCCGTTGGGCATGGCCCTTGCGCCCTCTCGCCCTGGCGTGGGTCTATGCCCTGTGGCCTGTCGCCAGCGTCACCGCCGCCTGGGCAGTTGGCCTGGCGACGGTGACGGTGTGGCTGTGGGCGTTGCCCGGGCGACGGCTGCCCCGCCTGGCCCTGGAGGGTGGCCTGCTGCTGGCGGGGCTGGCCCTCTATGGGGCCACCGTGGCCCCCACGGTGCTGCCCGCCGATAGCGGCGAGTTCGCGCTCGTGGCGGCGGTGCTGGGCATCGCCCACCCGCCGGGCTATCCCCTGTACACGCTACTGGGCAAGCTGGCGACCCTGCTGCCCCTGGGCGAGGTGGCGCTACGACTGAACCTGCTGAGCGTCCTGTTCGGGGCCATGACGCTGGCGGGCGTGGCGATCTGCGTGCGCGCGGCGTCGCAGGGGGGGGCGTCGAGGGCTGCCGCTACGGATGAGCCCATTGGCGCGGCATCTCGTAGCCCATCGGATGGGCGCAGCGTAGGGACGGCCCCAGGCGCATGCATGCGTACGCATGTATGCGCAGGCCACCCACGGATACCAGCTCATGGCGGTCATAGTGCCAGGACATCGGCCTGGGGCGGGGCGCTGGCGGCCCTGTCTTTGGCCTTTAGCCCCACCTTTTGGTCGCAGGCCACCACTGCCAACATCCGCAGCCTCACCGCTCTGTTCACGGCCCTGGGCCTGCTCCTGCTGGCGCGCTGGGGGCAGAAACCGACGCCCGGGCGATTGGCAGCGTTTGCGTTGGCCTTTGGCCTGGCCGTCGGCCACCACAGCTCCCTGGCCTTGCTGGCCCTGCCGGTAGCCGCCTACGTGCTGATCGTGGAGCCCCGCCTGTTGCTATCGCCCCGCCGCTGGCTGCCCGCCCTGGGCGCGTTCCTGGGCTCTTTTGCCGTCCTGCTTTACCTGCCGCTGCGCAGCGCCATGGGCCCGGCCTTTGATCCGGTGCCGGTGGATAGCTTGGCGCGCTTTTTCGAGCATGTGTTGGCGACGGGCTTTCGCGGCGACATGCTCTACTTTGTCACCCTGCCCCAACTCCTCGAACGGGCCCGCATCTATCTCCAGATCGTGCAGCTCCAGTTCGGCCCCGTATTGCCCTGGGCCATGGCCCTCGCGTTAGCCTGGGTGCTGCGGGCCAACTGGCGCCTGGGGCTGCTGTTGGGCGGCGTCTGGCTGGTCAACACCGCCTCCGCGTTGACCTATCGCGCCCCCCAGACCGTCGAGTATCTGCTGCCCTCCTACGTGGCCATGTGCGCCTGTCTGGGCTGCGGGTTGGCTCTGGGCCTTGGGCGTCTGCCGCGCTGGGGCTCGGCTGCGCTGCTGGCCTGCCTGAGCATCGCCATCGCCTGGAACGGGCTGGCCGCCTGGCCCGAGTTCCGCGCCCTGCACCAGGACCGCGACGCCCGCGAGTATGCCGAGGCGATCTTGCATCAAGCCCCGCCCGACGCCCTGGTGCTGGCCAATTGGCACTGGGCCACGCCCCTGTGGTACTTGCAGCAGATCGAGGGGCTGCGGCCCGATGTCTCGGTCGAGTATGTCTATCCGGAGGGGGCGCGCAGCAACGAGGCGGTGTGGCTGGCGCGCATCGCCGAGGGGCTGGCCCCGGCGGAGGGCGCGCCCCGATCCGTGATCGTGACCAATCGCTTCCACGCTTACGAGGTCGCACCCTATTCCTTCGAGCCCCTGGGCGGGGCCTGGCTGGTGCGTCCCGAGCCGCCCGATGCGCCCCCCGCCGACGCGCGCCCGGTCGCCCTTGCCCTGGGCGGCCAGGTGCGCGTCGAGGCATACCGGCCCGATGCTGAGACCATCCCGCCCGGCGACACGCTGCGGGTAACCCTGTACTGGCGCCCTTTGGTCGCCTTGGAGCGCGACTATGCCGTGTTCGTGCAACTGGTCGGCCCCCAGGGCGCCGTGGGCCAGGCCGACCGGGCCCAGCCCACCAGTAGCTATGCTGCGGGCGCCCTGCGCCTGGACGAATACGAGCTGCCCCTGCTGCTGCAGACGCCACCTGGTGTATACAGCCTGATCGCCGGGTTCTATACGCCGGTAAAAGGCGGCTGGGAGCGGCTGGAGACCGACGAGGGCGCGGATCATGTCGTCCTGGGCAGCGTGGAGGTGTTGTCGAGCGACCGGCAGGCAGCCACCACCCGGCCCCTGGAGTTCCGCTATATGGCGGGCGTGCGTCTACGGGGCATGGATGTGGACCGGGGTGTGGCCGGTCAGGCGCGTCTCTATCTGCATTGGGCAGCGGAAGCGGCCCTGGCCGGCCCGCTACAGGTCTTGGCCCTGGCCGACGGCCAACCTCTGGCCTCTGCGATGCTGCCGCCTCTGGCGCGCGGCCAGACCGCGACCCTGGCGCTGGACCTGCCCTCTGGCGCGGACAAGGTGCAACTGCGGGTGGAGGACGCCCATCAGGCCACGGTGCGCACCCGGGGGCCCTGGGGCCTGCCCTGGCGCTCGGAGGTGACGCTGCGGCTGCCACACGGGGCGTCCCGCTACGTGCCCCTGGGGGGAGAGTTGGTCTACCTGAGTCTGGACGGGGATCCCGGCCTCGCCCGCGCTGGGGAGCCTGCCAGCGTGCGCCCGCGTTTCATGGCGCTGCGCCCCCTCTTGCGCGATTACAGCGTGTCGGTGGGGTTGGTGAGCGCCGACGCATCCTGGGAGCGCAAGGATGACGGCACGCCCGCTATGGGCGCCATCCCCACCCTCAAGTGGCTCACCGGCTGGACTGTCGCCGGCCCCTACGCACCGGCGCCGCCCCCGGATGCCGCTTCCGGCGCGGCCCAGGTCACCCTGAGCGTCTATGACGCCTTTACCCTGGCGCCCCTGGCCGTGCTGGACGAGCGTCTGGCCAGCGAGGGGCAGGGGGTGTTCCTGATCGTTGGCTCCGTCGAGATCCAGGCTCGGTGAAGTGGTCGTCGCTGCTTTCTCGACTCTGCATGCCCCGGCGGGTCCTCGCGTGCGCTGAGCGTTGGCGCGCGCCCATCGCGCGGTATGCTGCGCGCCTGGGGCTTTGACATGCAGCGCGTTCTCTACTACCCTTACGCCCAGGGTTCGGTTGGCAGACCTGCGATGGGAGGCGGGATGGCGGACGGCGTCGGAGAGCTTGTGCGTAGCGTGGATGCAGCGGCGCGCCTCAGCGCACTCGTGGGTGCAGTCGTCTATCCGCGCTCGGTGCATCCGCTGTCCGGCGGCGCCCTGTTTCTGCTGCGCCGCGAGGGCTTGAGTCGTCTGGCCCTGCTCTCCGGAACGCACGACAGGCGCGGCCTGGACCTCGCTATCCGCTCTTGTGCCCTGGATGGGCAGGCGCTCTGGCTGGGCGAGGGGGAGCTCTCGCACCACAATGCAGCCGTCCTGCGCGCGCTGCTGCCAGAAACCGCCCCTGTGCGCATCGGCCTGCACAAGGCGGCGGGCCTGGGCGACCGTTTGGGCCTGGCGACGCCGGGGCATGTGCGCGCCATGCGCCACGCGGCCGGCGTGGCGCCCGTATTCGCTCAGCAATCCATCCGCGAGATGGAGCGCACCGGACGCACCCCCCAGGATGTGCTGGATGACGCGACCTGGGGCGTTTTCCAGGAAGGCTGGCAAGGCGCCTGGGGAGCTGACGCGGATCATCTCAAGACCGTTGCCGATGTGGATGCCTGCCTTGCAGCCGGGTACGTCATGTACACGCTGGACCCCCGCGACCACGTGGATAACGCCGCAGAGACCGATAGCTTGGATGCGCTCCGGCTCAAGTACGCGCAACTGCCCTGGGAGCGCCTGGAGAGCACGCCCGAGGCCACCTACGCCGACTATGCGGGCCAGAGCTGGTATCTGGATGCGACCCACCGGCTGGCGCTGAGCGAGGTCGGCCTGCTGCGCGCGGCCTGCAAGTATGGCGCGGCCCTGGCCCATATCAGCGACCTCTATCGCCACCTGCGCGACGCCGCCGGGGGCCGTCCCTGGGAGCTCGAGGTCTCGGTGGACGAGACCGACACGCCCACCAGGCCCGAGGAGCACCTGTATATCGCCCTGGAGCTGCGTCGCCTGGGCGTCGAGTGGGTCAGCCTGGCGCCGCGCTATGTGGGGCGCTTTGAAAAAGGCGTTGACTATATCGGGGATCTGGGCGCTTTCGAGCGGGATTGGAGTTGGCATGTGGCCATCGCCAGGGCGCTGGGCCCCTACAAGCTCAGCCTGCACTCCGGTTCCGACAAGTTTAGCATCTATCCCATCTCCGCGCGCCATGCAGGCAATCTGATCCATCTCAAGACCGCCGGTACCAGTTACTTGGAGGCGCTGCGTACGGCGGCCCGCGCAGACCCCGGCCTGTTCCGCGAGATTCTGGCCTATGCGCGCGCCCATTACCAAGTCGAGCGGCGCTCGTACCACGTCTCCGCCGAGCTGGCGCGCACGCCGGCGCCCGAGGTACTCACGGATGAGCAACTGGAAGAGCAGCTCGACCATTTCGACAGCCGCCAGGTGCTGCACGTGACCTTTGGCGTGGTGTTGAGCGCCACAGATGGCAGTGGGCAGCCGCTCTTTCGCCGGCGCCTGTACGATCTGTTGCGCCAGCATGAGGAGACCCATTATGCGCTGCTGGAGCGCCACCTCGCCCGCCATGTGATTCCATTTCGGGACTGAGCCATAACAGAAGAGGTCTCGCATGCCGCCTCATGTCACTGTCATCGTCCTGAGCTGGAACAATGCAACCGACACGCTGGCCTGCCTGGATTCGCTGGCTGCGGTCGAGTATCCCGATTACCGTGTGCTGGTGGTGGACAACGGCTCCGAGGATGGCTCGCCGGACCAGATCCGCGACGCCTGGCCAGAGATCGAGCTCCTGGAGACCGGCGCGAACCTGGGTTACGCCGGGGGCAACAACGCGGGCATCCGGCGCGCTTTGGCGCAGGGCGCCGATTATGTGTGTTTGCTGAACAACGACCTTACGGTGGCGCCTGATTTCCTGGGCGAGCTCGTGCGCACAGCCGAGAGCGATCCGCAGGCTGGCCTGCTGGGGCCCAAGGTGTATCGGCGCGAGTCTCCCGACCGCCTGCAATCGGCGGGGATGGCGCCGAGGAGGGCCGGGCAGTGGGAGCTGCGCGGACTGGGCGAGCTGGACGAGGGCCAGTATGATAGCCTGGCATACACGGACGTGCTCTCGGGCTGCGCCCTGTTCGTTGGGAGGGGCACGCTAGAGAGGATCGGGCTCCTGGACGAGCGCTTTTACCTGTACGATGAGGACCTAGATTGGTGCCTGTGCGCGCTGGAGGCGGGCTACCGCAATCGGTTCGTGCCGGGCGCGCGTGTCTATCATCGCAGCGCTGATCCGGATGACGGCGGCGAGGCGCGCAGGGTATACTACATCAGCCGCAACCGGCACTTGCTCTATCGTAAACATCGTTTTGGAGCCTGCGCTTACTGTCTGCTCTATGTGCAACATGCATACTGGCTGTCCAGATGGACATTTGGCCCAGACTGGAGGGCCAAACGCGCCGAGCGCGATGCGCTCCTGTTGGCAGTGCGCGATGGGCTTTTGGGGCGTTTTGGGCAAGGGGCCCTGGGTGCGCCCGACGGTTTCGCGCCGACTGTGGTCGCCGCCGGCGGCCTTGTGTATGAGAAAGGAAGCGGGGATGGATTCTGACTATATCGCCAACCTGTTCGATGTACGCGGCATGGTGGTGGCCATTACCGGCGGCGGCGGCGTGCTTTGCGGCGAGATCGCCCGCGGGCTGGCCCGCGCGGGCGCCCGCGTCGCCGTGCTGGATATCAGCGACGAGGCGGCCTGCGCCGTGGCGGACGAGATCCAGAGCAACGGCGGCGACGCATTGGCCGTCACTTGCGACGTGCTGAACAGGGAGTCGCTGCTACAAGCCCGCGCAACGGTGCTGGAGCGCTATGGCGTCGTGGACGCCCTGGTGAACGGGGCGGGGGGCAACCGCGCCGAGGCCACCACGGGCCCTGAGCAATCCTTTTTCTCCCTGGATGCCGGGGCCTTTGAGCGCGTGCTGGATCTGAACCTGATGGGGATCGTGCTGCCCTCCCAGGTGTTTGGCGAGCTGATGGCCCAGCGCGGGGCGGGCGTGATCCTGAACATCGCCTCCATCGCTGCCGCGCGCCCCATGACCCGCGTGCCCGCCTATTCCGCCGCCAAAGGCGCCGTCGCCAACCTGACCCAGTGGCTGGCGGTGCACATGGCGCAAGAGTACGCGGCGGGCATCCGGGTGAACGCCATCGCGCCCGGTTTCTTTCTCACGCACCAGAACCGCTACCTGCTGACGGACCGGGAGACGGGCGAGCCGACGGCGCGGGGGCGGGCCATTGTGGCCCACACACCCCTGGGGCGCTATGGCGAGCCCCGCGAGTTGATGGGGGCAGTGCTCTGGCTGCTTTCGCCCGCCGGTAGTTTCGTCCACGGGGCGATCATCCCTGTGGATGGCGGCTTTTGCGCTTGCAGCGGCGTCTAGTAAAGATCAGATATCTGATGACCAGTCAGAGTGAAAGGAGTATGTCGTGACGGATTACCCCGAGGTCGTGCGGCCGCTGGTCGAGCTCCAGCCCGCCCACGCATTCTTTGTGGGCATTGATTCCGATGGCTGCGTCTTTGATACCATGGAGATCAAGCACAAAGAGTGCTTTATCCCCAACATCATCAAGTTCTGGGGCTTGCAGCCGGTCTCCCGCTTTGCCCGCGAGGCGGGCGAGTTTGTCAATCTCTACAGCAAGTGGCGCGGCGTCAACCGCTGGCCCGCGCTGATCAAGGTGCTGGATCTGCTGCGCGAGCGCCCCGAGGTGCAGCGGCGCGGGGTTCAGGTGCCCCTGGCGCCCCGAGTGCGCGAGTTCATCGCCTCTGGGCTGCCCCTCAGCAACGGCTCGCTGGCCCAACTCGTCGCCGAGACGGACAACCCCGAGCTGGCCAAGGCTCTGGCCTGGAGCGAGGCGGTCAACGCCGCCATCGCCGACATGGTCTATGGCGTGGCGCCCTTTAGTTTCGTGCGCGAGAGCCTGGCGCGCATCGCGACGCAGGCAGACGCCATCGTCGTTTCCCAGACGCCGGGCGAGGCCCTGGTGCGTGAGTGGCAGGAACACGATGTGGATCGTTATGTGTTGGCCATCGCGGGGCAGGAGCTGGGCGCCAAGGGCGAGCACCTGCGCTATGCCTCGGCGGGCAAGTATGCCGATGACCACAAGCTCATGATCGGCGACGCGCCGGGCGACCTGAGCGCCGCGCGGCAGAACAACGCCCTGTTCTTCCCCGTGAACCCGGGCCACGAGGAGGAGAGCTGGCAACGCTTCTATGAGGAGGCCTGGGAGCGGTTCCTCAGCGGGACCTATGGCGGCGCATACGAGGCGAGCTTGATCGCCGAATTCGAAAAGGCGTTGCCCGAAACGCCGCCCTGGCAAAGGTAGGTGGGTTGATGCTCATCGGTAAGGCTTTTACCGACCGGCTACTGACCGAGGACGAGGCGCGCGCTGTGTTCGCCGAGGGCCTGGCGCAACTGGACCTGGATGGCAGGCGCGTGCTGGTCATCATGCCCGATAGCACCCGCAGCGGCCCCTTTGGCCTCTGCTTTCGCGCCCTGGCGGAGGGGATGCTGGGCCGCGTCGCCAAGCTGGATATCCTGATCGCCCTGGGCACCCACGTGGCCATGGACGAGGAACGCATCTGCCGCCATTTCGGGCTGACGCCCCAGGAACGCGCCGAGCGCTATGGCGAGATCGGTTTTCTCAACCATGATTTCCGCTCCGGCCTGCGCACCATCGGCGTGATCCCGGCCTCGGAGATCGAGGCGCTGAGCGGCGGCCTCATGTCCGAAGAGCTGCCGGTGCAGATCAATGCCCGGCTCTATGACTATGACCAGATCATCATCTGCGGGCCGGTGTTCCCCCACGAGATCGTGGGCTTTTCCGGGGGCAACAAGTACTTTTTCCCCGGCGTCAGCGGCCCCGAGGTCATTGACCTCACCCACTGGCTGGGGGCCGTCATCAGCAACCGCAGCATCATCGGGCGCCAGGATACGCCGGTGCGCAAGGTGCTGGACCGCGCCGCCGCACTGATCGAGCGCCCCAAGGCTTGCTTTAGCCTGGTGGTCAAGGGCCACGACGACCTGGCGGGCCTCTTTTTCGGGACGCCGGAGGAATCCCAGGCTGCCGCCGCCGAGATCTCGGCGCTGGTCAACATCCGCTGGGTCGAGCGCCCCTATCACACCGTGATCTCGGTCATGCCCGAGCTGTACGACGACATCTGGACGGCGGGCAAGGGCATGTACAAGCTAGAGCCCGTGGTGGCCGATGGCGGCACCGTCATCATCTATGCGCCCCACATTGACGAGGTCTCGTACACCCACGGCGCGCTGCTGGACCGCATCGGCTATCACGTGCGCGACTATTTCCTGGCCCACATGGACCGCTACCAGAGCGTGTCGCGGGGCGTCATGGCCCACGCCACCCACGTCAAGGGCGCGGGCACCTATGTCAACGGCGTGGAAGAGCCCCGCGTCCAGGTGGTGCTGGCCACGGGCGTGCCCCGCGAGCGCTGCGAGCGCATCAACCTGGGCTATCTCGATCCCGAGGGCCTGCTGCTGTCCGAATGGGTGGATCGCGAGGAGGAAGGCATCCTGGTGGTGCCCCGCGCCGGCGAGATGCTCTACCGCCTGGCCGGCGAGCGCGAGTCGGGGCAGGGGGACTGCTGCTGCTGACGCGACTACTACGGCCCTCACCCCCACGGTCGTGACGCACAACGAACGGGTCTGCGCCCCCTCTCCCACAGCGCTGTGGGAGAGGGGGGATGCGAAACTTGCCTGAGGCGAGTTTCGCTGGGGGTGAGGGCTTATAAGGTCACAAGATCAGGGCCGACAACACATTCATCTTGCCTTTCTGTTTTCTCTCAAACTGTACGATAGCTAGGGGTCTGTTACCATAGGAGGCTAACGTGGACAGATACGCAATTGGATTGGTGGGCCTGGCCGTCATGGGCCAGAACCTGGTGCTGAACATCGAGCGCAACGGTTACTCTGTGGCGGTCTACAACCGCACCTATGACCGCACCCGCGAGTTCATCGAGGGCGAGGCGGCGGGCAAGGCCATCCTTGGCTGCGAGACCCTGGAGGGGCTGGTGGCCGCGCTAGAGACGCCGCGCAAGATCATGCTCATGGTGCAGGCGGGCAGGGCGGTGGATCAGGTCATCGAGCAGCTCAAGGCACTGATCTCGCCGGGCGACCTGATCATTGACGGGGGCAACTCGTACTACAAGGACACCGAGCGCCGCGCCATCGAGCTGGCCGAGGTCGGGATCAACTATATCGGCACGGGCGTCTCGGGCGGCGAGTATGGCGCGCTGCACGGGCCCGCGATCATGCCCGGCGGCCAGCCCGAGGCGTACGCGATGGTGGCCCCCATGCTGCGGGCCATCGCCGCGGTGGCCGAGGGCGAGCCCTGCGTCGCCTATCTGGGGCCGCGCGGGGCGGGCCACTATGTCAAAATGGTGCACAACGGCATCGAATACGGCGATATGCAGCTCATCGCCGAGGCGTATGATATCCTGCACCGCGCCCTGGGCCTCTCGGCCTGCGAGCTGGGCGCCATCTTTGGCGAGTGGAACGAAGGCGAGCTGGAATCCTACCTGATCGAGATCACCCGAGACGTGTTCTATGTGGACGATCCCGAGACGGGCCGGCCGCTGGTGGACCTGATCCTGGACGAGGCCCAGCAAAAGGGCACGGGCAAGTGGACCTCTCAGGACGCCATGGATATCGGCATGCCTTTGCAGACCATCAACGCCGCCGTCGAATCGCGGCTGATCTCGGCCCTCAAGGCCCAGCGGGTGGCCGCCAGCGGCGTGCTGCCGGGGCCGGAGGCGACCTTTACGGGCGACCGCGAGACCCTGATTGAGGATATGCGCCAGGCCCTCTTTGCGGCCAAGATCTGCTCCTATGCCCAGGGCATGGGCCTGCTGCGGGCCGCCTCGGACGAGTATGCCTATGATCTCAGCCTGGGCGATGTGGCCAAGCTCTGGCGGGGCGGCTGCATCATCCGCGCCCGTTTCCTGAACGACATCGCCGCCGCCTATGACAAGAACCCCTCGCTGGACAACCTGCTGCTGGATCCGTACTTTTGCGGGGCATTCCTGAGCCGCCAGGCCGCCCTGCGCCGCGTGGTGACCACCGCCGTGCAACTGGGCATCCCCTGCCTGGCCCTGAGCGCCTCGCTGGGCTATTTCGACGCCTATCGCACCGAGCGCCTGCCCGCCAACCTGACCCAGGCCCAGCGCGACTATTTCGGGGCCCACACCTACCGGCGCACCGACCGCGAGGGCATCTTTCACACCGAGTGGCAAGATCTGGCCGAGGCCGCGCGTCGCGAGGGATAGGACTTGCTACCGTACGACTTGAGAGAGAGGACAACCCGGCAGAATGGGTGTACTGTCGGCGGCCAACTCTTGCGGCCCTGAAGGCCCTCACCCCCAGCGAAACTCGCCTGCGAGGCGAGTTTCGCTGGGGGTGAGGGCCAACCTAGAGCGTGGGCTTGAACCCACATAGACGCGCCAGCGTCGTATTGTTCTTGTAACAAAGAGGTCAAGCCTGCGCTCCGGACCCGTCGAGCCGCGCACGCAATGACGAGCTTCGCCGCCTGCTCACTATACCGATAGGAGGCTGTGACATGCCAAACCGTAACGTCCTGGTGGCCCAGTCCGGTGGGCCTTCTCCGGTGATCAATAGCTCGCTGCGCGGCGTGGTCGAGACCTGCCGCGAGATGCCCGACCTGTTCGGCCACGTCTATGCCGGCTATCATGGCATCGAGGGCGTGCTCCAGGAAGAGCTACTGGACATGAGCGCCCAGCCTGCCGACGAGATCAGCCTGCTGGGCGTGACGCCCGCTGCCGGCTCTATCGGCACCTGCCGCTACAAGCTGCGCCCCGAGAACCGCGAGGACATGGAGCGGGTAATTGAGGTGCTCCGGGCCCACGAGATCGGCTTTTTCTTTTACAACGGCGGCAACGACTCGATGGACACCGCCCACAAGGTGGCCCAACTGGCGGGCGAGCGCGGCCTGGAGCTGTTGGCCGTGGGCGTGCCCAAGACCATTGACAACGACGTGGGCGACGCCGAGTTCCGCCTGATTGACCACACCCCCGGCTATGGCAGCGTGGCCCGCTACTGGGCCTATATCGTCCAGGGGGCCAACGAGGAGAACCGGGGCGCCAGCCCTTCCGACCCGGTGTTGGTCTTGCAGGCCATGGGGCGGCGCATCGGCTATATCCCCGCCGCTGCGCGCCTGGCCGATCCCGAGCGCGAGATGCCGTTGCTGATCGTGCTGGCCGAGGCGGGCCTGAGCCTGCCCGAGATCGCCGAGCAGGTCAACGACCTGCTGCGCCGCCGGGGCCGGGCCATGATCGTGGTGAGCGAGGGGCTGGAGGTGGGCGACCTGGGCGAGACCCGCGACCTCTTTGGCCACACCCAGTTCTCCGCCAGCGAGACCACGGCGGCCCAAAAGGTCACCACCTATCTCAACCGGGTAGGGATCGCGGCGCGGGGCGCGGCCCGCTTTGACATCCCCGGCACGCTCCAGCGCCACACCATGGCCTATGCCTCGACGGTGGATATTGCCGAGGCATATGCCGTGGGCCAAAAGGCGGCGCTGTTGGCGGCCGAGGGCGTTTCGGGCATGATGGCCACGCTGCTGCGCGATCCGGGGCCCATCTACCATGTGCGCTATGACCAGGTTCCCCTCGAGTTGGTTGCCAACTCGGAGCGCACCTTTCCGTCTGCGTGGCTCACGCCAGAGCGCACCGATGTCACCGACGAGTTTGTGGCCTATGCGCGGCCCTTGCTGGGCGAGGATTGGCCCAGCATCCCGCTGGTCAACGGCCTGCAGCGCTTTGCCCGCCTGACGCCCACCTTTGCCGTGCAGAAACTGCCGTCCTATACACCCCAGGCGTATCGCTGATCCGGCTGAGAGTGGATGCAGCCAAAGGGGTAGCCCGCGCCAGAGCGCGCATGGCTACCCCTGCACGTTTGCCGCGCTGCGCCGATTGCAGTATTCTCACCCCTGTTCCGTCAACCTTGACCGGAGGGAGTCCCATGCGTCACATTGATCTGCGAAGCGATACGGTCACCCAGCCCACCGAGGCCATGCGCAAGGCCATGTACCAGGCCGAGCTGGGAGATGACGTCTATGGAGAGGACCCCACGGTCAACCGCCTGGAGGCCCTGGCTGCCGAGCGTATGGGCAAAGAGGCGGCGCTGTTCGTGGTCAGCGGCACCATGGGCAACCTGGTGGCTCTGCTGACCCACTGCGGGCGCGGCGACGAGATCATCATGGGCGACAAGGCCCACACCTTTCTCTACGAGGCCGGGGGCGTCTCGGCCCTGGGCGGCATCCACGTCCACACGGTGCCCAACCAACCCAATGGCATGCTCGACCTGGCCGATGTGGAGCAGGCCATCCGCACCGATAACATTCACTTTCCCCGCACCCGGGTCATCACCATCGAGAACACCCATAACCGCTGCGGCGGCGCGGTCCTGAGCGTCGAGCAGATGGCCAGCATCAAGGCCCTGGCGCAGCGGCATGGCCTGATGGTGCACCTGGATGGCGCGCGCATTTTCAACGCGGCGGTGGCCCTGGGCGTGCCCGTCGGCGACCTGGCGGCCCAAGTGGATACGGTGCAGTTCTGCATCTCCAAGGGGCTCAGCGCGCCGGTGGGCTCGCTCATCGCCGGTCCGGCGGCGTTCATCGCCGAGGCGCGCCGCACCCGCAAGATCGTGGGCGGCGGCATGCGCCAGGCTGGCGTCCTTGCGGCGGCGGGCATCGTGGCGCTGGAGCAGATGGTCGAGCGGCTGGCCGAGGATCACGCCAACGCCCGGCGGCTGGCCGAGGGGTTGGCCGATATCCCCGGCATCGCCATCGAGCCCGAGGCGGTGCAGAGCAACATCGTGTTCTTTGGGGTGAGCGAGGGCCGCATGGCGCTGGCCGAGCTGGGCGCTGCCCTGGCGCAAGAGGGCGTGCTGTTCTCGCAGACCGAGCCCACCCGCTTTCGCGCCGTGACCCACTATGGCATCACAGCAGAGGATATCGAAGCGACGCTGGCGACCGTGGCCCGGGCGCTGGCCCGCGCCTGACCCGTTGCGTGAGGGGAGGGGGAACGCCGTTGGATTCCGGCAACAGTTATTTCCGCCAACGCCTGGAACGCCGCACCGAGCTGCCGCCCGAGTTCCAGAACGATGATGTGCGCTACCCCGAGACCCTGGTGGAGCGGCTGCTGGAGCGCTATACGCAACCCGGCAACGTGGTGCTGGACCCCTTTGCGGGGTTCGGCACCACCCTGGTGGTGGCCGAAGAGCTGGGGCGCAGCGCCTATGGCGTCGAGTATGACGAGGGGCGGGCACGGTTCATTCGCTCTCGCGTGCAACACCCGGAGCGCCTGATCCACGGCGACTCGCGCCGCCTGGCCGAGCTCGCCCTGCCGCCTGTGGATTTCTCCCTCACCTCGCCGCCCTTTATGCATCGCGACGACCCCGAAGACCCCTTTACCGCCTACTCCCAGCCCGGCCAGGGCTATGCCAGCTATCTGGCGACCATCCGCTCGATCTATGCCCAGGTGCGCGCCCTGCTCAGGCCCGGGGGCCGCGCCGTGCTCGAGGTGGCCAACCTGCGTGATGGGCGCGGCGTCACCACCCTGGCCTGGGACATCGCCGCCGCCGTGGGCCGGGAACTGACCTTTGAGGGCGAGATCGTCGTGCTGTGGGACCGGGACCCGGGCTTTGGCTATGACCATAGCTACTGCCTGGTCTTTCGGAGGCCGGCCGCATAGCCGCAGGAGGGGGGAACGCCATGAGCGAACCGCTGCGCGTGGGCATCATCGGGTACGATACCTCGCACGCGCCCGCCTTTACCCGCGTGCTCAACGATACCGCGCATCCCTTTCACGTGCCGGGCGCCCGCGTGGTGGCCGGGTACCCCTCGTACAGTGAGGACGTGGAGGCCAGCCGTTCGCGCGTGGCGGGTTTCCGCCAGGAGATGGCGGGCTTGGGCGTGGCGGAGGTGGGCTCCATCGGCGCGCTGCTGGGGCTGGTGGATGCCGTGCTGCTGGAGAGCGTGGACGGGCGCCGCCACCTGGCCGAGGTGGAACCGGTGCTGCGGGCGGCCAAGCCCGTGTTCGTGGACAAGCCCCTGGCCGCCGGCTATGGCGATGCGCTGGCCATCGCCCGGCTCGTGCGGGAGACCCAAGGCCGGATCTTTTCCTCGTCCTCGCTGCGCTATGACGCCAACCTGCGGGCCATCCTCGATGATCCAGCGTTGGGCGCGATCCAGGGTTGCGATGCGTTCAGCCCCGCCACGCTAGAGCCCACGAACCCAGGGCTGTTTTGGTATGGCATCCACGCCGTCGAGATCCTCTACACCTATCTGGGGCCGGGCTGCGTGGCCGTGCGCTGCCACGGCACCGAGGATGCCGATTTGGTGCTGGCCGAGTGGGGCGATGGGCGCATCGGGACGGTGCGGGGCACCCGCCGGGGCGCCCACGACTATGGCGCCACCGTGTTCGGAGAGCGCACACTACAGGCGACCTACTCCCGCCAGATCCCCATGTATGCCCAGTTACTGCGACAGATCGTGCCCTTTTTCCAGGGTCGGCCCGCGCCTGTGCCCCTGGAGGAGACGCTAGAGAGCATGGCCTTTATGCAGGCGGCGCTGGTCAGCGCCCGCGAGGGCGGGCGCCGCGTGGCCCTGGCGGAACTGGGCTAGACACCGGCCCGGTTGCCGTTGGCCACCACAAAAGCGATGGCCCGCCCGTCGTCGTGGCTCAGGCTGATCGCCCACTCGTCAAGCCCTAGCGCCTGGGCGCGTGCCAGGGCGCGGCCATGCAGGGTCACCAACGGTTTGCCGCGCCGGTCGGCCAGCACCTCCATCTCGTTCCACGCGATGCCTACCAGGCCGGTGCCCAGCGCCTTGGAGATGGCCTCCTTGGCGGCAAAGCGCGCCGCCAGCTCGGGCACGCGCCCCCGGCAGTAGGCCACCTCGGCGGGGGTAAAGACCCGCGCCAAAAAACGCTCGCCAAAGCGCTCTAGCGCCCGGGCGATGCGCCTGATCTCGATGATATCCACGCCAACGCTCAGCATGCGCTCCAATCTGTGCTCGTCTCGGCCTACCAGCGGTTCGAGGCCCGCGCCTCGCCCCCCTGGACAATTGTGGCGATGGCGTTGCCCAGCATGACAGAATAGTTGATCCCCCGATCCTCGGGATAGATCTGGGTGGTGTTGGCCAGGTAGAGCCCCTCGATCCCCGTGCGGTGGGGCGGCATCTTTTCCGAGTAGTTGGGCGTGATGATCGGCTGGCCATAGGGATCGCGAAAGAGCCAGCTCTGGGCCACCCAGCTCGGCGCAAAGGCCGGGTTGAGCTGCTGCAGGTAGGGCGTATAGACCGCCAGCAACTCTTCTTTGGACAGGCCAAAGCGGGGATGGTCGGCGGGCAGATAGCTGCCCAAGTACACGATGCGGCGGCCCTCATAGTGCTCTGCCGGGATAAAGTTGGTGTGCTCTAACGCCACCACAAAGGGGATCTCGGGCTCGGGCACGCTGAGCCAGTAATGGGGCGCCAGGCTGCGCTCCAGCTCCAGCACCATGACCTGGGCGCCTTGGTAGACCTGGGCCGCCAGCAGCGCCCGCAGATCGGCGGGCAGGTCGGGGGCGATCTGGAGCACGATGGGCGAGCCCACAGTCAGGATGACGGCGTCGAACTCGTGGTCTTGCCCCTCGCCGTGGCGCGTCCGCAGGCCCGTTGCGCGCCCATTCTCGATCAGCACCCGCTCTACAGGGCTGGAAACGTGGATCTGCCCGCCATAGCCTTCGATGCTGAATGCCAGGGCATCAATGAGCAACTGGAAGGAGCCCATCAGGTAGCCCAGGGTCTCGCCGAACTGGCGGTTGGATTCGCGCCGCACCTGGATCTTGGTCAAGAGCCAGGCCATGCTGACCTGGTCGGCATGGTCGCCGAACTTGCTTTGCAGCAATGCACCCCACACCACATCATAGATCGGGCGCGGCCCGTGCCCCAGCACCCACTCTTTGGCCGTGATCTTTTCCAGCTTGCGCCAGTCGCCGCGATACTGAAGCCAGAGGGTCTGCAAGCCCAGGACGAGGCGCGAAAAGAGGGGCAGGGGCCGAAAACGCAGCAGATCCAGGGGCGTGGCCAGGTCGTACACCTGCCCGCCGTAGAGGTAACCGGCGCGGTCCTGGTTCCAGACCATGCGGCTGCCCAGCCCCAGCTCCTGGATCAGTTCTAGGGCGGCGGCGTCGCTGTGAAAGAGGTGATGGTAAAAGCGTTCGAGGCGTGTTCCAGCGATGGCAAAGGTGCCCGCCTGGCCGCCCAGCTCGGGCTGCGCCTCGAACAGCGTGATCTCGTGGCCCGCCACGGCCAGGCGATGCCCTGCCGTGAGCCCGGCGATGCCGCCGCCGACGATACCGATCCGCATGGCGTCGCTACCCTCCTATCTGGGAACTACCCCACCAGTATAGGCGGTCTGCGGCGCCGGTGCGAATGGGCGGCGCGAACGAGGCCGGCTCAGGCCTCCTCGCGATGAGGCGCCTCGATCATAGGCGCCAACAGGCGCTCCATCGCCATGGTGTGGCTGCACACGGCCCGTTGCTGGAAAAAGAGGCACTGGCAGTGCCACTGGCCGTTGGCATACGAGACCTCGTAGGTGTCGTGCTCGCCGCCAAACAGGACCTTGATCTCCTGGATGCGGACGCGCTCCGGCTCCTCGGCGTACCGCTTGGCCTTTTGGATCTTGCTGATCATTCCAGAATCCATTGCCCTTTCCCTCCATAAAAGCAAGACACCAGACGCATAGGCGCTGGTGTCACGGTTCCGAACGGCTGGCTTGTCTACGTGTGCTCAAATCGTGGTGCTCCCCCGAGTCGCAGGATCTTGTTGCAGCCGGAGTATAGCGCGCGGCCGGTGGCTTGTCAATGATAAGAACGCGGTTCGATGCATGTTCTCGCCTACAGCGCGGCCACCCGGCGCACATAGGCCCCGATGTCGAACTTGCGCTCCAGACCCCGGGCATTCATGTAGCGCACCTTGCCATAGATCGGGCGCTCGCCCCAGGCCTGATCGTGCTTGCCCATACACCAGAGCGCCCCCGCATAGCCGTTGGGGTCGCGCCCGTCCAGCTCGTAAGCGTCGTTCAGGTACAGGATGCGGGCCAGGGCCGTGGCCGGGTTCGGGCTCCATTCCAGAATCTTTTTGCCCCAGTACATGCGCATATAGCCGTGCATCTTGCCTGTGAGGAGCATCTCGCGCTGGGCGGCGTTCCAGTAGGCGTCGTGGGTGCGCGCCGCCTCCAGATCGCCCAGCGAATAGAGAAGCGGCCTGGCATCGGCGGCGTGCTCTGCCAGGGTCTTGAGCGCCCAGGCGGGCAGCCCCGCCAGCGCATCATAGTGAGGGTTATAGTGCACCATGTTGATGGCCAGCTCACGGCGCACGATTAGCTCTTCCAGATAGGCTTGCGCGGAGGGTAGCCCCGTCGCGCCCACGCGCAACGCGATCTCGACCGGCGAGATCTGTCCCATATGCAAGTAGGGGCTCATCTGCGAGAGGGCATCGGCGCCGGGTTCATTGCGCAGGGCGTCGTAATCGGCGAGCTTGCGCTCCACAAACTCGCCCAGCAGCCGCCGCGCCTCCTGTTCCCCGCCCCGCAGCACAAGGTTGCTCTCGTGGTGCGAGGGCGCAACCCCCGGGGTAGACATGAGACCATCGGGATCGGGAAGATCATCTGACTCCAGGTCCAGCCCGACTGCCGTCCGGCGCAGGTCGGGCTGGGGGGCCAAGTGCAGGTAGCGCTCTATCTGGCGATGAATCCTGGGGCGCAGGGTGCGGGCCGCATACTCTTCCTTGGGCGAGGCGACCTCGACGGGCACGACTAGGTTGGTCTCGACCTGGAACAAGGCGCAGGGCAGGCGCCGGGCCAGATAGCGCGCCCAGCGTACTTGATGGCGCAGGTAGCCCCGATCCGCTACCACGCAGCAGGCACGCGCGCCCAGATCGAGGGCCACGCGATCGGGCGAGCCCTGGCGAATGACAAAGGCGATCTTGCGCTCCGCGAGGCCGCGCGCCGTTTCCTCAATGCCTTGGAGCATAAAGCGATAAGGGCGCTGCCCGGCCCCCAGGTAACGCCCAACCAGCCCAAAGGCCACCACCAGCGGGCGGCCCAACTCGTTCGCCTGCTCGGCAGCAAAGGCCAGCGCATCGTTGCCCAGCACCCGCTGGGCCGCCTGCATCCAGTACAGCACATAGGCCCCACGCTGCACGGGCAGCTCGTTCAGGCGGCGCACGCGGGTGGGATCAACCGCCATCATGGGCGCCATCAGCCGTAGCGGATACCACCCGGTCATACGAGATCATGCGCGCGGCCTCGGCCAGTGTGCGCTCTCCCAGACCAGAGCAGGCCAGCAGGGCCGCGCCCAGGGCCGCCGCCTCTACATTGGCGGCCACGTGCAGGTCGCGCCCAAAGCGCCGGGCCAGGATCGCGGCCAACACGGGGTTCTGGACGATGCCGTTGCCCGCGCCCACCAGCAGCTCGCGTGCGCCGATGGCGGGCTGCATCTCGCGATAGAGGGCATGGAACCCCTCGGCCAGCCCCTCCAGCAGCGCCCGCGCCAGGCGCCCCGGCGTCAGGTTGGTGGGGCCGATGCCCGTCAAGCTGGCGCGCAGGTCGGGGTTGGCCCGGGTGCCGGTAAAGAGCGGCTCAAAGCGCAGGCCATCGGCGCCGGGGGGCGTCTCGCTCGCCAGCCGGTTCATCGTTGCATACAGATCTGCCGCTGGCTGCGCCCCAAAGGCGGCCAGGGTATCCCGGAAATAGTCTCTCAGATAGGCATAGGCGCGCCCACCATAGAGACCGGCGCCCACCAGCAGGTAGCGCCCCTGGAAAAAGGCGCGGGTCTCGACCTCGGCCAGGCGCTGGAACCGGTGCGTCATCGCCGAGACCTGGCCGCCCGTGCCGACGTTGAGGAGCAGGCTGCGCTCCGGCTCGCGCACCGACCCCAAAAAGCTGGCCTGGTTATCTCCGGCGGCCACACACACGGGCACGCCGTGCAGGCCGGTGGCCTCGGCAGCCTCGCGCGAGAGGGGCGCTTGCACGCTGCCCGCGGGCCGCACCGGCGGGAAAAGGCCGGCTGGCAGGCCCAGGCGCTCGATGACCGGCCAGGCCCAAGCGCCCGCCACCACGTCGAACAGGCCGGCGCTGCCCGCGTCGGTGGGATCGGTGCAAGGCGGCGCGCCGGTCAGCAGGGTCACGGCGGCATCGGGGATCAGGCAGGCGTGGGCGGGCGGATCGGGCAGGGCGCCCTGCCGCGCCAGCCAGTACAGGGTCGCACCCATGAACCCGGCAGCGGGCAGACAGCCCATGCGCTCAAAGGCGTGGGCGCCCCCCGCAGCCTCGATCATGGCCTGCAGATAGGTCTCGGCGCCCTGGCCGGTTCGCTCCAGTGCGCGCTGATCCTGCCAGGTGATGGCAGGGCCGATGGGGGTCAGCTCTCGGGCGAACAGCGCCAGCCCGTGCTGCTGGCCGGTGACGCCGATGCCGCGCACGGCCGCTGCCTCAGGCAGCAGGGCCGCCAGCTTGGCCAGGAGCGCGAGCAGGCTGTGGCGCAGGCGCTCTAGATCCAACTCGGCGCGGAGCAGGCCCGTCGGGCCAGAGTGGGCCTTTGCCGCGTCGTTGGGCAGCGTCGCCTGGGCCGCCACGCGGCCCGCGCCAACATCCAGGGCCAGTGCGCTCAGGCTCGTCGTGCCCACATCCAGCCCGATATAGATGCTCATGCGCTCCCCTCCGCTCCGTTGTGTTCTGCGGCCAGAGTATAGCCCCCGGCGCGGGCGCGCGCAATGCGGGGTTGCGCTTTGCTGCGTGGCGAGGGTGCGGCTATAATCCCTGTCGGCAGCGCATTCGATACACTGTGCGCTGCCGGAAAGGTGGGACCGTGGAGAGCGCCCCCATTCAAGTGAGCGTGGTGATCCCCGCCTACAACGAGGAGGAGGCCATCCTCCCCGTGCTGGATGACGTGGCTGCGGCCATAGAGCCGCTGGGTCTGGCGTACGAGATCATTGTGGTGGATGACGGCTCCACCGACCGCACCGTCGAGCTGTGCACGGCGCGGCCCGGCGTGCGCGTTATCGCCCACGACCGCAACCGGGGCACCGGCGCGGCCAGGACGACCGGCGTGCGGGCGGCCCAGGGACAGCGCATCGTGATGATTGATGCTGACGGCACCTATCCCGCCAGCGCGATCCCTGCCATGCTCGAGATGCTCGGCGAGGCGGATATGGTGATCGGCGCGCGAGACCGCGAGGCGGGCACGGTTGCCTGGCTGCGGCGCCCCGCCAAAGACTTTATCCGGCGCCTGGCCTCGTACATGGTCGAGTGCAAGATACCGGACCTCAACTCGGGCCTGCGCACCATGAAGCGTGATGTCGTGCTGCGCTTTGCGCCCATTCTGCCCAATACCCACTCTTGGGTGAGCACGATTACGATGGCCATGATCAGCAGCGGGTACAACGTGCGCTGGCTGCCCATCAGCTACCACGAGCGCATCGGGCATTCCACCTTTCACCCCATCCGCGACACCTACAACTATCTGACGCTGGTGGTGCGCGCCATCATGTATTTCAACCCACTGCGCGTCTTTTTGCCCCTGACCGTCTTGTTGCTGGCCTTTGGGCTGCTCAAGGCCATCACGGATGTGTTTCGCTTTGGGTTCACCTTTTACGTGCCCGCCTCCACGGTGATCATCATCCTGGCGGGGATCCAGCTTGGGGCCATCGGGCTGCTGGCCGATCTGATCGTCAAGGCCGGGCGGCTGCGGGATTGATGTCGGCAGTGGCGGCGCGCCAGTACGGGCCAGGTGTCGCATGACGGTCTGTGTATGGGCCATCATCCTGCACTACCGCCTGTGGCGCGAGACGCTGCGCTGCGCCCAGTCGCTGCTGGAGGGCGATTACCCCAATCTGCACATCCTGCTGGTGGACAATGGCTCGAACAACGGCTCGGCAGAGGAACTGCGCTTGCGACTGGGAGACCGGGTTGAGCTGCTTGCGCTGCCCGGGAACCGATTCTACGCAGGCGGCATGAATGCCGGTTTGACCTGGGCGTTGGGCCGGGGCGCCGATTGGCTACTGGCGATGAACAATGACACCTTTGTCGCCCCCGACATGGTTTCGCTCCTGGTGGAGGCGGCCCATACGCGGCCTGATGTGGGCATTGTCGCGCCGGTGATCTATTACGCCGCCGATCCCCAGCGCATTTGGAGCGCCGGCGCGCGTCGCCGCCGGATGTGGCCCTTTGCTCAGGAGCTGGCCCGCCAAGGGCAGCTTTGGGAGCCAGACGCAGGCCCGTTGGCCGTGGACTATGTGACGGGGTGCGCCATGCTGCTGCGGTGCGAGGCGCTGCAAGCCGCGGGGCTCTTTGACCCGCGCTACCGCATGTACTATGAGGATGTGGACCTGTGCGAGCGCGTCAGGCAGGCGGGCTACCAGATCCTTACAGCCCCGGGTGCGAGGATGTGGCATCTGGTGGGGCGCACGGCGGGCGAGGAGCCCGCGCTCAACCGATATCACCATACCCGGAACCGCTGGCGCTTTTACATGGTCCACACCCAGGGCTTGGTGCGCTTTTGGGCGGGGCTGCTGCTCCTGATGCAAGAAGGGGCGCGCTGCGCCGGATTCATGGTGCGAGGCCGCTTTGGCCTGGCGCGGGCCCAGTGGGCCGCGCTGCGCGATGCGTTGCTAAACACCGAGAACGGCCCGATCTAGCGCACTCTGCCGCCAGAGAGAGCCAGTCCTGATTTGCTATCTGCCTGGGTTCGGGCTATACTGGCCGCGTAGTCGGGGCGTAGCGCAGTCCGGAAGCGCGCACGGTTCGGGTCCGTGAGGTCGGAGGTTCAAGTCCTCTCGCCCCGACCAACTCACACGGGCGATGGTGTGTTACCATCGCCCGTGTTGTATTGCGCCTAGAGCGCGGCGCCTGATCGGATGCGCCGTCTGTCGCGCCAGAGCGTATGGGCGGCCACCAGCACAAAGGTCGCGCTGCCATACAGCAGATACAGCAGATGCAGCGCAGCGGCGCCCAGCCCAAAGAGCGCCCCGCCGCGCCTGTACATAAAGGCGTACAGCCTGCGATTGAGGGCGGCCACGCCGGCCAGAGTGGCCAATGCCCCGGCCAGCGCCGCCGGGTGCCACAGCGCCGCCAAGAGCAGCCCCGCCGCCGCCCACGCCAGCACCGCTGCCGCCCGGCTCTCTCTCGCCAGGTTCAGGTCGGTGGATAGGTTGCGCGCCCGCACAATCATGCGCGTCCAGGGCACGGCGCGATCCAGAATGTCAGAGCGCAACATGCGCATAAAGGTCCAGCGCTTGAGGTGTGTGCCTTGGATCTCGGGCGCCAGCCGGATCTGTAGCCCCGCCCGCCGCAGGCGCATGCCCAGTTCGATATCGCGCAGCGTGTCGGCGCTGGTATCAAAGCCGCCCGCACTCTGCAGCGCCTCGCATCGTATGGTGCCCAGGCCGGTCCAAAAGGTCCCCGCTTCGCCTGCCCCATGCTGGTGTACCCAGTGGTGGAGCAGGTTCTTGTAGCGCGAAACCCAGTGACCATCCCCCGGCGCATCATCATAGGAGCCAAAGACGGCCGTTACCGAGGGGTTCTCTTCCATAAAGCGCTCGATGCGCTCCAGGGCATCCGGATGCACCGCTACATCGGCATCCACAAACACCAGCAGATGGTTCGCGGGCCGGCCGGCGGCCAGCGCCTCATCCACAGCGCGGTTGCGGGCCACATACGAACCCTGGGGCCCCGGTTCCAGGCGTGTTACCCGCACCCTCAGCCCGTCCGGCGGCGCGGGCAGGGGCTCGCTAGACCCGTCATCGGCCACGATGACCAGATCCGGCAGCCGCGTCGAGGCCGAGAGCGCCCGGTAACAGAGCGCGAGATTGGCGCTGTCGTTGTAGATCGGGATGATGACGGTCAGGGTCGAACGCATGTGCCTTGCTCACTGCACGTGCGAGATGCACGCCTTGATTTTGCCGGTGGCGCCAATAGCGATGAACTCGCACGGCTCGATGGTCAGCTCGATATCCTCGGCGATCGTCTGGCGAAGCTGGCGATCTATGGCCGTTTGTAGCTCGGGCCAGGGAACGACGCCATCCGACACGACGCGCAGGGTGTACCGATCCAGAGCGAACTGCTCCAACTGCGTCTGAATCAAGCGCTCGCTATGGGCAAAGGTCTTGAACAGCACGTCCGCATGCACACGCTGCCCCTTGGGGAGCACAATCAGGTCAAAGGCGCGCCCTTGAAGCGCATTGATCACCGGCAGGGTGCGCCCGCAGGGGCAGGCGCCCTCGCCCTGCTCGACGAGGTCGCCCAGGGCATAGTTGAGCAGCACGGTGGCGCGGTTCACCAGGCACGTCAGCACGATGCGCCCGGTCTCGCCTGGGGCCACGTCGCGCCCTGCCTCATCCACCACGCGATGCGCCACCTGGTCGGTGCAGATGTGGAATCCCTCGCGGCGCTCGCACTGGTATGCGATGCGCAACATCTCGGCGGACTGATAGGACGAGATCACCGGCACGCCGAACTCGCTTTCGATCAGCGCCCGGTCGTGCGCCGGCATGGTGCTGGCCCCATAGCGGATGAGCTTGGGCCGAAAGACGGGGATCTGGCGCTGCAAGGCGTAGCGATAGAGCGCCCCCAGCGTTACCCCCGAGCCGCCCAGAACGTCCGGCTTGAAGGCGTTGATCTGACCGAGAATGTCGTCAAAAGACTCGGTGACCAGGGCGCGCTCACGCTCGAACTCGACCCCTGGGGGGAACCAGGCATAGCGGGTGTAGAAATCCCGCAGCGCCACACCGACGTTCAGCGGGTTAGAGACCGACATCTCGCGGTAGCCATAGGTCGCTCCCACATAGTGGCGCAACACCTGCCTGTAGCGATGCTTGCTGGCGAGGGTCTGAAAAAGCCCGGCCGGATCCCAGTACACCTTTTTGGCGTTGCCCGAGACACCGCTGCTGTGCAGCTCGACGCCCTGCTCGCGGCGAAAGCGGCTGGAGACGAACCTGTCGGGCGCCAGCGTTAGCTCGCTGGACTCTACGATGGGCAGGCGCCGGAGGTCGTCTGCCGACCGGATATCGTCGGGCGACACCCGCTCACGGTCGAACAGCTCCCGATAGTAGGGCACAGTCTGGTAGGCGTAACGCGCAATGTGGCGCACCCGGCGATCCTGTAGCGCCTGCAGGCGCTCCGGCGACCAGTAGGGCAGCGTGGCATCCTGCCGTGCATACCAGGCGGTATAGCCCGACCAGAACAGCCTCTGCGGGATCGTCCAGATCGAGCCCATCTCCTTCACTCCTCCTCTGTTTTCACAGCCAGGGCCGCCACAAAGCAGCCGGTCGCATAGCGCCAGCGCGTGGCCTCGCAGCGCTGCATCGCCAGCAACAGCCGCTCCATAGCGCGTACGGCTGGCCGCCAGCGTAACACGCGGCCAATGCGTACGAACAGGGTGGCCATCAGGCGCGGATGATGGACGATGGCCGTCACATCGTCCACGCGGAACCCGGCCGCCTCCAAGGCGCGGCGTAGCTCGTCCGCTGTGTAGCGGCTGCCGATAAAGTAGGGCGCCAGTCCCAGGCGGATCGCCAGCCTGAGCAGGGGGTCGCCTACGTTGCTCCGGTTCGCCAGCGTGATGACCAGCCTGCCCCCCGGCGCCAGAATGCGCCGCAACTCGCACAGGCTGACGTGCAGATCGCCCTCGTGGCAAAAGTGATCCAGGGTCGAGGGAGACAGCACGTAGCGGAAACTGTTGGCCGCAAAGGGGAGCGTCCTGGCATCGGCGGCGACGCAGGCCAGCGCGCCCAGCGGGTCGTTGTGGCCGGCCCGCGCGGCGATGCCCGGCGAGAGGTCCATGCCGATGCGCGGCACCCCCGCAGGCATACGCCAGAGCAGCGCGTCCACCCCCGTGGATTCCTCAAAGAGATCGGTCTTGAGTTGGAGGCCATCCGGTTGCCAGCCCCAGCGCTCTAGCAGCGACAGGTACGCCTGCGTCTTGAGTTCGCCCATAAAGGCGTCCATATAGTGGCCCTGGCGCTCCAGCTCTTCAGACACATGATCCCAATATGACGCATCCAGGTTCATTGCCGCCCCCGGCCAGATGGCGCGCCCCCAAGGGGCGGAGCGGCGTCGCGCTGAGCAGGGCCGTTCCTGGCAGCCATCAGTCCCCCTCTCCCTCGTGGTCGGCGTTGATCTCCCACAGATCGTAACGCGCCCCGTTCAGGTTGCGGGCTGCCAGGATGCCCGTCAGCATCGAATGGTCGAGATTGTTGTAGCGGTGCATCCCGCTGCGGCCCACGGTTTGCAGGTTCTCGATCCCGTCCAGATGGGCGCGGATGGTGTCCACGCTGGCGCGGTACGTCTCGTCATAGATGGGGTAGGCATGGGCGTGCCGCACCACCGCGCCACCCTCGATCCAGCGCGGCTCCGCCAGGCCCAGGTCGGCCAGTTCGCGGCTTGCCAAGACGATCATCTCTGCGTCCGAGAGCGACCAGAGCTCGTCCCCCCGAGAGCAGAAATACTCCAGCCCCAGGCTGGTCTTGTCCGGGCCGGGCAGCAGCTCGCTGCTCCAGTTGCCAAAGTTCTGGATGCGGCCCACCTTGACCCCAGGCTCATGCACATAGATCCAGTGGTAGGGGAATATCGCGGGGCGGCCAATGGCGAGCTGGACGATGGCAAAGGCGCGGTGGCGTAGCCGCCTGGCCGCCGCCAACACCGGCTCGGGCGGGGCAGGCCGGAGCGCCGCCACCAAGTCGTCCAGAGGCATACTGGAGACCAATGCCTCGCAGGCCAGCGCCCGCTCTCCTTTGGCATCTTGCACGATCAGATGGCTCACCCGCGCGCCCTGGCAGACCACCTGCTTGACGTGGCTGCCGAGCGATACAGCGCCGCCCTGGGCGCGCACCACATCCGCAAAGCGCTCCCACATCATGCCTGGGCCCAGGCGCGGATAGTGGAACCGGTCGGCGAGGGTCTTGGCGCTGCTGCCCAGCCCCAACGCGCCAATGACCGCCGTCACCAGCGAGAGGCCCTTGATGCGCTGGGCGGCCCAGTCCGCCCGCAGCTCGCTACACGGGATGCCCCACACTTTTTCTGTATACGTCTTGAAAAAGGTCTCGTAGAGACGCGCGCCAAAGCGCCGGGTCACCCACTGCTCAAAGGTGTGGTCCTCGGCGGGCGGCGAGAGCCGCGTGTGCAGGTAGCTGCCGGCGATGCGCGCACTCTCCCGCAGGCCCAACTTGGCAAACGCATCCCATGCCTGGAGCGGGTAGCGGAAAAAGCGCCCGCCATAGTAGATGCGAGACTGCCGGTGCACCGTGATCAAGTCGGGCCCCAACATCTTCTGCCAGAGGCGTTCGATCTCGGGCATGCGCGTCAGAAAGCGGTGCCCACCCAGATCAAAGCGATAGCCGGTGTGCTCTTCGGTGCGAGCCAACCCGCCGACGCGATGCAGCCCCTCCAGTACGTGCGGCCTGAGCCCCAGGCGCACCATCTCGTGCGCGGCTGCCAGCCCCGCCGGGCCTGCGCCGATGACCAGAATGCTCTTGCGATCCTCCGTGATGCTGATGGCCCTCTCCTCGCTCTCATGCAGATTCGGTTGTCCGCCGCTGCGCCGGGGCGCGCCTAGTTCCCGCCATCCCCACTATCGAATGTCACCGTCGCGCCATAGAGCATCGCTCCCAGCGTGCGCTCGTCCTCGATGCCGTAATCTCTGGGCCGCCATGTCGTGCTACGCAGGCCGATCTCGAGCGTCGTCTGCCCCTCGGTTGGCGTGTAGGGCGCCTGGATCCGGAACCGCTGTGGCTCGGCGGTGTGCTCGACGCGGGCGGTTGCGATGGCGTGTCCCTGTAGCTCTACGGTGACGATGGTATCATGGACTGCCTCGGGATGCCAGGCCGCCAGATCCAGCCAGACCTCTATCCCCGCCAATGCCCCGTCGGAGGGCGGCATGGGCACGCTCAGGCTGGCGTACTCGCCGGTCCAGCGAAAAAAACGCCCTTGCGCGTCTGCCTCGATGCCGTAGAACCCCTGGCGCAAGTGCAGGTAGCTCCCCGTCGTCACTGGGATCGAGACCGTGCGCGCTTGCGAGGGCGCCATCTCCCCCCTCGGAACGACCTCATAGATGTCCACCAGAAAGCGCAGCGGCGCGATGCTCTCAGAGTTGGGCGGCGGCATGAGCTGGTAGCTCATGCGGGGCGTCGCAGCGGTATAGGACGCATAGCTCCGCAGGCCGTAGAGCTCTGACGCCCATTCCAGATTGCCGCCGGTCACGTTCAGGAATACCTTGCGGCCCTGGGCATGGGCGCTCGCGATGGCCGCCTCCAGGCGGGCGAACTCGAGCGATCCGGGCGGCTGGGCATGGGCGATGGCGCCCCGGCCAAAGACCAACTCCATCACCTGTGGCAGCCGCTGGCCCACGGGGCCATCATCAAAGATCAAGACCGCATCCGATGGGTACAGCTCGGCCAGCTCCTCGAGCTGCCCCCACAGGCCGGCCGCCTCGCGGTAGGTCACAAAGGGCGCCGTGGCCCATCCGAAAGAGGCTAGGGCCAACCCGGAGCCGAGCAGCAACGCCCCGGCGGCCAGCCAACGCCATGCCCTGGCGCACCCGGGCGCCCGGGTGCGCAGCGTGGCCCAGATGCGTCCATAGAGGACGCCGATCCCCAGGGCCAGGGCGGGCACGATGTAGGGCACGAAACGCCGGATCGCCCATGGGTGCAAGCGCGTAACCAGAGGGCGCAGCGTATAGCCGATGGCCGAGATCAGAGTCAGCGTCAACAGAGCATAGACCTCGGCCCTTGGCCGGGACAGGGCGAGCCACACGATCCCCGCCGCGCCCAGCGCGAACCCCGGCCACCCCAAGTAGAGCGCCAACCAAGATGTGACCCCCCGGTTGGCGACGCCGCGCAGCCACAAGTCGAGGACGGCTGCCACAGCCCAAGCAAGGGTCAGGACCATCAGGGCGATATTGGCGAGCGACCCGGTCCGCAAGAGGTTCCGCACAAGCCCCGCGCCCCACCTGCGCAAAAGGGCCACGCCGCACGCCACTGCAACCGCGGCGACCACAAGGAGCTGTAGCGAGGCGCGGGTCAGCACCAGGACCAACTGGTTCAGATAATAGTGCGGCGCCGCCGCCACCGACAGGCCCCAGGCGACCAACGACGCGCCGCCCAGCCACGCCAACCAGCGGGGGACCCATGCCGCGGGCCAGCGCAGCCGGAGCCCGGGCGCCGCAAACACCTGCGCTGCCAGCCATCCTCCGAGGACGGCGCCCACGATCAGCCAGGCCTCAAAGCGAATCATGGACAAGAGCCCCAGGGAGAGCGCTGCCGCGACGCCCCACGCGCCCGGCCTGGCGCCGCTGTTCTGCTCTCGCTCGATGTGCAGCAGGTACAGGCCGCCAAAGAGGGCCGTCTGTGCAAAGGTCTCGGACATGAGCACACGCGCGTACCAGACCTGGGGAAAGGACACGCTCACCAGCGCCGTGGCCACCAGCGCCGCCAGACGCCCCACCGACCTTTGTAGGAACAGCAGCAGCGCCAGCATGCCCAGGATGCCGCTCAGGGGCGCGCTCCACACCGCCCCGCCGCGCCCGAACAGCCACGTAGCCAGGGCCGCCCAGACCTTGGGTGTTGGCAAAAAGCCAATCGAGAGGGTGTCAGTAGTGGGGCGGGCGTCCCACCACTGAAACGGCCCCAGATAGCGCGTGACTTGGTGGAACTTGGAGATCAGGGGCTCGACAGAGGGGATCAGCGTACCCGTCTCGGCCAGGTTGATCCCCGCGATGGTGTATACCGCCGAGTCCTCAAAGAGGAGGAACGTCTCGGCCGGGCGGGCGAACAGCCAGGCGGCCCCCGCCAGCAGGAGCAAGGCCGCAAGCTGAAACGCGGCCGGCGCGCTAGCGCCGGGGAACGGGGATGGGCGGGAGCCCTGCCGGCGCAGCGCCACGGCAATGGCTGCCGCCGCCGCCAGATAGAGCCACCAGGTAAACAGACTGGCGGCTGCCAGGATGCCCCCGATCCAGGAGAGCGCCACAAACCCCACCAGGACGCAAGCGCCGGCCAGCTCGAACGCGCCCCCCCAGCATGTGCGCCACGCGCGGCCAACCAGGAGATAGCCATAGCCCCCGCACACCAGGACCTGCAGGGCCATGCCCAGCAGCCCGCCCGCCATGTCGCCCGCCTGGAGCCCTAACACGGGCGAGGGCCTCGCCATGTCCGCAGGGAGGTCAACTGTAGGGACATGGTACCTGTCCTGATGAGGTGGCGCCATCGGAACCCGTGGGCAAAGAGGGGAGCTCCCAGAAGCGCAGCGGAATCGTCACCGACCAGATCTGCCGGGGCATGTGCTCGTACGTGGTCTCTAGCATCGGGTAGCGGAACTCGAATTGCCCCGCATGTTGCGGCGTGAGATCGTCCGCGAACAGCGCCGTGGCCTGCTCTCCCTCGATCATCACCACCCGATAGCCTGCCATCTGCCAAAGCCGAATCTGCTCGGCGAGCAAGGGCTGGTCTAGCTGCTCTTCCTGCAGGTCAAAGACGGTGAAACCCTCCAGGTAGCGCAGCGGCGTGCCCACCGTGGCGGCGGGGCCCACGGGCCGGGCGTCGTTGAACAGGAGCACCGTGGGGCCATCGCCCAGCGCCTCGGCAAAAGAGCCAAACTGCTTAATGAGCCCCTCGTATTCGATATGTGGGATCACGACGCGGGCATTGAGCAACAGCCATGCCGTGAGCCCAATCGCCAGCAGTCCCGATACGCTACGCCCGTACCTGGGAAGGGCAGCGCCCAGATGATCGAGAGCGTACGCGGCCATGAGCATCAGAAACGGGATCACAACGGGGACATAGCGACGCATGACGTATATGTGGTGCGGGTTGTTCCTGCTGTTGTAGAGAAAGAACACGGAAAAAAGCAGCCCTATCAAAAGCAGCCAGGCCGAGCGGCGGCTCCACCCGCGCCACAGCGCCAGGCAGCTCCCCACAACCGAGAGAAGCAATCCCAATGGCGAGAGATACCAGCCCAGCCGCACCATGTTGTACGGCTCCACATAGGGCACCTGGTGGTCCCCATACCAGTAGTAGGCGCTGCCGCCGGGCTCTGCGAGCAGCGGCCGCAACAGGTAGCCATACACGGCCAGCAGCGCGACCGCCACAGCAGCTATCCGTAGACCCTGCCCGCCCAGGCGTGCCAGCCACGCTCGGGCGCGGGGGCGGCCAAGCCGGCCTGCAATGAACCAGGCCGCTGCGAGCAGGACCACCCCGAGCGCGCCGTAGGGGAGCCAGGACATTGGCTCCGCCAGATCGAGGAACGAATTGTAGACATTGTAAAAGTATGGCCACGAGTCCAGGTAGGCAAAGAGCAGGGAGTAGAGGAAACAAAGCGCAAACGGCAATGTAAAGGCCCAATAGCGCCGCCAACAAAGCCCCTGGTAGCGACAGTAGAGCGCGTACCCCACCGGCAGGAGACACAATACATACAGATCAACGCGGCTGACCAGCGCTTGGCCAAGGGCCAGCCCCGCCAACGCGCCCCACCAGACAGAGCCCTCTTCTTGGTCCAGGTGCCGGGCCAGGGCGTAGAGGCCCCCGAACAGCAGCATCTGGGTGAGGGTCTCCGAGGTTGGATAGCGTGAGAACCAGATCTGGGTCGCCGTGCAGGCGAGGAACGCGGCCCCCAACATGCCGACGCGCCGCGCAAAGATGGCCCTCCCCGCCAGATAGACCATGATACACCCCATCAAGCCCCACAAGGGCGTAGCGTAGAGGCTCAGGCGCAGTCCGCCGATGCTGTACAAGATGGCGAGCCATACGGGATACAGGGGATAGAATTGCGGCGTCACTTGGCCCGCCTCAGGGTCCGTCAGATAGGTCCCCGGCAACGGAATGTACTGTGGGATCATGGGGGCCGGCTGTTCGCGAAACATGGCCGGGTAGAGCTCGGGGGCCATCTGGGCGATGAGCGGCTCCTGGATGCGCCAGGAGCCTGTGCGCGCCATATTGGCGCCCAGGTTCACATATACCCCCGCGTCGGCGCCGCCCCAGATGAACTCGTGGGGGCGCAAGAACAGCGCCCCCGCGACCAATATCAGGAGCAGAAACGCGATGCCCTCGCCCCGCTCGACCGCGAGCGATGGCCGTAGGGGTATGCCTCTGCGCCAGAGCCATAGCCCCACGGCGCCGGCATATGCCAGCGAGATCAGCCATAGACGGGCCAGGCTGAACCAGCCTGCCTGGGCCAGCAAGACGCCCCATCCGCCCGTCCAGATCAGGCTGAACAGCAACGACTCGCCCCAGAACGAGAGCGCGTCCTGCGGGCCGTCCTGGGGCGTGCGGCGCAGCCAGGCTAGCCTTGTCAGATACCCTGGCAAGACCAACAGCAGCGCAACCGAGACAAGGGCTTGGGAGAGGGTGACGAATAGCACCGGTGTATCCTTACATATCAGGTGGGCGGCCAGGCCGCGTCTGTTGCTCGCGGATGCGCTCTGCAGGCGCTATGGCTCACTACAGATGAGCCTCTGCCGCATCTAGCGGCGCCGAAAACGCGACGATATCCTCGGCAATGGCGGCGAGCCAGCCTGCGCTCGAGCTCCTGAGCCCGAGGCCGGAGAGGGCCGCGCCCGCCTGCTGCACCAAGAGGCCCTGCACGCCCAGCTCCAGTGCCCTCGGGCAATAGCGCCGCTCGCGCCGGGCCTCCAGCGCAGAGCGCCGGGCAAGGGCTTGATGGACAAAGGCAACCAGGCGTTGCGCCGCGATCTCGGGGGTATGGTTGGCCTCCACAAAGGCCCTGCCCCTGGCGCTCATGGCCTCCCGCCGGCCGTCGTCGGTCAGCAGCTCTCGCATGCTCTCGTACACCTGCTCCGCCTCATCGGGCGCGCCGGGCTCGATGGCGATCATCACCTGCTCAGGTATATCCTGCATCGGCGGGATGCGGCTGATGATGGTGGGCACGCCGTGGGCCGCCAGGCGGATGGGATTGTAGCTGGTGCCCCCTGCGTGGGGGTAGCGCAACTGCACGGCCACGTCGGGGATGCGCAGATACTGCTCAAACTCTACCGAAGAGACCCAGCCGGTAAAGCGCACGTGGCCATCCAGGCCCAGCGTCGTGATCTCCTCTTCGAGCTGCCCCCGGTTGGGAGGCTGGCCCACCAACAGATACACCGCGTCCGGGCAATCGTTCAGCAACATCTTGAACGCGCGCAGGACGAGTTCAATGCGGTTGTTGGGATTATAGAGGCCCACCGTTGCCACCAGGGGGATGTGCTCCAAACCCAGTGACCGGCGAAACCGTTGGGCGTCAAAGTGTCGAGGAAAGCCCATCGGGCAGGCCATGTGCAGGGGAATCCAGGTGCACATGAGCCCCGGGCTCATCCTCGCCACCCACTCTGACACAAAGCTGTTGAACCCCACCAGGGCCAGGGCATCATCCAGCACCCGCTCCACCAGGGGGTGTTGATCCCCCGCCTCTTTCTGCCCCTGAAGGATCGCCTCCGCCATCAGGCGGCCCTGATGCCCATAGGCATACTGCATCTCGTCAACGAACTCGTCTGCGCGGCCCCGCCGAAGACTGTCGTGCAGGATGCCATGATAGAGGGTCAGGTCGTGCAAAAGCACGACCCCCGGATACTTGTGCAGGGCCTCGTACATATAGCCGTGGGCCTGGGCGTCATTGCCGAGCTGATACACGAGCATGTCGTATCGCTGGGGCGCTTGCATGAACTCGGCCACGGGCATACACGCGATCCCCAGGCTGGCGCACAGCGCCAGGGTGCGCCGTTCAGGGCGATACTCGCCGCTGGTGACTATGCTGATCCGGAAATGCGGGGCCAGATGGGGCAGCAGGGTCTCCATATGGTCTGCCAGGCCGGTCTTTTGCGGCGATACGGGGGTAAACAGCGCGAGGGATGGCAGCACGCTAACCCTCCAAGAGCTGGGGCAGCACGGTGGGCCAGCCGATCTGGGCGACGCGCTCGAGCGCCCTGGCGCCCAGCGCCTCGGCCTGTTTGCGATCCAGGAAGAGCCGGTCGCACAGCTCGGCCAGCGCCTCGGCGGCATCCTGCGTGGGTATGATGTATCCCGTTTCACCCTGCCGCACAAACTCGACCACGCCGCCGCTGTCCTCGAACGTCAACACTGGCTTGCTCGACTTCATCGCCTCGACCGTGACCAAGCCATAGTCCTCATCATAGGGGCCGTAGAACACGGCCAGCGCTCCGGCATACAGCTCGATCAAGGCGGCATCGTCCACACGGCCGAGAAACTCGATGCGGTCCCGAGCCTTGGCTTTCTCGGCCAACTGCTCGAGGTGCTGCATCTCGGGGCCGGTCCCCACGATCTTGCAGCGTACACCTGAACGTACGTGGCCCATAGCGCGAACCAGCCGATCCACCCGCTTGAGAGGGTCCAACCTGCCGACGCTCAGGATATAGTCGCCATAGCCGCCAAGATAGTAGGAGCCGTCCTGGGGTGGGGGTGGGTAGGCGACGGTTGCGTCCAGCCCATTGTAACGCTTGAGCCGTCCGGCGACATTCTGAGAGATGGCCAGTACCCTTTGGGCTTCGCCGATACCCTTGCGGTCCATCTGATAGATGGCCCTGCGCAGATCCTGGTCTTGGGGCGAGGCGCCGAATATGCTGTGCTCGGTGCCTCGTAGATCATACACTTGGCGGTACTGCTGGATCAGCCAGACCACCTTTTGAGGGTGCGGCAGGACAAATGCCGGAAACTTGAGCGCGATGATGCGGTCAATGCGCGGGACCGTGCGCGATAGATCGAGCAAGCGACAGGCGAGATAGCTCTTGATAATCTCGTCCTTGGGGTCGGTCACAAAAGGGACGCGGTAGACCGCGGCCTGATGTCCCGCCTTTTCCAGTTCGCGGCGCAGAGAATCGGCCAGAAGCTCGGTGCCTCCCTCGATGAAAGGAGTCCAGCCGGTACATATCAGAATGCGCAAGGGCGCTCCTTTCCAGACTTACGGGGCATCGGCATTGCGCGCAGCGCGAGCGGCCTCCTCGGCCTGCTCTAGCTTGGCCTCAAGCTCAAAGATCTTGATCTCCAGGCGGGCGATCTCTTGGCAAAGGGTCCTGAATGATGCGGCCACGGCCTCGTTATAGTCGTTCTGCTGGTCCACAAGCGGGTTGATGTACCAGCGCAGCGCCACGCGCACGATCTTTTTGGCGTATGCCGCTGCCTTGGGCAGCAGGCCCTTGGGCATGACGGGCCAGCCGATGGGCAGGTGCGGGTTCACCCATTGGAGCGACTGGAGTTTCACCAAAGGGCTGCTCTGGTCTCCGAGAGGACCATCCAAGACCGTCCCGCCCTGGTCGAGCAAGGCCGCCAACTCGGCCAGCACGCGCTGCGTGTCGCTTGGCGCGCTCTTTTGTTGAGAGGTTTCTGGCAATATGTCAGGCATTGTCGCACCATGCAGCATGGGTGGGCACACGTCAGGCCAATGATACCTGCTATCGCCGGTTCCATCAAACCGGGCCGCGCGAAAAGGGTTGGGAAAGGCGCAACGCCCGCACGGGCCGGCGGGTTCGGATTTGGCTCGCCGCTCTCCCACGACTATAATCCTCTCGGCCCAAGCACGGACCAAACGACATCGGGCGGGGGACCCACGCCAAATGGTTGCTATGCGTTTTCAGAATGTGTCCAAGCGCTTTGTCATGTCCCATGACAGGGCGCACTCGTTTCAGGAACTGATGCTGCGTCTGTTCCATCGCGGGGAGGGTTCGTCCAAGGAGACCCTGTGGGCCTTGCGGGATGTCTCCTTTGAGATACGCCCCGGCGAGGCAGTGGCCATCATTGGCCGGAACGGGTCGGGCAAGAGCACCTGCCTCAAGCTGATGACCCGCATCCTCACGCCCACCGAGGGCCGCGTTGAGGCGCAAGGGCGGGTGGCGGGCCTGCTGGAGCTGGGCGCCGGCTTTCACCCCGAGTTGACCGGACGCGACAATATCTATCTCAATGGCGCGCTCATGGGCCTCGGGCGCCGCGAGATCGCGCGCCGCTTTGACGAGATCGTCGCCTTTGCCGAGCTGGAACGCTTTGTGGATGCCCAGATCAAGTTTTACTCCTCTGGGATGACCATGCGCCTGGGGTTCTCTATCGCCGTGTGCGTCAGCCCCGATATCCTGCTCATTGACGAAGTGCTGGCTGTGGGAGACCAGAGCTTTCAGGAAAAGTGCCTCAGGCGGATAGATGAGGTGCAGAAATCGGGCGTCACCATCGTGTTCGTTTCTCACGCTCTGGAAACCGTGCGCGCCCTGTGCGACCGGGCCATCTGGTTCGACCGGGGAGAGTTGCAGGAGGACGGCCCTTGCGACGCCGTGGTAGATAGCTATATGGCGTCCGTGCATGTCCATGAGCAAGCTCCCGTCGGCTGAGCCCTGCCGGGTGAAAGGATCACTATCTGTGAGATGGCCATGCAAAGCCGCATAACCGAGATCATCGCCTATCGCGAGCTGCTGGGCAACCTGGTGGCGCGCGACCTCAAGCTGCGCTACAAGAACTCGGTGTTAGGCTTTCTCTGGTCGCTTGTGAACCCCCTCCTGCTGATGGTGGTCTTTACCATCGTGTTCACCATCATGATCCCGGATCTGCGGGTGCCCAATTTCCCGGTCTTTGTGCTCTGCGCCGTGCTGCCCTGGAACTTTTTCAGCACGGCGATCCTCTCCTCGATCCACGCCATCTCCAGCAATGGCCATCTCATCAAAAAGGTCTATTTTCCGCTGGAAGTGCTGCCCCTTTCCACGGTCCTATCGAACCTGGTCAACTTTTTGCTGGCTTTTGTCGTGCTGCTCGGCATGATCGTGCTGTTTCGCA
Organism: uncultured Anaerolineales bacterium; assembly: GCA_964482225.1. Classification (GTDB taxonomy): domain Bacteria; phylum Chloroflexota; class Anaerolineae; order UBA1429; family UBA1429; genus UBA1429. Next base: position 39,553 of record CAYZWT010000029.1, read on the forward strand.
TCCCCCTCACAGGGGCGCTGCTCTGGCTGCCCCTGGTGATTGTGGCCCATCTCTTGTTCACCGGCGGCGTTGCTCTGTTTCTTTCCGCCATGAATGTCTTTTACCGGGATACGGGCGTCATCATGGAGGTCTTGATCCAGGCCTGGTTCTTTCTCACGCCGGTCTTTTACCCGCTCGAGATCCTGCCCCACTCAGCGCTGGTGTGGGGCATGGAGCTGCCGGTGCGTCGCCTGGTCTATGTGCTCAACCCCATGGCCTCGATCATCGCTTCGTACCGGGCCATCCTGTATGGCTCGACCCTGGGGAGCCCGCCGCATGCGCCGGCCCTCGATTTCCTGGCGCGCACCCTGATCACGGCGGCGCTCTGCTTTCTATTCGGGCTGTGGGTCTTTGGCCGCTATCGCGAGCGTTTCGCCGAAGAGGTATAGCGGGGGCATACAAGCTCAGGCGCGGTTGACCTGCTGGTAGATCGCCAGCAACTCCTCTACGTGCGCGCCCATATCCATCGGCTCGGGGATGCTTTGGCGCAGGTTGGGCAGCAGATCGGGCTCGTCCAAGCATCGCAGCAGCGAACGGGCCAGGTCCCCGGCGTCGCCCGGCGCAAAGTGCAGGCCGTTCACCCTGTGGTGCACCTTTTCGGCCAGGGCCCCGTGGCCCGAGACCACCACCGGCACGCCGGCCGCCCGCGCTTCCTGGATCACCACCGGCGAGTTCTCGTACCACAGCGAGGGCACCACGATCAGATCGCTCTCCGCCAGCGCCTGTCCCACCCGCTCGTTCTCGATGCGCCCCCTCATCTGCGCCTCGGGATCGGCCAGCAGCGCCCGCACCTGTCTGGCGTAGGCGGGAAAGACCGTCGGGTCGCCCCAGATGCGCAGCCGGACGGCGCCCGGCGGCAGCTTGGCAACGGCTTGCGCCAGCACATGCACCCCCTTTTGCCAGGCGATAGAGCCGATGAATGTTACTCGTAGCGGCCCATCCGAGGGCTCGGGCGAAAAGCTACAGATGCGCTCGACGGGGATCCCGTTCTCCAGATAGAGCAGGCGGGCAGCCGGGAACCCGGCGGCTGTATAGCGCTCGATGAGAAAGCGCGAAGGCGCCACAAAGCGATCCACGCCCCGCAACGCCCGGCGGATGTACAGATTGCGGGCCAGGAAGGGCAGGGCGACTGCGGGCTGCACCCAACGCGGCAGAGGGCTCGGCAGGCGCGCTAGGGCGCAGGCGGCGCACGCGATGCCCGGCCTCGGGCACAATGAGCCATCGGGGCGCAGCAATTGGCCGTTGGCGCAGATGTACCAATAATCGTGCAGGGTCAACAGGCGCGGCCTGCCCGCGGCCAACTCGATCAGGCGCACCGAGACGTTCTGCACATGCTGGAAATGGACCAGATCGGGCCGGAAACCGGCGATAAAGCGCCGAAAACTGGCCTCTAGGCGCGGGTTGCGAAAGGTGCGCCAGAACTGGCGCAGGGGGTGGGCCGTGGCGGGCAGGGGCGGGTTGGCGGCCTCCCACAGTGACAACCCATCGTCCTCGATCTGCCGGTCGGCGACCAGGTCTGCGCGGGGGTAGAAAACGCCCACCTGATGGCCCCTGTCGGCCAGCGCCTGGGCGAGCCCCTGGGTATAGACCTCTGTGCCGCCCAGATGTTGCGGCGGGAACTGGTGTACCACCAGCGCGATGCGCATATCGCCCTCTCCCCCCGTCAGCCCGGCGCTGCCTCGGGGGCCTGTGCCCCCGAGCGCCACAGCCCCTGGTAGACTCGCTCGATGCGCGCGTAGACGGCCTCCCAGGTGTACTCGCGGGACATCTTTTCCCGGCCCGCCGCGCCCATGCGTTCGGCAGCGGCCGGATCGGCCAGCAGTTGGGCGATGGCCTGGGCCAGGCCGCGCGCATCGCCCCAATCCACCAGCAGCCCGTTGATCCCCTCGTCAATGACCCCCGGGATGCCGCCTGCCCGCGCGCCGATGACCGGTTTGCCGTGGGCCCACGCCTCTAGCAGCACGATGCCAAAGGAATCCACCCGCGAGGGCAACACCAGCGCCCGCGCGCGGCTCAACAAGGCGTGTTTGTCCGCCTCGCCGACGAACCCCAGAGGCTGCACCCGCATCTGGTCTCCGGCAGAGAGGCGCCGGTAGTAGCGCGCAAAGTCGGAGCCAATGGCGCCGATCAGGGCCAGGCAAGGGGCCGACGGCGGCTCTTGATGTTGCCCCAACGACAGGATGGCCTCCGCCGCATGAATGGCTCCCTTGTCGCGGCCCACCCGCCCGATAAACAGGATCAGCGGGTCGGACAGACTGCGGGCCTGCATGGGGTCGCCCGCCGTGGTGCCATCGGCGACTGCATGCTGGGGGTCAAAGCCGCTGCCCACCACAGACACGCGCTCCGGCGCAAGGCCCAGGGCGATCAGACCGTCGCGCTCGATGTTTGTATTCACCACCACGGCATCGGCATCGCGCAGGAGGCGAAGTTGGTGGGGCATGGTATAGTTACGGGCGATGCGCCGGTCCCCGGGGGTTCCCAGGTGCACGTCGGGCCGCACCACAAAGGGCACGCCCCTGGCCCGGGCGTGGCGCCAGGCAGCCACCAGCGCATGCTCCCACGAGAGGTTGAACCCGTGCACCAGATCGTGGCCTTCCAGGTTGGCCAATACGTGCTCCAGGCCGGGCAGGGTAGGCACGCGGCTCGCCATGCGAGCCAGCAGCCTCTCGCGTTCCCCGGGCTGGCTGCCCGCCGCGATCATGGCCTTGCGCCAGAGCAGCAGCCCCGTCCAGCCGCCGGGGATGCCGCCCGCCGGGCAGCGGATCACGCGCACAGGCCCTTCCTGCACAGCATAGGGAGCCTGGCGCCCGTGGGCCGGTCGCCACCGCCAAAAGTCGGCGGCCTGGGCCACATCCGACGTCACCACGGTGACCTGATGGCCCGCCGCCACAGCCTGCTCGGCCAGGGCCTGCACCAGGCGCTCGCCGCCGCCCACCAGGGGCGGGTACGCCGGCGCCACGTAGAGCAGCTTCACAGGGCGCCCTGCCTGTATCGGCTCACCGGTACGCCTCCGGATCGGGCGTTAGCCCCAGCCTCTCGAACTGCTCGGGCGGGGCGTCGTTGGCAAGCATCTCCTGCACCAAGTGGGTGCACATCCGCGCCTCGATCTCGGGATCGTGGAGAGGGTGCTCCTGCAAGGGATCGGCCAGCAGATCGAACAGCAGCGTATCCAGGATGGAGGGGCGGATATCGGGATTGCTGGAGCGCGCCGCCGGGATGCGCAGCACTGGCGCGCCTTTGGTAAAAGGCAGGGGATCGCTCAGAGTGGCCCCCTTGAGCTCCTCGACGGTGAACAGGTCGCGCATATGGGTGGGCATGAGGGTATAGTCGTAGAGGGGCGCATTCGCGGGCGTGGCCGGTCCACGCATATAGACATAACGTCCGTCGGTGACGTTCACCTGGCCGCCAAAGATGCCATACAGTCCGGCGTCCCGCACGGGCGTGTCGTCGGCCACGGTTGGCCCCAGCGCCTTGCCTTGCATGTCAGCGGGCGCAGCCACGCCGAAATAGTCCAACAGGGTGGGGGGCAGGTCAATGGTCTGCACCAGGGCGCTGCGCCGTACGCCCGCCTGCGCGGAGCGGGGATCCCAGATGAACAGCGGCATGTGGGCCACCTCGTTGTAGAAAGGCATGGCGCACTTGGCCCACCAGTCGTGCTCTGCGAGCAGAAAGCCGTGGTCGGTGTTGACGATGAGCATGGTGTCATCCCACAGGCCATAGCGGTCCATGGCGTCCAGCAGGCGCCCCAGGTGCGTGTCGCACATGGTCACCAGGGCGGCATAGTTGTGGCGGTAGCGCAGCACCTCCTCCGCGCTCTCGTCCACGGGTCGGTACTCGGGCCAATCCAGATCCGGCCCATCATAGCCATCGGGATAGAGCGCCTTGTAGTGCTCCTGGGTGAAAAAGGGCTCGTGGGGATCAAAGGTCTCCACGTGCAGGAACCAGTTGTCCTGGGCGTGGTTCTTGTCCAGGAAGGCCAGCGCCTCGGACATGGTGCGGCTCTGGGGCTGGTCCGCCTCGGTAGGCATGTACTGGCGGTTGACGCGATCCTGGGGCCGAAGCTGGTCGTTCATGGGCGTCACCTCGCCCACGTGGGCCTTCCAGCGGTCGCCTTCCTGGCCGCGGATAGCCTCCCAGGTGGTGTAGCGCTGGTGATAGGTGGCGCCGCCGTCCTCCCAGTAGTGCTGGTGATCAGATATCAGATGACAGTGGATGCCCTGCTCGCGCAAGAGCACGGGCAACGAGTCGTCGAAAGGCTCCAAGGGCCCCCAACTGCGGTGCAGGAAATTGTAGCGGCCCGTATGCAGCTCGCGCCGCGCGGGCATACAGGGCATCGAGCCCACATAGGCGTTGTCGAACACGACGCAGCGCTCGGCCAGCCGCCGAAAGTTCGGGGCCTGCACCCAGGCGTTGCCATAGCAGGGCAGGTAACGCCGGTTGAGCGAGTCGAACATGAGCATGATCGCCTTCATGGTCTCAGGCCCCCTTTTGGTTTGCAGATAGCGGCAGCTCTAGCGCGGCAGCCGGTTCATGCGCAGTTCGTGAGAGCCGTCGGCGCGGCAGTACTCGTAGTAGAGCAGGATCTCGTCCTCCAACGGCACGGCGTCAATGTACCGCAGGCAGCCGCTGGCGTGGGGCGAGACCAACGCGGGGCCATCAAAGGTCAGGCGCTGAAAGTGGCGCAGATCCCATGATTGTGCCAGGCCCGTGCGCTCCTCATAGTTGCCCTCCACCGAGGCGCTGCCGTCATAGTAGCCGATCCAGCCATAGTCGGTGGCGATGACGCAGCCCAGCCGCGCGGCATAGCCATCCCACGCGCCCGCGCGCGGCGGGAACACGTCGCCCAGCCACTCGTATGTGAGCCCATCCTGGCTGACCGCCATCGCCGAACTGGAGAGGGTCAGGCCCGTGTTGTAGATGTCCGCCGTGGCGTGCATGCGCTGCTCCTGGTCGGCTGAAAGCTGCTCCATGCGGATGGCATAGCTGATCAGCATATAGTAAAAGCCGTTCAGGCGCATCACCCAGGGGTCTTTGACGCCCTCGACGCCCAGCTCCGCCGCCGTGAACACCTTTTGGCGCTTGCCGACGTCAAAGGCCGAGGGATGGTCGGCCTGGATCACGTCAATGCGCCAGCGGTTGTCGGCGGGGTCCACATAGCTAGGGTAGAGCAGCCAACTGCCGTCCGGTGCCTTGGCGATGCCAAAGCGCTCCACCGAGGGCGAGCCAAAGTCGCCCTTGGTGGCAGACCAGATCACGTCAAAGTGGACGCCATCCTCTGAGGCGGCCACATAGCACTCGCCGCCGCGAATGGGCTGGGGCTTGCGCACCCGGTAGCTCAGGTAAAAGCGAGCCGACTCGGGATCATAGATGACGCCCGGCGCTCCCGCCCAGTTGCCGGAGCCGGTCCCCGCCGGGCTAACGATGGTGACGCCCTCGGTCGGGTCAAAGAGCCACGACCGGCCAAACTCCCTGCTCGTCGCTTGCTTGTTGCCCATCTGCACAGACTCCTTTCGCGGTACCCTTGGATCGCATCGCGTATCAGCCCAGCAGCCGCTCATAGAGCGCCGCGGTCTGGCGGGCTGTCTCTGCCCAGGTGAATTGGCGCGCCCGCGCCAAGCCCGCCTCGCGCATCTGTCGCTGTCGTTGGCCGTCGTCAACCACGGCGCGCAGCGCCTCGGTCATCTCCTCCACGCTCTCGGGATCAAAGTAGAGCGCGGCGTCGCCGCCCACCTCGGGCAGGCTGGATGTGGCGCTGGCGCACACAGGGCTGCCACAGGCCATAGCCTCCAGCACCGGCAGGCCAAAGCCCTCGTACAGCGAGGGTTGAGCCGTGACCAGCGCGCCGCCATAGACCGCCGGCAGGTCCTGGTCGCGCACGTACCCGGGCAGGATGACGCGCTCGCGCCAGGGCGAGGCTTCCAGGTGCTGGAAGAAACCCTCGTAGAGCCAGCCACGAGAGCCCACCAACACCAGGGCGTCCAGCAGGCCCTGGTCGAACAGGGGGCCGCAGGCATCCACCAGGCGCGCCAGGTTCTTGCGCGGCTCGAGGGTGCCCACCGCCAGGGCGTAGCGTTCGGGCAGGCCGTAGCGGGCGCGCGCCTCGGCAATCACCTCGGCGGGCTGGAGCACAAAGTGGGGCGCCGCCGCCTCGGGGATCACGCTGATCTTGTCCGGCGGCAGCCGGTAACGCTCGGCCAGGTCTTGCTTGGTGTTCTCCGAAATGGCGATGACGGCCCGCGCCCGCCGGCAAAAGAGGGGCATGGCCCAGCCCAAGTAGAGGTAGTTGGAGCGCTTGTGGTAGGCCGGAAAGCGCTCAAAGATCAGATCGTGCACCGTCAGCACGGTGGGCAGCTCGCCCAGGGGCGGCAGCAGGTGCTCGGTGGCGTGGAACAGCTCGGCCCCGGCGGGCAGCAGCCGGCGCATGGGCCAGCGGGCCAGGTGGCGGGCCAGCACCAGTCCGCGCCAGGGCTTGTAGCCCCAGGGCACGCCGGCCACCCGGGCGGTGGGCCAGCCGGAGAGAGGCCCCAGCCGCCCCAGGCTGTTCTGAAAGAGGGCCAGCCGCTCGCCCAGCAGTGGGGCCAGCGCGGTGACCAAGCTCTCGGCATAGCGGCTCAGGCCAGCCTTGCCGTGCACCGCAGCGGACACATCCACATAGATGGTCATGGGGTGATACCCAGTTCCCCGGCAGGGCTACTCGTCGTCATCATCGTCCACCAGGTCCTCTTCGGTAAAGCCCGCCTCCATGCTCAAGGCCAGGTCGCCGATCTTGCGGCCCCGCAGCACAAAGCGTTCGGCGGCGCGCTGCTCGCCCTGGCGGTAGGCCGCGGCCAGGCGGGGCAGGTCGCGCTCGATGATGCTATGGCGCACGTCCGGATCGCCCACACGTGAGGCCATAGCCTCGATGGCGCCGTGGGTCGCCCCCAACCAGGCGTCGGTCAGGGGCATGCCCGGCAGGATCGTGACGGCCAGCTCCTCGAATCCGACGCTCGTGAGGGCCGCCGCCGCATCCCTTAGATTGACATAATTCGCCACAGGGCGCTCCAGGGCGGCCCCCAGTTTCGTAACCAGCTCGTTGCGCAGCCGCCAAGCCTCGGTATAGGGCTCCTGGCTAGGCTCGATGATGTCTGCGATGCGCAGTTGGCCGCCCGGCGCCAGCACGCGCCAGATCTCTTGCAGCATCGCTTCCAGATGGCTGAGGGGCACCTGGCGCAACGTGCCGTTCATCACCAGCAGGTCCACAGAGCCTTCTAGCAGGGGCAGTTGTCGTATGCGCGCCCTGATGGCGGCGATGGGCAGCTCGGCTTGCAGGGGCTCGAGTTGGGCAAGGGGCTCGACCTCGTAGCCGATGGCGATCACGCAACCGCCCCCCAGAGCGGCGGCCTGCTGGGCCAGGGCCTGCAATAGCTGCCCCCCGGCCGGTCCCAGCACCGCCGTGATGCCGGATAGGTCCACGCCGCGCCAGAGCGGGTCTTGCTCGCTCGGTTGGTTCGTTTCGAGCTCTGTCACGGGCACACCTCATTCTTGTTTCGTGTCGAGCAGAGTGTAGACATGGGGGGAGGGGCTGTCAAACGCCCGTAGCAGGCGAGCAGCGAACGTGGCTGTTCATGGCTGTTCATGATTGAGGGAATGCGTTCGATGCGATTTGCGACCGTGGGGGCGAGGGCCATAACACTGCAATCAGCAACAGCGACGCCGGAGGCAGGTTGCCCCGCCCCCGGCGCGTTTCTCACACGATCTCGGGCGCTAGAGGCCGGCGGCGCTCCGCAGGGCCTCGACCCGGTCGGTCTGCTCCCAGGGCGCGTCAATGTCATGGCGGCCAAAGTGGCCGTAGGCCGCCGTGGGCTTGTAGATCGGGCGGCGCAGGCGCAGGTCGCGGATGATGGCGCCCGGCCGTAGATCGAACACCTGGCGCACCAGCTCCTCCAGGCGCTCGTCGGCCAATGTGCCGGTGCCAAAGGTCTCGATATTGAGTGATACGGGCTGGGCCACGCCGATGGTGTAGGCGATCTGGATCTGGCAGCGCTCGGCCAGCCCGGCCGCCACAATGTTCTTGGCCACCCAGCGGGTCGCATAGGAGCCGGAGCGATCCACCTTGGTCGGATCCTTGCCGGAAAAGGCTCCGCCGCCGTGGGGGATCATGCCGCCATAGGTATCTACAATGATCTTGCGCCCCGTCAGGCCCGCGTCGCCCATCGGCCCGCCGATCACAAAGCGGCCTGTGCTATTGATAAAGTAGCGCGTGTCGGCATCCAGCATCTCTGCCGGAACCACCTGCCTGACCACCTGCTCGATGATGTCGCGGTGGATCTGCTCCTGTGTGACATCCGGGTTGTGCTGGGCCGCTACGACGATGGTGTGCACCCGCACCGGCTTGCCGTGGTGATACTCGACCGTGACCTGGCTCTTGCCATCGGGGCGCAGGTAGGGCAGGGTGCCATCCTTGCGCACGGCGGCCAGCCGCTTGACCAGCGCATGGGCCAGCAAGATCGGCATGGGCATCAGCTCGGGGGTCTCGGTGCACGCATAGCCAAACATCATGCCCTGGTCGCCCGCGCCCACGGCCTCGATCTGGGCGTCGGACATGGCGCCCTCTTTTGCCTCGGCGGCCTGATCCACGCCCAGGGCGATATCGGCGGATTGCTCCTTGATGGAGGTGATCACGCCGCAGGTGTTATAGTCAAAGCCCATATCCGAGCAGGTATAGCCGATTTCGGCGATGGTGCTGCGCACGATCTGGGGGATATCCACATAGCAATCGGTGGTGATCTCGCCCGTGGTCAACACCAGCCCCGTGGTCACGGCGGTCTCGCAGGCCACGCGCGCATAGGGGTCCTGGGTGTAGATGGCATCCAGCACCGAATCCGAGATCAGGTCACAGACCTTGTCCGGATGTCCCTCGGCCACCGATTCCGATGTGAACAGGAAGCGAGGCGACCGCATAAAGTTGATCATCAGCAGGTCCTTTCGGTAAGAGATCGGAGCGACGCTGGTCGCAGGTCCGATATAGTCTCAGGTGCCCAGGCTCAGCGAGTTCAGATAGTGCTCTTGCTCGGGCGTCAGGGTGTCGATCTCGATCCCCATG
>CAYZWT010000030.1:0-46346 GCA_964482225.1 uncultured Anaerolineales bacterium
CAGGCACGACGTTTGACTCATTATACGACTTTTCACCAACCAATGAACAGTCACCCCAATTGGACCCTCTTGCGCTGGCCCGCGAGTTCTATCACGGCCTCGGCGATGTCGTGGATGGCTCGGCCAAAGGCGCCCCCGGCCCGGCGCGGCTGGCCGATATCGCCCAGTTTGGCGTGGTGTATACCCTGGTGCGTCAGCTCGCCCGCCTGCTCGGCTGTACGCCCGATCTGGCTGCGGTGGCCATCGAGCGCAACCGCCGCACGACCCAGGGTTTCGGCGCCTATGCCGAGTTTCTCTATCGGGATGCGGGCATCGTGGGCACCGTGGTGGATAGCGACCTGCCCCCGGGAGCGCCGGGCCTGGAGCTGATCCCCGGCCGGGTGATGCGCCTGTTCCAGATGGGCCCCGCCATAGACCGTTTGCTGGCCGAGTGCGATACGTACGAGGCCCTGCTGGCCGGGTACCTGGCCGCGTTGGAGCAGGCCATCCGCGTGGACGGTTTTGTGGGGGTCAAGAGCCATCTGGCCGAGGTGGCAGGGCTGGATGCGCCCTTGCCCTCTCCCCAGGAGACCCGCGCCGCCTTATGCGCCGCCAAGCAGGGCGACCCCATAGCCTACCGGGCGCTGTATGCGGCCGTATTCGCGGCCACGCTGGCCGCCTGCCAGGAGCTAGATGCGCCGGTCCACCTGCACACAGGCATCACCGGCGGCACATGGGGCGGCTCCATCGGCAATGCCGATCCATTCCTGCTTGCCTCCTGGCTGAGCAGGCCCGAGTTCAGGGCCTCCAAGGTGGTGCTGCTGCACGCCGGGTATCCCTGGGTCGAGCAAGCCTCGATGATGGCCCACGCTTTCCCCCAGGTGTGGGTGGATATAAGCTGGGTGACGCCCTGGACCTCGCTGCGCGCCACCGAGTGCATGCGGGCGTTCCTGGCGGCGGCGCCCCTCTCGCGGTTGATGATCGGCAGCGGCGGCCACGGCACGCCAGAGGTGGCCTGGCTGGGCGCCATCGTCGCCAAGATCGCCCTCAGCGCCGCGCTGGATGAGGCCGTGGCGCACAATCTGCTGGCCAAGGAATCGGCCCCGCGCATCGCCGCCATGGTGCTGCACGAGAACGCCGCGCGGCTGTACGGGTTGGAAGAGTAGCGGGCTCGCCCGTCCAGGAGAATAGCAGAGACGGGGGCCACCGTGCTCGCGGTAGCCCCCGTCTCATCGTGTTACAGCCGGGCGATGATCTCGCTGCGTTGAAACGTGCGCACGCCCAGCCAGATCAGCGCCGCATCAATGGCCCAGAGCACGGCCCCCAGCGCCGCCACCAGCCCCACGCCGAAATAAAGCACGCCCGTGGCCTGCCCCACCATGAGTATCACGATGGGCAACACCACAGCGCCGCCCACCTGATAGGCCTCCTGAAAAGTGTTGGCCCGCGCCGAGACCAGTACCATGCTGCTGAGCCCCAACCCGGCGGCGGCGGGCGCCACCCAGATCACCATGATCACCCACATCCAGTTCGGAAAGAACACCCGCCCCATCACACCCCAGGCCCCGGCGTTGGCCGAGAGGGCATAGGCCAGGAACCCGACGATGGACACGGCCCCGGCGGGCAGCCAGGCGGAGAGCAGCTTGCCCGCGAACAGCTCCAGGTCGGTGGTGGGCGTATAGATCAGGGCCTCTAGCGTCTTGCGCTCCTTTTCCCCGGCAAAGCTATCGGCGGCGATCACACTGGCCACCATCAGCGGCAGGATCAGGTACATGGGAGCGAACATGTACACCAGGAACGCCACGATCATGGTCTGGACCTCGTCCAGCCCTTGTAGCTCGATCCGCAAACGCTCCGGCATTTGCTGCAAAAAGGTATCCATATCGCCCATGTTGAGCCCTGGCACATCGCCGAGGAGAGGCATCAACAGCCCCACCGCCAGGGGGATCAAGATCATGATCACCAGCGGGACGATGATGATGGGCAGCAACACCCCTTTGCTGCGGGTCACGCCCATCAGGTCCCGCCGTACAATGGCCCGTATGGCGCGCCAGTTCATGCTGTCACCTCCGAGCGATTCTGCCTTGCGCCATCGCGGTGCAAGCTGAAATAGACATCCTCCAGGGTGGCCTCGTGGGGCACCAGGCGATAGACCGCCACGCCCGCCTGCACCAGGGCCGCGTTCAGCGCCGGGATCGCCTCCCTCTGCGCGACGGTGACCGTCAGCGCGGCGCCGTTCTCGCCGCGCTCCACGGCGCGCACCTGGGGCAGCCGCCCCAACTGCTCACGGGCCAGGGCCAGGTGCTCCGGCGCCACTTCCAGATCCAGGCGCAACTGGGTGGTGAGGGCCTGGGCCAGCTCTCTGGGCGCGCCCACGGCCACCAGCCGCCCCTGCTCCATGACGCACACCCGATCGCACAGGCGCTGGGCCTCGGCCAGGTTGTGGGTGCAGAGGAACACGGTGCGCTCGCCCTGCCCGGCAAAGGCGCGGATCAGATCGTGCATCTGGCGCGTAGCCACCGGGTCCAGGCCGCTGGTGGGCTCGTCCAGAAAGAGGAGTTCGGGCTCGTGCAACAAGGCGCGGGCGATGGCCAGGCGCTGCTTCATGCCCCGGCTATAGCCGCCCACCCGGTCATCGGCGCGTTCGGCCAGCTCAAAGGTCTCCAACAGAGCCAACACCCGGCGCGGCGCATCGGCTGGGCCTACGCCATATAGCTCGGCATAGAGAGCCAGGTTCTCGCGAGCGGTGAGGCGTTCGTCCAGCGAGGGGGTCTCGGTGAGCACGCCGGTGCGCCGGCGCAGGGCCACCCCATCGCGCAGGGGGTCCAGCCCCAGCACAGAGATGCTGCCGCCGTTGGGCGCCAACACGCCATTGAGCAGGCGCACGGTGGTGGTTTTGCCGGCCCCGTTGTGCCCCAGAAACCCGAGGATCTCGCCCCGTTCCACGGCTAGGGTGAGGCCATCCACGGCCACGGTCTCGCCAAAGCGCCGGGTCAAGTTCTCGGTCATGATCACGGATCGTCGGTCCATCGTCTCCCCCCATACAAAGAGCCGGTCTCGCCGCCGATAGCGCAGAGGCGCAAGGTCTCAGCCCCTCTTGCCCCCTGCACGGCCTCCACTGAGGCCCAGTATAGCGCGCTTCTGAACGGCCTGGCAACGCGCGCTGGACGCCCCCCGGCTGGCCGCCTATACTGCCCTCATTACGCGGCCCAAAGCAGGAGGTTGCCATGTCCCAAGATTCCACCGCCCAACGCCAGACGCTATACGCATTGCTGGGGGACCTGCCCGAGCGGGAGCGGCCCATCAGCGCGCGGGTGATTCGCGAGCAAGAGCACGATGGCTATCTGCTCGAGACCCTGGATCTGGACCTGAACGGAATCGAGCGCGTGCCCGCCTATTTTGTGCGGCCCAAGGGCCGCGTGCGCAACGCCCCTACGGTGCTCTACAACCACGCCCACGGCGGCGATTACGTGCTGGGCAAGGACGAGTTCATCCACGGGCGCGGGGCGCTCCAATCCCCGCCGTATGCCAAGGCGCTGACCGACCTGGGGTACTGCGGGCTGTGCCTGGATACCTGGAACTTTGGCGAGCGGCGGGGGCGCACCGAATCGGCCCTGTTCAAGGAGCTGCTCTGGAAAGGCCAGGTGCTCTGGGGCCTGATGGTGTACGATAGCCTGCGGGCGCTGGATTATCTCTGCACCCGCCCCGAGGTAGACCCCGAGCGCCTGGGCGCCCTGGGCCTCTCGATGGGCAGCACCATGGCCTGGTGGGTGGCGGCCCTGGATGAGCGGGTGCGGGTGTGCGTGGATATCTGCTGCCTGACCGATTTCGATGAGCTGATCCACTCCCAAGGGCTGGACGGGCATGGCATCTACTACTATGTGCCGGGCCTGCTCAAGCAGTTCAGCACGGCCTCGATCAACGCCCTGATCGCGCCCCGCGCCCACCTGGCGCTGGCGGGCAACTATGACGGGCTGACCCCGCCGCGCGGCCTGGACAAGCTGGATGCCGCCCTACAAGAGATATACGCCGCCCAAGGGGCGCCCGAGCGCTGGCGCATGGTGCGCTATGATACGGGCCATTTCGAGACGGCCCACGGCCGCGCCGAGATCCTGGCCTTTCTCAAGGCCCACCTCGGGTGACGTCTGCGCTCTGCGCGACACATAGCTTGACGATAGGTATTCCCAAGGAGACCCACAGCGGTGATTGCCCTGATCTGGGATATGGATGGCGTATTGGTGGATTCGGGCCAGGCCCACTATGCGGCCTGGAAGCGGCTATTCGATGAACTGGGCCTCCCGCTGGCCCGCCAGCAGGTGGCCGAGACCCTGGGTATGGCCAACGAGCCGATCCTGCGGCTCTGGCTGGGGGAGAATATGTCTCGCGCCGAGGTGGATGCCCTGGCCGACCGCAAGGAGGCCGCCTTTCGCGAACTGGTGGGCGAGCACATGCGGGTGCTGCCCGGCGTCGCAGCATGGCTGGAGCGTGCGCGCCGGCGCGGCTACCGGCAGGCTGTGGCCTCCTCTGCACCTATGGCCAACATCGTGGCCGTGATCGAGGCCCTGGGGCTGGCCGATGCCTTTGATCTGCTGATCTCGGGGGCGCGACTGCCCCGCAGCAAGCCCGATCCGGCCATCTTTTTGCAGGCCGCCCAGGGGTTGGGCGCCGCGCCCGCCGAGAGCATTGTGTTGGAAGATGCTGCCGTGGGCGTCGAGGCGGCCCTGCGGGCCGGCATGCGCTGCATCGCCGTCACCAACACGCTGCCCGCGGCAGAGCTGGCCGCCGCAACGCGGGTGGTCGCCAGCCTGGAGGAGCTAGAGCCCGACGCCATCGAGCGGTTGTTGGCAGAATAGGGAGCCGCGCTGCAAAGAGCGCTGCGGCGCGGCAGAGATCATCCCTGCCACGGGGGCCGTGATATACATAGGGCCGGCTTGTGCCACCCCTGCCCCCCCCCGCAGCGGTGCGCTTGACCGTGGGCGCGCTCTTGCATAAAATAGCAGATAAATAATGTCCGCTATTCTTGTTTAGCGGGCGATGCGGATCGCGCAGATGGCCGGGAGCCTTGCCTGCGCGCCTCCGGCAATCGCCCCGGAGTGCGCCATGAAACGCTGGATCGCTGTCCTGGCCTGCGCGCTGGTAGTTGCGGGGGTGGCGCTCATGATCGCCGGGGGTGTGCGCTATGGCGGCGTCACAGGGCTGCTGCTGCGGGTGCGCGCCGAGATCGGCGCCCAGCGGCCACACGCTGCTTTTGTGCCCACGCCGCTGCCGACGGCGCCGGGCCAGGCCACGGCGCTGCCAACGCCGCCTTCGAGCGACACACCCACCATCAGCGCCACCATTGCGGGTGCGCCCGCGCCCGACACCCGGACGCCAAGGATCGCTCCGACGGCAAGAGCGGCGCCCACCCAGACGCCAGGCGCAACTTGGCCGCCGCCGCATACGCCCGGCCCAACGCCAGCCGCGCCAGACGCCTTGGTGGAGCTGACGGGCCTGAGCCACGTGTGGCAGACGTGGAACAACTGCGGCCCTGCGACGCTTTCCATGTACCTGAGCTATTGGGGGACCTATTTCAGCCAGGAAGAGATCCGCCTGGTGGTGCGCCCGAACCCGGAAGACAAGCACGCCGGCCCACAGGAGCTGGCCGATGTGGCCCAGGCGCAGGGTCTGCGCGCCCTGGTGCGCATCAACGGGTCGGCGCAGCGCTTGCGCACCCTGCTTGCCAATGGCCTGCCGGTCATGGTTTCGACATGGCATGAGGATGATCCTGGCGACGGCATGGGGCACTATCGTCTCATTGTGGGCTATGATGATGGCGCTGGAGAGTGGCTCCTGTACGATTCGCTGGCGGCCACTGCTGCCGATCGAGATGCGCCCTATGAGCCGTTGCGCCTGGCGTACGGTGTCTTTGCCTCTCTTTGGAAGGTCTTTGACTACCGGTACCTCCTGGTCTATCCCGATGAGATGAGCGATATCGTGCAGGCGATTGTCGCTGAGGACATGGTGGATCAGACGATGTGGGAGAGGGCTCTGGAGCATGCCCTTGGTGAGCTGGCCGAGGACGATCAGAACCCGTTCCACTGGTTTAACCTGGGCACGAATCTAGTGGCGCTGGGCCGCCACCAAGAGGCCGCCTCGGCCTATGACCAGGCCCGCCAATTGGGCCTTCCCTGGCGAATGCTCTGGTATCAGTTCGGGCCTTTTCCCGCCTACTATGCCGTGGGGCGCTATGACGAGGTCATCGCGCTGGCGGATGCCACGCTTGCGGTCACCCAGCATGTGGAGGAATTGCACTATTGGCGTGCGATGGCGCTTGCGGCCAAGGGGGAGCACGCTGCCGCAAGGGCTGCTCTGCGGCGCGCCCTCGATCTCAAACCGGGCTATCCTGAGGCCACGCGGGCCTGGCAGGATCTCGGCGAATGACCATCTCGACGCAGGGAAGACATATCGCCCGGAACACCCTGCTCGTAGGCGCGTCCTTTGCCTTGGCCGGTGCAGTGGGCCTGCTGCGCGATATGGTCGTGGCGCGCCACTTTGGCATCGGCGCCGAGCTGGACGCCTACTATGCGGCGTTTCGCCTCCCCGAGCTGCTCTTTACGATCGTGGCCGGCGGCGCCCTGGCCACCGCGTTCATCCCTGTTCTCGCCGAGCACTTGGCCCAGGGCGATTCAGACGGCGCCTGGCGGCTGGCCAGCGCCATAACAAACCTGGTGGTGATCGCGGCGAGCGTTCTGGCGGCGTTGGCCGCTCTGGCCGCCCCGATGCTTGTCAGCCGGATCATCGCCCCTGGATTCACGCCAGAGGCGCAAGCCGAGACGGCCTCGCTCATGCGCCTGGTACTCGTCTCGACCATCATCTTTGGCATCAGCGCCGTGCAAACCAGTATGTTGCACAGCTTTAAGCATTT
This sequence comes from uncultured Anaerolineales bacterium, assembly GCA_964482225.1. Classification (GTDB taxonomy): domain Bacteria; phylum Chloroflexota; class Anaerolineae; order UBA1429; family UBA1429; genus UBA1429. The sequence goes on from CAYZWT010000030.1 coordinate 6,884, forward strand.
TGTGCTGCCGGCGCTGGCGCCCATCGTCTATCCTCTGGGCATTGTCATGGGGGCGCTGTGGCTGGCGCCATCCCTGGGGGTGCGCGGGCTGGCGTGGGGGGCCATCGTTGGCTCCCTGTTGCACATGCTCGTGCAGGCGCCCGGCCTGATCCACTATGGGTTTCGTTGGCAGCCGATCATCGGACGAGGAATGCCCTCGGTTCGCCAGGTGCTTGCGCTCATGGGCCCGCGTGTATTGGACCTGGCAGTGTGGCACCTGACATTGGTTGGCACGACCAATCTCGCCTCGCGCCTGGGCGCGGGAAGCATCGCGGCCCTCGAGTGGGGCTGGAGTGTGATGCAGTTCCCGGAGACGATGATCGGCACAGCCTTTGGGCTGGTGGCGCTGCCGACCCTAGCCGACCTGGCGGCGCAGCGCGACATCCCGGGCCTACGGCGGACCCTGGTCGAGATCCTGCGGGCGGTGCTGGCCCTCACAGTGCCCGCCTCGGTGGGGCTGATCCTGCTGGGGCGTCCGCTCCTCAGCATCCTGTATCAGCGCGGAGCCTTTGACGTGGCCGCGGGCGATGCGGTTTTTGAGGCCCTGCGCTGGTATGCCCTTGGGTTGGCCGGACATGCTTGCCTGGAGTTGGCGGCGCGCGCCTTTTTTGCGCAAAAGGATACCGTCCGGCCACTGATCATTGCAGCCATCTGGTCGGCGGGCGGGCTTGCCGGAGGGGTGCTCTTGATGGGGGCGATGGGGCATGGCGGCCTCGCCTTGGCGAACTCGTTGGCCATCACAGGCGAAGTGGTGACCTTGCTGATAGTCCTGAGGCGACGTTGGCAAGGCATAGAGGCGCGCCAATTGGCGGCCACTCTGGCCCGGGTGGGCGCCGCCAGCGCGATAATGGCGGGGGCTGTTGCGGGCACACTGGCCCTTGTTCAGCGGGCCGGGCTGGGAGACCTCGTTGCAGTGGCCGGCGGCGCACTGGTGGGCCTGCTGGCATACCTGCTCGCAGGGGCTGCGCTCGGGATGCAGGAATTGCGCTGGCCTGTGCAGGTCATTCTCAGGCGGCGCACTCCCTCGGGCTAGATACCCGGCTCGGCCACGCCAAACCAACTCAAGAATAGGCTATCGAGGGGGCGCCCGGCGAACTGCCTGGCCAGGGCCGCGAATTCGGCCGTGGTAGCAGAGCCAAAGCGGTGCTCGCGCGTATACTCGCGGAGCATGGCGAAAAAGGCGTCATCTCCCATCTCTTGGCGAAGCGCGTCCAGAAACAGGGCCCCCTGATAGTAGACCCGCCCCCTGTATGCGGCCCAACTATCATAGTCGAGAGCTGACACGTTGATGCCCGGCGCAGCGCCGGTTGGGTTGCCCCCCTGGCCACGAAAGTAGGACACCATGCTGCGGCCGGCTCCGGCCCCATAGGTGTCCTCGTAATAGATGGCAACCGAGTATGTTGCCAGCGCCTCATCGAGCCAGGGCTCCTCAACCGAATCGCTGCCGACCAGCGCATACCACCATTGGTGAGCGACCTCGTGGGAGACGATAAAGCGCAGCCGTTCCAGGTCCCCGCTGGCGCGCAGAGCCGCTGCGATAAAGACCATCCCTGCGAACTCGTATCCGCCGATGGTGACCTGTGTCTCGACGACATCGAATTCGGTGTAGGGATACGCTCCAAAGCGACCGTCAAAGACCTGCAATGCGTCAAGCGCGATCTGAAGGGCCTCTTGCGGTGAGCGTTCTCTCGGGCCAGAGGGCAAAGCGTAATAGTTGACCGTGACGTTGTCGCGTTGGGCGGTTAGCACCTGAAAGCGGTCGCTGAGCGCCAGAGCAAAGCTCCGCGCAGGGCCGCTGGCCAATCGCCACACCGAGAGGTCTCCCTCCTGGAATCTGCTGAGTGTTACGCCGGTAGATGCCAGGGCATACGCCGTTGGCGCGCGAAACGTGACATCATAGAGGGCAATGTCGAAATGATTCGCATCCCCTACAGTCGGAACCGAGGGTGCCTGCCAGCCTCCTTCGTATGGGGCAAGGATCGGATACCAGCCCGCCAGGCTTGTTACGGCGCTGGATTGATGCAGGATCTTGTATCCACTGCCGACGCGCGGAACAACCAGCTCGTAGCCCAGGGCGAGTTCGATAGTCTCTCCGACCCCCAGAGCGGGCTCGATCAAGACGGTCAGTATGGTCTGATCCGGAGAAACGGTCCACGGCACAGGTTCCGCGCCCCGCCAGATTCCCTGGATCGCCAGGCTGCCCCCACCATAGATCGAGGTCGCGTTGGGCAGCAGCCGAAACACGATCTCTCCCAAGGCAGCAGCGCCGGGATTGGGGAATCGCAGGATCTCTTGGGCCCGGATCGTCGCCAACTCTGGGTCAAAGGTAGCGTCAATCTGATAGGATGGCAGGCCGGCCAGGTCGAGGGCTTGCATCTCTGGCCGCAAAACCAGCCACTGCTCGTCTGTGCTAATTGGTCGGCCAGGCAGAATAGGCTCATAAGACGGGGCGTGATCGGCGCCGCTATGCAGAGGCGCCAGTGATAGTAGGATGGCCAGGGCGATCCCAAAGGTCGCCGTCTGGTAGAGTGCGTGCTTCATATGGATGCTCCCGCAAGCCTCGCCGCCGTAAGGTCGGCCTTCCTGAGGCTCGCTCTTGGCGCTCGCGCTATCGGAATAGCCTGCTCACGATGCTTGGAGCAGGCATGCGTGTATGCCTTGTACACAACTATGGCACATCCCCGGCTTGGGCACTAGGACTAAAGTCGCACTTTTGGGCGGGGAATGGCCGGCTGCAAAGTGGAAGGGCTGACAAGCGGGCGCAGAGCGGCTGCCTGGCGAACGGGAACGGGTGATTTGCGGCATAGCACTCCGCGACCAGCCCCGTCTTTCAACACCCTCTGTAACGGGTCGTTCGATGTAGCCTCTAACATTTGGTGAAGTGTGGGGCTTTACGTGGGATCTTTCAGTACCCTCTGTAACGGGTCGTTCGATGTAACAGGACGCGCTGTGAACGACGCGGTAACGCTGTATCTCTTTCAGTACCCTCTGTAACGGGTCGTTCGATGTAACTCATCCCTGATAGCTCCTTCCCTGCCGTATGGCGCCTTTCAGTACCCTCTGTAACGGGTCGTTCGATGTAACCGTCCTGAACCACGGCGGCGATGTATACGAGGCCGCTACTTTCAGTACCCTCTGTAACGGGTCGTTCGATGTAACCGCCACGCGGCCCGCGCGAGGCCCAGGCGCTCGCGCGCTTTCAGTACCCTCTGTAACGGGTCGTTCGATGTAACATCATGACGGCAAAGGTGAGGCCCAGGCCATAGCGGACTTTCAGTACCCTCTGTAACGGGTCGTTCGATGTAACTCTGGGGGGGCTGCGTGATTGCGGAGCGCGAGGGCCTTTCAGTACCCTCTGTAACGGGTCGTTCGATGTAACGATCCCGGCTCCGGCCGCTATCATCATGCGTAGGGCGCTTTCAGTACCCTCTGTAACGGGTCGTTCGATGTAACAAAGCTCACGCGGACACGACTGCATGCTTACCGTCCGCTTTCAGTACCCTCTGTAACGGGTCGTTCGATGTAACATGTCCAGAACAGGGACGCCCCACTCATTATCTGTCTTTCAGTACCCTCTGTAACGGGTCGTTCGATGTAACTTTCATCGGAAACTCCTTTACTGCTCGGTCATTGGGGCCTTTCAGTACCCTCTGTAACGGGTCGTTCGATGTAACCCCTGGCCGCGCCTACGTCATCCTGGTAGACGTTGCCTTTCAGTACCCTCTGTAACGGGTCGTTCGATGTAACCTGTCATTTGTGGCTGTGGGTAAGTGCCTTTTGCCTCTTTCAGTACCCTCTGTAACGGGTCGTTCGATGTAACCTCACCACATACCTTCGCGGATGGCCAAACAGAACGATATATTCCTCAATTGGAGGCAGTTTACCGTACAGTAATGTGTCACCTTTTCCTCCCGAAAAGCATCGCCGAACGGCGATCCATCAAAACTCGGTTTTTGCTCGAAAACGGGGGGGGATTTTCGCCGGGCGCCGGGTTTGCCCCGGTACAAGCTCCCCCTCCTCACAGATCGTTGCAGAACCGCCTGAACTCGCACCCCATGCACCTCGCCCGCCCATCGGGGCGCTCGGGCATCTGCTCGTGCGCGATCATCCTGTGGATCGCCTCCGCCAACCGCTGCACCTGGTTCATCAGGCGCGCTGTCAGCGCAACCTCCTCTGCCTTGCGCGTAACAAGAGAATACACAAAGCCGCGTCGCACGGTCAAGCCGCGCATCTCGCGCAGCATGAGCCCATAGGCGGCAAGCTGCACGCGAAAGTGCGCCGATGCCCCCCGCGTCGAGAGCTTGTAATCCACGGGGATCTGCTCCTCGGCTGTGGTGATCACCAGATCGGCCTTGCCCGAGAGCCCCAGCGCCTCGGACCGCAGCGGCACATCAAACTCGCGCTGGCCCTCATCCAGGCCATAGGGGCGCAACCCCCTCCGCACCTCGCGCCGCGACTCTTCCTCGTGGGCCAGGTGGCTCTCGCGCATCTTGGCCGTCTGCGGGCGCAACAGCGGCAAGCAATAAGTGTAATACACCACCCGGGGGCAATAGGCATACTGCTTGAGATCGGTCACCGTGAGAATCGTGCGCTCCGGGGCCGATAGCCCTCGTACCTCCTCCAGCTCCTCAACTTGATCCATCGGATTCCTCCTTTGAGGCGATCTCGAGCACCTGGCGCGCGGCCCAGTCCTTTGCGCACAGCGGGTACAGTTGGACATTGCCGCCCCAGCGCCGCAACAGCCGCCTGATGGCCAGCATCAGCTCCTCCTGATGATTGCGGCTGAGCAGCCCACAGAACGCGCTGTACTGGATGCGATCCAGGCCGTAATCCAGGCACAGATCCGCCACCCGCGTGCGGGTGCGGTCGTGCGAGATGTCATAGACCAGCAGGCAGCGCGGCATGGCCGAGCCTCACCAATTCGCCGTGAACGGCTCGAACGCCGCGCGGTCGCCCCGCAGAAAAGTCGCCAGGTGGCGCGCGTCGTCCTGCAAGATCACCCGCAGCGGCACCCGCTTGCCCTCGTGGCGCTCCGGCTTGTCCAGCCGATCCAGTACGTGCTCCGCCAAGAGCCGTCGCGTCGGCTCATCCAGCCGGTTGACCACATCCAGGGCCAGGGTCGTCTTGCGGTTGGCGAGGCCAAGCACCACCCGATCCACCGCCGGCGCCCGATAGGGCTCGATCAAGTCGCACACCAGCGAGGGCTTGCCCGGCCGGTCGGCATGCACAAAGCCGGCGTAGGGGTCCAGCCCCGCCAGGATGATGGCGCGCTCCACCTGGCCATACAGGATGCCATAGCCATAGTTCAGCGCCGAGTTGATCACATCCTGGGCGCCGCGCCCCTGGCGGCCGGGCCAGCCATACTCCCCGGGCAGCATCGCCATCCAGCCCTCCCAGTAATAGTGGGCGGCGCGCCCCTCCACGCTCAGCAGGCGCTCGCGCATCTCCTCGATGCTATCGCCCGGCAACGCCTCCAGCTCGCTCACATGGCCCGCCACCCGCTGCGCCAGGCTGGCCAGGCGCTCGTGCACCTCCGGCGCGGCCTCTTGGCGGTAACGCGCCGCATAGCGCAACAGCGCCGCCTGGCTGAGGATCTTGGCGCGGGCCAGCGCCCGGCTCACCGCCACGCCGCGCGCATCGTCATAGGCCAGCAGTTGCTGGCGGCGGGTAAGCACCGTGCCTGTGAGCCCCGCCGAGTAAAGCCCCGCAAACGCCTCGCCGCGCCCGTCCACAAAGTGGATGGGGATGCCCTCCTGGCAGCAGGCGGCGATCACATTGCTGGAAAGGCCCACCCCCTTGGCGGCAACGATCACCTGGCGCAGGTGCATCAGCGGCGCCTCGGCCACCTTTTCGCCCTTGACCGTTACGCGCAGGCGGCCCTGGTGCTTGCTGATAAAGGCGCCGAACTGCTCGACGACCAACTCGTGTACGATGGGCATGGCGCCCCCTCCTTTCTGCGATCAACCCTCTGCCTCCAGGCGATACCAGCCGTCGCCTTTGACGGCGTCCTTGCCCACATGGGTGAACTGTCCCCACACCAGCCAGGGCATCAGCGGGCGCCAGTCCTGGCAGGCCAGCGTCACGCGCCCCACCAGCCCGCCGATGGGGGTGGCGCGGCGCTGGCGCGTCGAGTAGCTCTCCAGCTCCACCCAGCGGGTGCGGTCCGCCAGCACCCGCGCCTCGGCGGCCTGGCGAATCAGGGCCGGGTAATCCAGCGCCAGCGGCGTGTCGGTAAAGTGCTGGGCCAGGCTCTCCAGCCGGTCCAGCACGCGCCCCATGATCACGTCCAGGCGCACCTGCCCCGGCTTGACCAACCGCCCCCGGTGGGTCAGGCGCGTGGGCGTCAGGAACGAGAGGCGTAGCCGCTCACTCTGGGCCAGGAGTTCGGCCTCGGCCAGCACCCGCTCGTGGGTGATGGGGATATCCGCCACGCGCACCAGCGCCTCGCCCTCTTGCAGCACGGGGGCGCGCTCGCCGGTGAGGGGGTTCTCGGCCCAGATCGCCTCCACGGCCAGGGTCCCCCGCCGCCAGCCGTTCTCCTGGGCCCGGCGGCCCAGGCCCGCCTCCTCCAGCTCCTTGAGAGCCATGATGACATAGGGAAAGAGCCGGATGGCCCCGGCGTAGAGGGTGAGCCCAAAGGCCAGGGCGTCGCCCGGGCAGTAGCAGGTGCGGCCATCCAGCGGCGGCTGGATGGTATAGGGGCGGGCGGCATCGCGCCCCAGGCGGTTATCGGGGCCCAGGGTGCTGACCAGGGTGCAGACCGGGCAGGCCGCTGCCAGCATACAGTCGGCACAGGCCAGCCCCTGGGCGAGCATGGCGCAAAAGCGGTTGCGCAGGCCGTGGTAGAGGGCGCCGCGCAGGGCGCTGCCCTTGTGCTCGTTGAGCAGCACGGCCTCGCGCGCCGTGGCCTGCACCGTGAGCCGGTGGGCTGTAAAGTGTTGCATGGGTGGTATGTCCTCGATGTATCAGGCAGGGTCGGATGGCAGCGCCCTCGTCCAAGGCCATAACTCGATCAGCGCATCAATCCAGACGTCGGTAGAGCGTATAGCTCTTGCTGGCGCGGACAACACGATAAGGGAGCACGATCGGGTACGAGAGCCGGTCTCTGCCCGCTCGTACAGAGACCCCGCTATAGCTATTCACCCGTTCCACAGGCATATCAGGGCTGCAATCGTCGAGCATCTGCAAAGTGCCGCGCGCATCGAACTGAGCCTGGCCATTCGGAGCGTTTAGCAGCAAGAAGCCCTCCGGCAACTCCTCTTTGCGTTGAGGAGGGGCCAAGAGTTGCACAAAGCTGCCGCGCTTCCCCAGATAGCTTACCCGAGCGAGGAGCTGCGCGAGCATCTCACAGGATGCCTCTTCTTTGGGTTCCAGAGCCAACCGCAAAGGCTCGTTGAATTGCACATATTCGCGATAGCCGATGCTCCTGCCGAATGGCGGCTCCCCGGCCTTGGCCGATCGGTTGGGCTTGAGTATGCGCGTGAAAAGGTTCGTGACGGTGACAAACCTGGGGGGGCCATAGGCCACCTGAAGGTTGCGCACCGCCGGCCAGCAAGCTTCGGCCTCGCGTATGCCCAGCGTGCGATAGGCGGCATCCAGCAAGGCCAGCTTGATAGCATAGGGGGTGGGCGCCAATAGCGACTTGCCGCCCGATGACGTTGCCATCGAGAGCTTGAGGCTAAAGAGCGCCGTGGAAGCATAGCTTGCCACTAGCCACATGGTATCATCCCCTGAAGGTTAGCTGATAGGGCTCTCCGCTCTCAATCAAGCCCGCCATCACCTGGGCAAACTCGGCCAGCGAGCCAAAGGGATAGAGCTGGATCTGGCCGCCATGCAGTGGTTCCAGGCTCTGGGTGATCTCCTTGATCTGTACATCGTAACCAACGGTCAGGGGGCTCACCGTGGGCGCAGGCACAGCGCATTGGCTGACCGCGACCACTCCCGCAAAAGCGACCAGGTGCGGATTTTGCGTGTTGCGCATGGCCCCGTTGGGCTGTAGGAACGAGTACAACAGGCTCTCCAGCAGGATCTTTTGACGGGCGACTCGCTCTTCCTGGCTGATCGCGTAGACCTGTGTGATATCGTTGAGCCCGATACGCGCCAGCTCGAGATTGGCCACGATGGCGTACACGCCCGAGGAAGCGGGGCGATGAAAGATGTTCTGGCCCAGATTCGCGCCGCGAGCCTCTTCGGTCTCATCGGCGGCGCGCTGGCCCGCGCTGCGTTCGCTGGCGTACTTGACGTGAAAGTAGCTGTCCGTCGCTACAGAATCTGGGACGCCCACCACCCAGCCAAACTCGACCACGCTCTTGCGCGGCAGGCTGCGGTTGCCCATAGTGAGCAGGTTGCCCTCCATGTCGTCCAGGGCGCAGGTCTGGAGCAAAGAGTCCAGCACATCGGCGTCCTTGGTTTCTTTGTTCTGTAGCTGCGCCTGAAAGGCGGTATCCGCCGAGATGCGGTTGGCGTCAAAGCGACGGCAGCCCTCGCAAAGCGGCACCCGGTCCCCTTCGGCAGCCAGCCGGAACAGGTGCTCCGCCTGGATGTGTTTCCACATGTCGCCGCTGATGGCGTTGACGTTGTACATGCGCCCGTCCTCGCCGACGATGTTCACCATGCGCGTCTGGATCTGGTTGCCTTCTCCTCCTTCGTTGTTCAGGCTGTGCAGGTCGAGCGTGGCGCGGGCAGAGAGCGAAAGCGAGTAAAAGCCGTTCATTCTTGTTCCTCCTGATCCTAGTCTTCAGCCGCTACTTTGTCGGAATCATCCTCGTCGGAGCCCATGTCCGCATCCTGCTCAGGCCCATCTTCTTCCTCGGCAACTTCTCGCTCCGGTGCCGAGCCCGTACGGGCATAGCCATAGGCCACGAGCAGGTGCGCCACGGTCTGCGAGCCATACTCGTCAATCAGCCGCACGATATCCTGAATATCCTCCACCCGCACGCTGCGCCGGTATGGGCCTGATTGAGGGCGTTCCATCACCTGGGCGTTTTCGGCATTGTACAGGTGCAGAAAGTTGCTCAGTTCGGCGATAAAGTCTGCGGCATAGTGGGCCTTGCGCGCCAGTTGCTGCCCCAGGCCATAGCGCACATCGTAACGACGGTCGTTCTGCTTCTTGCGCAACTGGGCCACGACGGTGCTCTGCCGGATGGCATAGGCGATGTTCTGGAATCCCGGGGTATCCAGGATCGGTTGGAGTTTGGGTTCGGTTCCCATGATCAGCCTCCTCAGGTTCTCTTCGCTGAACTGCCGGGCGTATTGGTTACGCTCGCGGCGCCCGATGATAAAAGCCGCGTACATGACGGCAAACTCGAAAAAGGCATCCAGGCTGTTGCCCGAACAAAAGTCGCGATAGGCAAGCAGCAGGTTCACGTCGTCGCTGTGGCTCTCGTCGAACTGGCGTACAATGGCGATATGCTCCTCCAGGGCGCCCGCCATCTCGTCCATCTGCTGGCGCGATGCGGTCTGCACCCAGGCGGGCAGCCCCAGGAAAGGCACGTTCATGGTGGCCTGGGAATTGCCCAGGCTCTTGTAGAGCGCGCCCGCAAAGCCGCCAACCGCATCGCGAGGATGCCCAAAGCTGGTGAGCTGGCGCCTGGCGCCTTCGCCCTCGTCAGAGAGGGCATAGCGCAAGAGGGTCTGGAGATAGCGCAACGAGACCAGGATGTCCAGGCGCACAGGCGTCTCGCTTACCTCCATCGCCTGGCGAAAGAGCCGAAACACGCGATCGTGCTCATACAGGTCCAACTCCATAGGCGCCAGGACATAGGTTTTGCGATCCTTGGTGCCACGGGGTTGCTTGGTCAACGCCGCCGCATAGTACCCCACAGCCTTGAGGAACTCGCAGAGCCAAAGGCCACTGACGTTGCCCATGCTGAGCCTGTCGGGCTTGCGGCTGTTCTGCCCCTTGCCCTGGCTGGGGTTATAGATCTGTCCCACCCCGCTCTGGACTTTGATGCCCCAGCCCTTGGCCTTGTCCAACGCCTTCCACGCGGCCTCGGCGGCCTCAATGTCATTGGGCGTCTGGGCGTACAGGTTTCTCACCAACGCCGCGACTTCTGCCAGCGCGGGCTGGACCTGCCACCATTGCAGGTTGAGCTTGTTATAGCCCGCCAGCGCAGCGGGGTTGATGGCGCGAAAGATGTCCCAGTCCGGGTGCGGCTCCAGCCCTGCGAGGCGCTCTCGGATTTCCTCCGGCTGCCTTCGCTCGCTCCGGAGATTGTTCCGTAGCTCAAAGTACTGCGCGCGCCGATCTCGTTGCTCTTCGTAACGCACCTGCGCGGTCTCCGGCAAATCGGGAGGCATGCTGGCGGCGTTCTTGGCCGTCACCAGGGCGCGGATGGGCACGTAGGGGCCTCGCAGGCGTTGCAGGCAGGCATCATCGAGAGCCCGACCAAGATCGAGCTGGTAGTAGCCCCCTTTGTCGGTCAAGGTGACCGAGATGTCGCGATGGTCGTAGGACAGCCGCAGCCACTCCCGCACCACATGCGCCAGGCCAAAGGCCTCGAGCTGGTCGGCAAAGGTGCCGCTGGCCTTGTCAACATATAGCCGTCTCACATTGTTTCCTCCTCTCAAGCAGGATGGGGCTTGCTGGCCGCGCCCGTGCCCTCTTGATCGGCCAGGCGCAACGCGCGCGCCAGCAGCATATAGGCGACAAAGTCGTCGTCACGATCTGGATTCACGATCAGACCTTCCACCTCCTTCTGCAGTTCTATCGCCTCCCCTTTGGTCCACAGCCAATCTCTGCCCTCGGGGACCGGCACCCCTGCCTCGGCCAACACGGCTCCGACCAGGTCATAGCTGCCCTTGGCGAGCCTGAAGGACCCGAGATTGCTGGAAAAGGCGCTATGGTGGCGGGCAATGGCAGAAAAGGCCGCCTTGGTCAGGCTGGGTTCCACAGCGATCCGCTCCAGGAGCCGAACTGCGGCGACGGCGCTTTCTACCGCGTGCGCCGGGCGCTTGCCGGCCGCCCGCGCCGCCTCTCTGTGTTGTGGGTTCTGCGCATCGCTATCGGTATGGGCATACAGACCTTCGGAAACCGGTCGTCCGATCATGCGCTGGTACTTGCGCACCCAGGTTTGCCAGCCCACATCCAGCTTGCCCAGATCGTGCACCAGCGCCAAGGCCTCTGCCACGCGACTGATGGAGCCCTCGGGCCACTCTGCGCGGCGCTCCAGGAGGCGCGCTGCGTGGGCCATGCGTTCCCACTCGGCGCGGTGGGCCTGCCAGACGAGCCGGGCATGTTCGGCATAGGGTTCCAGATGGTAAGAGTAGGCTTTGTAGGAGTGTTCCTTGGGCGGCGCGGCGGGGTTGACAAAGTCGCCTCCCTCGTGGGGCCAGAACCCGAGGTCTGCATCGTATCTTGCAAGCGAGGGGGAGACGATGAGGGCGACATACCCGCCCACGTCCTTGGCATCATAGATCTCGATGGCATCCCATACCTGCTCCTCGCCGTCTTCCGAGGGCAGCTCGCACACCCCCCAAACCCCTGCATCCTCCGATGCGCTCTCATTCAGCCGCTCCAGCCAGCGCTTTACCAGGCCAGCGACGGAGCCCACATGTAGCGAGAAACCCTCATAGGCAAAGGGCCTGGCGGCCACGGCCATCGGATCGTCGTGGATGATGATCTTTTGCGAGGCGACGCTGCGGATGAGCTCGGCGGCAGCGCCTCTTGTCTCGCCGTTCCAACAGAGATTCATCATGTTTCTGTGCGAGCCCCCGATCGCTTTGAGCCCCTCGACCGTCCGATGGTCGCGAGGGCCATGCACCGCACTGATCAACGCCTGTTCATCGGTGAATGTGAATGTGCGCCCACTCCGGCCTGCGATCTCCGAGAGGGTAGCCGCGATCTCGGGCTTGAGGTCCATATAGGGGGCCGTGTTCTCGGCCAGATCCAGTGGCTCGCCCTGGGCATCTCGCGCCAAGGGGTAAACGAACACATCGCCCTGCTCGCCCTTGTACCGGGCGCAACGTCCGGCGCGTTGCAGGATCGCATTGGCGGGGGCCAATTCGGTGTGCAGCGCATTGCACGTAATGTCCAGACCGACCTCGATCGCCTGGGTTGCCACGGCGATGCAGCGCACATCTGGCCCCGCATCTTTGCCGAACAGGGCGCGCAACCGATCCTCGATGGGGGCGCGGTCTGTGGCAAGAAAGCGCGCGTGCAATAGGATCACCTCATCGTCGGAGGAACGTTCCCTGAGGGCGAGACACAGCCGCTGCGCCCGCTCCACCGTGTTGCAGATGACCAAAGAGCGGCCCCGGTGCCTCTCCAGCACGGCGTCTGCATCCAGAGGCCGTTCGGCCACATGGTAGCGTCGGGTCTTGTCTTGCGAGGGCAGGGTTTGGAGCGCCTCGACGTCCCCGGGCGTCTCGGGAACGACCACAGCATGGAGATAGTCTGCCAATCCAGCAAGCATATCTCGGGAGAAGGTGGCTGTCATCAGTAGGAACGGCGTGATGCCGCGCAGGATGCGCAGCATCTCTAGTGTGGTCGGCAGCATCGTCTGCGGATCAAAGAGGTGAAACTCGTCAAAGACCAGGTAAGAGGAGGCGATGGCCCCGGCATTCAAGTTGCCTCGGCGCCGCCCCAGGCTGTAAGGCGTCATCAGAAAGCTGCTCAGCGTCTGGTCAATGGTAGCGAAGGTGAGGTCGTTGAGAAAGGTCGGATCGTCGCCGTGCTCGCCGGTCTGGATCTTGGCGCCGTGTGCTTGGCCTTGTTCCGAAGCGGCGAACTGGTTGGCCAGGACGCGCATGGGCACGCTATAGATGCAACGCGGGGGGAACGCGAGACCGCGTTCGCGGGCCTCGATAAGAGGCAACAGGGCGGCATAGGTCTTGCCTGCGCCCGTGGGCGCTTGCAGGATGACGTTCTGGCCGGAAAGGAGTAGATCCGCTACGCGCCTCTGGAAGGGGTATGATGTGAACGAAATCAAGGGACTCCTCCTTGACATCAGGCAGATTCGCTAGTAAGCTACTACAGGAGACGCAAGGGTACCTATCGAACGCGAGCGCAAAAAGGCGAGCAAAGCTGGAAGTTCTTGCGTTGGCAATGTCCACGAGTGTTCGCGCCAATCGAACACGGCGTTGGGCAGCGCTGCTCGCAAGTCTCGGATCAACGTATCAAAGGTGAACTGGTCGCCGATACCAGAGAACCGGAAGAGGGTACGGAAACGAGTTACCCGGATAATCGCGCGAGGGCGGTGTGCCATAGGCGAAATTCCTTTCCCATTGCCGATCTATGTGGAGGAGTCCCTACAGCGCTCACTATAGCATCTCGCCCTGAAAAAGTCAAGCGTGCGATGTCCTTTTCGACCCAATTTGAGGGTACTGAAAGATTGCCGACCTAGGTGGCGGAGTCCCCGTCAAGCAGGCCGCTATTCGATCCGACTAGAGGATACTTTTGGCCTCGCTTGTGTATTTCCGCCCATCCCATCCAACCCAGTATACCACCCAAAACGCTTTCTGCGCCAGCAATTCCGTCAACGCCTTTGCTGCCATGCCCAGTTCGCGCCCAGCATAGCACACCCCCACGACACCTACCGTCGCAGCGCGGAAGCGAGCTCGCCTCCGTTCCGGCTTGACGCGCCCCCGGAATGCAGTACCATGAGGCCCAGATCGAGCGTCCGTTCGAGCACACCGCCCCACACCGGAGGACAGCATGGCACGCGTCGAACTCGATCAGGTAGCGCCCGACTTTGTCCTACCCGACTATCAGGGGCGCCCGGTCAGCCTCTCGGACTATCGCGGCAGCAAGCATGTCCTGCTGGTCTTCAACCGCACCTTTGCTTGACCGTTCTGCCGCGCGCACATGGCGCAGTTGCGCCGTGATCATGCCGCGTTCGCGGCCCGGGATGTCGAGGTGGTGGTCGTAGGGCCCGAGGACGCCGAGGCGTTCTCCGCCTACTTTGCCAAAGAGGAGTTGCCCTTTGTGGGCCTGCCCGATCCGGAGGCCAGCGTGCTCAAGCTCTATGGCCAAGAGGTCAACCTGCTCAAGCTGGGGCGTATGCCCGCCCAGGTGTTGGTGGACAAGGCCGGCGTGGCCCGCTTTGTGCACTATGGCCACTCGATGTCGGATATCCCGCCCAATGAGGAGATCCTGTCCCTCGTTGACCAGATGGAGAGCCGGTAGGCGTCACGCTCCGCGCCGGGCGAGGAGGTGGCAACGTGAGTCGCATCTATGTGGGAGCCTGTAGCTGGTCGGATCACAAGGGCTTTTATCCCGACGGCCTGCCCTCCAACCAGCAGATCGCCTACTATGCCCGGCGGTTCCCCGTCGTCGAGATCAACTCCACCTACTACCGGCTGATGCCGGCGCGTAACTTTGCCCTCTGGGCCGAGCGCACCCCGCCCGGCTTCCGGTTCGACGTCAAGGCATTCCAACAGCTCACCTTTCACGACCGCGAGCAGCCCCCCGGCGAGGAGTTCCACGCCCAGTTCGGTGCATCGGTGCAGCCGTTGCGGGATGCCGGCAAGCTGGGCGCGCTGCATTTCCAGTTCCCGCCCTGGTTCACCGCCGGCGACGCCCAGCGGGCGTACCTGGTCTCCCTGCGGGCCCTCTATCCCGATGACCTGCTCTCCGTCGAGTTCCGCCACCGGAGCTGGTACGAGCAGGGCAGCTTGGAGGAGACCGTGGCCGCCCTGCGCGATGCCTCTGTCGGGCTGACTGCCGTGGACGAGCCCCAGGTGGGGTCCGGTAGCGTGCCGACGGTGCTGGAGGTGACGGCCTCGGCCTTGGCGATCGTGCGGCTGCATGGCCGCAACGCCAGTACCTGGTATGGCAAGTTCCGGTCGGCAGCGGAGCGGTTCAACTATCTGTACGGCGAGGACGAACTGCGCGAGTGGGCCCCGCACGTCGCCTTGCTGGCGGAGACGGCCGAGGCGGTGCACGTGCTGTTCAACAACAACTATGGGGGCTATGCGCTGCAGAACGCGCGCCAGATGCGCATGCTGCTGCGCGAGGAGTTGCCGGAGCAGGAGGTGGTCGCCGCGCCGGAAGAGTGACGGCCCGTGAACCGGCCAGACCGCCCCTCCTTGCTGTGCTCCGGTCTCGCGACAAACGCCCGCGCCGCACCGGTAAGGTCCGATATATTCCCCAAACCGGGGCGTTGGGCGGTCCGCGCCAGCGCGTGAGAGCGCCCACGGGTGCCCCTCACAAAAGAGCGAGGGCCAACCCTGACGCATACATGCGTGACGCATGCTTGCGTACGGATTGGCCCTCTGGTGTCGGGGCGAGACGATTTGAACGTCCGACCACTTGAACCCCATTCAAGTGCGCTACCTGGCTGCGCTACGCCCCGAACACGGGCACTACCTGTTGTGGTATCCTGCCTTGTGATGCACCACCCCTAGTAGACCTTGGCAGCACCCTCTCTCTGACAACGTTTTGACAACGTTATGCGCCCCACTCACACGAGAGGAGCGCATCATGGCACGCCGCAGCAATGGAGAGGGCGCCATCACCCAGCGCCAAGACGGGCGCTGGCAAGCATCCT
The DNA here is from genome assembly GCA_964482225.1 of uncultured Anaerolineales bacterium. Lineage (GTDB taxonomy): Bacteria > Chloroflexota > Anaerolineae > UBA1429 > UBA1429 > UBA1429. The sequence continues at coordinate 22,411 of CAYZWT010000030.1, forward strand.
TGCAGGTGGACGGACGGCGGCGCACCGTCTACGGACGCACCCGCGCCGAGGCCGCCGCCAAGCTGGCCGAATTGCAGCGCCAGGCGACCAAGGCAGGGACCCTGCCCGACCCCGGCAAGCGCACCGTCGGCGACCTGCTGGATGCCTGGCTTGAGACCGTCACCCCAAACCTGAAACCCGCGACCGTCGCCCAGTACACCCTGGAATGCGACAAGCACATCCGCCCTGCCCTAGGGGGCGTGCGTTTGGCAAAAGTGAGCCCCGACCGGTTGCAGCGTCTCTACGCGGGTCTACGCAAGAGCGGACGCGGGCGCACCGCCGAGTTGGTCCACGCCCTCCTGCGGCAGGCGTTCGGCCTGGCCGTGCTGTGGCGCTGGCTGCCCGAGAACCCCTGTGAGCGCGTTGTCCGGCCTACCCACCAGGCCGAGCGCAAAGCCCTATGGAGCCCGAACGAACTGCGGACGTTCCTGGATGCTACCTATGAACATTGGCTGGGGCCTCTCTGGGCGCTCTTGGCCTATTCGGGCGTGCGCTTGGGTGAGGCTTTAGCGTTGACATGGGCCGACGTGGACTTGGCGACGGGGCGCATCGTGATTGCCAAGACGGTGCAGCGCATCGGGGGCCGATGGGTAGTGAGCGAACCCAAGACACGGGCGGGGGTGCGAACCGTGACCCTGCCCCCCGAGGCTATCGAGGCCCTGCGTCGGCAGGCCGAGAGACGGCTGGCGGCGGGCGGCGGGGCTTTAGTCTTTGCGAGTGAAGGCCAGCCCCTTCATCGGGCAACTGTGGCCCACGCCATGCGCCGCGAGTGCGACCGCCTGGGCCTACCTCCAGTGACGCCCCACGGTCTGCGCCACCTGCACGCCAGCCTGCTGCTGGCCGAGGGTCTACCGATACCGGCAGTGTCGCAACGTCTGGGGCATGCCAACAGCGCCATTACGATGGCAGTCTATGCCCACGCCATTGGCAAAGACGACAGCGCGGCGACCCAGGCCATTGCGCGGGCCATTGGCGATAAGAATCGCTGGGAAAGGGGGTGAGCGCCGAAGGGCATGGGCTGAGGCCGCACTTGAGGTTGCTCTGACACTGGCCTGCTTGAGAGAGTGTCAGTAGAATGAAAGCGAATGCAGAAGGGCAGATGGGCACATGAGAGATTACCGGTTGTGGCGCTGTGCAGCTCACCAGAGGAGGCTTTTCAGATGACTATGGTAATGCGCATCGTATGCGTCGTGATTATGTTGGTTGCTGTCTCTGCATGTACTAGCTCACGAGGCCCTGATGAGAGCGCGATAGCTGCCGCTGTGAATGCTACAATGACTGCACTGGCGCCGACGGCTACTGTCGCGCTCCCCACGGCCACCATGACGGCCCTGCCGCCCACTGCCACTCGGACGCTGACGCCTTTGCCGACTTCAACCTTGTCTCCCACAGTCGAGTTCGTGACGCAAGGGAATCTTGTATCTCCTGAGGCTGACCTGCGAGGCTTTGTACTCACACTAGGAGACCTCCCGGATGGTTTTTCTGTTGCTAGAGACGAGACCGGGGTCGTAAGCAATGGAGACTGGGTATCAGGCTATAGGGTCATGTATAGGGCGACGAGCATTGAGCGCTTGATGGACACTGCCTTTGTGGGGAATACTATGGCTGTGGACAAGGATGAGCCAGCAGCCCAGGCGAGGTTTGGCCGCAGCCTTGCCGACGCTGACGATAATGCTGACCGAGTCTCGGTGCCTCCTTTAGGAGACGAATCCGCAGCCTGGGTATTTCACTCTGAGGATGACGAGATTGGCGGCATGGGATATGCTATCGCCTTCCGAATAGGAAATCTTGTCAGTCACGTTGTGACAGCAGGAATATCACCAAGTCTGGAGGAGACCCTAAGGCTGGCGCAGCTAGTCGTTGACCGAATCAACACGGGAGGGCAGCCCATAGACAGTTCGCTGCCGAGTCAGGCACAGGACATGGCCTTGCCATCTCCAACCAGTACGCCCCTTCCCGTTCCCACGCCTGTGTATGCTCTGCGAAACGCGCCTCAGCCAGAGATAGCTGCGGCCTCCGTCGTCTTCGAAGCACTATCTATTGTTGAGGACGACTTTCTCTTCCAGCCCACTGACTATGTCATCGGGGTTATCAGGAACATAAGCAGCCAAGACTTCCGTGACGTTGAGGCTGGCGTTGTGCTGTATAGCGGGGGAGTGATAGTTTTCGAGAAGACCGAGAGTTCGGAGCCCTACGTTAGTGTTCTTGGTCCTGGCGAATGGGCCACTTTCGAGCTCCGCATCGGCGAAGTCGAGGAATGGGACGCCTGGAGACTGTACCTTACCCCTGGGTGGTATGCGACAAGGAGAGAGTTCGATGACCTGCAAATCACATCCCATAGCTATTCCCTGGGAGCGATACGCGGCGAGGTCCGCAATACAGGCGCAAATGCCTTCTCACAAATCTATATAGCAGTGGCAGGGTACGACAGCGAGGGAAATCTGGTTGCTGTCGGAAATGCCAGCACGGAGGCTAAGGCGCTACGCCCTGGCGAAGCGACGGCGTTTCGGGTCAGCAGAGCAACGGAGTGGACTGGGAACCCAAGTCTTATTGCACGCTATGACATACGTGTCGTTGGCGCGATTGATTAGCGAATAGCAGCTTCACTTGTCACCTGCCTGTGCCGTACCCTTGCGCGATGCGGGCGACAGAGTCAGATGATAGGCCGTGGTCGGATACAGGGAGGCGACGTTGTTGACCTGGTCGCAAGGAACCAGGAGCGTGCGCTTTTAGGCGGTTGGCGTCCGCGCTCCCGCTCTGGTATCATCTACGCACCGGACCAAAGACACACAGGAGCCTGCTATGGATGCTCTGACCCGTCTGCAATCGCTGCTCAAAGACCTGTTCCAGCTTGATTCTGCCGACCTGGACTTTGGCCTCTATCGCCTGTACCACATCAAGCGCCAGGAGCTGGAGGCGTTCATCCAGGAGCAGATTCCTGAGAGCGTGCGGCAGGCGTTCCAAGCTGTGGAGGAAGGCCAGAAGGACGCTCTACAAGATGACGTCGAAGCATTGGCGCAGCGCATCCGGGCAGAGGTGGACAACGACCCCATTGACAGCGATGGCTCAGTGCGTGAGGAATACCGTCAGACGCGTTTCAGGACGCTTCGAGAGGCCATCGCCCAATACGAGACGGCGCGCGAGGCGCTTCAGCAAGCCCAGACGACCGAGGCCCAGCAGATAGATGTATTCAACCATCTCTATGCCTTTTTCCGGCGCTACTATGAGGACGGCGACTTTATCCCCAAGCGCCGGTACGGGAGCCACGAGACCTATGCGGTCCCTTACGATGGTCAGGAGGTCTATCTGCACTGGGCCAACAAGGACCAGCACTATGTCAAAAGCGCCGAGCACCTGCGCGACTATGCCTTTTCCGTGGAAGCCGTGGGCGGGCCCTACCGCGTCAGGTTCCGGCTGGCGGCGGCCACGCAGCCCCGAGAGAACACCAAGGGCGAGGCGCGCTACTTTTTCCCGCAGCCCGACCAGGTGACCTATGCCGAGCGGACGTTGACCATCCCCTTCGAGTACCGGCTCCCCACGGCGGAGGAGGAGGTCCAATATGGCAAGAACGCCAAGGGCCAGGCCGCCATCCTGGAGGAGGCGGTCGGGCCCATCCTGGAGGCTATCTCCGAGGACACGCTGGCCCTGGCCCTCAAGGCCATCGTGCGGGAGACGGACAAGGAACAGGTGAGCCTGCTGCTGCATCGGCTGCGTCATTTTTGCCGCAAGCAGACCAGCGACTATTTCGTCCACAAGGACCTGCGCGGGTTTCTGTTGCGCGAGCTCGAGTTCTACATCAAAGACCAGGTGCTCCACCTGGCCGACATGGAGGGGGACCTGGCGGCCAAGCTGCGCAGCATCCGGGTCTTGCGGCGGGTGGCCGAAGACATTATCGCGTTCCTGGACCAGCTCGAGCGCGTGCAGTGCCGCCTCTTTGAGAAGCAAAAGTTCGTCCTCTCCACCGAGTATCTCTGCCCCATCCAGCATGTGCCGCGTGAGTTGTGGCCCGTCGTGCTGGCCAATGAGGCCCAGCGCGCCGCCTGGGACGAGCTTTACGGCCTGGAAGGGGAGCTGGATGAGGCTTTCCTGCGAGCCCACCCCACGCTGGTGGTGAACACGGCCCACTTTGACGAGGGCTTCAAGGACCGCTTGCTGGCCGCCTTTGAGGACCTTGACGAGGCCACAGACGGGCTGCTGGTGCATGGGGAGAACTATCAGGCGCTACAGATGCTGAGTGAGCGATACCGCGGACAGGTGCAATGCACCTACATTGACCCGCCGTATAACAGGGAGGACGACGACTTCCCGTATAAAGAAGGTTATAAGCACTCTACCTGGCTTACCATGATTCAGCCCCGTCTCTCTCTGGGGCGCACCATGCTGTCGACTAGTGGCGTCATCATAGTGAGTATCGATGAGAACGAGCAGTGTAGGCTCGAGATGCTGATGAATGATGTCTTCGGGATGGACAACGCCGTTGCGCCACTCATCTGGGAAGGCGGAAGGAAGAACGACTCCCGCTTTGTTTCACTGTCCCATGAGGTCATGTTGTGCTACGCACTGAACAAGGTCTTGCTCCAGAACCTAGGCGTAACATGGAGAATCCGCAAGGAAGGGATTGACGATATATATCGAAAGGCAGTCTCTCTCCGCAAGGCTCTCGGTGAAGACTATCAGGGCATATCCGAAAGGCTCAAAGAGTGGCTCGGCGGCCTGAGGGATAATCATCCGGCAAAGAGACACAGACACTACAGCGCGGTGGATGAGCGAGGCGTGTATTTCCCTAGCGATATTTCGTGGCCGGGAGGTGGTGGGCCCACCTATGAGGTGCTGCATCCGGTAACCGGCAGGCCCTGCGTAGTTCCTTCTCGGGGCTGGATGTACCCAACCAAAGAGCGCATGCTCGAAGCTATCGAGGCGAATCTGGTCCATTTCTGGCAAGATGAAACGAAAGTTCCATGCTCTAAAGCATATCTGTCGGACAACGAAGGTCAAGTCCCCAACAGTGTGTTCTACAGAGACGGTAGGGCCGCAACCAAGCGTCTCAGGCAAGTTTTAGGGGGTGACGGTTTTCCGAACCCTAAGGATGAACTAGTCCTAGGAACATGGATTCAGGCGAGCTCCACCGCGGCAGCTCTGGTCCTCGACTACTTTGCGGGCTCTGGCACCACGGGCCATGCCGTCATCAACCTGAACCGCGAGGACCGCGGGCAGCACAAGTTCATCCTGGTCGAGATGGCCGACTATTTCGATACCGTGCTGCTGCCGCGCATCCAGAAGGTCATGTACTGTCCCGACTGGAAGGACGGACGTCCGGTGGCCTATCCCGATAGGGCTCTCGACGGGGGCTGGCCCGGTTGGGTGGGCCGGACGCCTCGCCTGGTCAAGGTTCTGCGCATTGAGGGCTATGAGGACGCGCTGCACAACCTCTCTACGGAAGAGACCCTGGCCAGGGAGCGGGAGCGGGCCGCTGCCTACAAGGAGGCCCTGGGGCCCCGCGAATACCGCCTGCGCTACCTGGCGCGCCTGCCCCTGGAGGCCAGCGCCACCCTCTTGGCCGCCGACAAGCTGGAGCACCCCTTCCACTATACCCTGGAGGTGCTCACCGACGAGGGGCCCGTCGAGCGCCCCGTGGACCTGGTCGAGACCTTCAACTACCTGTATGGCCTGCGCGTGCGGCGCGTCGAGACTCTCCAGAACCCAGCCGATGGCCGCGACTATCGTCTGGTCTCCGGGAACCGAGGCCAAGGGGAGCGGGTCTTGGTCATCTGGCGCGACACCGACGGGCTGGATGCCGCGACCGAGCGGACCTTTATGGAGGAGCGCATCGCGGGCCATGACAAGGTCCTCATCAACGGCGACAGCGCCCTGCCGGGCGTGCAGTCTCTGGACCCGCTCTTCAAGCGGCTCATGGAGGCAACGCAGGCATGAACCTGGAGCAGTATCTGGTCCTGAACCGATTCATGCACGGCCTGTTCGGCGCGAGCAGCCTGGAGGAGCTCAAGGGTGCGCTCTACGGTATCCGCGAGGGGCCGGGCGCCGACGGCCAGAGCTTTTTCTATGGGGCCCTCGTGGGGCGGGCAGGGCTGGACGCGGCGGTCGAGGCGCGACTGCCCGCCTATGACCGCCGCGTCATGGACTATGAGGCCCGCCTGGGCCAGCGGCGCGATGGCTTGCACCTGCGATACTTTCAGTATCTCGCCCTGCTCTACAGCGAGGTTTATCTAGACCTGCTCACGGAGGCTCCGGCGGGGCTCCTGGAGCGGCTCAACCGCTACCTGGAGAGCTTGCAAGCCGACGAAGCGCACCTGCGAGACATTCCTCTCTTTGCCCTGGACGACCTGCGCCGCTTGGCGTTCTTCATGGCCACCGGCTCTGGCAAGACGTTGCTCATGCACGCGCACATCTGGCAGGTGCTGCACTATCTGGAGCATGGGCGCCACCCGGAGGCCCTGGTGCGGCGGGCCGACGGACGCCATGCCTTTCGCAGCATCCTGCTCATCACGCCAGGGGAGGGGCTATCAGAGCAGCATCTGCGCGAGTTCCGGCAGAGTGGCATCCTGGCGGCCCATATCTCGGAGAGGCGAGGGGCACAGGTCAGCTATGAGCCACAGGTCTGGGTTGTCGAGACACAAAAGCTGGCCGAGGAGGCTTCTGGGGAAGGGGTGAGCATTCCGATAGAGAGCCTCCTGGACGAGAATCTGGTGCTGGTGGATGAGGGGCACAAAGGCGCTGGCAGCGAAGCCCAGACATGGAAAGACATCCAGAAGCGCCTGAGTGCGAACGGCTTTTTGCTGGAATACAGCGCCACCTTTGCCCAGGCCATCGGAGGCGCCAGCAAGAAGGACCGCCAGGGCCTGCTAGCAGAGTATGGCAAGGCCATCCTGTTCGACTATTCCTATCGGCACTTTCATAACGACGGGTATGGCAAGGCGTTCCGAGTGCTCAACCTGGCCAACACCCAGGAGGAACGGGCCCAGGAGCTGCTGGTCGGGGGCCTGCTCACCTTCTACCAGCAGGTGCGGCTATACCAGGCCAATCGGGAGGCTTTTCGGCCCTACAATCTGGAAACGCCGCTCTGGGTGTTTATCGGCTCGAGCGTAAGCGGCAAAGCCGTGTATCAAGACAAGAAGCAATCCAAGAGCGATGTGGCGACGGTGGTGGCGTTTTTGCGGCGCTTCCTGGAGGATGACGTATGGAGCATCGGGGTCATGCAGCGGCTCCTCTCTGAAGAGAGCGGCTTCCGCGACCCGAAAACCGGCCAAGACCTATTCGCCGACGCCTGGCCGTACCTGCGCGAAAGTCCCGCCGAGGACCTATACGACCAGATTACCACGTCGCTGTTTCACGGCCGCGGCGCGTTACAATTGCTGGAAATCAAGAGCGCCGGCGGCGAGTTTGGGCTGCGGGTATCTACACCAAGCGCAGAGGCAGAACAGCCCTACTTCGGCGTCATCTATATCGGGGATAGCTCGGCGTTCAGGCGGCACCTCAGGGAGCACCTGAGCATAGATACCGAAGAGGACCAGTTCACGCCCTCACTCTTTGGCGACATCGAACATCCCGACTCGAGGGTCTTTCTGCTGGTGGGCGCGAAAAAGTTCATCGAAGGCTGGAGCTCCTGGCGCGTCTCTTCCATGGGCCTTCTCAACATGGGTAAGGGGCCAGGTAGCCAGGTCATCCAGCTTTTTGGGCGTGGCGTGCGGCTCAAAGGCAGGGACCTTTCGCTCAAGCGCTCCGAGGCTATCCATGGCATTCAGCACCCCGGCGGCCTCAGCCACCTGGAGACCTTGCAGATATTCGGCTGGAACGCCGACTATATCGCCCAGTTCCGCCAGATGATAGAGCGGGAGGGGTTGATGGATGAGCGGACCCTGCCCGTGCAGGCCATGGAGCCCTGGCCCGAGCTGTTCATCCCCCAGCTAGAGCGGGGGTACAGCGCCGAGCAGGAAACCTGGCGGCTGACCAGCGAACCGCCGCGTGTCCTAGTGGACCTGCGGCCCAGGGTTGCGGTCTATGACGGCGCGGTCGCCACGGCGGGCGAGACGAGCCCGAGGCCGCTCCAGTGGAACAAGGCCATGCCGCTTCTGGACCTGCCAAGCCTGTACCTGGAGCTACTGGAGCACAAGCAGACGCGGGGCTATCACAATCTGTATCTGGGCAGGTCGGTGTTGCCAGCCATCCTGGAGCAGTGCTCTGTGCTGCTGCCCGAGGAGGACCTGCGGCGGCCCGACCGAATCCAGGAGGCTGCCGCGACCGCCTTGCGTACCTACGTGGACCGCCTCTACGCTCGGCGAGAGCGCGCGGCGCAAAGCCAGCACCTGGAGCCTGGCCTTCTCTCCCAGACCCACGGCAGCATCATTGACGGCTACCAGCTTCGCATCTCGGATGCAGAGCGGCTCAGTCGCATCCAGGCCCTTTTGGCAAGCGGCGAGCTGATGCAGGCCGGTGGGCCACCACTGCCTCGACTACACGTGGACTTTCACCTTTACAACCCCCTGCTTTTGCAGGCTGGGCATGGGGCAGACGGCATCGCGGTCTCGCCGCCGGGACTCAACGAAGCGGAGAGCAGGTTCGTCCAGGACCTGTGCGAGTTCTGGAAACGAAACCATACGTCCGCCCCATACGACCAGCTCGAGGTCTATCTGCTACGCAACCTGCCCCGCGTTGGCGTCGGCTACTTTGTGCAGAGCGGTTTCTACCCCGACTTTGTCCTCTGGACGCGTGACAAGGAATCGGGGCATGTGCGGGTGGTGTTTGTCGAGCCTCATGGGATGCACCACGGTGGCCTTTCGGGCAATGCAGACAAGATAGATGCCCTGCACGCCCTGTACGCGTTGGGCCAGACAAAGGCGTTTCAGGATAAGAGCATCTCCCTGGATGGCTACATCCTCACCGATACACCCAGGGAGCAGATGCCTGGGGCCGAGACGATGGGCTGGGAAGAGCTGGCGAAGAAGCATCGGGTCTTGCCCTTGGGCAGGGCGTGTGTCGAGACGGTGCTGCGTGGGGTTGACTGATAGTAGGCATACGGGGCTTGACGAAAGGCAGCGCCGTGGGATAAACTAGCGTTGCGTGGCTGGGGGTCGCTCTCCTGTGAGCCCTGGCCCTGCGCCAGGCCCTGGTGGGGTGGAAGCCGTCAGGGCCTTTTTTCATGCATAACCGAAATTTCCTATTGACAAATGGCTAGCCATATGCTACCATGAGGGCAGTTGACCGAGGCGCACTTCCACACGCCGAGAACAGGAGAGACCCATGGCGAGCTACTTTGAGCGGGCAATCGAGGATGCTGGGGCCTACTACCGCAACCTGGTAGCTGGCGGCGAGAGCGCGGCCAACGCTGCGGCAATGGCCGACGGGCTGCTTCAAGAGCTGTTGGCCGAGGAGCGCAGGGCCCGGCGCGAGCGCCAGGCCGAACCCGAGCGCGAGAGAGTGCTGGCGTAGAGACGGACAGGGCCAGGGGTCGACACCCCTGGCCCGCCACATGAGGGAGGAACGCATGGAACAGGAACGGGCCAAGACACGATTGGGAACGTGGGTTAGCCTGGCGACACGCGAAAAACTTGACCGCCTGACCGAGCGCTACGGCACCCAAACCGAAGCATTGGCTGTGGCCATTGACCGTCTCTACGTCCAAGAGTTCGGCCTACCAGAGAGACAGAAGCGGCCTGAGCACTGACACTGGACGTTTTCTCCACGAGCCGCTAGGGACCCCCACCTGGCGGCTCTCTTTTTGTCAAAGGATTCTGCAAAAGAATTGAGAAAAACTGGAATACAGGGTATTTACGCAGATTCGTACCCAGGAACGATTGACGACCAGCTAGGGCTGGAGTAAAATACAGGCATGACAAGGTACGACCGGAGGGGAGGAGGGGGCATGGACGCACTATGTGACCGGATGACGTTTCGCCTGACGCCAGCTGAGCGCCACAAGCTGGCCGAGCTCGCCAAGGCGACGCAGCGTAGCGAGAGCGCCGTGTTGCGGGCCCTGTTGCGGCGGGCTCGCCTCGGAGAGCCCGACCTGCGATTGGAGGCCGACCATGCCCGCGAGGCGGCCTGACGGAGAGGCCCGCGCCAAGGCGCTGGCACGCCGTCGGCGCCAGTTGGCGGCGCGGGCGCGGACACTAGGGGGGAAGTTGGCCCGTTTGCGGGCGACTATCGGATAAACGGCGACCGCCGCGCTGGGCAACGCGGCGGCCTGCGAGAGTTTGGAAAGCAGGTTAATTGTGCTCTCTTACAATCATTATGCACGAAAAACTGCCCGACGTCAAGGGCCACGACACGGCCGAGTTATCGGAGGCGGGCGCGTGTGGCTCAAACAGGTACGCACCAGCGTCCATTTGCGCCGCAAGCCTTTCGTCGGCTGGGCCGCCGACGTCGCCGACGTGCTTGCGGCGCGGGCGCTGGGGGTCCAATGGATACGCCTAGATGACATAGAAACGGGCCAGCGGTACTGGGCTGCCGTCAACGACTTGGCGTATGCGGGCCAACTGTTCGATTACGGATTTGGCCCGCAGCTTTGCCTGGCGCTTGAGCGCTGGCATGTGGGCGAAAGGTCGCCGGAGCCCGAGCCCATGCAGGCCGAGATTTGGGGGGGTGGGCGATGAGCGACGCTGACAGGGGAAGCAAGGGCAGCCCTGCTCAGAGCGACCGCTCTTTGCCTGGGCTCTTTGACAGCATCCTGGAAAAGGAACGCCGCAATCGCGAGCGCTCGCGGGCCGATATTCGCGCACGACTGGATGAGCCCCCGCCGTTACAGGAACCGCCCGCGTGGCTAGATGATGCGCCGCTGCCCGGCGGGACCCAGGCGCGGAAACGGGGGGCCGCCAAGGTTTGGGCCCTGGGCGAGCTGCTGGCTGCCGACTTTCCGCCGCCCGTGTGGGTTGTGGACGGTTTGTTGCCAGCGGGCCTCTCCCTGCTGGCCGGAAGGCCCAAGCTCGGAAAAAGTTTCATGGGCTTGCAGCTGGCGCTCGCGGTGGGGGCTGGTGGCCGGTTCCTGGGGCGCGACGTCGCCCAGGGCAGGGCTCTCTACGTCGCACTTGAAGACTCACCCCGACGCCTGCAAACCCGCCTAAAAGACATGGGCGCTGCGGCCCTGGACGGCCTGAGCTTGGCCTTCGGCTGGCCCGCCCTGAACACGCCCGACGGCATTGACGCCCTGGCAGATGCCATCCGCGCCAATGGGCTCAAGCTGGTGGTCATTGACACTCTAGCGCGGGCCATCGAGGGGCGCATGGACTGGGACGAAATCGGCCAGGTTACGGCCCTGATGGGCGGCTTGCAGGAGCTCGCCCTGGCCGCCGACGCCTGCATCCTGCTCATTGACCATCATCGAAAAGGCAACGGCATGGGCGCCGACGTGGTAGATGACGTGATGGGTAGCACGGGCAAGAGTGCCGTCTGTGACACCATCTGGGGGCTCTATCGAAAACGAGGCGACAAGGGCGCGACCCTGGCCCTTACAGGCCGCGACGTGGAAGAGGCCCAGTTGGGCGTCGCCTTTGACCCGGCGACGAGCTGCTGGCAGGTGGCCGAGGATACCCAAGGCGTGCGCGTGGGAACCATGCAGGCGGCCATCGTGGGTACCCTCAAGGGCCTTGGCGGAGAGGCGACCACTGCGGAGATAGCCGACATCCTGCTGGCCGACCGGTCACAAGTCAGCCGCGAGATGGGCGAGCTGGTCGCCAAGGGCGTCGTGGTCAAAGGCAAGAAGCGCGGGCGTGAGCAACCCTACCTGTTGGTGGAAATGAGTGTCAATCATGCAACAGATGCAACACATGCCCCGGTGGATGAAATGTGTGGCATGTGTTGCACGATTGATACGCATCTTACAGAGGACGAAGACGGTGGCGCCTACGCCACCGAGCGCGACGCCGACTTACAAACGATGATGGATGAGTGGGGCGACGAGCTGGACGCCTTCGGCGGCCTGGCGGGGAAACCATGACCGCACACCGTTACGAACTCACCGAGCGGCCCGGCGGCGGTTATCGCGTAACGGCGCGCCGAACCGACCAGGCCGCCGAAGCGCTGACCCTGCTGGTGCCTGGCGACATGCCCAAGGGCGCGCTCATCGTCCAATTGGGCGAGCTGCTTGGGGCCGTCTGTAGGGACGCCCGTTACGAGGAGCGGCGCCATGTCTGAACTGGAATACATGCAGGCTGTCGGCCACCGTTGTGGCTCGCTCCATACCGCCGACGGACGGCCATGCGGCCAATGGGTCTGGCGCAGCTCGGGCTATCAGTTTTGTCGCTGGCATCGAGCGAAAGAGGGGGAGCGCGAACACGAGTACGCGGCGTGGAGCGAGATGCGCGAGATGATGCGGGAGGCGGGCGTCAAGGTGGAGGAGTGACGCTGGGGGTGGCACGTTATGGCCGATAATGGCACACATAGGGCACTGACGACTCGGCAGCGCCGGTTCGTGTTGGCCTTGTTGGAGAGCAGCACGGTGCGCCAAGCTGCGGAGCGAGCCGATTTGCCCGAGCGCACCGCTTGGCGCTACCTGGGCGATGCGCGGGTAAAGATAGAACTATCGCGCCTGAGCGACGCGATGCTGGCCTCGGCCTGCGTTGGTCTGCTGGATGACATGTCGCTGGCGCGGACAACTTTGCGCACTGTCATGCAGAGCGACCAGGCCAGCGACGCCGCCAGAGTGTCGGCTGCGCGGGCGGTGTTGGATGCGTCGCTACGGCTCTTTGAGCTGGTGAGCCTGACCGAACGGGTGTCTGCTATTGAGGAAAGGATGAGCGGCGATGAATCTGCGTAAACGAGTTGCGGCCCTGGAGCGCTGGCAATCGCCCAAGGCGCCAGGCAAACCCTGGAAATCGGTGACTGTGCGGCGGAATCCCGATGGGACCCAAGTCGAGGCCGACCTGCGGGCCGTTGAAGAGGCCGAGGCAGCGGGTTATCCTGTTATCGTTATCCACGAGCCAGAAGGGACGGAGCGAAATGACTGACGCATTCACGGAACTGGAGACCAAGCGTCGCGATGCGCTGCTGGCCAAGGTCGCCGAGGCCAAGGCGCGCCTGGCCGAACTGGAGCTAGAGACAGCGGCCAACGTCGCGGCCTGCGCCGAAGCAGAGGGCGCCGAGCTGGAGCGGTTGGTGGTGCATCACGGGCGTTTGCAGACCGAGCAGATGGTTCTTTCGGGCGTCGTGGCTTTGCTGGAGCGGCAGCGGCTACCCGAGCTGGACGTAACCCTGGCCCAGGAACACGCCGATGGCGTAAAGGCCAGGGGCCAGGAGTTGCGCCAGGAACTGGCCGACCTACGCCAGCGCCGGGCCAAGGTGCGAGACGATTTGTCGGCGCTCAAGGTGGGCCAGCAGGTGCCGGGCTATTCGGGGAATCCTTGGGCAGCGGCCAACGACGCGGCGGCAGAGGTTGCGACGCTCCAGGCCCGCGAGGCCGTACTGCTGGACGAGCTGAACGCCAGCCTCGCCGCTGCTGTCGAGGCCCAGCAGCGGCTGGGCGAGGCGCTGGCGGCTCGGGATAGGGCGGGCAAGGGGATGCTCTGACGTGCCTGCAAGCATCATGCTATTGTGCAGGTTCTGCTGCTTTCCTGAGCGCGACGGGCCTGGGCACAGAACCATGCTATAATGCCTACAATAGAAGCCCCGGCGCTGCTAGCAACAGCCCGAGGCATGGCCCAGGTGAGTTGGCACCCAGGCAAGCGGATGATACTACCAACCGCGCCAAGGTGACAAGCCACCGGGGCGCGGTTGTTCTTTTACAGGCGCATAGCGTTGAACAAACGTTCTGACAACGTTTTGACAACATTCTCGCGAGAGGGTCTGCGAGCGTCGCCAGGGGCGTGGTGCATCCACGGACGCCCCCTGGGGCCAAAAGACCACAGTCAAACGGGGTTGGGCGCACGAAAAGAGGGCCAACCCGTACGGATTGGCCCTCTGGTGTCGGGGCGAGACGATTTGAACGTCCGACCACTTGAACCCCATTCAAGTGCGCTACCTGGCTGCGCTACGCCCCGAACACGGGCAGAGTATATCACTCTGACCCAGATCGGGCAAATAGTGCCGCACCCCCCGCATTGCATGCAAAAGCCCCTCGCCTAGTACGTCGCCAAGCGAGGGGCTTGCCATTGCCAAAGCGTGCACGCTACAGCCGCGCGATGATCCCTTCCTCAACCGAGCGGTAGGCGCCCAGGATCACCTTGAGCGTCTCGGTGGCCTCGGCCACCGAGTGCAGCGGCTCGAACCCGCCCTCAATCGCATCACAAAAGTGGGCGATCTCGGCGGCAAAGGTGCGGTCATAGTTCCAGCCGGGGAACTCGACCACGGCGGGGGTCTCGAACCCCACGGGCAGATAGTACATGCGGTCAATCTCGCCCCAAACCTGGCCCGCCTCGGCCATGATGGCGAACTGCATGGGCCGCCCGCCGGGGGTTTGCACGCCCCAGCTTGACATCAGGCGCCCCGTCACCCCGCTCTCGAACTCGACCAGGGCGTTGGCCGTATCCTCGCGCTCCAGCGGCATGCGATACGTGCCCAACAACGCCGAGACGGCCACGGGGCGCTCGCCGGCCAGGAACAACATGCGATAGGTGGGGTGATAGCCCGTGTCAATCAGCTCGCCGCCACCCATCTTGGCCGGGTCGCTGCGCCAGGTGGGCGCCGGGCGCGGCGCATTGCCGCCCCAGGTGCTCTTGTTCAGGCTGATGGGCCTGCGGCGGGCGCCTGCATCCAGCGAGTCAATCTGGTAGATCTTGCCCAGGTCGCCCTCGACGATCATCTGCTTGGCCCGCAGCACGGTGGGGAAAAAGAGTTGGTTGTGGGCCGCCATAAAGATGGTCCCGGCCTCGTCCACCGCTTGGCGAATCTGCTCGGCCTCCTCCAGGCTCAGGCAGAAGGGCTTTTCGCTCATGGCGTGCTTGCCCGCCTGGGCCGCCGCCACGATGGATTCGCAGTGCAAAAAGTGGGGCAGGGCCAGGTCCACCGCGTCAATGTCGTTCTGGGCCAGCAGATCGCGATAGTCCGCATAGTAGCGCACTTCGTGGCCGATCTGCTGCATGCGGCGGCGGGCCGTCTCCTCCGAGACGTCGGCCACGGCCACGATCTGGGCGCGGTCGGTGACGGTGTTCCACCCGCTTACGTGTGAGGCGGTGATGCCTCCGGCGCCGATGAGTCCGATGCGTAGTACCATGTTGTTGCTCCTCGATGTCTTGCGACGGAGCATGCGCTCCGTAACACAGGCGAGTCCCGAACGCAGAAACGCTCGGGACTCGGTTTGGCGAATGAACCCCTAGTAGCCGAGGCTCTTGAGATAATCGCGCGAGATCTTGGCGCTCTCAAAAGCCGAGGGCTTGATGGTGCGGTCGGTCTCGACGACGAGCCAGCCGTTATAGCCGGCCGCGTTCAGGATCTCGAACATGGTGGGGAAATCCACCATGCCCTCGCCCAGCTCGGCAAAGATGCCTGCTTCTGAGAACTCGCCATAGGTCCAACCCTTGGCGAGACCCTCCTGCATCACGCCAGGATAGATATCCTTGATGTGCAGGCACTTGATCTCGGAGGCGTAATCCCTGCAGAACTGGGTTACATCCACGCCGCCCCAGGCCAGGTGGCCGATATCGGGGCCCTGGAATACCTTGGTGCGATCCACCTGGGCCCACAGGTCATCAATCTCCTGGCGGGTCTCGATAAAGCTGCCCACATGGTTGTGGAAGCAGGCCATCACGCCGCTGGCCAGGAAGATCTCGCCACACTTGGTGAGCACCTCACCATAGTACTTGTACTGATCGGGCGTGAGGCTATCAGACGGGGCGGGGTGGCCCGCCAGGTCACGGCGCGTTTTGCCGCTGGAGGTCACCGTCTGGAACCCACCATCGGCGACGAAAATGGCGTCGCAGCCGATGCCGACGGTGAACTCGGCCAGCATCTTGCTGCGCTCCAATAGCTCGTCGGTCAGCGCCGGATCCCAGAAATTGGCGCCCAGATAGCCGGGGCCGGGGCGCAGGCCAAAGCGCCCGTAAAGCTCGACGATGCTTTCCGGGGTTGCCCCGCCGTAAGGGCCCGCCGGCGCGCCTTCATAGCCGGCATCGGCGATCTCTTTGAGCACTTGATCGCGTGGGGTCTCGCGGCCCCAGGTGATCTGTCCGCACGCAACGATGTAATTCTTCATCTCGATCCGTACCTCCTCTACCAGAGCTAGCGATTCGAACGTAGCCATCCTAGCACATCGCGCAACGGTGCGCAACGCGCAAAACGGCCGCACGGCGGGATGTTGCCGCTATAAGGGCGCTCTATGCTTAGGGCTGGAACGGGGGCGGGTCCATCACCTGGTGCTGGTTCACCGAGCCTTCGCCCTTTTCCCCGCGCACCTTGTCTCCACCGGCTGCCACAGGGCTGGCCGCCAGCACCCAAAGGGCCACGATCAACAATATGAGCAGCAGTTTCCTGTGCATGAGAATGCCTCCATCTCGATACGCGACAACATCTGCTACTACACAGAGACATTATGGAGCGCGATGAGCGGGCGTGTCAAGCGGATTCTGATCGAGATTCCGAATTTCGGTGTGAGTGTGGGGAGAGACCGCCAGGGGGTCGGCGCAGGGGCAATGCGGGGCCAGGCGAGGGGGCTTGCGCCTATGGGCAGGGCGAGCCCTCTGCCGGGTTGCACCCACGCCCGCCCGAGGGGCCACAGACCGGTTGGCGCGGCTGAATGCGCGCTGGGTCGAAAAAGGCGCATAGCACGGCGCAAGTCTGGGCCAGGGCCTCGGGATCCACCGAATAGTAGACCCAGCGCGCATCAACGGGGTCGCGCTCGCTTTGCACCAGGCCGGCTTCCTCGAGGATGCGCATGTGGTGCGAGATGAGGTTATCGGCCAGGCCGAGCTGCGCCGCGATCTCGCAATTGCATTGCACGCCCTTGATGAGAGCATCCAGAATGGCGATGCGCTTGGGGTGCCCCAGCGCCTTGGCGATCTGCGAAAGGCGCTCTATGTGGATCGTTTCCGGCGTATAGTTCAACATAACTGCAAGTATAAGCACGCTTACACCATTGTCAAACATCCCCCAGGGCGTGGGCGTCGCCGCGCCGATCCGCTTTTCCTGTCGCCCTGGCGACGTGCTATAATCCGTGTGAACCTTTCACCCGCATCGCCAGCTACGCTTTGGAGCCATTATGCGCTTTCCCCGCCGCGCTGGGGCCAGCAGTCTGCGCTCGCAACTCATGCTATCAACGGCAGCGCCCGTCATCGCGCTCTTGCTGGCGCTTTCGTTGGTAAGTTTCTTCGGGTTCAACCGACTCACCCAGACCCTGGTGGAACAACGCGATGCCGAATTGGTACAGCTCGCGGCCCAGCAGGTGGCCTCGTATTGGGCCGATTCGGTGCTGCTGCTCACCCAGGTGGCCTCGACCGACGAGGCCCGGGAGGGCCGCACCGTGCCCTTGCAGGCACTGATCGAGGGCAACACCCCGCTTCAGGAGCGCTTTGATGAGATCAGCGTGACCGATGCCAACGGCCAGGTGACGGCGACGGTGGGGGGCGATCTGGGCGAGATGTTCGGGCAGTTTGACTTTTTCGAGCGCACGCGCCAGGTGCGGCGGCCTGTGCGCTCACCCGTGCTGACGAACCGACAGGGCCAATCGGTGGTGGTCGTGGCCATTCCCTACTATGACACGTGGCGGCAGTTTGGCGGCTGTGTGCTGGGGGTCTGGCGCCTGGCGGAAGGCCATGCCCTGGGCTCGGCGCTGGAAAAAGTGCGCGTGGGCGATGCGGGCTATTCGTATCTGGTGGATCCCAACGGCGTGGTCTTGTACCATCCCGAGGCGGAGATGATCGGGGCCGACGCCAAGCGCCATCCTGCGGTGGCTGCCGTGCTGCTGGGCAATCGGGGCGCGCAAACCATCAACGACCGGGGCCATCGCATGGTGGTTGGCTATGCCCCGATCCCTCTGCGCCAACTCGCCAGCTCGCTTTTCGCCGATGAAACCTGGGATGGCTGGGGGCTGCTGACCTCTGAGCTGTGGGATGATATCGTCGCGCCGCTGCGCCCCTATATCTATCTAATGGTTCTCCTGTTGGTCGGCGTGGTGGCGTTGCCCCTGGGCATTCTGGCCCTTGGCAGCCAGCGCGTTACGGCGCCGCTGGGCAGCCTGGTGGCCCAGGTGGAGCGCCTGGCCGATGGCGATTTCGATACCCAGGTCTCGTTGGATTCGGGCCCCTCAGAGGTGCGCAACCTGGAGGTGGCGTTCAACCGCATGGCCGCCGAGCTGCAACGCTACCGGCTGGATATCCAGCGCTATGTGGTCTCGATCCTCAATACCCAGGAGGAGGAGCGCAAGCGCATCGCCCGCGAGCTGCACGATGAGACCGCCCAGGCGCTGATCGTCCTGGGGCGGCGCATCGAGGATGCCGAGGAGATGGCCCGAGACGAGGGGCTGGCGCAAGAGCTGGACGACTTGCGCGATATGGTGGACGATACCTTGCAGGGGGTGCGGCGCTTTACCAGCGACCTGCGGCCGCCGCTGCTAGAGGAACTGGGCCTCTCGCGCACCCTCGAGATCCTGGGCCACCGGATCGAGCGTGAGGGACTGTTCGAGGTCAAGGTGCGTATCGTGGGCGAGCCCCGGCCTATCCTTCCCGAGCTAGAGTTGGGCCTTTATCGCCTGGCCCAAGAGAGCCTCAGCAATGTGCGCCGACACGCGCACGCGCAACACGTCGTCTTGAGCATGATCTATGGCCAGGATCGCCTGATCCTGGAGGTGGAGGACGACGGCATCGGGTTCGAGGTGCCCGATGACCCGGGCGCCATGCTGGCATCGGGCCGCCTGGGGCTGATCGGCATCCACGAGCGCGCCCGGCTGTTCGGCGGGCGCGCCACCATCCTCTCCGCTCCGCGCCAGGGGACTACCGTGCGGGTGGTGATCCCCCTGAGCACCATCGTCACGCGGCTGGGCTGAACGGGGCTCGACGCCGGAAGGCTGCTGTGGATGGGCAGAATTGCCTAGTCCCGAATGGGTCTCCTGGCGGATGCTTATCCGGCTTGCGCCGTGTATAGTAGCTACAGAGTGAAAGGCTGATAGCGAAAGCGTCACCTTTTACACAAGTGTGCCAATATCCCGTTGACGCGGGTGCAGCACTTCTTCTCCTCCTTGGTAAGACGAACTCTATCAATCGCAGTGGGCGGCGATGGGTAGAGTTCGTCGCTGTTAACGCCCAAGGGCCTCCTTCTCTCGCACTTTCGATTTTCTGTCAGCCTGCGGTATGATAGGGCGCAGCAGGGCAGGCTCGCAGCCACAGGAGAACGGAAACCATGAAGCCAATTCGTATTTTGCTGGCCGACGATCATGTCGTTGTGCGAGAGGGGACGCGCCAGATCCTGGAGCGCGAGAACGATCTTTGCGTGGTGGCCGAGGCCGGCGATGGCCGCGAGGCCGTGGCCCTGGCAGAGCAGGAGCGCCCCGATGTGGCCGTCCTCGATGTCAGCATGCCCGTGATGAACGGCATCGAGGCGACCAAGGAGATCAAGGCCAGCGTGCCCCAGACTGCCGTGTTGGTCTTTACCGCCTACGATTACGACGAATACGTCTTTGCCATCCTCGAGGCGGGGGCTGCCGGCTACCTGCTCAAGAACGCCCGCAGCAGCGACCTGATCAACGCCGTCCGGCGGGTATATGCGGGCGAATCGGTATTGCACCCCGCCATCGCCAGAAAGGTGCTGAGCCGCGTGGTGCAGGGGCCGCCCGATCCCCGCGCTGCCGATGAAGTGCTCACCGAGCGGGAACTGGAGGTGCTTCGGCTGGCGGCCCAGGGGTTGGGCAACCGCGAGATCGCCGACCGCCTGTATGTCAGCCCGCGCACGGTCCAATCTCATCTGGCCAACATCTTTGGCAAGCTGCAAGTGGGTTCGCGCACCGAGGCAGTGATGGTGGGCCTACGCCGGGGCTGGTTGCACCTGGAGGACATCCCCGAGGAGTGAGGCCGGCGCGCTGCTGCCCGCCTAGAACCACTTGGTGGTCAGATCGCAACCGGCATAGCTCTCGATGTAATCCAACGCGCCTGCCACATCGTCCGCAAGGTGATAGAGGGCGCGGTGGTCAGGCCGCACGAATTCCAGGGCGATGAGCTGCTCGAAAAAGGCCGACAGCCGATCATAGAAACCATCTGCATTGAGCAGCACCAGGGCGCGATCCAGGTACCCAAGCTGTTTGAGGGTCAACGCCTCGCTCAGTTCCTCGAGGGTGCCAAAGCCGCCAGGCAGGGCGATGAACGCCTCGGCTCGTTCCAGCATCAGCCCTTTGCGCTCCGCCATCGTCTCGGTGATCACCAATTCATTTGCCTGACGATAGATGATATCATGCCTGGTCAGCGCCTCGGGGATGATGCCCGTCACCCGGCCGCCGCGTGTATGTACGGCGCGGGCCACGATGCCCATCAACCCCACGTCGCCCCCGCCATAGACCAACTCATGGCCGCGTAGGGCCAGCTCCTCGCCCAAGCGGCGGGCAGTCTGCACATAGCTCTCGGCTATCCGCCCGCTAGAAGAACAATAGACGCAGATGCGCATGTGCTATCCTTTCCGTTATTGGCCCTCACCCCCGGCGCAGCTCGCCTCCGAACGATATCCCCCCACGCACCAGGACGGGAACTCTACCCCAGCAGCCCCATCTCGCGCAGGCTGGCCGCGATGCGCTCTCGCTCCGCCGCCGTGGCCGAGCGCCGGGGCGCCGCCACCAGGCCATTCCCGATGCCCATCAGAGAGAGGGCGCCCTTGATGCTCGCCGGGAAATCGCCATAGGCGATGCCGGCGTGCATGGCCGAGATGCGCATCTGCAAGGCGCGCGCCTCTTCCCAACGGCCCGCGTGGACCGCCTCCCAAAGCTGGACGAACCAGTGGGGCGCCAGGTTCAGGCCCGTGCCGATGACGCCATCGCCGCCAAAAGCCAGGCTGGCGAACACCAGATGGTCGCTGCCGGTGATGACGGAAAAGGTCTCGCTCTGGGCCTGGGTCACCAGTTGCTGGTAGCCCGCCAGGTTGCCGCTAGAGTCCTTGATGCCGACGATGCCCGGCTCCTGGGCCAGGGTCGCCACCGTCTCGACCTCCAGAGGCACCTTGGTGAACTGGGGGATATTGTACAGGATGACGGGCAGCCCGCCATCGGCGGCCACGGCCCGATAGTGGGCCAGGACGGCAGCCTGGTCGCAGGGGTAATAGTAGGGTGGCACCACCATAGCGGCATCGGCGCCCAATTCGGCGGCCTCTTGGGTGCGGGCCACGGCGCGCCGGGTGCCGGGCTCGCCCGCGCCGGCGATCAAGGGCACACGCCCGTGCACCTCTTCTACCGCGATGCGCAGGGCGCGCCGCTTTTCGTCATCGCGCAGCGCAGCAAACTCGCCGGCGGTGCCCAGCACCACCACGGCGTGGCTGCCGCCCTCGATCACGCGCCGGATCAGCTTGCGCCAGGCGCCTTCATCCAGCGATTCGTTCTCGGTCAGGGGCGTCACCAGCACGGCCATGACGCCTCGCAGGCGTTTCGTCTCGCCCATGGGTTTTCCTCTCCAAAGATGATGCAGACGGCAGGAGCATACGGCGCCCAGGCCAGGACGTCAAGCGGTGGGCAGAGGGCTTTGTCTTTGGGCGTGAGGGGCCTCTTGCAGGTAGGCTATGCGTTTCTGCACGCCTTGAGGCGCGCAGCGTGGCCTCGTATACTGGCGCCATCTTGGGGTTTTTGCACGGAAACCCGCTTTCGCTGCGCGCCTCACCGGCGCCGACCAACTGCCGGAGGAGAGATGAAGCAACTCAAGAGCATCTGCCTTGTGACGCACAATGTCCCGCGCCTGCGCACTTTTTACGAAGCGGTCTTGCAGCGCGAAGGCGAGGGCGATGACGTTTTTGTCGCCTTTGTGCCCGCCGGCATCGGCCTGTGCCTGTATGCGGCGCAGGGCATGGAAACCCTGGCGCCTGGCTCGATGGTGGGCGCGGGCGCAGGCAGCGCTGTGATCGAGTTCCAGGTCGAGGATGTGGATGGCGAATACGCCCGGCTGATGGGGCTGGGCGTGCCCATCGTCAAGCCACCCACGACGCAGCCGTGGGGGCTGCGCTCGGTCTGGTTCCGCGATCCGGATGGCAATATCGTCAACTATTATGCGCCGGTCGGCGAGGCTGTGGGCGCGTGACCTCGACGCCTGGTCGAGCGCCCCTGGCTCTGATGGACAGCCCGCCCTGGGCGCGCTAGAATGCGTGCACCAAGCGCTGTAAAATGGCCACCCCCAGGAGAGCACGCCATGTCCCTGGAGATCGAATCTCGCTATCTGGCGCCCGAGCGGGCGCTCTATGAACGGTTGCTGCACATCGAGGCCCTGGGGCCTTATACCCTAACGCCCCAGGGCTGGCAGCGCGTGCGTGATAGCTATCTGGATACCGCCGACCGCGCCCTGGGCAAGCAGGGCTGGTCGTGTCGGCTGCGCCGCGAGGATGGCCTGCGCCGCTCCATCAACCTCAAGGGGCCCGCCCAGGCCGAGGGCCCTTGCGTCAGCCGCGCCGAGTATGCGATTCCCTTGCCGGAAAAGACCCTGGACGTGTCACGCTGGCCCGCCGGTGAGTGGCGCGATCAGGTGCTGCGGCTGGCCGGCGGGGCTCCCCTGCGGCCTCTGGTGCGCGTGCGCCAGCGTAGGTACCATCTGACGGTGAAAGAGGACCAACGTCTCGTCGCGCGCCTCTCGCTAGACCGGATGCGCGTCCGTGCTCAGGGAGCGCGCCAGGAACGCTATCTGGCCGAGTGCGAGCTGATGGGCGACGGCCAAATCGCCGACCTGCTGGCGCTGGACGACATCCTGGTGAACGACTATGGCCTGGAACGTGAGCCCCGCAGCAAGCAGCAGCTCGCCCTGCTCCTGATCGAGCAGGCGGAGGCGGCCCCGCAGCCCTCGGCCAAGGGGGTGGGCTTGCGCCCCAAGGACCGCGCGCCCCAGGCGGCGGCCAAGATCCTGCTCTATCACACAGAGCGGATGCTGGCCAATGAGCCGGGCGTGCGCCAGGGCCAAGATCCCGAGGCCGTGCACGATATGCGCGTGGCCACACGCCGCCTGCGCTCGGCTCTGGGGTTCTTGGGCCCGTTCCTGCGCGATCCGCAGATTTCGCTGTTGGCGCCGCGTTTGCAGCGCCTGGGCCGCCTGTTGGGGGCCGTGCGCGACCTGGATGTGGCCCTGGAGCGGGCGCGGGCTTTTGCCCGGTCTCACCCGAGCGCGGGCGATCTGGAACCGCTGTTGCGCGCCTGGGAGCGGCAGCGCGCCAAGGATCACCGGCGCCTTGTGCGCTACCTGGATTCGCCCGGCCATGCCGAGTGGTTGCGTGGCTGGCAGGCCCTTTTGGCGCGCATGGCAAAGCCTGGCGATCAGGCCGCGCCATGCATCGGCGCGATGGCCCCGCTGTTGGTCTATCTCCATTGGCGCACCGTCTGGTCCTATGACCGCGTGCTGGAGGGCGCCCCCATCGAGATGCTGCACGCCCTGCGCATCGGGTGCAAACGGCTGCGCTATGGCCTCGAGTGCTGCGCCGAGGTCCTGCCGCCTCGCATCGTGCGCCGGATCCCCGAGATCACCGCGTTACAGGATCACCTGGGCGCTCTGAACGATCACGCCACCACCATTGCCATGCTAGAGGCAGCCCTGAAAAAGCGCGGCGTGCAAGACGCGCGCCAAGCGGTTTCCGCCTATCGCGCCTATGCGGAGCAGCAGGCCGCCCTGTTAGCGGCATCTTTTGGCGGGCGCTGGGCGCGCTTTACCCGGCGCGAGACGCGGCGCTCCTTTGCCGCTCTGGCCAGATAGCCGTCAGCCTTACGTTTGGAATCTCGCAGAGGGCGGAGCCCAAAGAGCCACAGAGAAGGAACAGGGCGCTTGTTCTCTCCGCGTCTAGACGCTCTTTGAGCGTCACGCTCG
>CAYZWT010000030.1:46446-48547 GCA_964482225.1 uncultured Anaerolineales bacterium
AGAGCGTCACGCTCGCAGAGCGTCACGCTCGCAGAGCGTCACGCTCGCAGAGCGTACGCCTCTGCGCAAAGATCATCTGAATCAACCATCGGAGTAACCACGTGACAGATCACCTGCCCCAAGACGCCCTTCCCAGCATGGATCGGCTTACCCAGGATCTCGTGGAGACCTGGCAGAGTTGCGAGCCGACCCTGCCGCACCTGGGCCCAACCTATAGCTCAAAGGAGCAGGCGGCGCGGGAACGGCATTTGCGCAGCTTTGTGGATGAAGCGATCAATCATTTGCGGCACGCGCCGGGCAGCCAGGGCGAGCGCGACGATCTCCAGCGCCGCATGGCCGAAGGGTTCGCCGAGCTGGGGCGCCAAGCCCTGGGTATGACAGAGGAGCAGATCGCCTGCCTGCTCACGGGCGGGATGCTAGAGATCGGGCCTGCCTTTTGCCGGGCCGCCCGCGCCTTTGATCCCCAGATCGGCGGCGCCGAGATCTATCAGGCGCTGCGCAACGTGTGGGCCATGAACGGCCTGCAGGTGCTCATGGGTCTGCCGGTGGCGCTGACCCCCTCGGCGTTCGCCTATAGCATGCTCTATCCCTACACCGACAACTATCTGGATGATCCGGCCATTGCGCCGGAGGAAAAGCGGGTTTTTGACCAGCGCCTGGCCTTGCGGCTCCAGGGCCAGGAGATCGCCCCGCTCAACGCCCATGAGGGGCGCATCTATGCCCTGGTGGGGCTGATCGAGGGGGATCACGAGCGCGCGCGGCGCCCCCAGGTGTACGACGGCCTGCTGGCCATTCATCGCGCCCAGGGCAAGAGCCTGCGGCTGTTGGCCCCCGAGGCGGCCCCCTATGAGGTGGATGTGCTGGGGATCGCCCTGGAAAAGGGCGGCGCTTCGGTGGTGGCGGACGGGCTGCTGGTGGCGGGCGCCCTGCCGCCCGAGCAGGCGCGCTTTCTCTTTGGCTGGGGCGCCATCCTGCAACTGCTGGATGACCTGCAGGATGTGGAGCAAGATCGTCGCACGGGGCTGCTGACCATCTTTTCCCAGGCGGCGGGACGTTGGCCCCTGGATCGGCTCACCAACCGCACGTTGCGCCTGATGGGATGCGTCATGGAGGGGCTGAGCGCCTTTGACGCCCCCGGCGCTGCCCCCATCAAAGAGCTGATGGCCGATAGCGCCCGGCGCCTGCTGCTCCAGGCCGTGGCGGCGGCGCACCGGCGCTATCCCCGGCGCTACCTGTTGACGCTGCAGGCCCACGCGCCCTTTCGCTATGCCGCCATGCGCCGCGTGCAACGCCGGTTGGCCCGCGAGCGCCTGTCGCTGGCGCGCATGGTGGAGCACTATGCCGATGCACCGGGCCCCTTGCCGACCTTTCTGGGCGAACAGGGCACCGGGGCGTAAAAAAACCGGGGCAGGGAAACCCCGCCCCGGCTCTCGCTCTAGTAGTCTAGCCGCAGCAATCGCAATCGTCGTCGCAGTCATCGCCGCAGCCGCAGCCACAACTGTCCTGCATCAGGTCATCTTCGGTGGCCTCGCGCACCTCGGCGATCTGCACCGCGAAATGCAGATCCTTGCCCGCCAGCGGGTGGCTCAGGTTGACCTCTACCACTTCGTCGCTGATGCTCTCGACATAGACGGTCAGCACCTGGCCCGCCTCGTTGCGCATGCGGAACCCCATGCCGATCTCGACATCCTCGGGGAACAGGTTGCGGGGCAGGCCCTCGATCATGCCGGGCTCGAACTCGCCATAGGCCTCGGCGGCGGGCACCAGGACGTTCTTTTCCTCTCCGGCGGCCATGCCCTCCAGGGCCTTTTCCAGGCCGGAGATGATGCTGCCCGTACCGTGGACGTAACCCAGGGGCTCGCCCTCGGGGCTCTCGTCAATGATCTCGCCATCTTGTAGGGTGAGAACATAATTAAAGCGAACGAACATGCCTTCCTGAACGGTTGCCATAAAGCTCCTCCTAACAAGCAAGAGGCGCGGATACCCCGCGCCGTGGTCTTTCCGCACCAGTATACCACCGAATGGTATGTGCGCCCAAAATGGCCGCGCGTGATTGTTCGAGTATTGGTGGAGCATATTGGCACCTGAGAGGGAGGCAGGG
>CAYZWT010000031.1:0-44671 GCA_964482225.1 uncultured Anaerolineales bacterium
TAAGGCAGGGGTCTGCAAAACCCCCACCGTCGGTTCGAGTCCGACCGTCGCCTCTCGTATGCCCCAGGATCAGCACATAGTTTGGAGGACAGAGTTGGCCAATACAGCTTCAGCCATCAAGCGAGTTCGTCAGGAAGCCAAGCGCCGGGATCGCAACCGCGCCGTCAAGGCCCGGATGCGCACCTATGTCAAGCGGGCGCAGATCGCCATCGAGGCGGGCGATATGGCGCAGGCCAGCGAGGCCGTGCGCAGCGCCGTCGCCGAGATTGACAAGGCCGCCCAAAAGGGCGTGATCCATCCGAATAACGCCGCGCGGCGCAAGTCTCGCCTGATGCAGCGCCTGAACGGCGCCTCCTAGGCTGCCTAGTAGAGCCAGCGGCCAACGCGGCCCGCTTGGTGTGCAACAAGGGAACGCAGAAACATCGTCCTTGTGAGGGCGGTGTTTCTTTGCGTTGCCTGCGCCTCAGGGCGCCCGGTAAAGCTGGTGGCCATCCACCAACAACACCGGCCGCAGGAACGTTCCATGCCAGATGAGCTTGGTATCGGTGATGCGGTACAGTTCGATCTCAGCCGGACTGATATACAGATAGGTTACCCCGTAGCGCGCCAGGGCCGCCAACACCTCGCTTTCGTCTCGAGAGCGATAGATGGTATCCAGATCATCCAGCCGCTGGGCGACCGCCTCTTGCCCGCGCCAACGCGCCTCATGTCCCGCCCACCCCAGGACCGCCGGCATACCCGTCAGCGTCGCCATGCGGCTGGTCGAGGCGTCCAGGCTCAGGCCGGGGCCCTCCGCCAGCACCTCGCCCGGCCTCGCGTTATCCGCCAGCCAGCGGTAGACGGCATAGGCGCCCGGAGACTCGATCTGCAGGTAGGCCGCGCCATCCAGCGTGGGCTCCCCCTGAAAGGCCGCCGTCTTGGTGTAGGTCGCTGCCGCCGGATAGTATAGGCCGATGGCCATGAGCAGCAGCCCCAGCGCCGCCAGGCTGCGCCAACGCCCACCCCCCTGCCACAGGCGCACCAAGGCGCAGATTGCCCCGATCCCGAGGAGCAGCCAGGCCTGGTAGTAGAGCCGGAGCGCCGTATCAGCGCGCGTACCCTGGCCGCGCCCCAGATAGTAGAACTCGGCGGCCAGGGTTAGACCCACCCCCGCCAAGAGCAACAGGCGAGAAAGAGCGCGCCCACGATCCTGCCCGATGGGATCGGTGATATAGCTCCTGGCCACGCTGGCCAGCAGGATCGCCAGCACGCCGATCTGGAGCAAGAGCACCCATGGCCCACCCATAACCGCCAAGGCGAGCTTGAGGGCCGCCTGCGCCCACCCGCCGATGATCCACGCGCCCAGAAGGGCCAATAGCAGCAGCCCGATGGCCAGCCACAGCAACGTCATGCGCCGCAAGGGCCTGGCGCCCTGGCGCATCTGCTCATACGCCAGTAGCGCGTCGCCCACCAAGGGGATCACCCAGGGGCCCAGGACGATGAGGTAGTGATGGATGGGGGTGTTGGCATCCAGGGCGATCTCCGGGCTCCCCGGCCGGCCGAAGGAGGCCAGGTAAAAGGGCAGGTACAGCAGCGCGGCGCCCCCCGCCAGAGCTGCTATGGCCCCCAGGGCGTTCGCCAGCCAGCGCACCCAATGCGCACGAGCCCCCTGCGCGCGCACGACATGCGTTCGGTGGGCATCCGCTCGCCCTCGCGCATCGCCCAGCAGCCAACTCGCCAAGGCGAGGGCCAGCGCCGTGGGCACGCACCAGGGATCCAGCGGCCCCAGCGCCCCGATGATCCAGGCCATGGCCCAGAACTGGGGGCGCCGCCACCAGCGGGTAAGAGAGCTGCCCGCGGACTCGACGATCTCTAGCGTGACGGCCAGCGCCAGCGCCAAAAAAGGCAGCGCCATATAGTGAGGCGCCAACTCGCCCAGGAGCAGGCCAAAGACGGGGAACTCGGTGGGGATGGCGGCCATCCCGCCGCCCAAGGTGTGGTCGGAGATCACCCGGCCAGCCCGCAGCCACCAGTCGCCCCCATAGGGAAGGTGCCCCCCCGTGGTGGGCGCCTGGGCCAGCCCGGGGATATCCAGCCAGGCGAAAAAAGCCTGCGACCCCACACCCCGCGCGCGCATATACTCAAAGAATGCTTCCCAATTGCCCGCCAGGGCCACGATGGCCCCACCCAAAGCGCCAATGCGGCGCGCGGCGCGTTCGCGCCATTGGGCGCTCAGCCGCAACAGGTTGTAGATCAAGCCATAGCCCGCGAGCGCCGTTAGCGCCAGGCTCTGGGCCAACGCCACGTTGTACGCAACGGGCGCAGATGCGCCGGCGGCCCGCGCGGGCAGGGCGGCGAGCAGGTATCCCCAATAGGGATAGACAATGGGGAGCCCGGCCATCCAGGGATCGCCGGGCGGGACGGTGGGATTGTTGAGGATACTGCTGAGAAAGGCCAGGCCGATGGGCTGCTCGGCCTGAGAAATGGCCGGGGCGTAGGCTTTGTAGGCCACGCCCAGGGCAAAGAACAGGGCGAACAAGAGCTCGACGGCCAGCATGTGGCGCCCTTCAGCCTGGATGGTGGCCACCAGGTCGCGCTGGCGGCGCGCCCAGCCCCACAGCCCCAACAGAGCGCCCAGGGCCGCCACGCTCCACCAAGCCAGGGGGTTACCCAACGGCAGCCCCAGGTGTCCCATTGCCCAGTAGAGATAGGCCCACAGAAGCAGGCCAAAGACCCTGGCAAAGGCATAGCCGCGATCGGGCAGAGAACGCAGCACCCCCGCCAAGAGAGGCCAGCTCAGCCAGCTCGCCAGAGCCAGCGCCAGCCACCAGAAAAAGACAACCGATAGCACGCGCACCTCCTGCCCCCCCTGTACGCGGAGCAGCATAACACTTGGCGGGGCCAAGGTCAATGGCGCGGAACGTTGTATCGGGGCCGTAACGATTCAGATCTGGAGGGCGGGCGTCTCGCCCGCATACGCTGCTGCGCATCGCGCGGGCGAGACGCCCGCGCCCCAATGTTCTCTGCCGACGCACCCGACATGTCTGCCCCTTTCCCCCCAAGTCTGAGCAGGCACAAGAGCTACTCACACCGCGCGGGACGTTGACAGCCCGAACGCCATCGCTATACTGATCGGGCCATGAGCAAGAACCAGCGTATAGACCTGCACACCCATACCACTTTTAGCGACGGCGCGCTGCTGCCTTCCGAGCTGCTGCGCCGGGCGGCCGTCATGGGCCACCGCGCCCTTGCCATCACCGATCACGGCGATGCCAGCAACCTGCAAGAGTTGCTCGCCAGCCTATTGCGCTTGCGCCAGGAGCAGGGCCATGATTTCGGGCTCCAGTTCCTGGTCGGCGTCGAGCTCACCCACGTGGCCCCGGCCAGCATCGCCGGGCTGGCGCGCCGCGCCAAGCTCCTGGGGGCCGACCTGGTGGTGGTGCATGGCGAGACCATCGTCGAGCCGGTGGCGCCGGGCACCAACCAGGCGGCCATCGCCTCGCCCGACGTGGATCTATTGGCCCACCCCGGTTTTCTCACCCTGGAAGAGGCCCGGCAGGCCGCCGCGCGAGGCTGCCTGATCGAGCTGACCAGCCGCAGGGGCCACAGCCTCACCAACGGCCATGTGGCCCGGGTGTGCATCGAGGCGGGGGCCGCGATGGTGGTGGATACCGACACCCATGCCCCTTCCGACCTGATTGATTTCGCTTTTGCATGCCGTGTGGCAGCCGCGGCCGGCTTGGATGAGGCCCAGGTGGAGGCCGCCACCGTTGCCAATCCGCAGGCGCTGCTAGAGCGGGTTCTCATGGCCCCCAGCCGCCGCCAACAAGCCTGAGTGGAACACCCCGTAAGGAGTTGCTGACCGATGGCCTTTCCCGCGATCCCCAGCCGTTTGCGTTGTCCCAGTTGCGGCGCGTCGTTCGTCGTCCAGGTCCACTCGATCATTGATGTGGGCCAAGAGCCCGAGCTCAAGGAGCAGTTCCTGCGCGGCGAGATCAACCGCGCCCGGTGCCCCGAGTGCGGCGCCGGTGGGATGCTCAGCGCCCCCCTGGTGTATCACGATCCCGCCAGAGAGCTGCTGGTGAGCTATGTGCCCGCCGAACTGGGGCTTTCGGCGGAGGAACAGGAGCGCACCGTGGGCAGCCTGGTGAACGCGGTGATGAACGGGACGCCCGCCGAGCAGCGCAAGGGCTACTTTTTCCAGCCCAAGACCGTGCTCACCTACAACGGCCTGATCGAGTTGATCCTGGAGGCCGAGGGCTATAGCAAAGAGCTGCTGGCGCAGCAACGCCAGTGGTTCACCCTGATCAACGACCTGCTAGAGGCGCTGGAAGATGAGGATGCTTTCGCCAAGCTGGTGGAAGAGCATCGCGACTCTTTGACCTACGAGTTCTATCTGATGCTAAGCGAGCTGGTGGACGCCGAGGGACAGCAACTGGCCGAGGGCGCCGAAAACCCACTGGAGACCTTGCGCGCCAAGCTGCTGGAGCGCGCCGCCCCTGCCATGCCGCCATCGGCGCCGGGCGCCGCCAACGACGACGAGTTGATTGACCTGCTGCTGGGGATCGAGGACGAGGCCGCCTGGGAGCGCACCGTGGGCCAGCTCTTGCCTCGGCTGGATTATGGCTTTTTCCAGGCGTTGACCGAGCGGCTGGAGGCCGCCGAGGGCTCGGATGACGCCGGGGCTGCCGCATCGCTGGGCCGCCTGCGCCAGCGCCTGCTGGATCTGCTGGATCGGCAGAGCCAGCAGCTACGCGAGGCCGAGGACGAGGCCAGCCTGCTCATCATGGAGATGCTAGAGGCCGAGGAGATGCAGGCCGCCGCCCAGGAGCACGCCGACGAGCTGGACGAGGTCTTTTTCCTGGTGCTTTCGCGCCTGCAACAGGCGGCAGCCCAGCGCAACAACGCCCGCCGCGCCGAGCGGCTGATGGCCTTGCTGGATGCGGCCCGCGAGGTGCGCGAGCAGCAACTCCCGCCCGAGCTGCGCCTGGTGAGCCGGCTGCTGCGCTCCGAGTTCCCCGAGGAATCGAACCGGGCGCTAGAAGAAAACCGGGGGCTGCTGAACGACGAGCTATTGGCCCTCTATGACCGCTATGTGGAGCAGATCGTCGAGGCGGCGGGCGAGGCCGTCCGCGAGCGCCTACAGCAGATCCGCGAGCAAATCGTGGCCAAGATGACGGTGCTGCGAGCCTGAGCCAGTGTGAACCGTTGCCCTCTGGCAGCCTATGGCCGCCAGAGGGTCGCCGCGATGAACGCCGCCCCGCCGGGACGATCATTGTAATAGTAGGCGGTCACCAGCGCGCCATCCGGGCGCTGCACGGTGCGGGTATAGCCCAGGTCGTGGCTGCCCGCGTCATCGCGCAGCACCAGCTCCTCACCCCAGGTCGCCCCCTCATCGGCGCTGAGCCGCGCGCGGATGCCATAGGGCGCGGCGCGATAGCCATAGGTCAGGCACAGGCGCCCATCGTGCAAGCGCAGCAGCGCCGGCGGATTGCCGCCCCGGCCCGTATCCGGCGCGGGCCGCGCCAGATGGCGCCAGGTCAGGCCGTCGTCATCGGAGCGGTAGAGGTCAATCCAATGCCGCCCTTGGTCAAAGGGGCCGCTCTCATGGCAGCGCACCGCCGTCAGGATGCTCTCCGGCGATAGGCGCACGCTGCTGGGCATGATCAGATACCCATCCTCGCTTTGGGCCACCCAGGAACGCAGCGCCCAGGTGCGCCCGCCATCCACCGTGCGAGCGCAGAGCACCCCCTTGCCCTCGCCGCCATCGGCCTTGGAGGCCGTCAGGAACAGGGTGCAGGTGCGCGCATCCGAGATCAGGTAATCGGTGCGCGCCTCGATGCCCGTCTGGCCGAACAGGGGCAGGCTGTAGGGCCCCTGCCAGGTGCGGCAGCGGTCGTACGAGGCATAGAACCAGGAGCGCGTGCCCGCGCCCAGGCCGGTGCGGGCGCACAGCAGCGCCATCTCGGGCGCGCCGAAATCCAGGGGCGCCTGGGGCGGCGCGGGCAGCGGCGGCAGCCCTTGATCCAGGGCCGCGCCCAAGCTCAGCTCGGGCAGCATGTGCTCATCCGCCGAGAGGGCGCGCCCGCCGGGCGTGGGCGCCGCCAGGGGCTCGGTCGCCCAGGTGCGGCCCCTGTCCAGGCTGCGGGCCAGCACGGTCTCAAAGGGGCGCCGGGGGTCGCGGGCGTGAAAGCCCCCCTCCGGCAGGGGCTGGCCCACCACAAAGCCCAGGGCCAGTTCATCGCCCCAGGCCCACAGGCCATAGTTGGCCGGCCAACCGGCATAGCGGTCCTCTCGCCGATAGACGATCACGTGTTCTGCTTGCATGGCGCCTCCCCCACGGCGTGGGCTGCGGTCTTTTACCGCGATTGTACCCCAACCTTACGGCCCTGGCGACGCGATATGGTGGGAGGGCCTGTCCAGACTATAGGTGACTCGGGTACGTTGACAGAGAACATGGCGGGCGAGACGCCCGCCCTCCATACAGGATCTTTACACAGCATGGACGAGAGAGCCCCAGTAGCCAGGCGCGCTATATGCAAGCATCTTGCGTCATAGCGGTCGGGACCTGGCCTATCCCAAGTTTGGCTTGGGATATTTGGGATATTCCTTGGGATACAGCGCACGGATTGGGTATCTTGCTTGGGTGAGAGATGGCCAGGAGCCCCTTTGATCAAGGGACTCCTGGTTGGAGAGGGGGAGGTATTATTGAGGTGTGAATAGGGGCGCGCCGAACTCGGCCACGCCGTACGCGCCGATCAGGGCCTTGGTCTCGGGCGAGATCAACCAGTCAATGAACTGGTTCGCCAGGTCTACCTGGATGTGAGCGCCCTTGTCCGGGTTCACCGCCATCACGCCATAGGGATTGAACAGGATCGGATCGCCTTCGACCACGATCACCAGCTCGAACCCATCCTTGGCGCGCGAGAGGTAGGTCGCCCGGTCGCTCAGGGTATAGGCCAACTGCTCCTCGGCCATGGTCAACACAGCGCCCATGCCCTGCCCGGCGGAGACGTACCAATCGCCGGCGGGCTCGATCCCCGCCGCCGTCCAGACGGCCTTTTCCTTGCCGTGGGTGCCAGAGTCATCGCCCCTCGAGACAAAGAGGCTCTCGCTCTCAGCGATCTTGGCGAACGCCTCGGCCACGTCCGTCAGGCCGCGAACACCCGCCGGATCCGCTTCTGGCCCAACGATGACGAAATCATTGTACATCAGATCCTCGCGGCGCACGCCGTGGCCCTCGGCCATGAACGTGTCCTCGCGGGCGCGATCATGCACCAGCAGCACATCGGCGTTGCCATCCATGCCCAGGGCCAGGGCCTGGCCCGTTCCCACGCCCACCACATCCACTGTGACGCCATACTTGGCCTCGAAATCGGGCAGGATGTAGCCCAGCAGACCCGAGTCCTCGGTGCTGGTGGTGGTGGCTAGCATCAGGGTTTGGCCGGCAAAGGGGTTGGCCGGTTCCTCCTCCACTACTACCGGCAGGGCTGGCTCCTCAGGCGTCGCAGGGGTTGCCGGAGCCTCGGGGGCGGCGCAAGCCGCCAGGAGCGCCACGGCGCAGAGCAATACCAACAAGAACCGTCCAGTACGCAACATGTTTCTCCTTTCGATCCGATCGGTCAGTAGATCATCTCGCCACGGGCAAAAGCCGAGGTGCGCGGATCGTCGGGCGCCTCGAAAAACGCCTCGGCGTCGGCCACCTCAACCAGCTCGCCATCCAAGAGCAGGCCCACCCGATGGGCCAAGCGGCGCGCCTGGAACACATTGTGGGTCACCAGCACGATGGTCGTGGCGCGCTCCTGGTTCAGCTCGCGCACGATCCCCTCGATGACGCCCACGTTATAGGGGTCCAGGTTGGCCGTGGGCTCGTCTAGCAGGAGCACATCGGTATCCAGGGCCATGGCCCGCGCCAGGGCCACCCGCTGGGCCTCGCCGCCAGAGAGGGTGGCGGCCTTTTGGCGCGCCAGGCCCAAGAGCCCCACCCGCCGCAGGGCCGCGTTCACCCGCGCTTGCTCGTTGGGCTCGCGCCGCAGCCGCAAGCCATAGGCCACGTTGGCCTGCACGCTGCGCTTGAGCAGCAGAGGCCGCTGGAACACGGTGGTCACGCGCCGCCGCACATCCAGGGGCACGGCGCCATCGGGGCCATAGTCACAGCCCTCAAAGCAGATCACGCCGGAAGCAGGGGGCTCTAAAAAGTTGAGCAGCCGCAGGCAGGTGCTCTTGCCCGAGCCGCTGGGCCCCACGATGGCCAGGATCTCGCCGGGGCACACGTCCAGGTGGGCGATCCGCAGCACCTCGCGGGGGCCGTAGGTCTTGGTTACGTTGCGCAGGCGATAGATGGGCTCGTTCACTCGTCGAAACTCTTTCCCTGCATGAGCATCATGGCCACATTGACCAGAAACGAGAGGCCCAGCAGGATGATGCCCAGGGCCGAGGCCAGATCGAAATTGCCTTTGCGGGTCTCGAGCACGATGGCGGTGGTGAGCACCCGGGTGCGGCCCTCGATGTTGCCGCCCACCAGCATGACGGCGCCTACCTCTGAGATGATGCTGCCAAACCCGGCGATGATCGAGACCACCACCCCCACCCGCGCCTCCAACAGGACGGCCCAGGCGGTCTGCAAAGGGGTGGCGCCCAGGGCGCGTATCTGCTGGCGAAGCTGGGGCTCGACCCCCATGACGGCGGCCATGGTGAACCCGGCCACCAATGGAAAAGAGATGATGGTCTGGGCCAGCATCATGGCGGCAGGGGTAAAGAGGCGCGGGATGTATGCGGCATTGATCTGCCCCAGGGGGCCGCTGCGCGAGAGAAGCATGTACACCAGCAAGCCGATGACCACCGGCGGAAAGCCCATGCCGGTATAGAGAGCCGAGATCACCAGGCGGCGACCGCGAAAGCGCCGCAGACCCAGCAGCGCCCCCAGGGGAATGCCTATGAGGGAGCTAAAGAGCAGCGCCACCCCCGAGACCTCAAAGGTGAGGCGGACAATCTCCCACAGGACGGGATCGCGTTGCAGGATCAGGGCGAGGGCCTGTTGCAGGCCGCGAAACAGGTCCGAAATGGCGGCACCTCCTGGGGCATGAGCGAGCAGAGCAACAAAAAACGCCGGTTCTCTTGCCATGCAGGGTCAAGAGAACCGGCGCCAGGCGTCGTCCCTCGTTCTCCTTTCCAAGCATGGGGGGCATGGCCGTTTCCAACCATACCGTTTGCCGCCGACGCCCTTGTCGGCTGCACGATCACGCACCCTGCCAGTCCATCAGGGCCGGGTTAGGTCGCGTGATTCGGAGAGCAGGCTATTCAATTCGACGGACGGCATTGTAACGCGCAAGCGCCGTCGCGTCAAATGCGCGCCGGAACGGGCGTGTATCAAGAATTGTGGGGGACACGACTATGTTGGATCGGTGCCTGGCCGCCAACAGGCGGCCCTACTCGTACGGCACCCTGGATACCGGCGCCTTTGCCGGGGCGGGCGAGACGCTCGCCCTCCATGCAGGACTTGCGCGGCAGATCTGGCCGTGCTGGGCTGCCACATGATTTCGGACAGTTCCGTAGCGAGGCAATGCGTCAGCTTGGCCACGAGTTGGGGCGACGCATGTGTCGCCCCAACGGGCTATTCGGCGCCCACCGTAGGCAATCCGGCGTCAATCCAGGCGCGGAACCCGCCGCCCAGCAAACGCACCCGCTGGGGATCCAAACCCTCTGCGATCAGTGCCAGCGCCACCCGGGCGCTGGTCGCTTCATCCGGTCAAGTTCAATACAAGATGAGGGTGCGATCCTCGGGCAGCTCGGCCATGCGCTGGATGGCCTCTGCCTCGGGCAGCGAGAGCGCGCCCTCGGCGTGCAGGGCCCGATAGACCTCGGCAGAGCGCACGTCATACAGCGCGGCCTCTTCCGCCTGCATGAGCCGATACGCCTCTTGCGGCGCTATGCGCGGCAGCTCGGCGGCGGTCAGGCCAGAAACGGCCTCGGGCGTGTTCCCGCTGGCCCACACGATGATGGTCACGATGGCGAGCACCACCAGAGCGGCCGCCCCTATGCCCAGCAGGTTGTGAGTGTGCCGTCGCTGGCGGGCCTGTTCAATACGTTCAACTCGTCGGCTCAAGAGCGACTCCTTTCTGGCATCAATCAGTACACATACGAGCTTCCGCCGATGAACTCGCGCAGCAGCGAATCGGGCGGGATGGCCGCTTCATCCTCCACGGGCAGCACGGCCTCCAGCAGGGTATGGATGCGCCGGGCGCGGATATAGGCGTCCTGGCGCAGCGGGTCATCGCGGTAGAGCTCCGCCCAGCGCGCAAAATGCGCCCCCAGGCGCGCCCGCATCACGGGCAACTCGTAGGGCAGGCCGCTGTTCACCACATAATCGCAGGTGTTCACATATGGCACAATGTTGCGCATCTCGCTAGAGCGCACATAGTGCCAGTGCTCCAGGGTGCGCTGGGGATCATAGGCGCGATGGCTGGCGTCGCGCTCCATGCGGCGCATCAGGCGCAGATCGGTCCAACGCACATACTCGCCGTCGGGGCCTCGCATCTGGAGCAGCGGCTCGATATACAGCTTGAACTGGCGGTCCGCAGGGATGCCCTCCAGCATCGGCTTGTGCAGGCCGTGCAGGCTATCAATCAGGATGATCTCATCCGGCCCGATCTGCAGGGGGGTACGCTCCAGGGTGCGCCTGCCCGTCTTGAAATCATAGTGGGGCAAGAGCACCTGCTCGCCGGCGATGAGCTGCTGCAAGTGCTGGTTGATCAGCGCCAGATCCAGGGCCTGCGGCGTCTCGTAATCATAGTCGCCAAACTCGTCTCGGGGGTGGTTCTCCAGGTCGTAGAAATAGTCATCCACCGTCAGTGGCACCAGGCGTAGACCCATGCTGGCCAGCAGGTGGCTCAGTTTGATGGTGGTCGTGGTCTTGCCGGAGGAAGAAGGCCCCGCCACGATGGCGATGCGGATCTCGTCGCGGCGTTCGCGGATCATCTCGGCGGCGCAGGTCACATCCTCGTTATAGGCCCGATCCGCCTCGCGCACGATCTCGGGGAACTCGCCCCGCTCGATGCGGGCGTTGAGCTGGGCCACGGTATGCACCCCGTGATCAACGGCCCAGTTGAGCACCTCATAGATCTTGCGCCAGGGGATGTTCTGCTGGGCCTGAGCCTCGCGGTGGGCGCGCTCCTGGCGGCGCCGGGCGCGCTCATCGCGATAGAGGATAAAGGCCTTGGCCGTGCTGGCATAGCCGTTCTTGATCAGCACCCGCTCGACGGTATCCTGGATGCCCTCCACCATGGGGATCTCGCCGGGCGGGGTCTCGCACTCGAGCAGGGCCACCACCTCGTCGGCCAGCCGCTCGGCGATGGCGCGGTCGCGCCCGCCCACGGCCACCGCCGCCCGATAGATGGCGTTGGTGATCCGTTCCTGGTTAAAGGGCACAACGGCCCCTGTGCGCTTGAT
This sequence comes from uncultured Anaerolineales bacterium, assembly GCA_964482225.1. Lineage (GTDB taxonomy): Bacteria > Chloroflexota > Anaerolineae > UBA1429 > UBA1429 > UBA1429. The sequence continues at coordinate 11,428 of CAYZWT010000031.1, forward strand.
GACCTGTTGGATCTTGGGCACGTATGCTCTCCTTGGGGACCCACATACCGTATCTGGCACCAGTATAGCGCCAGCGACCCGGCGTGTCCAGACGCGACTGCGCAAAGGGCAGTTGTGGACAAGGAGGGCTCTTTTGCATCCTTAGGTCAAAGCCGCTACACCGCCATCGCGGGAGGGCGCCGCACAATTCCCCCGCCCCGGTACGTATCCCCTCGCCGCCGCTTGCCCCTGCGCCCCGCTTGCCCTATCCTATGGTTCGAGGTGACGCGATGGATGAACTCTTGGACGCCCTGCTTCCGCCCGTGCGCCGCTGGTTCCGCCGGCGCTATGGCAATCCCACCCAGCCCCAGACCCTGGGCTGGCCGCCCATCCAGCGCGGCGAGCACACCCTGATCCTGGCCCCCACCGGCTCGGGCAAGACCCTGGCAGCCTTTCTTTGGGGCATCAACCGCATTTTTGGCCAGCTCCTGGCCGACCCCAAGACGCCGGGCGTGCGCCTGTTGTACGTCTCGCCCCTCAAGGCGCTGAACAACGATATCGCCCGCAACCTGGTCGAGCCCCTGGCGGGCATCCGCGAGGCTGCCGCAGAGCTGGGCATGGCCCTGCCGGAGCTGCGCACCGCCGTGCGCACCGGCGATACCACCTCTGCCGAGCGCCAGCGCATGGTGCGCCAGCCGCCCCACATCCTGATCACCACGCCCGAATCGCTCTACCTGATCCTGACCAGCCCGGCGGCCCGCGACATGCTGCGGCATGTGGAATCGGCCATCGTGGACGAGATCCACACCCTGTGCGGCGAAAAGCGCGGCGTACATCTGGCCCTCAGCCTGGAACGGCTGGGCGCTCTGGCGGGGCAGCCCGTGCAGCGCATCGGGCTCTCGGCCACCCAGCGTCCCCTGGACGAGGTGGCCCGCTTCCTCGGCGGCCAGGAGTGGCGTACCGATGAGGAGGGCGAGCGAGAGCTGGCGCCCCGCCCGGTGACCATCGTGGACGCCGGCGTGCATAAGCCGCTGGATCTCCAAGTCGTGACCGTTGTGCCCGACCTGCGGCGGCTGCCCGGCGGCTCCATCTGGCCCTCGCTGATCCCCCAGGTGCTGGGCGAGATCCGCCGGCGCGACACGACCCTGGTGTTCACCAACAGCCGCCGCGCCGCCGAGCGCGCCGCCGACCGGCTGAACGAGCAGTTCGCCCTGGAGGATGGCGAGGAGATCGCACCCGGCTCTATCCAGGGCTTGCTGGTGGATGGCGTGCCCAAAGGCCAGGGGATGATGGGCACCGGGCGGGTGGGCGGCCCCTTTCGCGCCCACCACGGCAGCGTCTCGCGCGAGGTGCGCTTTGAGCTGGAGCAGGACCTCAAGAGCGGCGACCTGGCCGCCCTGATCGCCACCAGCTCGCTGGAGCTGGGCATAGATATCGGCTCCATCGAGGCGGTGCTCCAGCTCCAATCGCCTCGCAGCATCGCCCGGGGGTTGCAGCGCGTGGGGCGCTCGGGCCACCTGGTGGGCCAAACCAGCGTCGGGCGCATCTATGCCACCCACCGGGAGGACTTGCTGGACGCGGCAGCGGTGGCCCACGGCATGCTCACCGGCGATATCGAGCCCACCTACACACCTCAGAACTGCCTGGATATCCTGGCCCAGCAGATCGTGGCCCTGGTGGCCGTCGAGCCCCGCGAGGTTGAGGCCGTGTACGACCTGCTGCGCCAGGCGGCGGGCTATCAGGGGCTCAGCCGGACGGCCTATCGCGCCGTGCTCAAGATGATCAGCGGGGGCTATGCCACCGACGCCTACAAGGGCCTGCGCCCCTGCATCGAGTGGGATCGCGTCAACGACAGGCTGTTGCCTCTGCCCGGCAGCCGTCTGTTGGCCATCCGCAACGGCGGCACCATCCCGGACCGGGGCGAGTTCCGGGTCTACCTGCCCGATGGCCGCACCAACCTGGGCAACCTGGATGAAGAGTTTGTCTTTGAGACGCGGGTGGGCGACGTGTTCACCCTGGGCAGCAGCACCTGGCGCGTTATGGACATTGACGAGGACCGCATGGTGGTGGCCGACGCCGCCGGAGCCACGCCGCGCATGCCCTTTTGGCGGGGCGAGCTGCCCAAGCGCGATTACCACATGGGCTTGCGCCTGGGGGCCTTTCGGCGCGAGCTGGCCGAGCGGGCGGCGGCCCTGCCCTGGGCGCCCGAGGATCCCACGGCGGCCTGGCCGCCCGAGGCCGAGCCCCTCTTGCGCTGGCTGGCCGAGGAATACGCCATGGACGAGAACTCGGCCTGCAACGCCGTGGCCTATGTGCGGCGACAGCTCGATGCCATCGGCGCCATCTCCACCGACCGCACCATCGTCGTCGAGCGCTTCTCCGATGCCCTGGGCGATCAGCGGCTGGTGATCCATTCCTGCTTTGGCGCGCGGGTGAATAGCGTGTGGGCCATCGCCCTGACCCACGCCCTGCGCGAGCGCCTGGGCACCACCGTCGAGGTGCAGGTCAACGACGACGCCATCCTCTTTCGCCTGGTGGAGGGCGAGCGCGAGCCGCCCCTGGACCTGATTTGCGGCATGGGCGCAGAGGAGGCCCGTGAGCGGGTGCTGCAAGAGCTGCCCAATTCGGCGCTGTTTGGCGCCCAGTTCCGCATGAACGCGGGCCGCGCCCTGGTGCTGCCCCGGGTGCGGGGCGCGGGCCGGCGCACGCCTTTTTGGCTGCAACGCCTGCGGGCCAAAGACCTGCTGGCCATGGCCAAGGGCTGGGACGATTTCCCACTCATCGCTGAGACCTATCGCGATTGCCTGCGCGACGTGCTGGATGTGGAGCACCTGGGCGAGCTGCTGGAGGGCATCGCCTCGGACGAGATTCGGGTGTGGGATACCGAGACCCTGGCGCCCTCGCCCGTGGCGGCGGGGCTGCTGCTCCAGTTCGCCGGGATCTATCTCTATGAGGGCGACGCCCCCAAGCTGGAGCGCCAGATCCAGGCCCTGAGCCTCAACCGCGAGCTGCTGAGCGAGCTGCTGGACGACGGCGCGCTGCCCGAGCTGTTGCGCCCAGAGGCGGTCGAGAGCGTGGCGGGCCAGTTGCAGCGCACGGCCGATGGCTACCAGGCCCGCACCGCTGACGAACTGGCCGGCTTGTTGCGCGAGCTGGGCGACCTGACGGCGGACGAACTCCAGGCCCGCAGCCTGGGCGACGCCCGCGCCTGGCTCTTGCGCCTGCTGGGCGAGGGCCGTGCGCTCCAAGTCGGTATCCCCACGGCCCACGGCCCTGTGGAGCGCTGGATCTCGGCAGAGGACTATGCCCGCTACCGCGACGCCCTGGGCCTCGCTGGTGAGCCGCCCGTCGCGTTGCCCGATGAGTTGCTGCAAGCCCGCCTGGAACCAGGGGCGGCCCGCCTGGCGCTGCTGCGGCGGCTGTTGCGCACCCATGGCCCCCTGACGTTGGAGGCGATCCGGGCGCGCTATGCCTTTGCCCCGCCCTGGCCGGAGGATGCCTTGGAGCAACTGGCCGAAGAGGGGCGCGTCGTCTCCGGCAGGCTCAGCCCGGGGGGCGTGGATGCCGAATGGTGCGACCGGCAGGTGCTGGAACGCCTGCACCGCGAGACCCTGAGCCTGCTCCGCCACGAGATTCGCTCCGTCGAACTGCCCGCCTATGCCGATTTCCTGTTGCGTTGGCAGGGGCTGCACCCCCTGCACCAGCGCGAGGGCGAGGCCTGGGAGGAGGCCCTGGACCAGCTCACGGGGCTGGCGTTGCCCGCCGAGGTGTGGGAGCGCGACGCCCTGCCCTTGCGGGTGGCGGACTATGACCCGCGTCGGCTGGATGCCCTCTGCCGCCAGGGGGAGCTGGTCTGGGTGGCGGGTGGAGCCGACGCCCAGCATATGACGCTGCGCTTTTTCTGGGCGGGCGAGGGGGCTGCCTATGGCCTGGCCGAGCCCGACGAGGCGCTGCTGGAGGCGTTGAGCCCGGAGGCGGCCCGCATCCATGCCTTTCTGCGGGCCGAGGGGGCCATCCAGGCCCGCGAGCTGGAGCGCGCCCTGGGCTTGGAGCGCCTGACCTGCGAGCGCGCCCTGGCCGAGCTGGCCCTGGCGGGCCTGGCGACCGGGGAGGGCCTGGATGCCCTGCGGGCGCTGCTGGCGGGCGGCCTGGGCGCGCCCGAAGCGGGCGGCGTCGCCAGCTCGCTGGATGAATCCCTGGCCGAGTGGCGGTCTCGCCGCCGCCCCGCCGCATTGCAGCGGCCTTCCCGCTCTGAACTGACGGCGGGGCGCAGGCGCGTCTCCGAGCGGATGGCCCGCCCCCAACGTACAGAGGATCGCTGGACCCTGGTGCACCGCTACGCCGTGTTGGGCGAGCCCCTGGCGCCGTCGGAGCAGGCCCTACACCAGGCGCGCCGCCTGCTGGTGCGCTATGGCATCCTGACGCGCGACCTGCTGGATCGCGAGCCCGGCGCGCCGCCCTGGATGGCCCTTTACCCGCACCTGCACCGCATGGAGTTGCGGGGCGAGCTGCGGCGGGGTTATTTCGTCCAGGGCCTGGCCGGGCTGCAATTCGCGCTGCCCGAGGCGGTGGAACAGTTGCGCGCCTGGAGCCGGGCCGACGCCCCGGGCCGCGAGGACCTCGCCCTGGTCAACGCCGCCGATCCAGCGGTGGTATATGGCCCGACGGCGGTGTTGGAGCGATTGGGGGACCTGTCCGGCGGCCTGCCCCAGGGTCTGGCGCCCGAGGCCAACCCCTACCGCTTTGACCGCATCCCCTCCAACTATATCGTCTTGCAGAACGGCGCGCCGATCCTGCTCTATGAGCATGGCGGGGCCCGGTGGAGCACCCTGCCCGGCGTGGGCAACGACCTGGCCTGCGAGGCGGTCTCGCTGTGTCTGGCGCACCTGACGCGCCCGGGCGGCCTGGCCACGCGCCCCACCCGGGTGCTGGTGAACACGTGGAACGGCGACTCGCCCCAGGAGGGACGCATCCAGGCGTTGCTGATAAGCCTGGGCTTTCGCCGCGAGGCCCTGGCGATGGTGTGGGACGGGCTGTAGGGCGTGATCCGGCGCCGGGGACAAGGACGTTGGACTGGCGCCCATGCGTGAGGGCTGCCGTTCCACGCGCACGGTAGGGAGCATGGAGAGAGAGCCGATGCAATCCAAAAGCCAGCAGCCCCAGGGCTGGCGCAATTCCGTATGGGGGCCAACCCTCGCCGCCGCTCTGGCCTACCTGCTTTTCGCTCTGGCAGCCCTCTGCCTCCACGGCGGCGATCCCCTGTGGTTCGCCTGGCTGGGCGAGCGCTATATGTCCGGCGCGCCAGATGGCTCCATCGGCTATGATGGGCAGTTCGTCTATGCCATCGCCCTGGATGGCCTGGAGGCGACCCCCCGGCTGGATAACCCACCCTATCGCTTGCAGCGCATCCTGTTGCCGCTGGCGGTGGGGCTCCTGTCGGGCGGGCGCGCCCAGGCCGTTCTGTGGCTGATTCCGCTGGTCAATTGGGCCGTCATCGCAGGCGCAGGGTACCTGCTGGCGCGCTGGCTCGCCGAAAGGCGGCTCTCGCCCTGGTATGCCCTGGTCTATATCGGCTATGTGGGCACGCTGATGGCCTTTTCGCGCAACCTCACCGAGCCGCTGATGGCGTTCCTGGCGGTGGCCGGGGTGGTGGCCTGGCAACGGGAGCGGCCTGGCTGGGCCGCCCTCTGGCTGGCCCTGGCCATGCTGGCCAAAGAGACCGCCCTCCTCTTTGTCGCGGGGCTGGCCATCCATGCCCTGTGGCAGCGGCGCTATGGCGCTCTGGCGTGGTTGGGGGCCAGCTTGCTGCCCCTGTCGCTCTGGCAGGGGGCGCTGTACCGGCGCTTTGGGGTGCTGGCGCTGCGGGCCGGGCCGGGCTTTGAGCTCATCCCACTGCGCGGCATCCTGGGCCAGTTGACCTGGGAGCCGGGGCGGCTCTCGGCGCTGCTATTGGTGGCGCTGCCTGCGCTGGCCCTCGCCATCTATGCCCTGTGGCGCTTGATAAACGAGCCAGGGGCCCAGGGCCTCTGGCTCGTGCTGGCGCATGCGGTTGTGTTGCTCTTTTTACCCGCCGCCGTGTACGATCACCTGATGCACGCGGGGCGCAACGCCGCCGGGCTGGCGGTCAGCCTGGTGTTTGCCATGCCCTGGCTGGGCTGCCGGAGCCGCCGGTTTGCCCTGGCCTACTGGGTGGCGCCCAGCCTGGTCTGGCTGATCCCGATCTTGCGCTGGACGCCCTGGGTCTAGCTGGCGGCCTGGGCCGAGACGGCCACGGGCGCGCGTTGCGCCTCGGCGACGCCATGCAGATAGCGGGCCAACCGGGGCAACCCCTCGCGGATCGCCTCCTCTCTGGCGCACAGCGAAACGCGCACATAGCGGTCGCAGCGCTCGCCAAAGGCCAGGCCGGGGGCCGCCGCCACATTTTCGGCATCCAGCAGGTCGCAGCAAAAGGCAATCGAATCCTTGGGCTGGGCGGCGATATCCACCAGCATATAGAACGCGCCGTGGGGGTACGAGACGGAGAGCTCGTTCTCCAGGGCCAGCTCGACGGCGATATCGCGGCGGCGCCGGTACTCGGCGCGCATGGTCTCGACGCAATCCTGGGGGCCCAGTAGCGCGGCGATGGCCCCATGCTGCGCCACCGTGTTCACGCAGGACATCATCGGCTCCTGGATCTTGGTCATGGCCGAGACGATGGCTTTGCTGGCCACAGCATAGCCCACCCGCCAGCCGGTCATGGCATAGGTCTTGGAGGTGGTCAGGATGCTGATCACGCGGCCCTCGTCGTCCCACTGGGCCGGGCTCACATGCTCGCCCTCGAACACCAGCCGATCATAGGTCTCGTCCGATACCAGATAGAGATCGTGCCTGCGGCAGAACGCGAGGCAGGCTTGCATCACCTCGCGGGAAAAGACGGCGCCGGTGGGGTTGGAGGGGCTGTTGATGAACAGGACCTTGGTGCGCCCGGTGACCAGCGCCTCCAGGGCGTCCAGATCGGGCTCAAAGCCGCGCTCCGCCAGGGTGGGGTAGAACACGGGGGTGGCGTGGCACAGCCGCGCCGCCATGTTGAAATTGCCATAGCCCGGGTCGGGCAGCAGGATCTCGTCGCCCGGGTTCAGCAGCGTCATCATGGTGGCGTACACGGCGTGCATGGCGCCCACGGTGACGATGACGTTTTCGGGCGTGACGTGCAGGTTGTTTTCGCGGGCGAGCTTGACCACGATGGCCTCACGCAGGGCCAGCATGCCCGAGTTGGCCGTATAGCCGGTATACTCGTGGCGCGTCACCCGGACGGCGGCCTCGATCACATGGGCAGGGACGGCGAAATCGGGCTGTCCGATCTCCAGGTGTATAGCTCCCGGGTAGGCAGCGGCCCGATCGAGTATGAAACGGATCGGCGACCTGTCAATGCCCGTGACGCTCCTGGATAGCGGCTTCATGCTCCTGCTCTCCTCTGCTCCCGTGATAAACAAAAAAAAGCCGTGGCGAGACGAGGTCCGGCCTCGCTGCACGGCATTGTTCTCTAGCGAACATGGTCACTCGATCTCCATGAACGAGTGGGCGCAAGTATACACGATCTGTGCAAGTTGACCAACTGGGCATTCAAGACGGTGAAAGCGAGAGGGCTGCCTTTGCCACACAAGCCGCACAAAAGCGCATTGACAGCGACCTCCCATGATGCTACCATCAGAGTAACAGAAGGGCTGGCGACCGCCGCCCGGCTGTCTTATCGGGGCCATGAGCATATTTGGTGTCCTCAGCTCATCGTCCGCAATACAGTAAGGAGGCTCGAGCATGGAAGTGATGATCAGAAGCCGAGGTGTCGAGTTCGGCGACGCGCTGCGTGATTATGTAGAGCGTAAAGTGAACAAGCTCGATCGCTTTTTCCCGGACATTCGCGAGGCGGAGGTGGATCTATCGGTGCAGAACAGCCGCTCGGCGGAGGAGCGCCAGGTGGCCCAGATCACGCTACGCGCCAACCACGGCGTCATCCTGCGTTCCGAGGAGCGCTCCGCCGACATGCGCTCGTCCATTGATACGGCGCTGGACAAGTTGGAGCGCCAGATCAAGCGTTACAAGGGCAAGCGCTGGTCCACACGGCCCCGCCACCAGGCCCAGGAGGCCGAGCCGATCATCGAGGAGTTTGACGAGGAAGAGGCCGGCGAGCAGATCGTGCGCGTCAAAGAGTTTCACACGCGCCCCATGGATGTAGAAGAGGCCATCGAGCAGATGGAGCTCCTGGGGCACGACTTTTTCGTCTTTTACAACGTGAACACCAACAACTATAGCGTCGTCTACCGGCGGCGCGGCGAGGGGTACGGGCTGCTGTTGCCCGAGTTGGTCTAGCGTTGATCGAAAAGAGCGGGGTGGGGATGCGTCCCCACCCCGCTTTGCCATTCCAGGGAAGCTATCCTTCGGCGCGGCGTAGCTGCATCAGCCGGCGCGTCACCTGAAAGCCGTAATAGTAGGCCACCAGGGCGCACAGCTTGAGCCCATGCCAACCGTCGCGGTAGCCCTCCAGCGTGATATAGCGCCGCCAGAACTCTCGCAGAGGCAGGGTGAGCAGGTGGCGGGGCCGGGGGCGCACGCCCTCTTGCAGGCGGATGCGCGCCTCCAGGTCAATGTACTGGCGTTGCTTGGCCACGAACTGGGCCATGGTGGTATAGTTGTAATGCAGCAGATGCTCCTGCAGGCGCCCTTCGGGGCCATCCAGGAGCACGACTTCATGGACGCGGCGCGCCGGATCGTAGCGCGCCTGCCCCACGCGCAGCAGCCGGAGCTGGTAATCAGGATACCAGCCGCCGTGGCGCGTCTCTTTGCCCCAGATATAGTTGCGCCGGGGCGCCCACCAACCGGCGCAATCATCCTGCCCGGCTCGCCGGCGGATCTCTTGGCCCAGGGCCGGGGTGGTGCGCTCGTCAGAATCCAGGTAGAAGAGCCACTCGGTGCGCGCCTGCTCCAGGCCAAAGTTGCGCTGGCTGGGGAAATCCTCAAAGCGGTGGGGGATCACCCGCGCGCCCAGGCTGTGGGCGATCTCGGCGGTGCGGTCGCTGCTGCGGTCGTCCAGGATCACCAGCAACTCGTCGGCCCAGGCGGCGCTCTCCAGGCACTCGGCGATGATCCCCTCATTGTCCCCGGCCAGGACGCCCACGGTGATACGGGCCATGCTACATCTCCCTCACGGTGCGATAGGCGTCGAGCTGCCGCCGGGCGGCCTCGGGCTCCAGCTCGCCATTGGCCAGCGCCCGGCGCACGAGGCAGCTCTGGCGGGCCAGCCCGGCGCGCACGATCAGCCGCACCCCGGCGCGATAGGCCGCGCTGTAATGCTTGGTGAACAGACGAAAGCGGCTGCGCCAGAGGGCGATGAACATGCGGTCGCGGAACTGGCGCGTGCTCTGGCCCTCCAGGTGGATGATGCGCGCCTGGGGCACGCAATAGATCCCCCAGCCAAGGCGCTTGGCCCGCAGACACCAGTCAATCTCCTCACAGTACATGAAATAGCCCTCGTCCAGCAGGCCCACCTGCTGCAGCGCCTCGCGGCGGGCCATCAGGGCGGCGCCGAGGGGGTGGTCAATGGGGAACGGCTCGCCCGCCTCATACAACCGCCGGGGATAGCGCCCGTTGAGTCGCGAGTTGATCAGCCGGTGGTTGATGGTCCAGAAATCGAACAGGGCCATCCAGAGGGTGGGAAAGGAAAAGGCCCCGTGCTGAAAGCTGCCGTCGCCATAGGCCAACTGGGCCCCTACGGCGCCCACCTCGGGGCGCGCATCGAGCAAGGCGACCATGCGCGTCAGGGCCTGGGGCTGCACCAGGGTATCGGGGTTGAGCAGCAGGATATGGCGGGGCGCGGGATCGAGGGCCAGCAGGCGGGCCAGCCCCAGGTTGGTGCCCCCGGCAAAGCCCAGGTTCTCCTGGCTGCGGATCAGGGTCGCCTGGGGGTAGCGCGCCGCGATCTGGGCGGCGCTATCATCGCCGGAGGCGTTGTCCACCACGCAGACCTGGGCCGACAACCCCTCTTGCGCCAGGGCCGCATATACGGAGGCCAGGCAATCCAGGGTAAGCTGGCAGGTGTTATAGCTGACGGTGACGATGCCCAGATCCACGGGGATCCCGCCTAGAAACCGATGGCGATCTGGGTGGGCTCCACGCGGTCCTGGACGATCCAGACCTGTTCGTGGATCAGGCCCAGCCAGTAGTAGGGTTCGGTCTTGACGGGCGCATCGTCAATGCGCAGGCCGCCCCAGACCATCACCGTCTGGCCGGGCATGAGGTACTGTTGCGGGCCAATGACGGTGTCAATGACGGTCAGCTCGTCATCCATGCCCAGTTGCCAGCGGAAGGGGTAGCTTCGGCCCCCCGAGTTGCCCTCATAGTCCAGGCCGATGCGGAACAGGCCCGGCTCCTCGTATTCCGCCAGCGTGTTATAGTTCTCTAGCGTGCTATAGACCGTGCCGGGCTCCGGGCCCTTGGTGCGGATGGGCACCGTGCCGATGTTCTTGACGGTGCAGGTGAAGTAGAGGGTGCCGCCCAGGGGCACCACCGAGGGCTCGAACACCGCCGCCCGCTGGATGATCTCCACAAGAGGCAGCCCACCCCCCTCGATGGTCAGGGCGCCTCGGGCCTCGGACCGGTTGCCCACAGCGTCCTCGGCCATCACCACCACGGTATAGTCGCCATCGGGGGGCGGCGTGGCGCCCATGTCAATGCCCCCGTCATAGTCGTGCTCGTGGGTGCCCGGCGCGCCCGGCTCGCGGATCTTGTCCTCAGGCACGGGGTACTTTTCGCCCCCCGGCCCCAGGATATAGACATCCACCCTGGCGGCCTCTTTGTTCAGGTTGTAGCCGATCTTGACCCGGTCGGCGATGCCGTCGCGGTTGGGCTGAAAGGTCTGGGGCCAGATGTTGAGGTTCTCGACCTGCATGGGCACCGGGTCGCCATCCACCAGGGTGAGGGCCTGTTCCGTGCGCTCGCTGCGCCCGCGCTCGTCGGCGGCCTCAAAGACCATGGTATAGTCGCCATCGGGCAGCAGGCGGCCATCCACCACGCCGCCGAAATAGAGGGTGCGCTCGCCCCTGGAGCGGCGCTCGTTCACCCGCAGGTCGTGGCGCTGGCCGCTCTCGTCCAGCAGATAGATGGTGACCCAGGAGAGCCGCGAGAGTGAGTATTTGATCTCGGCGACGTCATCCTGGCCGTCGGCATTGGGCGAGATGAGCGCGGGCCGGATGGACACGTCATAGAGCAGCCGCCGGCCGCCGCACCCTTGCAGCGCCAGGGCCAACAGGGCCAGCAGAACGATCCCATAGCAAGCGCGGCGTAGAGCCAATGTGACCTCCCCAAGAGCCGTGGCGCTGTTGACAGGGCCGGGTTGCGCCAACGGCGTCAGTGTAGCCCATTGGCAGGGCGGGGTCAAAAAGGGGCGGGTGTGGCGAGCGGCCGGGCAGGGGAATCAGCAGTAAAGGGATATATCCCAAGCCGTATGGGGAACAATCCCAAATTATCCCCAAAATGGGTTCGTTTGGTAAAAAAGATAATCCTCACGATGTGGTCTATGCTGGGGAGCGACAGATGCTGCGGGACAGTATGGGAGCAGGGCGCCACGCGGGCAAAAGCAGAATAGCACATTTGTTCTGGATGTGCAAGGGGGAATTTGGCAGGGTCTTTGTCAGTATCTGTTCAGATTCAAGGGGACGAGTTCCTAATTGACCAGGAAGTGATGCCAATATCCTGCAAACGGTGAGCACACAGCCTCGCTATGGACGCATACATGCGTCTGGCGTCAGGTTTGCCCATACGTGTTTAATGCGTTTTTCTATGGTTTTATGGTAGGGGCGCGGCATGCCGCGCCCCTACAAGGCGGGCGAGACGCCCGCCCTCCACGGTTCGCTGCCGCCGTCCCCAATGTGTTGGCCTCTTCCCCCCCAATTCTGAACTGATACCCAGGGTCTCTTCAGAGTCGCGATTATGTGCATCTAGCGGGCGAAGCTTGTCTTTGCCCACGTCAGCCGAAGGCTGCCGACTTAAAGACCCTGTGCTTTCCCCGAAATGCCTTGCGCAGCCTTGTCCGTTGTGTTACCCTGCGCCCAAGGCATAAGTGAAGGGAGCGTTAGGCCATGAGCCAGCCGGCCCATCAGCGCGTGATCGAGATCCTGCGTGACCTGGTGCGCATGGATACCACCAATCCCCCCGGCAACGAGATCGCTTGCGCCCGCTATCTGGCGGAGCTGCTGGCGCCCGCCGGCATCGAGACGCGCATCATCGAGCCTGCGCCCGGGCGGGGCAACCTGATCGCCCGTTGGCGCGGCACAGGCGAGGCGCGTCCTTTTATGCTCATGGGCCACCTGGATGTGGTGGCCGCCGACGCCCAAGAGTGGGCCCACCCGCCCTTTGGGGCCGCCATCCGGGATGGCGTGCTGTGGGGGCGCGGCGCCACGGATAACAAGCAGATGGTGGCCTATGGCGCGGGGATCCTGCTGCGGCTGGCCGAGGAGGGCCGCCGCCTCAAGCGCGACGTGATCCTGGCGGCCACCGCCGATGAGGAAAAGGGCGGGCGCTGGGGCATGGGCTGGCTGGCCCAGCACGAGCCCGCAGTGCTAGAGCCCGCCTGCGCCCTGAACGAGGGGGGCGGCAGCCCCATGCGTGTGGGCGAGCGCACCTTTTACACCATCCAGACCGCTGAAAAGGGTGTCTGCCGCACCGTCTGGACGGCGCGGGGGGCCAGCGGCCACGCCTCGCAGCCCCGCAACGACCTGGCGACCCTGCGCTTGGCCCGCGCCCTGGCCCGCCTGGGCGACGGCCATCTGCGGGGCCACACCATTGAGACCATGCGCCGCGCCCTGGTGACCATCGCCGAGGCGCAATCGGCTGCGCAGGGCCACAGGGTGGCGGCGCTGCTGGCCAGGGACCGCATCGAAGAGGCCCTGGCTGCGGCGGGGTTCTCGCCCGAGAACGCGGCCCGCCAGCGCGCCCTGTTCTATGACACCGCCTCGCCCACGGTGCTGGCCGCGGGCGATTTGGATCGCATCAACGTGCTCCCCTCAGCGGCCCAGGCCTATCTGGATGGGCGCATCCTGCCGGGTCAGACGCTGCAAGGCTTTGTTGCCCTGCAACAAGAGCTGGCGGGGGAGGATGTGGCCGTCGAGTTGCACCAGGGCCAGTATTCGCCCGGCCTGGAATCCTCGCCCGACGCACCCGTGGTGGACGTGATCCGCGCGGTGATCTCAGAGCGGGCCGATGGCGCGTCGGTGGCGCCCTGGCAGTGCGCCGGCTCCACCGACGCCAAGCACCTGATCCCGCGCGGGGTGCCGGTATACGGGTTCATCCCCTCGTTGCCGCTGCCCGAGGGGCTGCACACCGGCGGCGCCCACGCCGTGGACGAGGGCCTCTGGCTGGAGAGCCTGGCCTTTGGCTATGAGGTGCTGTACGAGGTGACTCGCCGGTACGGGGAGATGGGGGAGTGAGGGACGAGAGGGTGGCCGCTATGCTGTGCGGGTCACATGCCGCAAGCAGGGTCAGGTAACCGGAGGACCGACCATTATGCCGTTTTGGGCTGGCTCCGCGACGACAGGGGGCAATCTGGACCAACCGACCCAGGAGAAGGTCGAGGGGTTTTTGGGGCTGATAGATGAGCAACTCGCGCGCATCGGCCAGGAGCGCTGCCTCTATGCCGCACAGATACGGCTGTTGCAGCCGGTCAGTTTCTGCGCCTTTGTCCTGGAGGAGACCGTGCTGGTGGTCGCGACGAACCGTAATGTGGGGGCCGTGCCGAGCCAGCGCTTTTTCGACCTGGAGGGCCATCGGATTGATCTCCAGACCGCCCTGACGGTGGCGCGCCGGGATCTGGCGTTCGAGGAGCCCTTTGGGATCGCGTTTGCGCGCAACGTGCTCGATCTCCCCGATGAACAGAGGCATGAACAGGCGCGGCTCGTTGCAGAGGCCCATATTCAGGACGAGCTGCGCAACGCAGAGCGGTTGCGGTCCATAATGAGCATCAACCCGGTGTTCCGGGGGCGTGATTTCGCCGCCGACGCCCGCTCGGTGTTCGTGCTCTCGCCGCTCTCGGAGCCGTTCCATACGCTCTACAACAGCCATGTCAGGCCGGTTGTCGAGGGTCTGGGCTATACCTGTATGCGCGCCGAGGACATCTATGCCAACAAGCCCACCATCGAGGAGGTCTGGAAGGGCATCAACGAGGCGCAGATCGTCATCGCCGACATGACCGATCGGAACCCGAACGTATTCTACATGGTGGGGATGGCCCATACGGTCGGCAAGCAGGTGATCCTGTTGACGCAATGGCTGAACGATGTCCCTTTTGATCTACGCCATTTCTGCTGCATCTTTTACGAGCAGTCGCCGCAGGGGATGGGCATGCTGGGGACCAACCTGCGGAACACGATCGAGGGCGTGAGCCGCCGGGGGTAAGGAGGCGGCGGGGGGGGCGTGGGTGTGGGGGAGTGAGGAAATTTGGTTGGCAGAGAGTCCATTTTCGAAAGGAAAGGGTACCATGGACCTGAGCAAGCACCCCTGTCGCAATCTTTTCCGACTTGCTAGTTTGATGATTATGCGCGACCGCATGAAAAGAAACAGGCATGAAAGGCTTTGGTTGTGTCTTGGCGCAACCCTGGTCCTCCTGCTAAACCTGGCATTGGGGCAATCGGTAACAGCTCAAGGAGAAACAGGTATCGCCGAGCAGGTACCCGATGACGTTGTTTTTACAGGCCCTTGTGGCCGATCTGCCCCGGAACAACCCATTCCCGGTGATGGTCGCTGGCTTCAGATCTGTCTGCTCGATCCGCTCGCGCCAGAGGGCACCACCGTTACCACAGTGCACATAAGGTACTTGATCGAGCACGCTGATCCGAATCAACTGGAAGTACGCCTAAGCCGGGATGTGGGCGGGGAGTTGACATTATGGGAACAGGGCAAGGGTGGCGATACGGCCGAGTTCGGGAAAGCAACCGAACTGGACGGTTTCCAGGGAACGCCTTCCCAGGGCTACTGGTATCTGTGGGTTCGGGATACAGAGCCTGGCAAAAGCGGTTGGCTGAACGGCGCCAGTCTGGTGGTCGAGTATGTTCCGGTCGGCCCTCTGCCGGAGCTGCTATCTGGAACTCCGGGTCGCCTAACCTCTCGTCGCCTGTCAGAAGGGGCAGTGCCCTCTCAAACGCCAGACCGTGACCCAGAGAAACAGGAGAATGGCGAGTCTGTTACTTTGTCTCTTGGGGGCTGGCAAGAGATCAAACGGGAAGGTTTTGAGGGACTCTTTCCCAATGCGGGCTGGATATTGGTTGATGACTACCCCGATGATGAGAAGGAATACTTGTGGGATGATGACGACTATCGCGCCCATCCTGACCCCCATAATCCTTATCCCTGGGCGGCTTGGCCGGCCAACGGAGGGGCTGATGGGTATGATCCGGCCACGAATCCTCACTATCCGCCCAACATGGCCAGTTGGATGATCTATGGCCCTTTTGATCTGAGCGACGCCGCAGCCGCCGAAGTCGTTTTCTGGTTTTGGCGGCAGATCGAGCTGTACTATGACTATCTCTACTTTGGGATTTCCTCCGATGGCGAGCATTTCTTCGGCTTCTCCTGGAGCGGTCTCGCAAATTGGGAGGAACAAACTATCAGCTTGGAGCAGTACCTGGGGGATTCCAGCGTATGGGTCGGATGGTTGTTTTGGAGCGATAACATCGTGCAGTATGAAGGCCCTTGGGTGGATGACATCCTGATCCGCAAGTACGTGCCGGGACAGGTCACCGTTCAGGGGACACTTACCTATGCAGATCGAAGCGGCAACAGTGCGCCGGGACGTTACACCAAGGTCTATCTTTACGATCAGGACTCGGGAGATGAGGACGAGCTTCTGGCTGAGACAATCACGGATGAGAATGGCTTCTTTCTCTTCCCTTCGCGCCTAAACTGGGATGAGGATGATCCGGACCCGGACCCCGCGAACCGCCGGCTGGATCTATATGTGATATGGGAAGCCGAGGATCCGATATCTGAACATCGAGTTACCGATTTGGCGGGACAAGTGTATCAATGGCATAGTTTCACCAGTCTGAATGTGTCGGATGGAGCTATTGTGGATTTCAGCTCTATTATTCCGAGCTATTGGCCTACGCTCTCTGCTATGTGGGTATTCCAGGATCTATACCGAGCTTGGGCGCACATTGAGGCGTATGCAGGTATTGACCCTGGCGGTATTACAGCGCGTTGGGAGCAAGACCAGAATAGCCTTTTCCCCTGCAACAGCTCTTGTTTTTATGCCGGGCCGGGCGGTCCTTGGGTATTTATTGCAGATAGGAGCGTATTGTCCGAGGATACGGTGGTGCACGAAGCAGGGCACCATTACATGTGGAACCAGACCGGCTGGTGGCTTTGGTGGGATATCACCTGCTACAATCATGAAATCTTTAGCCAAGAGACTGAAAGGTGTGCATGGAGCGAGGGTTGGGCTGATTTCTTGCCCCTGGTCGTGAATGGCGATCCTTGCTATGATTTTGGGGCTGGACCATGTGGAGCTGGAGGCGGAGCCTTTGAGAATCTCGAAATGCGAAGTCGTAATGACTTCCCCCCCTCATTCCCTTGGGGCGATACAGTGGAAGGACGCGTGGCGGGGGCATTGTACGACCTCTATGACAGCGCCAATGAGGGCTTTGACAGCGCCACTTTCGGTTTTGCCCCTCTCACCAGCATCGCCTTTCAAGCGCCCCATGAGGACCGCTTTTCTACATTCTGGGAAAGCTGGAAAGACAGCGGACAGAACCAACATGATGCTGTGCGGGCGATATACCAAAACACCATAGACTATGACACGCCACCCTACTTTTGGCTGCCGTTACCAGACCGCACCGTCTTGCAGGACTCTGGATGGGAGGATGCGACTAACTTGGGGGCGTATTCAGCAGATGCGGAAAGCGAGGTTTGGGAGCTGGGCTGGCAGATCATGTATACCAGCGATTGGCGTTGCGGGGTGACGATAGATGCCGAAGGCTTTGTGGACATTCATCCGCAGGCCGGATGGCTGGGCAGTTGCGCTGTGGTCATCCGGGTGAGCGACGGCATCAAGTCATCCGACGACACCTTCCAGGTGAGCGTCGTGCCGGTGCAAGCGCGGGTGTATCTGTCCATTGCCTTGCGAAACATCCCCTAAAGGTAAAGGAGATCAAGATGAAACACGCATGGTTGCTCGCGCTTTTGATGGTCGTAGTGGCAGGTTGCGCGGGGGCGCCCGATTCTGGAAGAGGACAGTGCAACCAGGGCCTCTGCGTCAAGATCGAGGTGGCCGAGCCGGTTCGCAGGGAAGAGTCGGTAATGATTAGAATAACTGTCATGGCTGAAAAGGACATCCCCGGTTTGCAGGTCTCTCTTATCTCCTATCCGCCAGCCTCCATAGAGGATCAGGGAAGATGGATAGAAGGAGGGGTGAGATCGGACGTCAACATAACGGCCAAGCAACCTCTGATCCTTGAGCGAAGGGTACGCATCCCTTCTGAGGGGTCCCTTAAGTTGATAGCGGGGGTCTATACACCAAACCTGCCCTACATCAGTGACTCCGTGCGCATCCATCTCACGTCTGAGGGTGCCCAAGTCTACTACGAGGGAACCCCGGTGCCGATCACGCTGGGGCCGTTGCCGACGCTAGACCCTGTTCAGCGGGCAACCCTGGAAGCTCTGCCTACCAGTACGCCTTGGGTAACGCCCACGCTGCCCCCGACGCCGACCCATCCTCGCTTTCCCTTGACGCCCACGCAGGAGCCGTATCCGCCTGCGACGGCCCTTCCGCGGGCGCCTCTGGCCGCGCCCACCGAAGCGGCCTACCCGTAAACAAGCGTTAACTTTTAGAGCTTCAAGAGGAGTAACCCAACATGCAAGTCAACGTCGTCCAGGGCGCGATACAAGAGACCGGCGCCGAGCTGATCGTTGTCAACCTGTTCCAGGGTGTGGCCGAGCCGGGCGGCGCCACGGCCGCCGTGGACCGCGCCCTGGGCGGCGCCATCAGCGAGCGCATCCAGAGCGGCGATTTCGACGGGCGCCTGGGGCAGATGGCCCTGCTCTATACGCGGGGGGCGATCCCCGCGCCCCGCGTCCTCGTCGTGGGCCTGGGCAAGCGGGAGGCATGGAGCGCCGATAGGCTGCGGCAGGCGGCGGCCATGTTGGCGCGCCAGGTGCGCGAGCTGGGCGTCACCCGCTATGCCAGCGTCGTCCACGGCGCGGGGGCGGGCGGCCTGGCGCCCCAGGAGGCGGCCCAGGCCCTGGTGGAGGGCACGCTCCTGGGCGGCTATCGGTTCGAGGCGGCGCGCCAGCCCGATCCCGACCGGCGCCCGCCCCTGGAGGAGCTGACCCTGGTGGAGTGGAGCGGGGAGGCCCTGGCCGCCGTGGAGCACGGCGCCCAGGCCGGGCGCATCATCGGCGAGGCCGCCTGCTACGCCCGCGACCTGGTCAACCGGCCCGGCAACGAGCTGACCCCCACCCTGCTGGCCCAGGCGGCGCAAGAGATGGCGGGCCAGGTGGGGCTGGCTTGCCGGGTGCTGGACGAAGACGAGATGGCCGCCGAGGGCATGGGGGCGCTGCTGGCGGTGGCCCAGGGCTCGCGCGAGCCCGCCCGGTTCATCGTACTGGAGCACAAGGGCGCCGATGGGAGCGCCCCGCCCTATGTCATCATCGGCAAGGGCATCACTTTCGATTCCGGCGGCATCAGTCTCAAGCCGGTGGAAGGGATGCAGCAGATGAAGTACGATATGGCCGGGGCGGCGGCCGCCTTGGCGACCATGCGGGCTGTGGCCGAGCTCGATCTGCCGCTGCGGGTCATCGGGCTGGCGCCCGCCACCGAGAACCTGCCCGGCGGGCGCGCCTACAAGCCGGGCGACGTGCTGCGCTCGAAAGCGGGGCTCACCATCGAAGTCATCAGCACCGACGCCGAGGGGCGCCTGATCCTGGCCGACGCCCTGGCCTATGCGGGCCGCTATGCGCCCCGGGCCGTGGTGGACCTGGCTACCCTCACCGGCGGGTGCGTGGTGGCCCTGGGGCACGTGGCCGCCGGGCTGATGGGCAACGACCAGCCCTTGGCCGAGACCCTTGCGGAAGCCGCAGAGCGCTCGGGGGAAAAGGTCTGGCAACTGCCCCTGTTCGACGAGTACGGCGAGCAGATCAAGAGCGATGTGGCGGACATCAAGAACGCGGGCGGGCGCGAGGCCAGCGCCATTACGGCGGCCAAGTTCTTGGCGCGCTTTGCCGAGGGATACCCCTGGGCGCACCTGGATATCGCCGGAACGGCCTGGTCCGGCGAGACCAAGGGGTATATGGCCAAGGGCGCGACGGGCTATGGCGTCAGGTTGCTGACGGCCTGGCTGCGAACGATGGGAGAGCCTATCGAGGAATGAGTTTGTGGTTCGGTGGGGGAGCGCCCGGGCAGGGGCCTGATCTCGCGCATATCGTGTTCACGGATCGGTCACAGATAGACCAAGGCATGTAACAACCGCTCCATTCACTTTCAGAGCGAAAGTGAGTTGGGTCGTTGAGCGTTGCTGGTTGGGTGGTCCGCGTTCATCTCCACAGGAGGAACACGATGAACAGAGTTACTGGCACCTTGGTTGGAGTGGTAGCGGTGTTGTGTTTCGGGCTGGCGCTCACTCTGTTGGTCTGGTTAAGCAACGCACATCCTGCCCGGGCCTCGGGCGTGCTCTATGCCGCGCCGCAGCAGCAGGGCAGCGGAGACTGCTCCAGTTGGGCGAACGCCTGTATCCTGCAGAACGCGCTGGCCCTGGCCAACAGCGGCGACCAGATCTGGGTCAAGGAGGGCGTGCACTATCCGGGCAACCAGCGCATACACTCCTTTGCTCTGAGACCGGGCGTGGCGCTATACGGCGGCTTTGCCGGGGACGAAAGCGACTTTGACCAGCGCGACTGGCAGGCGCACCTCACCGTGCTGAGCGGAGACATTGATGGGAACGACCTCACCGACCCTCGCGGCGTGGTCACCGACACCGCGAACCTTGTCGGCGCCAACGTCTATCATGTCGTGGTTGGCAACAATGTGACCGAGACCGCGCGGCTGGACGGCTTTGCCATCACGGCCGGGTGGGCCAACGGCCTCGGCGACGACGCGTATGGCGGGGGGATGCACCTCTACCAGAGTAGCCCGACGCTGGCCAACCTGCTCTTTTCCGGCAACGCCGCCGACGACCGATGGGGCGGCGGCATGTACCACGGGTACGGAAGCAACGCGACGTTGACCAACGTCACCTTTGCGGGCAATGTCGCCTATGGCGATGGCGGTGGGATGGCCAGTGAGCTGAGCAGCCCGACGCTGACAGAGGTGGTCTTTGCGGGCAATGTCGCCGAAAGCGGCGGCGGATTGTCCGCCATCAACAGCGACGCAACGCTGACCAACGTGACGTTTATCGAGAACCATGCTGGCCACAGCGGTGGCGGGATGTACCACGGGGGCGCCTCTGGTGACGCGACGCTGACGAACGTGGCGTTTACGGGCAACACGGCCGACTTGGAGGGCGGCGGGATGTACATCTCTTACCGGAGCCCGACGCTCACGTCCGTGACCTTTACCGGCAACACGGCCGGAAGGTGCGGCGGTGGGCTCGGCAGCTACTCTAGCGACTATGCCTTGACAGATGCGCTCTTGACCGGGAACAACTCTGAAAACGGCGGCGGCATATGCAACCTCTATTACGGTAGCCCGACGTTGACGGACGCGGTCTTGCTCGGCAACACCGCTCAAGAGATGGGCGGCGGGACGCCCTACTATCACGGCCAAGGCATGGGCGGTGGGATGTACAACTACCACGACTGCAACCCGACGCTGACGAACGTGGCTTTTGTCGGCAATGGGGCCGAGAGTGGCGGCGGCGGGCTCAGCAACAACGTCAGCAGTCACCCGACGTTGACGAACGTGAGCTTTACCGGCAATGACGCCGAGGACGGCGGCGGGATGTACAACTATCGCTTCTCTGATCCGGCGCTGACGAACGTGGTCTTTTTCGGCAACACAGCCCAACGCTGGGGCGGCGGGATGTACTGCGAGCAAGAGAGCCAGCCAACGCTGACCAACCTGACCCTCTCAGGCAATGCCGCCCAGGATGGCGGAGGCATGTACAATGCGGACAAGTGCCTGCCGACTCTGGCCAATAGCATCCTGTGGGGCAATGTCGCCACCTTCAGCGGGCCAGAGGTGTTCAATGACAGGAGCAGTCCTGACGTCTCTTACAGTGACATCCGTGGTTGCGGGGGTTCTGGCAGCGGTTGGGATCACACCTGCGGTTGGGATGACGGCGGCAACATTGACATTGACCCGCGCTTTTTGGACACCGCTGCCGGTAACCTGCACCTGTGGGTCTGCTCGCCCGCCATAGATGCCGGCGACAACAGCGCCGTGCCGCCCGGCGTCATCACCGACCTGGACGGCAATCCGCGCATCGTTGACGGCAAGGGGAACGGCGTCGCAGTTGTGGACATGGGCGCCTATGAGACGCCGCTGGGCCCATGCCACTGGATCTATCTACCGGCCACGCGCGGCGCCCGGTAGCGATACACAGGCGCCGCCGACTTTGCCATAGGACTGCGCGCTCGCTTACAATACCCCTCGCAGCGAGGGACCGGAGAGCTTGTCAGAGACGCAAAGAGTGAGGGCATGAGGCAGCGATGGGAAACGCATTGACCAAGTATCGCAGCCACATCTACCTGACGCTGGCGCTGGTCTCGGTGTTCGGGCTGTACCTCTTTTACGAGCGGCGGCCCCAGCCGGAGGCGATCCAGCTCGTGGAGGCCACCGGGACGGCTGCCGCGCCGACGGCCACGCCCACCAGGGCGATCCGCGTGCACGTGGTGGGGGCTGTGGCCGCGCCGGGCGTGTACGTGTTGGGCGAGGACGCCCGCATCATTGACGCGGTGCAGGCCGCCGGCGGCCTGACCGAGGAGGCAGACCCGGAGGGCGTCAACCTGGCCGACCACATCTGCGATGGCCAGCAGATTCGGGCGCCGCTGCGAGAGGCCACGCCGCGCCCCAGCCTGACGCCCATGCCCCAGAGCGCCGGGACATCCGGCGGCGCAGCGACGGGCGCGACGGGGCTGATCAACCTGAACACGGCGACCGCCGCCCAATTGGAGCAGCTCCCCGGCATCGGGCCGGTGTTGGCGGCCCGCATCGTGGACGATCGCGAGCAGTACGGGCCGTTTGCGACCGTTGACGAGATCATGCGGGTATCGGGAATCGGCGAGGCCATTCTTGCGCGCATCCGCGATCAGGCTACAGTACAATAGGGGCGCGAGATAGACCGAGGCGTTGGTTCGTTTTCAATAGGAGGAGCATTATGAAGGCCGAAGTCGTTCTGACCGTATCCGAGTCCAAGCGGCTGATCGCCAAGGGCGTGGTGGCCCTGCGGTTCATCCAGGAAAAGCTGGAGAAGGGGATCATCGTCTTGCCCAGCGGCAGCACCAACGCCTATATCTATGAGGAGCTGATGGGCCAGGAGATTGACAAGCGGGCCTATCTCTCGGGGCGCACCTTCCCGGCCAAGGATCGGCCCCATTGGCAGGTGGAAACGCTGCCCGACCTGGTGCTGGTGAACGGCCAGCCCGATCCGAGCCTGGATCGCTTTACCGCTCTGGCCCAGATGAAGCCCGGCGACGTGTTCATCAAGGGGGCCAACGCCCTCAACTATGAGGCCGGGGTGGCGGGCATCAGCGTGGGCAACCCCACGGGCGGCACCATCGGCGGTGCCATGGGCCCCATCACCGGCAAAAAACTGCGCCTGCTGATCCCCGTGGGGCTGGAAAAAGAGGTGCCTTTTGATATCGTCGAGGCCTCGGCCCTGATCGCCGCCGAGGACGAGCAGATGGGGGCAGTGCTCAGCCTGTGGCCCGTCTTTGGCGAGATATTCACCGAGATCGAGGCCCTGGCCCTGCTCTTTGGCGTGGACGCCATCCCCACGGCGGCGGGTGGCCTGGCCGGGGCCGAGGGGAGCGTGCGGCTGGTGTTGCTGGGCGAAAAGGACGACGTGCGCGACGCGGTCGCGTTCGTCGAGAGCATCCAGGGCGAGCCGCCCCTCAAGTAGCCATGCCTGCCGATAGAGATCGCGGCGAGCAAGCGCGCCATAGGCTCGGGTTCTCCATCCGGGCCTTTGGCGCGCCCGATCTGCCCTCCTACGATGGGCGCAGCCCCGCTGCCTCGGGGCACCTGAGCGTCAACCTGGCCTACCTGCGCGATATCGCGCTCTACCTGGCGGCCAACGGCATCGGCCTGTACCGCATGCACTCTGGCGTGCTCCCCCGCGCCCTGCACGAGGACCCCGGCGAGCTGGCTCGCCAGATAGGCGAGTGCCGCGCCCAACTCGACCAACTGGCCGGATTGATCGCTTCGTTGGGGCTCCGCCTCTCCTTTCACCCCTACAGCCTGGTGTTGAACGCCCTGGACGAGGAGCAGGCCGAGCGCTCGATCCGTTCCTTGACGGCCCATGCCGCTTTGCTGGACGCCCTGGGGTTGGGGCCGGAGGCCGTGGCGGTGTTGCACGTGGGCGGCGTGTACGATGACGCGGCGACGGCGCGGGAGCGGTTCGCACGCCGCTACGAGGCGCTGCCCGAGGCGGTGCGGCGGCGGGTGGCCCTGGAGCAGGACGACCGGCGCTTTGGCTTTGCCGACGTGCGCCGGATCCACGCGGCTTGCGGCGCGCCCCTGGTGTTCGACTATTTGCACCACCGGGTCTGGAACCCGGAGGGGATCGAGCTGCACGAGGCGCTGGCCATTTCGCTGGAGAGCTGGCCCGCCGGGGTGCGCCCCAAGGTGCATTTCTGCTCGGCCCGCAGCGAGATGCGCCGCCTGGAGGGCTCGCAACGCCTCAAGGCGCCCTCCTGGAACGAGCACGCCGACTATGTGGTGCCGTGGGAGTTTGCCGATTGGCTGCGCGGGGCCCAGCATCTGCGCCCCTTTGACATCATGCTCGAGGCCAAGGCGCGGGACATGGCGCTGCTGCAACTGCGGCGCGACCTGGCGCGCCACGCGCCCGACCTGGCCGGGCGCGTGTGGTAGTTGGCAGGTCGTAGAGCCCAGAATACAGGCGCCAAGAGCGCCGGACAAAGCTGCGCTTCGGACGCTGCGTCGCAGCGTGGGCGGGCGAGACGCCCGCCCTCCAGCGCTTTGGCGCACGGGGCTGCGCACCAAGCGTGCTGAACCTGGTCGTTCCGGGTTCTCTTTTCGTCTTGGTCAGACCCAAGAGCCGTCTATTTCTTGACCACGTAGGTCCCCGCCACACGGTCGCCCACGCGCTGTTTCTTGTCCGAGCTGGCGATGGACAGGATCCCGACGAGATACATGACGGGCAGCCCATCCACGATCCGCATCAGGTTGCGGACCAGGGAGCGCTTGAAGCCGGGAGCGCCGCCATCATCCGCCGAGACAATGCGCATCCCCAGGATACGCTTGCCCAGGGTGCCGCCGCCCGCCTCTAGCAAGAGGGTATAGGCCAGAGAGAGCAGCATGACGATGGTATAGACCGCATACAGGGTACCCTCGTCGTACATGCCGCCGCCGCTCATGGCAAGCGCCATGATCACGGCGCCCACAAGGCCCACGATCGCGCCATCAATCAGCGCGGCGAAAAAGCGCGGCATGACGCCGATGAACTCGTAGCCAGTGTGGGCCGCCTCGAACCCGGCCGGAACCTGCCAGCTCGGCGCGTTGGCCGGAGGAGGGGGCGCCGGCTGCCAGGCGGAAGGGGCCGCAGGGGGCGGGGGCGGGGCCTGCCATGCCGGGGCGGGGGCGGGCGCCGCAGGGGGCGGGGGCGGGGCAGCCATGCCATACTGGGTGGGCGCCGGGTAATTGGGCGCCGGAGCAGAGGGCGCCGGGCTCGCTGCGGGCGGCGGAGGCGGCGACGGGAATGCCCCCATCAGCCCCGCTTTGGTATCGGCCTTGGCGCCATCCTGGGCGCCCAGCCGCGTCCCGCAGTTGCCGCAGAACCGGACCCCTGGGGCGGCCGTCTGCCCACATTGGGGGCAAACGATCTGCAAGGCGCCGCCGCATTCCTGGCAGAACCGGGCGTTATCCGGCGCAGGAGCGCCACAATGTGGACAGTTCATGATCCCCTCCTGGTGCGCGATATGTTCATAGAGCGATTATTCCGGCAGCCCCGTCAGCAGCGCGCCGCATTCGGGGCAGAAACGGGCATGGGCGGGCACGAGCACGCCACACTCGGGACATACGGGCGCCTCGGGCGTGGGCTCGGCGGCGCCGGTGGGGGCGCCGCAGTTGCCGCAGAACCTCTGCCCGGGCTGCAACTCGGCCCCGCAACGGCCACACGTGGGCGCAGCGCCTTCCTCTTCCGGCTCTGGACCCGGCTCCTCTGCGAGCGCCTCTGGCTCTGGCGCAGGCTCCTCCACAGGGGGGAACAACTGCTCGAACCACTCTTCCGCGTCCGGCGCACCGGGCAGGCCGGTCAGCCGCACATGCAACGGCGAAAGAGGGCTGGCCTCTATACGCAGGCAGCCATCGTGCAGGATATGGAGCAGGATCGCGCAGCCGCCATCGCCCGCGCCCTGGATCGAGATCGCATCCTGCACCAGGCCCGGATCCAGCCAGGGCCGCAGCTCCTCGCCCAGCGCCCAACTATCGCGGGTGGCCCACAGGATGCCCCGCTGCACCAGGCGCGTCGCCGTGGCCTGGCGGTGCTCGTCGCTGGCCACATACTCGCACAGCGCCTCGGCGCTGATGGGCAATGCGGCGTCCTGGTCTCCCCAGAGTTCCAGCAACGCTTGGGGCGTGAGGGCGGCCAGCTCCGGCCCGCTGACCCACAGGTCTGCGCCCCGGAGGGGGGCCGCCGAGGCCGCACGTTGGCGGTAGACCGCCTGCAGGCCCAGCAGGATCAAAAGCTCGCCCAGGGCCAGATCCAGGGAAAGGACGGGAAGCGCGCTCTCGCCCGGGGCCAGGCCGCCGCATAGCTCTTGCACGAACCACCCCTGCATCTGGGCGCGCTCTAGCGGGCAGGTCAACACCAGCAGGTCGGCGTCGCGGGAGAGGGCCAGCAGCGCCCACAGATTCCCCCGGCGGCATGCGATGGTCTCGCCCACGGCCAGGCTGCCTTGCCGCCCAAAAGAGGCCACTTGCTCGGGGGCGTGCAAGATCGCCAGGACGCTCTCCCATTCGGGGCTCAGGCAGGGCGCGCCCTGATCGTCTGCCAGCACCATACGGCGCTCCACAAAGCCGGGCAGGCTGCGCTCCAGGATCTCGCCCCAGGGGCGTTGCAGCGCGGCGGCGCACACGCGCCGCAGGGGCGAACGCTCCGTGGGCGGCTCTTGGGCCAGGGCCGAAAGCAGCGCCATCTCGCGCAGATCGAGGGCCAGGTTCCACATGATCTCCTCCTCCTATTGGAACCAAGGAGCGCGCGGCGAGGCGCTCTCGGCATCGGCGATATTGAGCATCCGGATCAGCTCTTCGGCCAGCTCGGCCAGGGCGTCGGCGGCCAGCTCTCCGGCGCTGCAGAGTGGGTGCTCGGGCGCATCGGTTTCGCCCACTTGCTCGGCCAGCCCGCGCAGCCACGGGCCATAGTGGCCGGCCAGGGCCGCCTCCCACATCTGCGCGTCGCTCATCTGGCGCTGGGCCTGGGCCGTGAGGGCTGCCAGGGGACCCTCGACGGGCTCACGGGGGGCGATGCGCGCCGAGGCCGGGGCCGCGCCCAGGGCGACGAGCTGCGCCAGTCGTAGCACAGCCTCGGAGGGCGCAAGCTCGTCCACCAGCTCCATATCGCCCAACGGCGCCATATCCGCCAGTGCAGCCAGCGCACCAGCCAAGTAGCCGGGGGCGATCTCGCCCGGCGGCGTGTCATCATCTATCAGCGGAACGGCGCGCAACGCCCGGCGCAAGGCCGCGATGTCCTCATCGAGCCGGGCCTCTGCCGCTGCTATGGCAGGCTCTGTGGGCGCGCCGCGCAGCTCGCCGAGCAGCGCTTGCGCCTCGGCCTCGGAGGCGGGCTCATCGGGGTCGAGGCAGCGCTGGATGCGCTCCAGGGGGCTCAAACCCTCGGGCGCGGGCATCTCCACGGGCGTCTCGGCCTCGGGGGGCTCTGCCAACGCAGCCTGCTCCTCCACCGGCTCGGGCGCCGTCGCCATCTCGGACGCCGGCTCTGGAGTCGGCTCTGGGGTCAGCTCCGGCATAGGCTCCGGCAACTCCTCTGGCAGATCCTCCGGCAGCTCTTCCGGCAGATCATCAGGAGGCAGGGCAGGTGGCGCCGCCGCCGGAGGGGGCGCAGGAGGCCGGGCCGCCGGAGGGGGCGCTGGGGGCGCGGATGCAGCGGGCGCGGGCGGCGGCCCTGGCGGCGCGGCAGGGGGCCGGGCCGCTGGCGGAGGCGCCGTGGGCGTTGGGGCAGACGGCGGCCCTGCCACGGGAGTTGGCGGGCGCGCGGGCGCGGGCGGGCGCACGACGGGCGGCGGGGGAGGGGGTGGCTTGGGCGGCGCGGCAACCGGCGGCTGCCCCGGCTCCCAGGCGTTGTTCTGCCACACCAGCCAGCCGCCGGTGTTGGCGTCAACGGTCCACCAGCGGCCATCGGGCCCCTGGGTGCGCAAGGCGCCCAGGGCTGCGAGAAAAGCCTGCCGCTCGATCTGGCCCTGGGCAAGCTGGGCCGCGAGGCGGTCGTATTCCTGGCGAATCTGTGCAAAATCCATGGCGCCCCTCCCGCTGTTGCGCGTGCTCTCGACCGTGGTTTATGCAGCCATTATAGCATCGCCAAGGGGGCTGGGGCAATGAGGTTGCGCAGTTGGCCCGCGCCGCGCCAATTGTCGCACATGGCCCATGTGGCTATAATGGGGCCGCAAAGGAGGGGCATGAGCCAGAGCGTCTCGGTAATAGCGACGGTGCTGAACGAGGCCGCCTCGATTGACCGCCTGTTGCGCTCGTTGGCGGGCCAGACCCGCCCGCCCGACGAGGTGGTGATCGTGGATGGCGGCTCGACCGATGGCACGACAGAGGCGCTGGAGGCGTTTCGTCGCCAGGCGCCCTTTGC
The DNA here is from genome assembly GCA_964482225.1 of uncultured Anaerolineales bacterium. Lineage (GTDB taxonomy): Bacteria > Chloroflexota > Anaerolineae > UBA1429 > UBA1429 > UBA1429. Next base: position 39,417 of record CAYZWT010000031.1, read on the forward strand.
GATGCAGGTCTTGGTGCGGCCGGGCGCCAATATCTCGGCGGGCCGCAACGCCGCCATCGAGGCGGCGGCGGGGCCCATCATCGCCATCACCGATGCCGGCGTGCGCCTGGAGCCCGACTGGCTGGAGCGCCTGGTGGCGCCTTTTGCCGCCGAGCCCGCGCCGGATGTGGTCAGCGGCTTTTTCGTGCCCGAGTACCGCTCGCTGTTCGAGCTGGCCCTGGGCGCCACCACGCTGCCCCGCCTGGAGGAGCTCGATCCGGAGGTATTCTATCCCTCCTCGCGCTCGGTGGCGCTGCGGCGCGAGGCCTGGGCCCAGGTGGGCGGCTATCCCGAGTGGCTGGATTATTGCGAGGACCTGCTGTTCGATTTCGCCCTGCGGGATGCGGGCTATCGCTTTGCCTTTGCGCCCGACGCCGTGGTGCACTTTACCCCGCGCAGCAGCCTGCGGGCCTATTACCGGCAGTACTATCGCTACGCCCGGGGCGATGGCAAGGCCGACTTTTGGCGCTATCGCCACGCCCTGCGCTATGGCACGTACTTGATCGGTGGGCCGCTGTTGATCGCCCTGGCGCTCTGGCATCCGGCCTGGCTGCTATTGGGCGCGGCGGGGGTGGCGGCCATGCTGCGGGGCGCTATTCGGCGCTTGTGGCCGCATGTGCAGGGGCTGCCCTGGCGCGAGCGGGCCATCGCCCTGGCCTGGACGCCGGTGATCCGCCTGGTGGGGGATGTGGCCAAGATGCTGGGCTATCCGGCAGGCATCGCATGGCGCCTGCGCCACGCGCCGCCCGGCCCCTGGCCCAAACGCCAGTGGTAGCGCGCCTGTGGGGAACGTGGCGCGCCGCGAGCGCGTCTGTAAGACAACGCCCAGCCTGAACCAGGAGAGATGTGCTCGACTTGGGGATCGTGATCGTCAACTATAACACGCGCGACGACCTGGCGCGCTGTCTGGATTCCATCGCCGCCAGCAACGGGCGCTATGCCTATGCCGTGGTGGTGGTGGACAATGGTTCGCAGGATGGCAGCGCCGAGCTGGTGCGGTCAGGGTATCCCTGGGCGCGGTTGATCGTCTCGGAGCGCAACGGCGGCTATGCCTATGCCAACAACCTGGGGCTCCGGCTGTTGGGCTATGGGACGGGGAATGGGACGACCGAGTTGCCCCGTTACGCCCTGCTGCTCAACCCGGATACCATCCTGCCGCCCGACGCGCTGGATGCCATGCTCGCCTATCTCGACGCACACCCCGAGGCCGGAGTGGCCGGGCCGCGCCTGGTGCGCCGGGATGGCAGCCTGGATCGCGCCTGCCGGCGCGGGTTCCCCACGCCCAGCGTCTCGTTCTATCATATCACCGGCCTGAGCAAGTTGTTTCCCCACAGCCCGCGTTTTGGCCGCTACAACATGACCTATCTGGACGAGCACGTCGAGACCGAGGTGGACGCCGTGGTGGGGGCCTTTATGCTGATGCGCTCTGAGGCGCTGGAGCAGGCCGGGCTGCTGGACGAGAGTTTTTTCATGTATGGCGAGGATCTGGACCTGTGCTATCGGATCAAACAGCGCGGCTGGCAGGTCCGCTACGTTCCCCAGGTGACGGTGCTGCACGTCAAGGGGGCCTCTAGCCGCAAGAACAGCTTGCAGGCCACCATGGCCTTTTATGACGCCATGAAGATCTTTCATGACAAACACTATCGCTCCGGATCGTTTTTTATGGTGAATTGGGCGGTGGACCTGGGCGTGGCGCTGTTGCGCGCCAAGGCGCTGCTGGCCAACCGCCTGCGCCCGCCCGAGCGGCAGCGCGTGGCATCGGCATAGGTGGGGGCAAACATGTCCAAGCGTTCGAGCGCCTGGCTGAGCCTCCTGGTCCTGGTGGTAGATCTGGCCATGGCCGGGCTGGCCTACTATGTGGCCTATGAGGCGCGCACGCGCATCCCCATCCCCGCGCCCCTGCGGCTGGCGCCGTTCCGCACCTATGCAGCGCAAGCCGTCATCCACGTTTTTTCCATCGGCATCACCTTTTTCTTTTTCCGGCTGTACCATATCCGGCCCGGCGGCTCGCGCATTGATCTCTTTTACCGCATCCTCTCGGCGGTTTCCATCGCCACGCTGCTGGCCACGGCGCTGAGCTTTCTCTCCATGCGCACCGATCAAGGACTCACCCGCGGGCTGATCATCTACCACTGGGGTTTTAGCGTCGTGCTGCTGGCGATCGGCAGGGCGCTCACCGGCTGGGTGCGGCAGATCGTGCGGCGCTACCGGCCAGAGCGCCTGGTGATCGTGGGGACGGGCGAGATCGCGCGCATGATCCTGCAAAAGACGCAACAGGCGCGGCTGGGCTACCGGGTGATCGGGTTCGTCAACGGTACGAATGGCCCCGAAGAGGTGGCCAACCTGCCGGTGCTGGGCTCTCGGGCCGATCTACCGCGCATCTTGCGAGAGCACAGGATCGATGAGGCGGTGATCGCCCTGCCCGATGCCTCGCATGAGGACCTGTTGGCGCTCATCGCCGCCTGCGAGAGCGAGCGCGCCGTGGTGCGCGTGTTCCCCGATCTGTTCCAGATCATCGCCTCTGAGGTCTCGATCAGCGACCTGGACGGGCTGCCGCTCCTGACCGTGCGCGACGTGGCCCTGCGAGGCTGGAAACGCTCCGTCAAGCGCGGCATGGACCTGATCGTGAGCGGGGTGGGCCTGGTGCTGCTCTCGCCCTTTATGCTCTTGGTGGCGGCCCTGGTGCGGCTCGAATCCAGGGGGCCTGTCTTTTACGCCCAGGAACGGGTGGGGCTGGATGGCAAGCCGTTCCCCATGCTCAAATTCCGTTCTATGCGGGTGGATGCCGAGGCGGCCAGCGGCCCGGTGTGGGCCTCAGATGACGATCCGCGCAAGACGCGCCTGGGCTCGCTCTTGCGGCGCACCTCGCTGGACGAGCTGCCCCAGCTCATCAATGTTCTGGTGGGCGATATGAGCCTGGTGGGCCCCCGGCCCGAGCGCCCGATCTTTGTGGAGCAGTTCCGCCAGGTGTTGCCCCGCTATATGGAGCGGCACTCGGAAAAGGCCGGCATGACCGGCTGGGCCCAGGTGAACGGCCTGCGGGGCGATACCTCCATCGTCGAGCGCACCAAGTACGACCTCTACTATGTGGAGAACTGGTCGTTCCTGTTCGATCTCAAGATCATCATGCGGACGTTCATCAACCTCTTCAAGGGCGACCGCAACGCCTACTGACGTAACTGCTCAGATTTGAGGGGATGGGTTCTTGACTGTCCGGGACGGGATGCCTATAGCCTGCAATCGGTGAGCACATAGACTCGGCTTGGGAGCGCAGTTGGACGGCGCGTTACGCTGCGTACGCAGCGTGGCGGGCGAGACGCCCGCCCTCCAAGGTTCGTCGCCGACGAATCCAACGTGTTGGCCGCTTTCCCCAAGAATCTGAACTGATACCTATTGACCGGGCCCGCTAGGCCCCCGCACGGATCCTCTGGGCCAGGGCGCCAAAGGCGGCCCAGGTGCGCTCCAGATCGGCCTCGGTATGGGCCATCGAGAGGGCGCCCAGCCCGTGCACCACGTTCACCCCTTGCAGCAGCAGCCCGATCTTGAGCACGGGCTCGGCCAGGGTCAGATCGCACAGGCGCGGGTCGTGCAACGCCTCGGGGCCCTGGGGCGCCAGGTCCTCTTGCAGCGGAAAGTAGACCGTGGAGAGCGAGCTGCCCTGGACGGCGGCGTTGCCCCGGCCGGTGCAGCGGGCCAATACGCCCTCTGCCGCCATCGCTTCTTCGATGCCCTGGCGCAGCCGCTCGCCCTGGGCCGCCAGCGCCGGGTACACCTCATCTTCGTGCGCCACCAGGTAACGCAGCATGAGCAGGGCGCCCAGCACCGAGAGGGGATGGGCGGAATAGGTGCCGCCGTTGAACCAGACGCGGGGCGAGGCCCCCTCGCGGATCAGGGCCATCAGATCGGCGCGGCCCGCCACCGCCGCAATGGGCATCCCCCCGCCGATGATCTTGCCATAGGTGGTCAGGTCGGCCTGCACGCCATACAGGCGCTGGGCACCGGAGGCGCAGTAGCGAAAGCCGGTGATGACCTCATCCAGAATGAGCAGAGCGCCATGCTGGGCCGTCAGGCGGCGCGCCGCCTGCATATACGCGGGGCTAGAGGGGATGAACCCGGCGATGCTAGGGCAGGGCTCAAAGATAAAGGCGGCGATCTGGTCGCCATACAGGGCAAAAACGAGCTCCAGCGCCTCGACATCATTAAAGCGCGTGACCAGGATCTCTTGATCGGCGGAAGAAGAGATGCCCGCCGAATCTATGCGGTCATAGCCGCCATCGCTGTGGGCCACGCCCTTGAGGGCCAGGGGGTTGGCGCCGTGCCAGCCGCCCCCCACCTTGAGCACCAGCTTGCGCCCCGTATAGGCCCGCGCGACCATGAGGGCGTACATGGTGGCCAGGGTGCCAGAGGTGGTCAGGCGCACCTGGTCGGCGCCGGTGGTTTGGGCCAGCAGCTCGGCGTATTCGGCCTCGCGCTCCTCAGGCAGCCCGGTTTGCAGGCCATAGCCCGCTTGCAGCATGGCAACCAACCCCTGGGTAACCTCGGGGGGGTTGTGCCCCAGGATGTTGGCATAGTGGCCCTGCCAATAGTCCAGCAGGCGGCGTCCGCCCACCTCGGTAATATGTGCGCCCTGGGCGGCGCGGATGCGCAGGGGGAACGGATTATGGGTGCGGGCGCCATGACTGATGCCATCCACCAGCACGCGCGAGGCGCGCTCATGGGCCGCCCCCGATGGGGCGTAGGCTTGCCGGTACTCTTGGGTGAGGGCGTTCAGCAGGCGTTCGTGGCGTTCGGGCATGGCGGCGGGCTCCCTTCTCTACGGGTATCCAGGGCGGCGACCCTGCCGCCGGGCGGTTGCAGTTGCCAATGATAGCTACGTCATCGGGGGTGTCAATTCTAGGGGCCAGGGCAGCATAGCCGTATCAGTTCGGATTCGAGGGGACGAGTCCTCGACTGTCCAGAACGGTGCTGCCAGCACCCCGCAAGCGGTGAGCACATGTCCTCGGCTATGGACGCTGCGGACGCATACATGCGTCTAGCGTCAGCTTGACCCATACGTGTTTAACGCGTCTTTCTATGGTTTTGTGGTAGGAGCTAGGGACGGTGGCTGCGCCACCGTTGGTCTAGCCCCTACCAGGCGGGCGAGACGCCCGCGCCCCAAGGGTCGCCGCCGCCGTCCACAACGTGTTGGCTGCTTTCGCCGCCAATTCTGAACTGAT